>JBBTWH010000033.1:0-54781 GCA_038062835.1 Patescibacteria group bacterium | reverse complement strand
AGAGCGCTGTCCTCACACGACAGAGGTCGGTGGTTCGATCCCACCAACGTCCACCACGTCGCCATTCCCGCTTTTCCATGGAAAACACCCCACAGCCCGTCATTCCGGCAGTCCCTCCCGGACCGGCGATGCCAGGAGACGGAGAGACTTCGTCGCTGCTCGGATCGATCGGTCGGTTCGCGCTGGAGCTGGTCGAGATCGTCGTGATCTCGCTCGCCATCATTTTGCCGATCCGCTACTTCCTGATCCAGCCGTTCTACGTCAAGGGGGCCTCGATGGAGCCGACCTTCGACGACCACGAGTACCTGATCATCGACGAGCTGAGTTATCGGCTCCGCCAGCCGGAGCGCGGCGAGGTCGTGGTGTTCCGCTATCCGCTCGATCCGCGCCAGTATTTCATCAAGCGCATCGTCGGAATGCCCGGCGAGACAGTGCGCGTGTCGGACAGCAAGATCATCGTCACGAACGCCGAGCATCCGGACGGTTTCACCCTCGACGAGAGCGCGTACCTGAGTCCGGACGCCATCACGCACGGCGACAAGACGGTCACCCTCGCTTCCGACGAATACTTCGTCATGGGCGACAACCGCACCGCCAGCCTCGACTCGAGGACATTCGGACCCCTCCCCTCCAAGAACGTCGTCGGACGCGTCTGGATCCGCGGCTGGCCCCTCGACCGCGCCACCGTGTTCAGCGCCCCGTAATCCTAAGCAACTACACCGCTCGCATGCCGAAGACAGTCAAAAAGCCCGCCGCCCCCGTCAAGCCGACTGCGGAAAAACCCGTCAAACCTACCGGAACGACGGCGGAAGAGGTCCTGCCCAAGCCGAAGCGCACCGCCCCCGCGCCCAATCTTTTGCGCGGCATGAAGGACATCCTTCCAGGCGACCAGAAATACTGGGCGCTCGTCCGCGGCGCCGCCGAGCATATCGCCTCGTCGTTCGGTTTCGATCGCGTCGACACGCCGGTACTCGAGGAGACGGCGCTCTTCGTCCGCGGCGTCGGCAAGCAGACCGACATCGTCGAGAAGGAGATGTTCAGCTTCGTCGACCAGGGAGGGGAGTCGATGACGCTCCGTCCGGAACTGACCGCTCCGCTCGCCCGCGCCTACATCAATCATGGGATGTGGAACCATCCGCAGCCGATCAAGTGGTTCACCTGGGGACAGGTCTTCCGCCATGAGCGCCCGCAGGCCGGACGCTACCGCCAGTTCACCCAGGCCGGCCTCGACGTCTTCGGCGACCGCCATCCGGTCATCGACGCCAATCTCATCTTCGCCGCCTACTCCCTCTTCAAGGACGTCGGCCTCGACGCCGTCGTGATGGTCAACTCCATCGGCGACGCGGCCTCGCGCGAAGCGTTCAAGGAGCAGCTCGTGACGTACTACCGCTCCAAGCGCTCGCACATCTGCGAGAACTGCAAGAAGCGCCTCCAGCGCAACCCGATGCGCGTCCTCGACTGCAAGGAAGAGGGCTGCGCGGCCGTGAAGGCCGAGGCGCCGCAGATCGTCGATTTCCTGAACGAGGAATCCAAGAACCACTTCATCCGCGTGCTCGAGTACCTCGATGAGCTCGAGGTCCCGTACCAGCTCCAACCGCACCTCGTGCGCGGGCTCGACTACTACGGCCACACCGTCTTCGAGGTCGTCGGCGCCGAAGACGCCGACAAGCCCGGCAGCCAGACCGCCCTCGCGGCCGGCGGCCGCTACGACGCGCTCATCGAGACGCTCGGGGGCCAGCCGACCGCGGCTTGCGGCTTCTCGTGGGGCATCGAGCGCGTCATCCTGCGACTGAAGGAGAAGCAGGTGGCCGTGCAGGACCTCAATCAGCCGGAAGTCTTCGTCGCACAGCTCGGCGAACCCGCGCGCCGCAAGACGCTCGCGCTCTTCAACGCCCTCCGCAAGGACGGCGTGAAGGTGGCCGAAAGCTTCTCGCGCGACGCGCTCAAGCAACAGCTCGAGATCGCCAATCGCATGGGCGTCCGCTTCACCGTCATCCTCGGACAGAAGGAAGTGCTCGACGGCACCGCCCTCATCCGCGACATGGACTCGGGCATCCAGGAGATCCTGGACTTCAAGAAGTGCGCCGCCGAACTCAAGCGCAAGCTCGCCATGCCCGCGCCTCCGAAAGCCCCGCCCCCGCCCGCCCCCGCCATCGAAGACCCCCTCCTGGCCGAAGAGCCTCTCCTGAAGGAAGAGGAGCCGGAAGAGCCGGCCGAAGAAGGGAAGAAGGGCAAGAAGAAAAAGGGAGACGAATAAGGAAAAAGCCTCGCCATCAGGCGGGGCTTTTTGTCCCGACGGAAGATATCCACCGTAAGTTTCTGATGATCGATACGTCATCGTTGATATGCGGGGACTCTCCTGCTATGATTCCGCTTCATGATTAACAAGGCGTCTCGCCGCTCACAGCGTCAATGAAAAACTTCCTCAAGTTCCTCGTCCTCGGCCTCTTCGTCGCCTCCAGCGTCGCGAGTTCGCCTTTTTCCGCCGCAGCCGCCGTGCCCACGGTACCTTCGGGGTACGAGATGGTCGACATCATCACCAATACCGGTTTCGAGGACGCCTCCGCCCCGCTCGGTTTCGCGCCGGCGTATCCTCAGGACGGCGCTGTTTCCCGCACGACGACGAATCCCATCAGCGGCTTCGCCAGCCTCAAAGTGGACCTGAACGCCTACGGCCGCGTCAGCTTGTGGAAGGATTATCCCTGGGACGGCGGGCCGCTCGCCGATTCCGTCAGTTTTTCCGCGAAAGTCCGCGTCGATGCCGCTTCCGCCTCCGACCGGAAGCTGCAGGTCTGCTCGATCGCGTACTTCCAGACGGGCAACCCCCGCTCGACCTGCCAGGACTATCCCGTGAGTCCCTCGTCCGTCGTCGAAGTATTCCTGACGACCGACACGGACGGCCTGCGACTCGACTACACTTTCCCGCAATTCAAGCTCGATGACGGCGGTACGCTCACCGCCACCGTCGACGACGCGCATTTCTACGTCGTCCAGCCCGGTGCGAGCACGCCGCCGCCTCCTTCCTGCTCCGCCGACACCTGGAACTGCACTTCGTACGGCGCCTGCTCTTTGAGCGGCACCCAGACGCGCACCTGCACGATGACGGACGACTGCGCGAGCGTGACGACGCCGAGCCCGGCGACGACTCAATCTTGCACCCCTCCGACCGTCTGCACCGCCGACGCCTGGTCTTGCACCGCCTTCAGCGCGTGCTCCGCTTCCGGCACGCAGACGCGCACCTGCACGATGACCGATGATTGCCCGGGCGTTTCGACCCCGAGCCCGGCCACCGCCCAATCCTGCACGCCGCCGACCACGGCGCCTCCATCCACGACGTATCCTTCCGGCACGCTCATCAAGCGCGGCGACCACCCGGCCGTCTATTACCTCGCGGCCGACGGTAAGCGCTACGTCTTCCCGAACGAACGGACGTTCCGTACCTGGTACGCGGATTTTTCGGGCGTCCAGACCGTCACCGCTTCCGAGATGGCCGCCATCGCGATCGGCGGCAATGTCACGTACCGCCCGGGTTCGCGGATGATCAAGATCGACACCGATCCGAAGGTCTACGCCGTCTCGCGCGGCGGCATCCTCCGGCCGCTCGCCTCCGAAGCCGTGGCCGCTTCGCTGTACGGTTCCGCTTGGGCCACCACCATCGACGACATCCCGGACGCCTTCTTCGTAAATTACGCGATGGGCGCGGCGGTGAATTCCTCGAGCGACTATAACGTCCAGAGTGAGCTGAATTCCGCTCCGAGCATCAACGCCGACAAGAACCTCGGCGCAGGAACTGGCACCCCGCCGCCTTCCTGCACCGCCGACACCTGGACATGCACGACGTACGGCACCTGTTCGGCTTCCGGCACGCAGACGCGCACCTGCACGATGACCGATGATTGCCCGGGCGTTTCGACCCCGAGCCCGGCCACCTCGCAATCCTGCACGCCGCCGACCACGCCACCGCCGATTCCGCCGCCCGGCTCGGTCTACCCCGGCTACACCTATCATCTTCCCTCCAATCGGCCCTATATCGCGCTCACGGACTTCAGCGCGTCCTCGCCGGGCTACGCCAGCTTCAAGAGTTTCGTGGACCAGGCCGTTTCGGGGAACGCCGGCTACGGCTATACGCCGTCCGACGCCGTCGTGATGTACGCGCTGACTGGTCAAGAGAACTACATCACGAGCGCCATTCGCGACGTCGACGCCATGGTCGCCGAAGCTGAAGCCGACATCGCCGCCGGCCGCAATCCGGAGTTGGCCGGAGACTCGTATCTCGAAGTAGGCGACTACATCGAAGAGATCGCCTTCGCTTACGACCGCGGTTACGACCGCCTGACTGCGTCCCAACGCACGCGCTGGGCGGCGTTGGCCGAGCGCGCCGTCGCCAACGTCTGGGATAACGAGCACGCCGTTTGGGGCACCCGCTCGGCCCCGTGGAGCGGCTGGTCGGTCGATGACCCGGGCAACAACTACTTCTATAGCTTCATCAAGGCGACGCAGCTCTGGGCGCTCGCTTCGAAGAGCACGACATGGATCGACTTCCTCCAGGACAACAAATGGCCCCAGCTCGCCGATTACTACGCCCAGATTCCGGGCGGCGGCAGCCGCGAAGGCACGGGCTACGGCACCGCCCACAAGAACCTGTTCGAGGACTACCGCATGTGGAAGGCCTCGACGGGGGAGGACCTCTCGAGGCTCTCCTCGCACGCCAAGGACACCATCGACTTCTGGGTCCACGCGACCGTCCCGACCCGCGACCGCTTCGCCCCGATCGGCGACCAGTCCCGCGTTTCGCATCCCGACCTCTACGACTACCAGGAGAACCTCGTCCGCGAGGCTGTCGTCCTGAACCCAGGCACCGAGCAGGCTCGCCGCGGCCTGTGGTGGATCGCCAACAACTCGGTCGCCTCGCTCTCGGGCTTCAACCGCCGCCCGTCGCTCATGACGACCTCGGACACGGCCACCGCCCCGACCTCCCTCGAGTATTTCTCGCAAGGCACCGGCAACCTTTTCGCCCGAAGCTCGTGGGCGACCGACGCCTCCTGGATGTCCTTCCACGCCGGCCCGTACGACCAGTCGCATGCACATCAGGACCAGGGCTCGTTCACCTTCTTCAAGAACGGCTGGCTCTCGGTGACGAACAACATCTGGTCGCACAGCGGCATCCACCAAGAGACCGGCAACCACAACGTCCTCCGCTTCGTGAAGGGGGGAGCGGATATCGGCCAGAACGAATCGACCTCGACGATGACGTACGCCCGCACCGGCGTCGCTATCGACATCCACGCGACGCTGACGCCCGCCTACTCGCGGAACTCCGCGGACGTCCGCGCCTGGACGCGCGACGTCCACTACGAGGGCAGCATCATGCGCGTGCATGACGTCTGCGACGTCGGCACCGGCGTGACGCCGATCTTCCAGGTCCAGGTCCCGGTCCAGCCGGCGACCCAGGCCGACGGTTCGGTGAAAGCCGGCAACCTCAAGATCGTCCCGGGCGCCGGCACAAGCGTGCGGTTCGTCAGCATGACCAGCGTCGACAGCGACTTCAACTCCGGCTGGCGCGTCGAGATCACCAAGCCGACCTGCGACTTCACCGTCGAGATGACGGCGCTCTAGGACCAAAAACCCCGCCACGAGGCGGGGTTTTTGTTATCCTGTGCCATCCTTTTCCGTCTGGTTGACCTTAGTCCGGTGCCTGGTCCGGTGCCTGGCACCAAAGGGACAGGCAAGCATGTAAACCCTGCTTCGTAGCGGGGTTTTCTTCTCGTATGCTATCCTCCTAAGCATTGACGTAACGCTTGAATTGCCGTATGATTGAACGTCCTGAATTCGGTGCGGGGCCGTCCGCAGAAGAGGAGAAGCGCATGAGCAAGGGCGAACGTCTGGAGGGCCGCGAGCGAGCGGCGGAGCAGGCCGTTGATTGCCTTCGCGAGCAAGGATATTTCCGCGAAGGGGAGCGGTGCGTCCTCGTCCTTCCGGAAGAAGGGGAGAAGTGGGTGGCCAAGTATGAAGTGACCGCCCTCAGGACGCCACCGATCGATGTGGAGCGTTCCAAGCGGTTCCCGATGGGGGACCACCTGGAGCCTGCCTTCGCCGCTGCAGGCTACAGAGTCTCGGCCTGTCCCGACTTCGAGAACATGAGCGACGACGCGGAAAGCGTCGAATACTACCTCTACGCCGAGTGACTCCGCCGACCCGCCATCATGGCGGGTTTTTGCTATAGTTGACCTTATTACGTACCTTTGTTATCCTCCCTCCTGAGACCTCAGTCTCTCTATTTTTAGTAGAAAGGAGAGTGAATCGTTATGGTTGAAGTCAAACGTAAGAAAGGCGAGAGTTTCGAAGCTCTGCTCCGTCGCTTTAGCCGACGTATTCAGCAAAGCGGCCGCGTCCTCCAGGCCAAGAAGGTCCGCTTCCACAAGGGCGAAGAGAACAAGAACTCGCTCCGCTCCGCGGCGCTCCGCCGCGAATACCTCTCGGCCCGCCGCGAATACATGCTGAAGAGCGGCAAGATGAAGGAAGAGGATTTCGGTCGCAAGCGTAAGAGCTACCGCGGTTAATCGAAACGCCATGTCACTCCGAACCGACATCGAAGCGAAGTTCATCGAGGCGATGAAGGCCAAGGAGGCCGACAAGGTCTCGACCTACCGCATGCTCCGCGCGGCGTTCAAGAACGCCGAAATCGACAAGCAGATCGCCCAGCTCTCCGACGACCAGGTCATCGAAGTCGTCGGCAGGGAAGTCAAGAAGCTCAAGGACGCCCTGGCCGACTTCGAGAAGGCCGGACGGACCGAGCTCAAGGAAAAGACCGAAGCCGAACTCGCTCTCTTGTCAGGCTTCCTGCCCGCGCAGCTCTCCGAAGCGGAAGTCCTCTCGGCGGTCGCCGCCAAGGCCGCTGAGCTGGGCCTCTCTGGAGAAGCCGCGTATGGTAGACTGATGGGAGAGGTCATGAAGGACCTGAAAGGCAAGGCGGACGGAGGAACGGTCGGTAAAGCGGTCAAAGAGTTCCTGCAAAACAAAAATTAGTTCCGGGATCACTACCCTCCTGTTCCATGCTCTCAGGAAGGAAGCTATCAGCCCGAACGCTCGCGATAACCGCTTTCACGGTCCTGACTTTCGTGTTGGCGGTTTTTGCGTATACGGCCCTTCCGACCGCCGTACGCGCGCAGGACGTCACGTCCGATGAGCTCTTGCCGCAAGAGGTCGGAGAAGTCATCGGGACCGGCACGGAAGATATCCGCATAATCATCGCCCGCCTCATCCGCGCGGCCTTCGGTTTCCTGGGCGTCATCGCCGTCCTCATCATCCTCTACGCGGGCTTCCTTTGGATGACCGCCGCCGGGGAAGTCGATAAAGTCGATCGTGCCAAGAAAACCCTGATCTCGGCCATCGTCGGCCTCGTCATCCTGCTGTCGGCCTTCGGCATCACGTCGTTCGTCATCAGCCGCCTGCTTGAAGCCGGCACCGGTTTTGGAGGGGGCGGGTCCTCGTCAAGCGCTCCCGACGACCGCGCCTGCATCGGCCTCTCTTCCACCTGCCCCGCCGGAGCCCTGGGCAACGGCATCATCGAGGGCCACTTCCCGACACGCAACGCCACGGGCATCGCCCGCAACACGCGTGTCGTCGTCACGTTCAAGGAAGCCATCGATCCGGCATCCATCGTGCTGGGCGGGACTGCGCCGACCGCGGCTATCCTTCGCTCTTCGCAGGTCGTCGGAACTTCCAATCAGTTCGCCGAGAAGTTCGCCCAGAGCCTCGTGAGCGACGCCATCGAGGTCGTGGCGACGCCTGACAACCGCACCTTCGCCTTCATCCAGAAGAACTGCCCGACCGACTGCTTCGGCAGCCCCTCCGAGAACGTCTTCTACACCGTCGCGCTCCGCGGCGGATCGGACGGCGTGAAAAAAACGGGCGGATCGGCGGCCTTCGGCGGCACGTTCAACTCCGGCTACCTCTGGGAGTTCCAGGTCTCGACCGTGCTGGACCTGACGCCGCCGCGCGTCGATTACGCCGTCCCGGCCGACGGCGACCAAGCCGTGCCACGCAACTCGCTCGTCCAGGTGACGTTCAACGAAGCGGTCGATCCGGTCAGCGTCGCCTCCGGCATGAGCGTGACGCGCGGAGCAGGCGCCGTCATCCAGGGCGTGCAGGCCGTCGGCAATTCGTATCGCAGCGTCGAGTTCCGCACGGACGAGCTTTGCGGCACGAACTCATGCGGCGAAAAGGTCTACTGCCTGCCCGGCAATCAGCGCGTCGGCGTGCGCGTGAAGTCCGACGGGCTGACCGTCACGCCTCCTACCGGCATCTTCCCGCCCAACGGCGTGACCGACATGGCCGGCAACTCGCTCGACGGCGACGGCGACGGCGCAGCCGAGGGTCCGACAGGCGACGACTATGCCTATGATTTCGACACATCGAACCGGATCGATCTCGTGCCGCCGAAGGTGGTTTCGCAGGATCCGGCGACGCTCCAGGGCAATATCCCGCGCGACCTGGGCATGAAGGCCACCTTCTCGAAGCTGATGAGCTTCACCAGCATGTCGACCTCGAGCGTCCGCCTCGTACCGGGACCGGACGGAGCGCCGACCAACTACTGGGTCGAGGGCGGCACCGTCTCGTCGGTCGCCGGAGGAGAACCGGATCAGGGCCAGGCCCTCATCCGCCACGACCTGCTTTCCGTCAACCAACCGTACGCCGCGCACCTGACGTCGGGCCTCCGCGATCTGCGACAGAACTGCTTCTTCCCTGGCGCCGGGCAGACGGTCTGCACCGGTACCGAACCGTATTGCTGCAACGGCACGCCTTCTCTGACGGCCTGCGGGTTCATCCGATAGTATGAGGGAGTTCTTCCGCCGACATCGTTCCCTGATCCTCGCCCTGGCGCTTCTCGTGCCGGGCTTGTGGTTCGCGTCGCATCACGCGGCATTGGCGCAGGGCGTGTCGTCGAACGAGCTCCTGCCTGAGCAGGTCGGACAGACGATCGGCACCGGCACCCAGGACATCCGCATCACGATCGCGCGCGTCATCCGCGTCGCTTTCGGCCTGCTTGGCACGATCGCGCTCCTCCTCATCCTGTACGCAGGCTTCCTTTGGATGACTGCGGCTGGGGATGACGCGAAGATCACGAGCGCCAAGAAGACGCTGGCATCCGCCGTGATCGGTCTCGTGATCATGATGTCCGCGTTCGCAGTCACGTCGTTCATCATCGCTTCGCTCGTCGGCGCGACGGTCGGCCAGGGCGACGGAGGCGACGGAGGTGGTGGTGGAGGAGGAGGCGGCTTCGGAGGTTCCGGCGGCGCCTTCCGGCCGACGGCCATCCAGCCGAGCGGCTCGCTCGCCAAGTACGACGTCTTCTCCGCAGTCACGTTCAGCGGCGCCCCGACGGGCGACACGGCCAACATCCGCGCCAACCTGCGGCTCGAGAAGATCGCGGGTTCTTCGCGCACGGCCGTCGACTACGAACCCGTCGTCGAGAACGACACCATCCGCCTGCGCCCCGTCGCGATCTGCCCGGAACCGAACGCGGACCGACGCTGCCTCGAGCCGAATTCCGATTACCAGATCACTGTCAGCGCCGGACTGAAGAACGCTTCCGGAGCGAACACGGTCACCTGCGGACTCGGGGCCGTCTGTACGCGCAGCTTCCGTACCGGAGACGCCGTGACGACGGAGCCGCCGACGATCGCCATCTCCAGCCCGACCGACGGCCAATCCGTGCCGGCCGGGGAGTCCGTGCCGATCCAGGCCTTGTTGACCGACGAGAACGGCATCGCCGCCGTCGAATATTCCGCCGACGGGGCGTTCTTCTCGGCCGACGGCAATGCCCAGCCCATCGCGCCTTCCGCATATTCCAGCCAGACCGTCCTCGACACGACGCCGTACGTTCCGGTGAAGACCGTGACGCTTCGTGCCCGCGGCATCAACATCGACGGCGACGAGGCGGTATCCGCGAACGTGCGCGTCACCGTGCGCCCCCAGCATTGCTTCAACGCGGTGAAGGACGGAGACGAGGCGGCCGTCGACTGCGGCGGTTCCTGCGGCGCCTGCACCGGCGGAACCTGCGCCGATAACGCCCAGTGCGTTTCCGGCCAGTGCGTGAGCGGCCGGTGCGCCGAAAGTCCGCAGATCACCGACGTCCAGCTTCGCGACGGCAAGCCTGGAAACCTCGTGACCATAACCGGCGTGCGTTTCGGCGCGCTCGCGGGCAAGGTCGTCTTCGTCGGAACCGCCGACGCGGCCGATGACAAGGAGGCCGACCTCGCCGCTTGCGCAGGCTCCTGGTCCGGCGGGCGCGTCGTCGTAGCCGTGCCAGAAGGCGCCGTGACCGGACCCGTCGAAATCACCGTCTCCGGCGGCAAGAAAGACGCGACCAACGATGCGTACGGCCCCATCATCACCGATTTCCAGGTCAACGACGCCGCGCGTCCGGGCATCTGCGGCATTTCCCCCTCTTCGATCAAGACGGGACAGGCTCTCCGCGTCACCGGCCGCGCGTTCGGCGCCGTCCAGGCCGGTTCACGCGTCCAGTTCGCCCGCGCGGGCGCCGACTGCAGCCAGATCCAGGACTGGAGCCAGGCCGCCGAAGCGGCGACGGTCTCGCCGTGGGCCGAGACGGCGCTCAGTCCGACGGTCCCGAACGTCGAGACGGGCGCGAGCGGCGCGAACTATCTCGTCCGCGTGGTCGTCGGCGGACAGTCTTCCAATACCGGCTGCATCCGCGCGGAGCCTCCGGAGGCCGGCACGGAACCTCGCATCGATTTCCTGACGCCGGAAGACGGCTCGGTCGGCACCTATATGACGGTCTTCGGAGCGAACTTCGGGTCCGGCGGCACCGTGCGTTTCAAGAACGCCGCCGGCGAGGCCGTCGGCGACATCAGTTTCCCGGCGCAATGCGCGGCCGGATATTGGACTGACGCGAGCGTGACGATCAAGATTCCGTCCCGCTTCACGACCCCGGCCAATGCCGCAATGACGCTCGGCGCCTACGACGTCACCGTCGCGCGCTCGGACGGCCGCGTCTCGAACGCGCGATCCTTCACGCTCAACACCGATCCTCTGCCTCCCGGCATCTGCCGCGTCGACCCCGACAACGGACCTGCCGGCACCGCCGTTTCGCTCTACGGCGCCGGCTTCGGTGAAATCGGCTCGACCGACCTGCCGGCCTTCATGACTCTGCATCCGGACGCCGTCAGGTTCAGCGTGGATGCGAACGCGGCTTCGGTCGGACAGTGGCGTTCTTCGGACGTCGCGGCGATCGTGCCGGAAGGCGCCGTCACCGGACCCGCGCGCGTCCGCGTCTTCGGCGCGTCCGGCCCGCTCGATTCGAACGGCGTGAATTTCATGGTGCGCGACTGTCGCGAGGCGGGCGGCGACCCTGTCTGCGGCAGCGGACGCTCTTGCTGCGACGACGGCGCTTGCCGCTCTTCCTGCGGCGCCGCGGCCGCCGCCGGCGGTTTCGCCTGGCAGTTCTCCACCGGTCCTATTCCGGTCTTCCCGGTCGTCATCGAGAACGCGACTTGCCAGGTCTCGCCGCCGTCCACGATGCCGAGCCCGAACCCGTTCAAGGGGGCGACGGACGTCTGCACGGACATCGGGGCGATGACAGTCCGTTTCAGCCTGCCGATGGACGCGGCGACTCTCAACACCAACAACGTAGAACTCGAATCTTGCGGCTCCGGTCCCGCGGTCGCGTCTGATTGCGCTCCTGTCGCAGGAGTCGGCGCCCCCCAGGTCTTGGCCTATGACGCGGAAGGCCGCTCGATGCTGATGCTGCCGATCGGCGGCCTCGCTCAGGGCACCTGGTTCCGGCTCACCATCCGCGATCAGGTCCGCAGCATCGGTACCGTCGAACGCGCCGCCCAGCAGCTGGATGGCGACTTCGACGCGCGCGGCGGCGGAGCGTACGTCACGGCCTTCAAGACAGGCGCGGGACCCTGCGCCATCGCCGGACTGAACGTCGAGCCGGCGAACGCGCTCATCGCCGGAGCGGACGAGACCGAAGCCTATGCGGCTTTCCCGCTCTCGGCCCGCTGCGTGATCCTCTCCTGCGAAGGACGAGCCGTCAGCTGGACTTCGTCCGACGCCGCCAAGGCGACCGTCGCGGATTTCGGCGGCGCGCGACGGTGCGAAGCCGTCGCGACGCCCGTTTCCGAAACCGATCCAGGCCCGCCGATCGAGATCCGCTCGACCGTCGACGGCTTCAACGACGCCGGAAGATTGACGATCGATTACGCCAATCCTCGCGTCGTGGATTACGGACCGCGCGAATGCGACCAAGCCTGCGTGAACACCGTCGCGTTCGCGTACTTCAACACGCCGATGCGGACCGACGGATCAGGCAGCGTGCTGAGCAACGTGAAGATGCGCCGCTGCCGCAACGAGTCCTGCCTGGCGTATGAGGGCGAGGTGCTTGTCGCGCCGCGGTACAACGCGCCGGCGCGCCTCCTGACGTTCGACAACCCTGGACTCGCGCCGAACGCCTTCTATCGAGTCTCGGTGCTCGCCTCCGCCCTCAGCACCAGCGACGCGCCGCTGACGGGCTTGAACTTCGAGAACGCCGCCTTCAGCTGGACGTTCCGTACGCGCCAGAGCGCCAATCCATGCGGACCCCAGAAGATCCAGATCGAGCCGACGCAGACGACGCTCCGCTACATCGGCGCCGTCGCGCAGATCTCCGCCTTGCCGCGCAGCTCTCCGGACGCCTGCGCGGCCAATGGCCAGATCCTGGCATCCAGTTCCTTCAACTGGGGCTGGACCAAGGCGCAGGCCCCGGCCGACCCGATATCCTTCCGCTACCTGCCGAACGTGCCGCCCGGAGCCCTGCTGAACACCAATCCCGCGCTCCCTGCCGGATGCTCGTCTTCCTGCGTGATGACAGGCAGCAAGCCGCCAGGCACTCCGAAGTGCGGCAACGGCATCATCGAGACGGGCGAAGCTTGCGACACGCCGAACCTGAACGGCTGCAACTCCAGCTGCCTGCGCACCGGTAACACGCAGGCCAACGGCTGCGGCGACGGTACCGTCCAGGCCGACCGCGGCGAGGAATGCGACGCCGCCGCGGAGAACGGTGCCGCGGATTCCGGCTGTACGGCCGCCTGCCTCCTGACCGGCTCGTCGCCGGGCCTTTCTTCGTGCGGCAACGGTTCGGTCGGCGTGGGCGAAGCTTGCGACGACGGCGATACGGACGGCGGCGACGGTTGCGGATCCAGCTGCACCTTGGATGGGTCTTCGCAGGACGCGTACGTCTGCGGAAACGGCGTGCTCGAACCCGGCGAGCAGTGCGATTACGAGCTCGGCGCGGCCGGTTTGGGTACGAGCCTGTTGATCCTCGGCCGTGCGCCTATCGCGCTCGGGGCGGGCGACGAGCAGAACCCGACGCGGCCGGGTTTCGCCTGCGGTCCGTCCTGCCTCCTGCGCGGCAATACCGCGACATGCGCGTCCGGCGCCGACTGTTGCGGCAACGGCGCCATCGACTTCGCGAAGGGGGAGGGCTGCGACGCCGGCGCCGCCAACGGCGACCCGGCTTCCGGCTGCTCGTCGAATTGCACCAAGACAGGTTCGAACCCCGCGCTGCGCGCGTACTGCGGCGACATGAACATCAACGTCAAGCCGGCCGATCCGCTCACGTCCGCCCAGAACGGCGGCGGCGAGGAATGCGAAGCCGGCTCGCTCGATGCCGACATCGATCCGCTTCAGGTCGTCGAGGCGCTCAATCAGTGCGACGCCAGGAACAGCTGCGCGGCCTCCGTGACCGCCTCGATCGGTTCCGTTTCCGGAAAGGGCGGCGTCAGCGTCGAGTGCGCGTGCCGCAACGACAGCGACTGCAGCGCGTTCGGAGCGGGGCTTTCCTGCGGCGCCGGCGCCTGCTGCTACCGGCGTCCGGACAAGCCCGACATCGATCCCAAGGGCGGAAACGAGTGCCGCAACGCTCTCGTGACCGTGACGTTCGGCGAGGAGATGAACGTCGGTTCGCTCCAGGGCGGCATCATCGTCGAATCGTGCGCCGGCCTCGCCGCGCGTTCCGAAGACGGCAACTGGCTCTCGCGGGCGCTCGCCGCAGCCGGACGCTTCCTGCGCTCGCTCGTCGGCGCGTCAGCCGCGGCGCAGGCCGTCTGCAGCCCTGTCGAGGGATCGTTCAGGCACGCCGTCGATGTCGGCCCCGCCGGGAACCGCACCGTCTCCAAGTTCGCGCCCAAACAGCTGTACGACGAGAATCGGACGTATCGCGTGACGGTCCGCGGCGGCGTCACCGGCGCCAAGACCGTAAAGGGAGTCGGGTATCCGGACGGCGACGACACGACCCAGGTCTTCACGACAGGCGCGGAAATCTGCGACTTCGACGTCGTCGAGGTGGATCCGGCCACGGAACTGATCCAGACGGCCGACGCCCCGCTTCCGATCAGCGCTACCGCCATGACCAACCGCGCCGGCCAGCTCGAGGCCATCGCTCCGATCGCCGGCGTCTATGACTGGACATGGAGCTGGACCACCGTGCCCGAGGCCGCTCCGCCGGGATCTCTCCTGACGCTCACGGCCGCTTCCGACCCGTCCGCCACGGTCCGCGCCTCCAAGGAGCTGAACGGCCGCGAACAGGTCGTCGCTTCGGCGCGCATCACGACCGATATCATCCTGACTCCTCCGACCGTGGGCAAGGAGAAAGCGGGCATTTCGTCGATTACCGTGATGCTCTGCGAACAGCCTTGGCCGCGCCGCGACCCGGCGACCGGCGCGTGGAGACCGTACGTCGATCCGGCGACCCACTTCGAGTTCTTCTACTGCCGCGACAACGCGGGAGCGGCCTTGCCGGAACTCCTAGCCGCTCCGGTGCAAGGACAATCAGGTTCGGGGGCGTCCATCCTTCGCTTCTGCCGCACGACCCGCGACGGCGAACAGCCGAAGTCCTGCTTCAGCGACGCCGACTGCGGAGCCGCCGACCAGTGCCTCTCCAAGGACATGTTCTTCCGCTTCGACCCGGTCTGGAAGCTTTCCGACGTGATCGGCGTGCGTGCCTATGACGACCCGAACCGCCTGACGCCGCAGGAGTGGTATGAAGCGCAGAACTTCTCGGGAAAGACCCAGCCCTCGACCGTCGACGGCTATATGGCGATTCAGGCCGACCGCACGACGTATGTCGGCGCCGTCGACAAGTACGGCGATCCGGAACTGCGTTCGTACATGTACGTCTTCGCCTATAACGAGAACGCTGACGCGCGCACGGCCGAGATCTTCAATCGGCTCGTCAAGAACGTGCGCTTCAATACGAACCTGGTGCCGTCTGATCGCGTGACCGACGTCTGCAAGACGCCGGACGGGCAGATCGCCCGCGCCGGAGGCGCCGAAACGCCGCCGACCGTCTGCTCCAGCGACCTCGACTGCTTCGCCGCCTTCCAGGCTCCGCCCGCCGGGCTGACCTGCGACTCCGACAAGGATAAGATCCGCCGCGACATGCGCCGCTGGCAGGATATGCGCGAGATAGAGTCGGCCTTGGAGAGCGCGCGCGCCGACTCCGGATCCTATCCGGAAATAGGATCCGGAAGCTTCATCCGCGGCTTCACGACGTCTTCGTGGCCTTCCTGGAGCCGCCTGCTCGGCGCCGCCGGCGAGATCGTCGATCCGCTCAACCGCTTCAACCGCTGCGAATCGTTCGGGTCCGAATGCGTCGTGAGCCGCAAGGCCTGCGCCGCCGACGGCGACTGCGAGGGCGGCACCGGCGACGTCTGCCGCGTGAAGTTCGAATCCGCGACCTGTTACGACGACCGCGCTTCCGTCTTCGCTTGCCCGGCCGCCTCCCACGTCTACCAGTACCGCGCCATCGGAGGAGACGACTATCGCATGAACGTCGGGTTGGAATATACCGCGTATCCTTGGACCCAGTCCGATTGCTCGGCCAAATCGAACGAGAGCTTCTGCGAGGCCGCCGTCGGGTGTTCATGGTTCCCGACGGGGCCAGGTACGGGCGCTTGCGAGACGCGTATCTCGACCGTCTCGTCCTGCTCCGGCCTGTTCACGGACGGCGCGAACAAGTGCCTCGCCACCGGCGTCGCCTGCTCTGAATCGTCCACCTGCGCTCCTGAAGACGCCTGCGTTCCCAGGAACGTTCCGCTCTTCGGGCCGGCCGCGGCCGCGGTCTGCGGCAATGGCCTGCTCGAAGGCTCCGAAACATGCGAGATCGGCGCGACCCAGACTGTCGCTTGCGGAGCCGGTCAGGGTTCCCGCCGCGAAGCCTGCAACGATGCCTGCACGGGATGGAACATCGTCCAGGCCTGCCCCGGAGCCTCCGCTTGCGGCAACGGTTCGCTCGAGACCTTCGCCGGAGAGACCTGCGACGACGGATCGCAGACCGGCCAATACGGCCGCTGCCGATCCGGCGGCTTCGGCTGCGTCGAACGCTGCGTCAACATCGCCAAGCGTTCCTCGTTCAGCCTCGGCGACCTCGGTCCGGTCTGCAACACCAATGCCGAGTGCGGCCCCTCGCGAGTCTGCACCGATCGGATGAACTTCTGCGGAGACGGCGTGAAGAACGGCCCGGAGCTTTGCGATGACGGCGCCCAGAACGGCCAATACGGGAAGTGCGCCTGGGACTGCCGCGGAGCCGGTCCGCGCTGCGGCGACGCCGAGACGAACGGCGGCGAACTCTGCGACGGAAACCGACAGGCGGCTTCCGGCGTCTGCATCGACGCGGCCTCCATCTTGTCCGACGGCGCGACGATTTCCGGATCGGCCCAAGCCTGCGCGAGGGACGCCGATTGCGGCGCCGGAAAGAAGTGCGCCCTGTGCGCCGCGACCGCCGGCGGCCTGCCGCAGACCCGCGCCAAGAGCTGCTTCCCGGCCACGGCTCGCGTGGGGCAGGCCTGCACGTTCGACGACTGGTCATCCTGCAAGCCTTCGGGCGCCTGCGGCAACGGCAAAGTGGAAGGCGCGGAACAGTGCGACGCCGGCACCGCCAACTCGACGACCGGAGAATGCCTGCCCACCTGCAAGCGCAACGTCTGCAATGACGGGTTCGTCCGCGCCGGCGTCGAGCAATGCGACAACGGCGCCGCCAACGGCGTGCTCTGCCTGCCGAAGTACGGCCTGACCTGCAACTATTGCGACAACGCCTGCGCCGTCAAGACATTGACCGGCGGCTTCTGCGGCGACCAGGTCTTCCAGAACGCGGTCGCCAGTCCGCCGGGGCCTGAACAGTGCGACAAGGACCAGGGGCTCGCGAACAGCTTCGTCTGCGTCAGTACGAAGCCGGAGCACCAGTCGTTCGGCCGCATCACGGGCTTCGTCGCCTGCACCATCGGCAGCTGCCAGCAAGGCTGCGTCGATTCGGAAAGCCGCATCTGCGACAACGCCCAAGGTACGGCCAACAGCGACCGCTACGGCGGCGCGGACGAGGCATGCCCGGCCGGAAGCGCCGAATGCGCCGCGAGCCCGTACCGCTCCGTCTGTCCGACCGGCGGAAGCGTCGCCTCCTGCCAGATTTCCGCATCCGGAGACCCGCGCTATGACGAGCAGCCGCCGGCGAGCTCGGCAGTCGTGCTGAAGAACGCCTGCGACCCCGACGACGACAACGACGGCGTGCCGGACGAATTCGACTGCGGACCGACGAACCCGGCGATGCACGCCGCGTACAAGTACCCGAGCGACGGAAGCAAGATCGATATCCCGGCGCATCCCGAGACCTGCGACGCGTACGACAACGACTGCAACGGCACCATCAACGATAACCCGAACCTGCACACCAAGGTCGACATGGTCTTCGCCGTCGACATCTCCGGTTCGATGCAGGGTTACATCGACGGCATCTCGGACGCCATCTCGAGATTCGTCGGCAACTATGCCGGTACCGATCACCGTTTCGGACTCGTCGTCTTCGGACAGTCGACGGGATCGCCGCTGCAGACGGCGGGTCCTCAGGGGCGCGTCGTCATCGACTTGACCGGCGTCGCGGCCTTCCAGACGGCCTTCTCGTCCCTTCTGGCGAATGGAGGCGGAAACGAGCCGATGTACGACTCGGTGTACGAGCTGGCCAGCAGCGCCAATAAGTACGGCATCAACTGGAGCGATGACGGGCACCCGTATATCGTCGTCGTGACCGATGAGCCCCCCAGGTGCGGCAATCCGATATCAGGGCCTGCGTATCACTGCCTCACCTCCGATGACAGCCATTGGAAGGACGAAAGCACGGTCTTCGACAAGGTGAACGCCTGCGAGATTTCAGGCTGCGGCGGCGACCCGGGATTCAGGGTCGAGACGTTCGTCATCGCGCCGACGGCGCACTACGGCAAGTGGGACTCCATCGTCTATGGCGACCAGCCCGGACGCTTCATCGAGATAGCGCCGGACGGAGCCCCGGGTTCCAGCGACTACTACTACGGCAAGCTCCAGGCGACGACCTTCGCCAACGTCTGCACCATCGGCCGGTCCGCGAGTCCGGGCACGGGTCCTGCCCTGTGATATACTCCAGCTGAACGACCCTCCGTATGCCGAAGAAGCTCATCATCGGAATCAGCGCGGCTTCGGTCCTGGTCGCGGCCGCGGCTTTCGCGGTGGTCTTCGTCAGGTCGAGAGCCTTGGTCGGCGAGACCTCGGTCGATGCGGGAGTCTCGCCGGACGGCGCGGATGAGGCTTCCGAAGAAGGCGCCTCAGCGCCGTCGCCGGCCCAAGCCGGACCGTGCGGTGACGGCGTCTGCTCGGAAGGTGAGTCCTGGTGCAAGTCCGATTGCGGCAGCGAGGAAGACAGGTTCCTCGGCTCCATCGTCGCCACTGACGTGACGCCGACATCCCTCACGATCGGCTGGAAGACGTCGAAGCCCTCGACCGGGGAAGTCTCCTATGGCCAGACGGAGCGCTACGAGCTCGGCACGGCGCGCGCCGCCTCGCCCTCCGTGACGCAGGAGGTCCGTCTCACGGGCCTGTCCCCAGGCGTGACCTACGCGGTACGTGTCAAGGCCACGGACGCCGACGGAAAGGTTTGGGAATCTGACGCGATGGCCTTCGAGACGCCCGGACGATAATCAGAGAAAAGGAAGTATGATCTTCATCTTCGACGACAAGGACGAACCGGCCGACATCTTCGCCGACATCCCTTCGGAAAAGCCTCTCGCGCCCGGCCAGATGCCGACCGGCACGACGCCGCTTGCCGTCGGCGCTTCCGGCGTCATCCTCGAGTCTGCGCCTTTCGGCAAGAAGCGTGTCGTCATCGGCCTCGTCGCCCTGCTGCTCGTAGGCGGAGGTGCCGCCGCCGCCTTCCTGACGCTCAGCGGAAAAGGCGAGCCGACTCCTGTCGTCCCGGCGGCGACGCAGCCCGAGACGCAGCCGGAACCGATACCGGAACCACAACCGCAACCGGAACCAGAGCCGACCCCGGCTCCTGCGGACGAGACGGACTCTGACAGGGACGGATTGTCGGATGCGCAGGAAGTCAGCCTCGGTACCGACCCGGCGAATGTCGATTCGGACGATGACGGACTTTCCGACCGCGAGGAAGTCCAGACCTATCAGACGGATCCGCTGAACCCGGATACGGACGGAGACACCTTCAAAGACGGCGCCGAAGTGAAGAACCTCTACGACCCTAAGGGCGACGGCCGCCTCGGAGAGATTCCGACCGCCCGCTAAAATCACTCGCCATGCCCGATCAGCCGATACGACTTGCAGGAGCCTCGAAAGATCCGGAGATCTACACCATCCCCGAGCAGTTTTACGGTCTGGCGGCGAAGGCGCAGCTCTCGAAGGAGTCCGCCGCGCCGGCGGCTCAGGCGCCATCCGCCGCTCCGCAAGAGAAAGGGAGCAAGGCATGGATCCTCATTCCCGTCATCGCGCTCCTGCTCGTCTTCGGTCTCGGGTTCGGCGCGTGGTATCTCCTGAAGCCGAAGCCTGCGCCCGCTCCCACGAGACCTTCCGTTACGCTGCCGACGACTCCCGCGCCGCAACCGCGACCTGAACCTCAGTCGGAACAGGAACCGGCGCCTCCGCCCGAATCGACCACCACGACCCCGGAAGTCCCGGCGGCGCCCTCGCCTTCGGCCGACGAAGACGGCGACGGTCTGACGACGGTCGAAGAGGCGCTCTTCCGTACCGACGCGAAGAAATCCGATTCCGACGAAGACGGCTTCTCCGATTCGGTCGAAGTCACGAACCTGTACAATCCGGCAGGCTTTCGACCGACGAAGCTGATCGAGGCGGGTCAGGTAAAGACCTATGCTTCGGACGCCGGTTTTGAGCTCCTCATGCCCGCATCGTCGGTAGCGGGTCGGGGCGTCGCGGAAACCGTCCTGGACGTCGAACTCGAAGGCGATGAGGTCTTCGCCGTATGGAGACGTGAGAATCCGGAAGGAAAATCGCCGCTTGATTGGTATCTTTCGCGGAATCCCGACGCTTCCCCTTCGGAGGCGCAGGTGTTCACCACCAAATCCGGGCTCGAAGGCGTCCGCACTCCCGACGGCGACACCGCCTATATCGCATTGGGAGGCAAGATCTACGAGTTGCGGCATGGCGGCGTCGCTCGGGTCATGTTCAGGACGACGTTCGTCATGTTCGTCAACAGTTTCAGCGCGAAGCCATGAAGGTGACGGTGTCCGTCGCCCGCCGCGTGACGGCGCCGGTCAGCGACGCCTGGGTCAAAAAAGCGGTGGAAGCGGCGCTCAAGGGCGCCAAGGCAGGAGGCTTGCCACGTGGCGGCACAGCCGCTTTACGTGGCGAGGTCGGCGTGGTCTTCGTCGCCGATAAGGAGATGATCGCCTTGAATACCGCCTATCGCGGCAAGCGGAAGACGACCGACGTCCTTTCCTTCGGCCCCGTAAAACCGCTTCGCGGTCACGGGGCAAGCAACGATGTGTGGCCGGGTGGGTTGCTGGGGGACATCGTCATCTCGATGCCGCAGATCAAGCGTCAGGCCGTCGAAGCCGGCAAGGCTGTCCGTGACGAGCTCGCCATGATGCTCGTCCACGGCGTCCTGCACCTTCTCGGCCACGATCATGAGACCGCCAAGGACGAAAAGAAGATGTTCCCGCTCCAGAAACGCATCCTGAAGAAACTCGGATATGCTTGACCCGCGCCGATTCGCCCGCAGCCTGAAATTCGCCTGGAACGGCATCGCGACCCTGGCCAAGGAGGAGCAGAGTTTCCGCCTGCAGATTCTCGCGGCTTTCGTCGTGGCCGCCCTGGTCTTCGTCTTCGAACTCAGCAGGGGAGAAACGGCCCTCATCGTCGTTGTGGCCGCCTTTACGCTCGTGCTAGAATTGCTGAACGGCGCCGTCGAACGCCTCGTCGACCTGTTCAAGCCGCGCATCCACGCGTACGCGGAACAGATCAAGGACATGATGGCGGGCGCCGTGCTCGTCTGTTCGATCGGCGCGCTCGTCGTCGGCATCTTGGTGTTCTGGCCGCACGTGGCAGAAACCTTCTAACCGTCCCAATGGCCAAGTCTTCCGCCAGCGACATCATCACCGGGCTCGACATCGGCTCCACGTCGGTGCGCGTCGCCGTCGGACAGCGCTCGTCTTCGGGTTCGGGGCGCGAGGCCATCCAGATCATCGGCGCGGCGGAGGCTCCCTCCATCGGCGTCAGCAAAGGCGTCATCACGTCCATCGAAGACGCGATCTCTTCCGTATCCACCTGCCTCGAGAAGGTCGAGCGCATGACGGGGGTCCAGATCGATCGCGCCTTCGTCGGGATCTCCGGCAGCCATATCGTCTCCCAGGAATCCAAGGGCGTCGTGGCCGTCTCTCGTTCCGACGGCGAGGTCCGCGAGGAAGACGTCGATCGCGCGCTCGAGGCCGCCCGCACCGTAGCGACGCCTTTGAATTACGAGATCCTCCACGTCCTGCCCAAGAGCTTCATCGTCGACGGCCAGTCCGGCATCAAGGATCCGGTCGGCATGACCGGCATCCGTCTTGAAGTCGACGCGCAGATCATCCAAAGCCTGTCCTCCCAGCTCAAGAACCTCACCAAGTGCGTCTATCGCACCGGCATCGAGATCGACGACGTCGTTCTCGGCATCCTGGCCGCCGCCGACGCGGTCGCCACCCAGCGTCAGAAGGAGCTCGGCGTCGCCGTCGCGTCTATCGGAGGATCGACGACCTCGCTGGCAGTCTTCGAGGAAGGCGACGCGCTCCGCACCGTCGTCCTTCCCATCGGCAGCGACCACATCACCTCCGACATCGCCATCGGCCTGCGTACTTCCATCGAGGTCGCTGAACGCGTGAAGGTCGAGCACGGGCTCGCTTCGTCACGCGACGTGAAGAAAGAGGATATCCGTCTTGCCGACCTCGGCGCGGAAGAGGACGAGATCGTCTCCAAAAAGTTCGTGGCCGAGATCATCGAAGCGCGCGTCGAGGAGATCTTCGGCAAGATCGACAAGGAGCTGAAGAAGATCGATCGGAGCGGCAGGCTCCCGGCAGGCATCATCCTGACCGGCGGGGGAGCGAAGCTGAACGGCCTGGTCGACATGGCCAAGACGGAACTCCGCCTTCCGGCCTCGCTCGGCTACCCGGTCAACGTCTCCAGCATCACCGACCGCACCAACGACATCGCCTTCTCGACGGCCGTCGGACTGGTGCTTTGGGGCCACCATCTTTCGGAAAACGGCGGCGGGCGCGGCGGACTCGTCAGCAAGCTCGGCGGACCGCGGATCGGCAACCATATCAAGAGGCTCATCAAGTCGCTCTTGCCCTGATCCTGACGGGGATAAAGTGAACAATGGACGTGTTCAGCGACCGTTGAAGGAAGGTCGTTTTTTTAGTACGCTTGCATGGAAGACACCTAACCGCACGCGCGCACCGTATGGGCGAAGTCAAACCCGCAGTCGAGACGTTCGCGAAGATCAAAGTCGTCGGCGTCGGCGGCTCCGGCAACTCGGCCGTCAATCGCATGATCACCTCCAAGATCAGGGGGGTCGAGTTCATCGCCATCAACACGGATGTCCAGGCGCTGCACCACTCGCACGCCCCGGTCAAGCTGCACATCGGCAAGACCGTCACGCGCGGCCTCGGTGCCGGCATGGATCCTGAAATGGGCAAGCGCGCCGCCGAAGAGAGCGCCAACGAGATCCGCGAAGCCCTCAAGGACGCGGATATGGTCTTCGTGACCTGCGGCCTCGGCGGAGGAACCGGCACCGGTGCCGGTCCCGTCGTCGCTGAAATCGCCCGAGACCTCGGCGCGCTCACCGTCGCCGTCGTCACGCGGCCGTTCACGTTCGAAGGCGCCAAGCGCCGGGACGTGGCCGAGGCCGGCTACAAGGAACTCAAGGAGCGGCTCGACACCATCATCACCATCCCGAACGACCGCGTGCTCGGCCTGATCGACAAGAAGACCTCGATGCTCGACGCCTTCAAGGTCATCGATGATGTCCTGCGCCAGGGCGTCCAAGGCATCAGCGAGCTCATCACCGTCCCCGGACTCATCAACGTCGACTTCGCCGACGTGAAGACCATCATGCTCGGCCAGGGCTCGGCCCTCATGGGCATCGGCCGCGCTTCCGGCGAGAATCGCGCTACGGATGCCGCCAAGCAGGCTATCGCGAGCCCCTTGCTCGAGGTCGCCATCGACGGCGCCCGTGGGATCCTCTTCAACGTCACGGGCGGCGCCGATTTGGGAATGAAAGAAGTCGCCGACGTGGCCGACGTCATCACCAAGAACGCCGATGCCGACGTGAAGGTCATTTTCGGAGCGACCATCGACGAGACGATGCGAGACGAGATCAAGGTCACTGTCGTCGCCACTGGTTTCGACGGCCAACCCCGGTCATCGATGACGTCTTCGATGAAGAGCGTCCTTTCAGCCGGCTCCTTGAATGTCGCCCCAAAACCGGCGGAAAAGCCGTCCTCCAGCCTGTTTCAGGCGGGTTCGTACGCGAAACCGCTTATGGAAGCGTCGAAGCAGACGGTGACCCAGCCGCAGGCCAATATGCCTCGCCGCATCAAATCGTTGGAGCCGGAACCTCAGGCGGCCCGTTTCCGCCAGGCGGCTACGGCCGCGCCGAACGCCATCGAAGAAGAGGAGCTCGACATACCCGCTTTCATCCGGAAGAAGATGCTTTAAAGAAGGATTCCGGCGCGACCGCGCCGGAACCATGAACTGCCATCAAGGCTGGGCCTGCCCAGCCGCGAAGAGTGAGCGGCGGCCTCGCGAGAGCGAGGACCGCGGAGCGGCTCCGAGCGGCAGCGAGGCCGGAAAGCGAACATGCGCTGCGTCGCCTGCAACTACAAGGACACGAAAGTCGTAGACTCCCGTCTTTCTCAGGGCGGGATGGGGATTCGGCGTCGCCGCCAATGCCTGAAGTGCCAGTTTCGTTTCTCGACCGTCGAGGAGGCGGAAATCCTCGACCTGACCGTCATCAAACGCGATGGACGCCGCGAGGCTTACATGCGCGAGAAGCTGGAAGGCGGCCTCCGCAAGGCTCTGCAGAAGCGCCCCATCACCGCTGAGACGTTCCACGAGCTGGTCAATCAGGTGGAACGCGATCTTCAGCGTCGTAAGAAGAACGAAGTCACGACGCGCGAGGTCGGCGAGATCGTCATGAACCGCCTGAAGCATATCGATACCGTGGCCTACATCCGCTTCGCGTCCGTCTACCGCTCCTTCGAGGACGTGAAGACGTTCCAGGAAGCCCTTGAGCATCTTTCCAGGACGGCGGCGGCGAGACCCAAGTCCAAAGCCAAGAGCAAGAAGAAGCGCTAGAGTGGTCGAAGTATGGAGGAGATGGCCGCAACACAACCGACGCGCCGCTCGCTGGCGTACGTCATCGTCGCCAGTTTCCTGCTCGGCAGCTTTTCAGGCGCGGCATTCGGCCTCCTGTTCGCCGTCTCGCTGAACTCAGAATATTATCCCTGGCGCGAGACGCCAGCGGCGGCGTCAGACCGGCCCGCGCCCGTCTCCGCCGAGGATCGCCAGGTCATCGACGCCGTGCGCGAGGTCTCGCCCTCCGTCGTCAGCATCATCGCCACCAAGGACGTCGCCAAGATGTACGGCAGTACCGGAGCCTTCCCGTTCGAGCAGTCCTTCGGTTTGGAACTCCCCCGGCCGCAGGCTCCGAAGCAGGGGCAGAAACGGCAGATCAGCGGAGGCACAGGCTTCATCATCTCGTCCGACGGTCTTATCGTCACCAACCGCCATGTCGTGGCCGACGTCGAGGCGGAATACGAGGCCGTGATGTCGGACGGACGCCGCCTGTCGGCCAAGGTCGCCGCCATCGATGCCGTCCTCGACATCGCGCTGCTGAAGGTCGAGGCGCAGGGTCTGCCCGTGGCTCCGCTGGGCGACGCCTCGAAGCTCGAAGCGGGCGAGACGGTCATCGCCATCGGCAACGCGCTTTCCGAATACAGCAACAGCGTCACGAAAGGCGTCATCTCAGGCATCAACCGGCGCGTCATCGCGGGCGACGGTTACGGCGACGCGGAGGTGATCGAGGAAGCCATCCAGACCGACGCGGCCATCAATCCCGGAAACTCGGGCGGTCCGCTCGTCGACCTGCGCGGCGAGGTCATCGGCATCAACACGGCGGTCAACCGCACGGGTCAGTCCATCGGTTTCGCCATCCCGATCGACGCCGTCAAAGTCGTCATCGACAGCTACAAAGCGCACGGCCGCATCGTGCGCCCGTGGCTCGGCGTCCGCTACGTCATGCTGACGCCGGAGAGCGCCAAAGCCGACAGCCTCGCGTCGGAGGGCGCGCTGATCGTCGGCGGCGTCGAAGGGGAGGGCGTCGCGATCGCGTCCGGTTCACCCGCGGAAAAGGCTGACCTCAAGTCCGGAGACGTCCTGCTGGAAGTCGACGGCATCCGGCTCGGACGCGAACGTCCGCTCGGAAGCGTCATCGCCGGTAAACGCGTCGGCGACCGCGTCGCGATCCGCCTCCTGCGCGAGACGACCGAGATGTCCGTCCAGGCGACGCTCGCCGAATTACCATCCGCGCCATAAACGACCCCATGGATTTCAAACGCACCAAGATCGTCTGCACCATCGGTCCGGCCTCCGCGGCACCCGAGACCCTGCGCCGACTCGTCGCCTCCGGCATGAACGTCGCCCGGCTCAATTTCTCGCACGGCACCTACGAAGACCATACGGAGCTGATCCGCAAGATCCGCTCCGTTTCCGACGAGCTGGGCATCCCCGTCGCCATCCTCCAGGATCTCCAGGGTCCGAAGATCCGCGTCGGCGACCTGCCGAAGGAGGGCGTGACGATCGCGAACGGCGCGCGCGTCGTCTTCACGACAGGCGAAGCCGACATCGCCGCGCTCAAGCTGCCGGTGACGTATGAGAAGCTCCACGAGGACGTGAAAGCCGGTGAACGCATCCTGCTCGACGACGGACTCCTGTCGGCCAAGGTCATCGAGGTGAAGGGCCGCGATGTCGTCTGCGAGATGATCGACGGCGGCGTCCTGACTTCCCACAAGGGCGTGAACTTCCCCGATTCGCGCCTGACCGTCTCTCCGATCACCGAGAAGGACAAGGCCGACGTCGTGTTCGGCGTCGGACAGCACGTCGATTTCATCGCGCTTTCGTTCGTCCGTTCCGCCAAGGAAATCGGCGACTTGCGCGGCCTGATCTCGCAAGCGGAGGCCATGCCCGGCTTCGAACGGAAGCATGAGGCACCGATCGGCGTCATCGCCAAGATCGAGAAACGCGAAGCGCTCGAGAACCTCGCCGAGATCATCGAGGCGGTCGACGCCGTCATGGTCGCGCGCGGCGACCTCGGCATCGAGACGGACGCCGCCGCCGTGCCGATAGCGCAGAAGCGCCTCATCGACGCCTGCCGCGACGTCGCCAAGCCGGTCATCGTCGCCACCCAGATGCTCGATTCGATGATCCGCAATCCTCGTCCGACGCGCGCGGAGGTTTCGGACGTCGCCAACGCCGTCATCGACCATGCGGACGCCGTGATGCTGTCGGGGGAGAGCGCGAGCGGCAAGTATCCCGTCGAAGCCGTCGCGACCATGGCGAGGATAATCCGCGAGACGGAAGCCTCGATCCTCGACGACCTTGACGTGACGCATCGGCGAGGGGATGCCCGCTCCGTCGAGGAGGCCGTCTCTGAAATCGCCAACGTGCTCGTGCGCGACGTCGACGTGAAGCTCATCATGGTCGCCTCCGCGCTTGGCGATCTCGGCCGCAGCGTCAGCCGCTTCCGTCCCGAGCCGCCCGTGCTGGTCGCGACCGATGACGCCCGGGTCAGGCGCCAGCTCTGCCTCTCCTGGGGCATCTTGCCCGTCTTGCTGGATCGTGCGACGGACGTCGAAGCGTT
Source organism: Patescibacteria group bacterium (assembly GCA_038062835.1). GTDB lineage: Bacteria > Patescibacteriota > Patescibacteriia > SG8-24 > DYFX01 > DYFX01. Next base: position 27,549 of record JBBTWH010000033.1, on the reverse strand, counting down.
CTTCGTTTCCGCCGTCGCCGAAGCGCGGCGTCTTGGCATGATTGCGTCGGGAGACAAGGTCGTGGTGGTCGGCGGCGACCCCGACGGCGCGCTGGCCGACCGCGTCGAGATCCGCGAGGTCCGATAGGTGCTATACTGCAAGGAGTATGGATACGAAGGCGCGATCGCGGCGCATCCGCATCAATGTCGGGCTGAAAGTGGCCTTCATGGTCATCTTCTTCGAGATCCTGATGATCGTGGCGTACACCATCGTCACGAACCTCATCCTTGATGAGCAGGCGCTCGAGCGCGCTCTCAACCTGAGCCGGCAGAACCTGGTAGCCGTCGTGTTGATCGCCTCGCTGGTCTTGGCCGGTTACTTGACGTACATGGTCATCACACGCATCTTCAGCCCGGTTTCCGAGCTGACGCGCGGCACCGAACAGATCATGCGAGGCGATCTCGACCTCAAGCTCGAGGTGAGGACTGGCGACGAACTGGAAGTCCTGGCTGAACGTTTCAACTCGATGGCCGCCGCGCTCAAAGCCGAGCGCGAGTCGCTCGAGAATAAGGTCCACGAGCGCACGCGCGCCTTGGAGGATGCCCAGCGTAAGGAGATCGAGCGCCGGAACGACATCCTGAAGCTCAAGGACGAATTCCTCTTCGTCGCGGCTCACGAACTGCGGACGCCGGTGACCTCGATCCGCTGGAGTCTCGAGTCCGTGGCCGACCGCAAGATGTCCGAAGAGATCCGCCAGTCCTTCGAAGACGCCATGGGCGCGAGCAAGAGCCTGGCCACGCTGGTCGAGGACCTGCTCAACATGGCGCGTCTCGATGCGCGCCGCATCCCGTTCAAGAAGGAGTTCGTGAACGTCGTCGAGGCCGCGCAGGTCGCGCTCAAGGAGCTCGGGCCGATCGCCGAGAAGAAGAAGGTCGGTCTTTCGCTGGAAGAACCGGATGGGCTCGTGCCGATGGCGCTGGCCGACGAGCGCCGCGTCAATGAGGTGCTCGTAAACCTGCTCTCGAACGCCGTGAAGTACAATCGACAAGGCGGGAGCGTCGTCGTCAGGATCACCCGCGAGGATTCGTACATGAGGTATGACGTCGTGGACGACGGTCCTGGCATACCGCAGGAGGAACAGCATCATCTCTTCGAGAAGTTCTGGCGCGCCAAGAGTTCCGGCGGCGTCGAAGGCAGCGGCCTCGGTCTGTTCATCACCAAGCGCCTGGTCGAAGGCATGAACGGCGTCATCTCCTTCAAGAGCGCCGCAGAAAAGGGTACGACCTTCACGGTCCGCCTCCCGGTCGCCAAATCATGAGGCGTCTCGCATGAAAAAGGCCGCCCTCACTGGGGCGGCTTCGGTGTTTTTGGGGGAGCAGCGGCCGAGTCGGACGTTTCTTCTCGGGGCGGGCAGGGCGGATGCTTGAGAGCGTGCTTCTGCTTCGACGTATGCGTCACTCCGAGGGTCGCGAGCAGGAAGCCGGTCATCTCGGTCATGCCGTCCGGGATCTTGTACTCCTTGGCGTCGATGAACTGCTCGCCGAGTCCCATCAAAGTGATGCTGACGAGCCACGCCAACACCAGGAGGTGGCCCGCCTTGGGCGACGGCGGCTTGGAGCCGTCGTGCCAGCGATGGATCTCCTTCGGGAGCGCGTAGAGCACGCCGACAAAGACCATGTGGACGATCACGAAGGCATACGGGGGCGAATGGTGCAGCCGTAGATAGGCATGCCACATCAGCGACAGGTGGAAGACGGACCAGAGGACGCTGCTTAGGTACAGCTTCCTGTCGTCAGGATCGGTCCGGACGACGAACCGTGCGAAGAGCTTCTCGAGCCCCATGAGATGCCTCCTTTCGTGGTATGCTTCCAACCTATCGGGCGAGCGTGCTACAGTCAAGGAGGAATCGAAACTTAGCATCATCCGCATGGCCCTCCTCGAATTCTACGGCAAGGAATGTCCCCATTGCGTCCGCATGAATGAGCACGTCGAACGGCTCGAAAAGGAACTCGGCGTCGAGGTGAAGAAGTTCGAGACCTGGCACGACGACGCGAACGAGAAGCTTCGGGCCGCGCAAGACGCGGACGGCGGATGCGGCGGCGTGCCGTTCTTCGTCAACGAGGAGACCGGCGTCAAGATCTGCGGCGCGGTCGATTACGAATCCTTGAAAGCCTGGGCGACCGGGAAATGATATGACCAAGATCTGCCAGGACTGCGAATACGTCGTACCCAGCCTCGAACAGCAGCAGGAACCGCCGGGCGTTCCCGAGAACTGCCCGCAATGCGGCGGACTCGGGACGGTCGTCGACGAGCCGGAGGCCATGAGCGAGAAAGCGGAAGAGGAGGCCGAATGAAAAAACGAGGCGAAAGCCTCGTTTTAGGTTTCAGGGCAGATGAGCCTATCTGAGGGCGGGGGATCAATCAGCGGGGCCTTGCCACCCCCAGGGACCTCTGCTATATTAGGGCAGTCGAAAACGAATCCTCCCCATAAAACGTGTCTTTGCGCGACCGCGCAAAACACCTTGAACCGCCCTCAAGTCCACGCCTGCGTGGACGCGAAGGAGGAGCGAAGGACAAGCGATAGGGAAGGCAGGCTCAGCCTGCCTGACCGGCAGCTTGTCCGTAAGCGACGTGGGCCAGTAGCGCAGCCCGGTTAGCGCGTCTCCCTGTCACGGAGAAGGTCGCGGGTTCGAATCCCGTCTGGCCCGCCACGTAAAAACCGCGCCCGTAAGGGGGTGGTTTTTACGTGCCGCGTGATCCGAGCGCAGCGAGGATTTTACGCGGCTTCCTTCAGCGCGGTTCACGTGGCATGCCAGGAAAACGGTCGCTCTCCAGGGGCGCGGCCGGCCGGCGCCCTATCGCATCTCCTCATCGAGTCGGAAAAGATGATTCCGCGCAGGCGATGAGACGACCTTCGCCGCGAGGTCGTTTTTTCGCTATACTGTCTTGGTATGGATCTTCCTCCGGTGTCCGCCTTCGCGCATGATCCGATCCGCGCGTATGTCGAAGCCCTGCTTTCCAAGGCCGGTTTCGCGCACGCGCCTGCGGAGGAGCGCGCCGAGACGGTCGCCGCGCTGACGGCGGAAGCACAGCGCAGGATCGGACTCGAACTCTCGAACGCCATCGATCGTCATTCGCTCGGAGAGTTCCGCTCCATGGCCTCGGATGGAGCGGGGGAGGATGAGATGGCCGCGTTTTTCGACGTCCGCGTGCCGGATGCCGAGGCGCGCGTCCGCCAGGCGCTCGACGCGTTCGGACGCGAGTGCCTCGAGCACGCCGCGCGCCTTCGCGGAGAACTGCATCTATGAACGCCGCCGACATGAGGCGCGGTATTCCTGTCGGCTGGACAGGTGACACGCGCGTACTCGTAGGGCTTCTCGCCGAATGCGGTATCCTCGACGCTCCCGAATCGAGCCTCGATGAGATCGCCGTCCGCGCCGACGCTTTTCTCGCTTCGAAGACGGCTGGCGAGCGCGGGTCTCGTGAGCTGAAGTGCGACCTCTCGTCGACGGACTGGAAGACGCGCGCGCTCGCTGCTGCGAGGCTTTCGGATGACGGCGCTTGGACGCATTGGTCCGTCGCCGGCAGCCTAGGCGTGAACGGGACCGACGACGAAAGGCGCGCCGATGACGCGCTCCTCTCTTCGGCCATCGCCGTCGCCGCGCGCGAGACGCTCGCGGCGGACATCGATGACCGCCAAGGATACCTGCGCGGCCCAGCCAGCGTGGCCCTTCTCCACGAGAAGGACGGCGGGCATCTTTGGGATACCGTCGCCCGCCCGCTCGTATCCGAATTCGCCGCCAACGCCCGCCTGCACGGGGCGCATCGCCGCTCTTCGGCGCTGAAGGCGATCGCCGCCGCCGCGCATCTCAAGGGTCAGGCTATGAGTCACGGGGCCGGCGAAGCCCCGTTCCTGCTGGGAGCGGCCGCGTCCTCGTTGCTGCGCGGTAAACCCAAGCTCCGCACCGAAGGAGACGCTTCCTTCATGGAGGAGCTCGTCCTTGCCGTCGCGTCTTTGAACGGCGCTCGCGAGGCTATGTGGGACGGCGCCGACTCGGAGACGTCGCGTCTCATGGGCGCGGCCTCAGCCAGTGCCGCGCTCGGCACGGGTTCTGTTTCCAAGCCGGTGGCTCGCCGGTCCGGAGCGACCGTCGCGCCCGCGCATCTTCCGCCGGAGACGATCGGCCGATACGCGCATCTGACGGCATCCGAAGCCGCCGAAGCCATCGATGACGAGGCTGCCGATCCGCGCCAGGCCGAAGACAAGCGTCGTCGTCTCGAGACGATTTCCGACGCGTTGCGCCGGCATCCCGCGGCGCACGCCGTCTCCTGCGCCGAGGCGCTGGGGATGGAAGTTCCTGAAGCGCGGATGGCGCCGATGCGACCGGGAATGAAAGTCTATCGCGCCGTGATGGACGGACGCCGCCGTCCCGTCGTGCACGAAGGCAAGAACGGGCGCGCGGTCCGTTGCCGCGCGGTCGCGGGAGACGACGGAGCCTTGGTCGGACACCTCGCCTTCGACGCCCTGAGCCGCGAGTTCGGCGGCCGTCCGCTCTACGCCGCCTACGCGCATGACGGCAGCCGCTACGGCTACGCCTGGGCCGACGAGCGACCCGTCATCCGCCGCGGCGAACCATCCCAAGGATTCATGACCGCGCCGGCATCCATCGACATCTGACGCAAAAAAATCGGACCCGACAGCGTGATGCTGCCGGGTCCTCTGACTGAGCGTTCCTTACTTCTCGGCTGCCCCCTTCTTCTTGGGGAGTATCAGCACGGTGTTGAACACCGTGAGGGAAAATATCCCCATGACGATAAGCCAGAACGAGAGGGGGAGGCGGGGGTGCCCCGCGTTCGCTTCCAGGCGATCGATCCGACCATGGTCGGCCGACGCCTTTCGGGCGAAGGGAAGGAACTCCTCGCAGTACCACTTCCTCTGCGGGTCCGCATCGGCGCCGAGGCACCCTTCGGGCACCGCGTCCGCGACTGCCGCATTCACGACGGTCTCGGCGGACCCTCCGGAGCCGGTCTCGACCGAAGTCGCGACCGAGGCCGCTTCTCCACTGGAGAGACGCTTCACGAGGGTGAAGGCGACGCCGCCGATGAGGGCGAGGGCCAAGAGCAGGGCGACGATGACCTTGGTCTTCGGCGAGCTACTCCTGCCGCGATCGATGATCTCCGTCTTGGCGGAGACTTCCTGGGAAGCGGCGGTTGGGGCCGGGATGCACTCGATGTCGTCCATCGTATCCTCCTTCTTGTTCTACTGTTGGATGGGGTTGAAGAGCGAGATGACGTCCACCGCGCTCTTGGGAGCCTTCTTGGCCGCCTGCTTCAGGTAGGCCAGGAACGCGTCGGCGTGCTTTCTCGGGTCGCAGGCAGTCAGCCGCCCCTCGGATCCGTCCTTCTTGACGAAGGACATCTCCTCGGCGGTAGACTGGTCGCACACGCTGCACTTCTCCGCCTCGTCTTCCTCGGACGACTCTTCGTCATCCTCGTCGGACGCGGCATCCTGCGCCACGACGTCGTCATCGACGATGTCGTGGCACACGCTGCCCCTCTCCGCCTCGTCTTCCTCGGACGACTCTTCGTCATCCTCGTCGGACGCGGCATCCTGCGCCACGACGTCGTCATCGACGATGCATTCACCGTAGTCTCCGCGCTCGTCGTTCAACGATGCGAACGACGACTCGGACTCGGGCTCCGAATCGTCCAGCTCGACCACGTTGGTCGGCTGGGCCGGAGCGGGAGCGGCCTGGGCGGCCGCCGTGGGAACCGGCGCGACGTCAGCCTTGGGGGCCGGTGGCAGTGCGGGCGGAGGGTCGTTGATGAGGTCGTCGACCGGAATCGTCTCGTCGTCGTACTCCTGCCCGGTGATCATCGCGTAGATCGCCTTGGGATCGACCTTGGGGATGACCCCGGTCTTCTCTTCGAGTACGGCCACGCGCGTGCTCATGCTGACGAGGCTTCGGACCAGGACCAGGCTAGAATCCTTCAGCCCATTGTAGCGGGCCTTCAGTTCGGAGTGCGCATCCGCCAACTCGACGATCTTGAGCTGCTGCTTCAGGCACTTGTCCTCGCACGCGGCGAGACTTTCGACGAGCGCCGTCTTCTCCTCGCGGATCGTCTTATTGTCGCCGCAGACCTCCTTGAGCAGCTGCTCGAGATCGAGCACCTTGGCGTCGTGCGCCGCGACGAGGTTGACCCGCGTCTCTTCGCCTTCCTCGATCTCGCGCTTGTAGTCCGCCTCGATCTCGATGATTTCGGCGGCCGTCTTTTCGGCGGCCCTTGAGGCCACCTTGGCTTCGAAGTCGCGCTCGGTCTGGGCCACCTTGGCCTGGATCTCGCCGGCGTGCTTCTTCTTGACCTCGACGAGCTCGGACTGTGCCGCCAGCTTGGCAGCGATGGCCTCGAGGACGTACTTCAGGACGAGGTCCGTCGTGGCGAGGGGTTCCGGGTGGCATTGAACTCTGACCTTCCCTTCGGGGCTGACGCCTTGGAAGGTGTGATTGGTGATCAATGCCTTCTTGCAGGTGGAGCAGGTGTCGTTCTTGGCGTTCTGGCTCATCGATGACTCCTCTTCGGTTTGGGTTGGGAACTTTCAAAGGGCGTTCGGGTTTCGCCCCATAGGAATAGAGGCACAATGCCGGTTTCCAGGGACCGGGCAGTGTAGCATGAAATACCAAAAAAGTCAAGACTCTTTGACAGATTCTTGACTTTCTGGGTTTCGGATGATACCGGCTTTCGCCGGGATGACGTCGTCGGCAGTGTTAAGCCATTTTATGGCCTCCTCGTCACTTCGCGGCCAACTTGACGGTCGTTTCGACCAAGGCCTTGAAGACGGCGGGGTGGCTGGCGGCCAGTTCGGCCAGGACCTTGCGGTCGAGGGAGATCTTGGCTTTGGAGAGCATGCCGTGGAACTTGCTGTAGCTGAGTCCCAGCTCGCGGAGTCCGGCGTTCAGGCGGATGAGCCAGAGGGAGCGCATTTCGCGCTTCTTGTTCCGGCGGTCGCGGTAGGCGTAGGCGCCGGCCTTGGTGGCGGCGGTCTTGGCCAGCTTGATCTTGCTCTTGCGCCCCCACATCATGCCCTTCGTCCGTTTCAGGACGCGGGCGCGCTTGCGGGCGCGGACTTTACCTCGTTTGACGCGCGGCATATTTAGACGGGGTTATGCGGAAGCTGTGACTTCATCGTGTGCCGGTACGACTCCGAAAGGTCGGAATCGCGGCGCTTTTTCTTCGTGACAGTCCCGGTGTCCCGGCTGTTGAAGTGGTTCTGGCCGCCCTTGCGAATCAGCAACTTGCCGTTTTTGGTGACTTTGACGCGTTTCGCGAAGGACTTTTTCGTCTTCATCTTCATACGTTGAACTTGGGCGTAATGTAGCGATTGGGGGGAGCTTACTTCTTCCCCACGATAGTTGTCAACTGTCCTCCCTGGGCCTGGATAGGCTGTTCGACGACCAAAGCGTGCTTTTCCTGCATCATCTTCACGAAGTTCTCGATGACGCCGCGCGCCAGGTGGGCGAAGGCTTTCTCGCGGCCGCGCAGGATGATCTCGACTTTGACCTTATCGCCGTCCTCCAGGAAACTTTCGGCCGTCCGGAGGCGGGTCTCGAGGTCGTGCTGGCCGATGCGGGGGGAGAGGCGGATGCCCTTCACCTCGACCGACTTGGCCTTGGACTTCTTCTTGCGGGCCTCGCGTTCGCGCTCGTATTTGAACTGTCCGAGGTTCAGGATCTTGCAGATCGGGGGAACCGGGCGGGGGTCGACCTCGACGAGGTCGTAGCCGCGTTCCTGGGCGGCGGCGACCGCTTCGGCCGTGGACAGGACGCCCAAATTATCGCCGTTTTCGTCGATCACGCGCACTTCGGGAGCGATAATCTGGAGGTTGGCGCGGTACTGGGGACCGAGATCGACGGGGCGATGGAACTTTTTGGGGTGGATGCGCATTTGGACGAATCGCGGAAAATATTGATTACGAAGGCCACTGTAGCCCAAAACCTTTGCGCTGGCAAGATATGTTAGACTGATGCCATATGCGATTCAAGGCCGTTTTCGCGGCGATCTCCCTGGCCGCCGTCCTGGCTCCGGCCGGTTTCGCGCGGGCGCAGGACGTTCCGACTTCGGAAGTGTGGCGAGCCCGGATGATCGAGGTCGTCTCCCAGGCTACCGACGAGCCGGAAGGGACAGTCGAAATGCCGTTCCAGGTGATTCGCGCTGAGCTCCTCAGCGGCGGCAAGAAGGGGAAGATGGTCGAGGTCGTGAACGATCACCTCAAGCTTTCCAAGGGCGACACGTTCTTCCTCCAATACGTGGACGATGCGGAAGGCGAGGAGACGTATCAGGCGCTCGAGCGCGACCGTCTGCCGGTCCTGCTCGGGTTGGTCGCCGTCTTTACGCTCGCGATTCTCGCCTTGGGCGGCAAGCAGGGCGTGCGCTCGATCCTGAGCCTGGCCGGCAGTTTCTTCGTCATCCTCTACGTGCTCCTGCCCGGCATCCTCAAGGGTGCGCCGCCGGTCTTGATGAGCGTCCTGGTCGCCGGCATCGTGCTGGTCCTCGCGCTCTACAGCACGCACGGCTGGCGCCGCACGACGCATGCGGCGTTCCTCGGCACGATCTCGACCGTCATGATGACGGGCATCCTGGCGACCCTGGCGGTGCGCGTGGCGGAACTCACCGGCTTCTCGTCCGACGAGGCGGTCTACCTGAACACCCAACTCGGCGGTACGCTCGACGCGCGCGGATTGCTGCTAGGCGGAATCATCATCGGCATCCTCGGCATCCTGGACGACATCGCCATCACGCAGGCGTCGGTCGTGGCGGAACTGAAGTCCGTCGGGAACCGTCTTTCGAACGGCGAGATCTACGCGCGCGCCTTGCGCGTCGGCAAGGAGCACGTCGGCGCGCTCGTGAACACGCTCGCCTTGGCCTACACCGGCAGCGCCTTGCCGCTTCTCCTGCTCTTCATCAGCGATAAGACGCCGCCGCTGGTGGCGCTGAACGGCGAACTCGTCGCGACTGAAATCGTACGCACCATCGTCGGATCCCTGGGCCTCGTCATGGCGGTACCCATCACCACGGCGCTCGCGGTCCTGATGGTGAAGCCCGGCGATGAAGGCCACGAGCATGTCCACGGCCAGCCGTCGCACCACGCGCATTACCCCGGTTGACATACGGAATCGACTTCAGGCAGGACGCGGGCATGCCGCGTGGCGCAAGCTTTACGCGGCGTGTACCATTAACCTGATATGCGTATGCTTTCGAACGACGACCTGCACGCCATCGGCGCCATCGTGGACGAAAAGCTTGATAAGAAGCTCGAACCGGTGCTTGAAGCTGTCCGGGACGGTTTTGAGGAAATGGATCGGAATTGGGACGCGAAGCTCGATGGGAAGCTCGGCGTCATGCGTCATGAGCTGATGGACCACACGGACCGGACGGTTCAGACTCTGCGAGTCGAGCTGAAAGGCGATATGCGTGACTTGCGCTCCGAACTTCGCGAACGCGACCTGATCGGCTGAAAAAGAAAGAGCACCCGGACGCGAGAGCTTGGCACGTGGACGCTTTGCGTCTTTACGTGCCGAGTGGTGCTCTTTGCGTCGCGGGTGCTTTCAGAGGTACACGATCCAGCCCTTTTTGCTGCGCGAGTCGTAGTAGCCGCGAATCTTCACCAGCTTCTCCGCCGTCCGGTCGGGACGGAAGCCCTTGATGAAGCCGGCGAAGCACCAGCTCTGGCCGGATCCGTCCTCCGGCGTGACCTCGGCAAGCAGCGCGTCGACCGACCATGAGCCGGTCTGCGAGGGGCTCGTCATGGTGAAGTTCACCGTGCGGGCGTCGCCGTCCTTGGTGAACGGACCGGCCAGGAGGTCCTCCTTGGTGGGGCCAGCGGTGATCGGATAGAGCTTCTTTTGCGCCATTGCGGCATCTCCTTTTTGGAACGTGTCTCTGATAAGGCAGAGACGACCCCTGAGCCTTGCGGCCGACCTCCCCATACGGGCAGGAATTATCGAATGGGCCAATATAGCACGAAAAGGCGGTTCTGTCAAGGGGAGAATGCGCCCTTGACCTTATTTCACGGGCGTGATATCAATTCCTAGTAAGTTGATATGATTATTTTGTCATTCTGAGCGAAGCGAAGAATCTGCCTTATTTACGACAAAGGAGATCCTTCACTGCGTTCAGGATGACAAGTCTCATGAAATCCCTCCTCAAGGTCACCCGCAAGGCCGAACTCGGCCTGCTCCTCGCGTCTGAACTTGCTCTCCATCCGGGGGAGCTCGTTTCGCTTGAGGCGGTTTCCAAGAAGACGGGGGCTTCGCGCAAGTTCCTGGAAGAGGTGGCGGGCGAGCTTCGCCGCGCCAAGATCGTCGAAGGGCTCCGCGGCGCGGCCGGCGGCTATCGCCTCCTGCGCGATCCGAAGGCGCTGACCGTCGCCGAGGTGCTGAACGCCGTCGAGGGTCCGATGGAGATCGAGGGGTGCACCGCCCACGTAAAGGCGCTCCGCGCCCACGTGGCAGGGCCCGCCATCATCCAGAAGGTCCAGGGCCAGGTGATGGCCACGCTGATGAACACGACGGTCGCGGACCTCGCTTGATATGGCTGATCAGTTCCGCGACGTCTACGACAAGGCGGCCGAAGGCGTGACCCGCCATGCGGCCGAGCTCGGCATCACCGAAGATGTGGTCCGGGAGATTTCGGCGTCCAAGAACGAGCCTGATTGGATGCTCGAGCTGCGCCTCAAGGCCTTCGCGATGTTCAAGCGCACGCCGATGCCGTCGTGGGGTCCGTCGCTCGAAGGACTCGATCTCGATCAGATCACGTATTTCGTGCGCCCCGACGCCGAAGAATCGCAGTCGTGGGCGACCGTGCCGGACAAGATCCGCGAGACCTTCGAGAAGCTCGGCATCCCCGAAGCGGAACGCCACGCGCTCTCCGGCGTCGGCGCGCAGTACGATTCCGAGATGGTCTACCACAACCTCAAGAAGGAGTGGGAGGACAAAGGCGTCATCTTCGAGAACATGGATGTCGCGGTGCAGAAGTATCCGGAACTCGTGAAGAAACACTTCATGACCGACTGCATCCCGCCGCACGATCACAAGTTCATCATGCTGCACGCCGCGGTCTGGAGCGGCGGCACCTTCATCTACGTGCCGAAAGGCGTGAAGGTGAACGTGCCGCTCCAGGCGTACTTCCGCATGAACGCCGAACGCGGCGGCCAGTTCGAACACACGCTCATCATCGCCGACGAGGGGAGCGAGGTGCAGTACATCGAAGGCTGTTCCGCGCCGCGCTGGAACGCTAGTTCGATTCACGCCGGCTGCGTCGAGCTGCACGTCCTCAAAGGCGCGCGCATCCGCTATTCGAGCGTCGAGAACTGGAGCAAGAACACCTACAACCTGAACACCAAGCGCGCGGTGGTCGACGGAGACGGCGTCGTCGAATGGATCAACGGCAACATGGGTTCGGGCGTCACGATGCTTTACCCGTGTTCGATCTTGCGCGGCGAGCGTGCACAGTCGCATTCGCTGGGCGTCGCCTTCGCCGGTCCCGGACAGAACCAGGACACCGGTTCGAAGGTCATCCACGCCGCGCCGAATACCACCAGCACCATCCGCGCCAAGAGCATCTCGAAGGGCGGCGGCATCTCGTCGTACCGCGGCTACGTCAGCGCCACGCATGCGGCGGCCGGCTCGAAGTCGAGCGTGAACTGCGACGCGCTTCTGATCGACGAGGGCTCCGTCTCGAACACGTATCCGTTCATGAAGATCACGACCGATAAGGTCGAGGTCGCGCACGAAGCGACGGTCGGCAAGATCGGCGAAGAGGAGCTCTTCTATCTGATGTCGCGCGGCCTCTCGCAGGACGCCGCGATGCGGATGATCGTGAGCGGCTTCGTCGAGCCGATCGTGAAGTCGTTGCCTTTGGAATACGCCGTGGAGCTGAACAAGCTCATCGAATCGGAAATGGAAGGTTCTGTCGGTTGATATGGCGATGAAACTCCTCAAATACGGCATCGGCATCTTCATGCCCGAGGCCCCGGAAGGATTCGACCTGAACCGTTTTGCGTCAGGTGACGCATTTTCGTACACGGTCGCGGCGGGGGAAGACGCGGGTACCGTTCCGATTGACGTCCCGGCGGGCCGGTCGTCGGTGAGGATTTCCATGGGCGCGGGCGCGAAAGCGCGCTTCGTCGAGATTTCGGAGGGTCCGCGCGAAAGCGTCGTCGAAATCGATCTCGGCGCCGCCGCCGCCGCCGCATACGTTTCCGGTTCGCGGGCAATTATGCGCGACCGTGCAGTTTTGCCCGCGAACGGCACCCCGTTCGAATCCGTGCATCGCACCGCGCGCCTCGCCGAAGGCGCGAAGCTCGAATGGATCGACGAGACTTCCACGCAGGACTTCGCGCGCGCCGTCTTCGTGACGCGTTTGGAAGGCGAAGGCGCCTCTGTCGAAGCGACGAGCCTGCTCCGCGGCGGCGGCAAGCAGCGCTTCGACGTGTTCCATGAGATCGTCCACGCCGCTCCGCGCACGACCTCGAACCTCCGCGTCGGCAGCGTGCTCGCTGGCGACGCGAAAGCGATCGTTCGCGGCCTGGTGCGCGTCGAGAAGGACGCTCCGGGCTGCATCAGCCGTCAGAAGGAGGAGACGCTTCTGCTCTCCGACGCCGCCGAGATCGACGCCGTGCCGATGCTCGAGATCGGGAACCAGGACGTCCGCTGTTCGCATGCCGCGACCGTCGGTCGCATCGACGCCGAGAAGATGTTTTACCTGATGTCACGCGGCCTCGACCGCGCTTCCGCCGAGTCGATGCTCATCGACGCGTTCATGGAACCGTATCTCGCCAAACTTTCCTGATATGAAACTTTCCGCCGACATCCTGAAGGATTTCCCTTCGCTTCATGCCATGGACATGCGGGCCTACTTGGATTCGGCCGCGTCCTCGCTCACGCCGAAACCGGCGCTCGAAGCGATGGACGATTACTATTCTAATTTCCGCGCCAACGTGCATCGCGGCATGTATGCGACGTCCGCGAAGGCGACGGAGCGTTACGAGGCCGTCCGCGAAGTCGCCGCGAAATTCCTGAACGCGTCCGCCGACGAGATCGTCTTCACGTCCGGCACGACCGACGCGTTGAACCTGCTCGCGTCCTCGCTCGGCCGTATGTTCGGTCCCGGAGATGAGGTCGTGCTGACCGAGATGGAGCATCACGCCGACCTCGTGCCCTGGCAGGAAGCCGCAAAGCGTCACGGCTTCGCGCTGAAGTTCATCCCGATGAGGCCGGACTTCACGCTCGACATGGACGCGGCGCGCGCCCTCATCACGCCGAAGACCAAGGCCGTCTCCGTCGTGCACGCCTCGAACGCGCTCGGCACGGTGAACCCCGTGAAGGGGCTCGCCGTCCTCGCGCACGCTGTCGGTGCCGTCATCATCCTCGATGCCGCGCAGTCGGCCGCGCATATGAAGCTCGACGTCCGCGAACTCGATTGCGACTTCCTCGCGTTCTCGGCGCACAAGACGTACGGCCCGACCGGCGTCGGCGCGCTCTACGGCAAGAAGGCGCTGCTCGAGAAGCTGGAGCCGTCGCGCTACGGAGGCGACATGATCCGCGAAGTGAAGCTCGGATCGTCCACCTGGAACGAACCCCCGTGGAAGTTCGAAGCGGGTACGCCCAACATCGCCGGCGTCATCGGATTCGGCGCCGCACTCGGATATCTCATGGACATCGGCATGGAAAACGTCGAGGCGCATGATCGCGAGCTGACGGCGTACGCGCTGAAAAAGCTCTCCGCAGTCCCCGGCGTCCGCCTGATCGGACCCATAGCCGCAAATTTTCACGACCGTGAAAATTCGCGGGCGAAGCGGATCGGGGTCATTTCGTTCGTGGTCGAAGGCGCGCATCCGCACGACCTCGCCACGCTCCTCGACCGCGAAGGCGTCGCCGTCCGCGGCGGCCACCACTGCGCCATGCCGCTGATGTCGAAGCTCGGCATCGCCGGCACGACGCGCGCCAGCTTCGGCATCTATAACGAAGAGAAGGACGTCGACGCGCTCGTCGACGCGCTCCTCAAGGCGAAAGCCGTCCTGAAGATCTGATATGGAAGAGAATCTCTACATGGAGAACATCCTCGATCACTACAAGCACCCCCATAACGCGGGGCGGCTTGAGGATGCGACGCTGAGCGCGAAGGAGCTGAATCCCTCCTGCGGCGACGTCATCGAGCTGTTCTTGGTCCTCGACGATTGCGATCGCGTGAAGGACGTGAAGTTCGACGGCAAGGGCTGTGCCGTCAGCACCGCGAGCGTCTCGATGCTGACCGACCGCATCAAGGGGCGCCCGCTGGCCGACGTCATGAGCCTCGGCGAACGCGACATCCTCGAGCTGCTCGGCATCGACGTCGGTCCGATGCGCATGAAATGCGCGATGCTCCCGCTCCGCACCCTCAAGTCCGCTCTCGCCAACAAGAAATGATATGAACGCACTCAAGATCGAAAACCTGAAGGTGTCGCGCGAAGGCAAGGAGATCGTCAAAGGCCTCTCGCTCGAAGTGAAGAAAGGCGAAGTCCACGCGCTGATGGGGCCTAACGGCTCCGGCAAGTCGACGCTCGCCGGCGCCATCGCCGGACACCCGTCGTGCGTCGTGACCGCCGGCCGCGTGCTCGTCGACGGCGTCGATGTCACCTCCGCCGCGCCGCACGAGCGCGCCAAGGCTGGCATCTTCCTCTCGATGCAGTCCACGCCGGAGATCCCCGGCGTGACGCTTTCGAACTTCCTGCGCACCGCCTACAATGCGGTGAAGGACGCCCCGCTCTCCGTCATGGAATTCCACGCCCTGCTCCAGGCGCGGATGGAAGACCTGAAGATCGATCCGCTCTTCGCCCGCCGCCATCTCAACGCCGGCTTCTCCGGCGGCGAGAAGAAGCGCGCGGAAGTGCTGCAGCTCTCGGTGCTCGACCCGGCTTACGCCGTGCTCGACGAGACCGACTCCGGCCTCGACGTCGACGCGCTCAAGATCGTCACCGACGGCCTGGCGCGCCTGCGCGGTGAACGCATCGGCATCCTGGTCATCAGCCACAATCCGAAGATGCTCGAAGCGCTCGCGCCCGACGTCGTGCATGTCATGAAGGACGGCATGATCGTCGCTGAAGGCGGCAAGGAGTTGGCGGAACGCATCGGCAAGGAAGGCTACGAATCCGTCACCAAGTGATATGACGATGAAAGAGAAAGTGCTCGAAGTCTTCAAGAAGACGCAGGACCCGGAACTCCACATCGACATCTACACGCTCGGCCTCATCTACGGCTACGAGCTCGACGCGGACGACGAGATCCTCAAGGTGAAGATGACCTTCACCACGCCGCTGTGCCCCTTCGGCCCCCAGCTCATCGGCGAGCTGAAGCGCAACTTGCTGATGCTCGGCCTGCGCGTCGTCGACATCGAAGTCACCTTCGATCCGCCCTGGGAACCGACGCCGGAACTCCGCGCGATGCTCGGCGTGTGATACGCTAGGCGCATGAAGCGTCTTGAACATCTCCGCATCGCCCTCCGGAAGTCCTTCGCGGGACCGTCCGGCTACGTCGCCGCCGCGTGCGGCGCGCTGTTCGTCGTCCTCTTGACCGTCCTGCTCCCGAACCTGAAGCTTCTCGGCTTCACCTTCGGCGCTTCGGAATTCACGCTCGGACTCAAGCTGCGCACCGCCGCGCAGGTTCTCTGGGCAGGTCGCGCCGCGTTCGACCACCCCGGCGGTTGGCTCGCGTTCCCGCTGGCGGCGTTTTTCGGCCTGAACTCGGCGCTGGTCTTCCGCTATATGCGCGACCAGGTTCGCATCAATCACGTGGCCGGAGCGAGCGTCGTCGGCATCATCGTCGGCCTGCTCGGCATCGGCTGCGCGGCCTGCGGCTCGGTCGTGCTGGCGAGCCTGCTCGGCATCGGGGCCGTCGCCGCGCTGCCGTTCCGCGGACAGGAATTCGCCTGGCTCGGCCTCGCGGTCCTGGCCGCTTCGACCATCAGCATTTCCAAGAAGATCGCCGAACCCGCCGCCTGCGCGATTCCGGACCGGACATGACCGACCTCGACGCGAGGCCGGTTTTTCGTTACGCTGTCGCGGTATGGATCTCCTCCCCAAATTCCTGAAGAGGAAGCTCGACCCGCCGAAGCGGGCGCCCGTCGGTTCCTATTCCGTGAAGGTCGTCTCGCTGCCGGAGGAGCTGGACTGGGACGAATTCCTCCCGGTCGAGCTCCGCTACGTCTTCAAGAAGATGCCGGAGGCCAAGGAGCGCCTGCGCGTCCTGCTCGGCTCCGGCAAGGCCATCGGCGTCCGCACCGTCGAGCGCACGCCCGAGCGCGTGCTTGAGGCCGTGAAGCACGTCAGTTTCCACTCCCAGCATAACTGCATCCTGACGTGGCTTCCGGAACTCCTCAGGGAGAAGCACCTGCCGATCTTCACCGAAGCCGATCGCCGGCGCTCCAAAGAGCACGGCGCCGATCTGGACGCGGACGTGCGCGCAATCCTCGACGCGCGTCTGACCTTCAAGCGCCTGGTGCTGATCGACGAGGACAACCTCGGCATCGCCGACGAGGACCGCCGCTTCATGAACGAGCTGTCGGAGACGGTCTATCCGCTGGCGATCGACGCCATCGTCCACCGCGCCGTCGTCGACAACGCCAACGAACGCACCGAGATCGCGCAGAGCGTCATCAAGGCGATGCTCGTCATCGGCCCCGTCGCGCACGTGCTGGAGAAATACGCCAGCGGCTTCGGCAAGATTTTCGCGGCTTCGACGGATGACCTGCTCGGCGAGGCTGCCGAGATCATGGCGCTGCGCGGTTCCGGCTTCTCCTGGAAGACGCTCCGGAAGCGCTTCATCGTCCTGGTGCCCGTCTTCGCGATCGCGACCTACGGCGTGTTCCAGGTCGAACCGCTCATCCGCGAGAACCGCCTGCTCCTGGCCGGCGCCGTCTTCGGGCTTTCGGCCGTGGCCTTATCGCTCACCACCGTCATCCAGAGCATCGGCATGTACCGCAAGGCGGTGCAGTCGCTCATGATCGAGGGGAAACTGCACGCTCACGCGGGCAGCGTCTCCGTCCTGAAGACCGCGATGATCCAGGACTTCACCAATCCAGCGCAGCTCGGAATCTTGTTAGGCGCGACGCTGGCGCCGTTCGCCGGCATGTTGGCCGCCGTCACCGGACTGATGCACAACGGCTGGATCCTGGCGCTGGTCGGTTCCACCGAGAGCGTCGTGGCCGGCATCACCGTCATCACGTCCAATCGCGTCGCCGCCTGGCGCTTCCGTCGGAACCTCGAAAAACTGCTGTAGCGCGCGACCCGGCTTCACGGCCGGGTTTCGCTTTTCCGGAGTTGTCAGCGTCGAAAGCGCGCGCTAGGCTGCATACGGTTCATTCCAAGAGGAGGTCCAGATGCCACGTCTTCGCACGCTCGTCTTCGTCGCTGCGCTCGCCGGAGCTTTCTTCTGGTTCGGCATGGCCGTCATCGGCCCAGTCGCCTCGTCGTATGCCGATGGCAGCGGACGCAAGGCGCCGAAGGGCGTCGAGAAGATGCTCCCGGTCGCCAAGAAGGCGCTCAAGAAGGGGAGGGTCGGCACGACGCGCGTCGGCGGCGAGCAGGCCGTGCTGGCGGCGTGGAAGGAGGGGACGAAGGACGTCCGCCTCGTCAACGTCCGCAACGGCCGCTCCAAGACCGAAGGCTTCGACGTGAAGATCGTCGGCAAGCCGAACGGAGTCAACACGCGCTACGAGATAGAGCGTCCGGAGGACTGGCACGTGCTGGCTATCCGCACCAACGTCCGCAAGGACCTGCGCGGACGGCGATCGATGCCGGCGACGTACGTTCCGTACGGCGACCATATAGACGCGCCGCAGTTCCGCGAGGCGGGACGGCGCTATCTCGAGGGTCTCGTCGAGAGGGCCGGCGACAAGCTCGACGATCTCGACGTCGCCTCGCGCGCGGACGGCGAACGCCTCGTGACGGAAGCCGTGCCGTGGAAGGTGCTGATGACGCTGCTCGTCATCGAGCACATCGATCCGGACGACTTCACGGCGCGCGGCGTCGACGATACGATGAACCGCGTGCTCGCGACGATCGGCGCCAACAAGGACGACTCCTACGACTACGCGATCTCCGAGAAGGCCGCCGGCGGCCTCGCGCAGTTCATTCCGACGACCTACGCCGAGATCCGCGCGAAGTACCCTGAAGCGAATATCACGAAGGACTTCCTGAAGGGCATGCGCGATCACCGGAACGCGGTGAAGATCCAGTATTGCTTCATCGACTACGCGCTTGCCCAGCTTGACGCGGCCGATCTCAAGAAGCTCGCCGAGGACGATGAGGAGCTCGGCGCCTACCTGGCCGCGGCCTACAACCACGGGCAGAACGGGGCCGCCAAGGTCTACGCCGCGCACGGCGAGGACTGGGACGAGCCGGGCAACGGCATCGGCGAAGGCTCGCTCCTGTACGTGAAGGAGTTCCGCGCCGTCTACCGGAAGCTCTGGGGAAAATAAAACGACCGACGCATGCGTCGGTCTTTTTCGTGCTTGCCGCGTGGGACGTGGAACGCGCAGCGTTCTTTACGTCCTTTACGCGGTCAGCGTCCGGACATGATCGTCTGGACGCGGCTGAGCTCGTCGAGCGAGAGCGCTTCGTAGCGCTGGCGCGCCGACGTGTGGCTGATCGGCCAGTGGCTGATAGGCGGTTCGAACGTGAGCTTCGCCTTGGCGAAGTGCGCGTACAGGTCGCTCGCGCGAAGCTTCTTCATCAGGCCGTCGAGCGTCGGGGCTTCCCCGAGGATGACGGACGGGACGCCCGTCGCTCCGGTCAGGAGCACGCAGACGTAGGCCGAGACGCTCCAGGTCCTGGCCGTCGATTGATCTATGACGATCGCCCGACCGATGAACTTGCGGGGGTTCTCTTGGGTCATGTTTCCTCCTGCGGAAAAGTAGACCAGAAGAACGGCGGCGGGTCAAGCCTCCGTCCTCGGCCACTCCAGGATCTCGCCGACGCGCAATTCCATCGGATCCGCCTTCCGCAGCGAGGCGATCTGCGCGCGCGTGATGAGCGGCGCGTGGCGGACGTCGGCCAGGTATTCGGGGATCTCCCAGACGTCGTCCTCGCTCGTCATCCAGCCGAGCTTGTCGAAGCGCGACAGGTCGACCGGCGCGGAATACGAGCGCAGGGTCTTCTTGCCGGTCGCCTGCGAGGAGTATTCGTGGAAATAGGACATCATCAGCTCGCGCATCGTGCGATAGATCGGTTCGCGATATCGGAGCACGCTGTGGTTCGTCTTGGAGATCGCTCCCCAATGGCCGCGGCGCTTGAAGACGGCCACGACATGGGCGCAATCGTCCGGAGCGCCCATCATGTCGACGACGAGCGGCGGCTCGCCATGGAAGCGGAGCGCCAAGGCCGCGAGCATCGCGCCTTCCATGCAGTGGGCCCGCCGCTCCCGCAGCACGCGGCGCGGCGACAGGCAGGTGTCGCCGTCCGGCTCGTGGTTGGTCGGCGTCGCGTTCAGGAAATCCTGGATCTTCCAGGGCGCATCGAGCGCGCGCAGGATCTTCCGTTCGTCGCGGGTGAGGTCGCGGAGCGGCATATGCGTACATCATACCACGTGGTAGAATGGGCCTATTAAGGGGGAGACTATGGTGGCGGAGAAGGATATCCGGGAGGCGGCCGTCCGGGCCGGAATCGCGACGCCGAAGGCGCTCGATGTCTTGTCGCGCCAGGCCGAGCGCGAACGGTCGTCGCTCGTCGCACAGCTCGCGCTGCTGCCGGGCTACAGCGAAGAGAAGCTCTACCGCGGTCTCGCCGAGCGCTTCGGACTGCCGTTCGTCGCGATTGACCCGTCCGGCCTCGCGCAAGACGTCCTCTTGCGCGTCCCGGAAGCCGTCGCCACCCAGCATCTGATCGTCGCGTACGAGGTCGGACCCGGAGGCGTCGGGCTCGCCACCTGCGAACCGCCGGACCCCGCCGTCATCGGGATGATCGAACGGAAGATGGGCCGCCCCGCGCACATCTCGTTCACGACGCCGACGGATGTGGGACGCCTCCTGCGGCTGTATCGCGTCGATCTCGAGCGTGAGCTCGACAAGATCGACCCCGCCTTGGAGCAGGTCGACGTCGTCGATCTCGTCGAGGGGCTGATCGAGAACGCCATCAAGCAGAACGCCTCCGATCTCCACATCGAGCCGCATGAGCAGAGGACCGTCGTGCGCTATCGCGTCGACGGCCGCCTCAAGGAAGCGGCGGTCATGCCGATATCCATCCACAGCGCCATCATCTCTCGCGTGAAGATTCTCGCCAGCCTGAAGCTTGAGGAGCATCGCCAGCCGCAGGACGGACGATTCAGCTTCTCCGGCCCTGGCTTCAAGGTCTCCGTACGCGCCTCGACTCTGCCGCTCCTCGACCGCGAGAAAGCGGTACTGCGCATCCTTTCCCAGGACCGCCATCTGAGTACGCTGCCGGAACTCGGATTGTCCGACGATGTGCGGGCCGTGATCGACGATGTGCTGAAGAAGCGGCACGGCATGATCCTGGTGACGGGACCGACCGGTTCGGGCAAGACGACGACGCTCTACGCGCTCCTGACGCTGCTTGACCGCCCCGACATCAACATCTCGACCATCGAGGATCCGATCGAGTACAACTTCAGCCGCATCAACCAGAGCCAGGTCAACCCGGCCGTGGACTATTCGTTCCACACGGGTCTCCGCGGCGTCCTCCGCCAGGACCCCGATGTCATCATGGTCGGCGAGATCCGCGACATGGAGACGGGCACGACGGCCCTGCGCGCGGCGCTGACCGGCCACCTCGTGCTTTCGACGCTCCACACCAACGACGCCGCCTCGACGCTGACGCGCCTGCGCGAGATGGGCGTCCAGGAATATCTCATCGCTTCGACGGTGAACCTCGTGATCGCCCAACGCCTCGCGCGCCGCCTTTGCGATGCCTGCAAGAAATCCGTTCCGCTGTCCGCGCAGGGGCGCGCCGAGCTCATCGCGATGTTCGGCGAGGGCGTCCTGCGGGCGGAAGAGTCGATAGGGAAGCGCGGCAAGCGCCCTTCGGTCTGGGAACCCGTCGGCTGTCCGAAGTGCGAGGAGGGATATCGCGGCCGCATCGGCATCTTTGAGCTCCTGCGCATGTCGCCCACCGTCTACGACGCCATCATCGCCGGGCGCACGGCCAAGGAGATCGAGCGTATCGCGCGCGCGGCCGGAGCCCGTTCGCTCGCGGAAGACGGCCTGCGCAAGGTGTTCCTCGGGCTCACCACGAAGGACGAACTGCTCCAAGCGTTCTGATATGCCGCTCCGCTTCCGAGGGTTTCGGCGGAAGCTTCCTCACGACGAGGATGTCTTCATCATCCAGCAGATCGCGCTGATGCTCCGCGTCGGCATCCCGCTCCCCAAGATCTTTTCCATCCTCGCCTCGCACGATCACGGCCGCTATCGCGCGGCTTTCGAGGACGTCCGCAAGGGCATCGTCGTCGGCAACACGCTGGAGCGCAGCATGCGGAGTCACGAGGAGATGTTCAATCCGACGATGCTGAACCTCATCCGTATCGGCGAGCTGCGCGGGGATCTGCCGCCTGTCCTCGACCAATACGTCGCGAGCGCCCGCATCCAGCAGCGCCTGCGTCGCAAGATCACCGGCACGCTGACGTATCCGGCCATCGTCGTCTCCGCCATGGCGGCGCTCGGCATCCTCGCGTCCGTCGTCGTCTTCCCGGAGATCGAGCGCCTGTTCACGGGCTTCGAGCTCGAGCTCCCGCTTCCGACCCGCATGGTCATCGCTTTCTCGCATTTCATGGGGACGTACGGCATCGCGCTTGTCGTCCTCCTCTTCGCGGCCGTCGCCCTCGGCGTCGTCGCGTACCATCGGTTCTACGCGATGAGGGTCGCGGTACATCGGTTCACGCTGCGGCTCCCGGTTTTCGGGCGCCTCGTCACCGAGCACCAGCTTTCCGCGATCATGCGCAACCTCGGGATGCTGCTTCGCGCGGGTATGCCCATCATCGACGTGCTTGAGGCCTGCCGCGGGGCGACAGGCAACACCGAATACCGCAGGACGCTCGAGGAAGCCAAGACGCAGCTGCGCAAGGGCAACCAGCTGCACCCGACTTTTTTGCGCTATCCCGCGCTCTACCCGTCCGTCGCCTCCGAATTGGTGGCGATAGGAGAGGAGACCGGCACGCTCCAGGACGTCAGCGGCGATCTTGCTTCTTTCTACGAGGAGCGCGTCTTCGCGGCCCTCGAGACGCTGCCATCCATCATCGAACCTGTCCTCATCTTCCTCATCGGCTCCGGCATCGCGCTCGTCGCCGTATCCATCCTCTTGCCGATGTACCGGTTCTCGGCTTCGATATGAGCGCACGCCGCTTCGGTCGCGCGCCTGCGGGGATGTCGCTGGTCGAGAGCGTGCTGGCGCTCTTCATCGTAGGCTTCGCCATCCAGATGGTCTCCGCGCTCGGGTTCTCTTCCGCCGTCCTGAAGGAGGCGGAAGATCGCTCGTCCGTCGACGCGTTCCTGCGCGACGCGCTCGACGGCGCCGTCGGCGCGGCGACGGAGGCGGATCGCGGTGGCGACCCCGTCGGGTTCGCCTACGGCGTCGGACGCCAGGCGGCGGATGCGTCTGGACCCGCGCGGCAGGGGATTGGGGCGCTCGGGCTTTCGCCCGCGGACGTCCCTTTGAGCGGTGGAATCACGAACGTCGCGTTGCTGCGCACGTATGCGCCCTCCGACGCCGATCTTGAGGCATACGTGCGCGTCGACTCAGGCGCATCCGGTGCCTGGGAGGCGGGCCTCGCGTTCGGATATCGCGACGGAGCGAATCACTACCGCCTGACGCTGGGCGAGGCTAGCCTCGAACTCGCGAAAGTCGCGGACGGACAGAAGACCGTTCTCGCGATGAAGGCGACCGCTGGATCGCTGGGCGCGTGGCGCCGATTGCGCGTCGTGACGTCCGGCCATGCGCTTACGGCCTATCTCGACGGCATCCTCGCGTTCAGCGTTGATGACGCGGATTTCTCCCCCGCGCGGCTCGGACTCATCGGCTTGGGCGCCGTGCGTTTCAGGTCCGACGACGTTCAGCTGGTCTCGAGCGGCGGTTCGGCCTCGCTCGGCTTCGAAGACGTCTCGCCGCAGGCGACCGCCGCAGCGTTCGTCATCAACGCGCCGTATCACCTCAGCGGTTTCCGCACCGCGTCGACAGTCGACGCATATGACGCCTCGCTTCCGAGCCTCAAGCGCGTATCCGTCACTGCGGAATGGACGTCGAAGGGCCATCAGCGGACCCTTTCGCTCGAAAGCCTGAAGGACATCCGATGATCATTCCCGCTCAAGACAGAAGGCGCGGCCGCGCCGGGATGACGCTCTCAGAGACGCTGATCGCCATCGGCATATTCGTGGTGGCGACCGGCATCCTGACGACGGCCTACGTCGCGCAGAGCCGCGCATACGCCAAGGTGCGGGACCGCGCGGATCTGTTGTCGGACGGCTGGATCTTCGAACGCCGCTTCTCCGGCTTCGCGCGCAACGCTTCCGGCATCGCGGTTTCGCGCATGGTGGGCGGGACCGCGCTTGCCAGCGGATCGGGCACGGTCATATTCGCGATGCCCGCCGTCGACGCGTCGGGACAGGCGCTCTCGGATCTTCTCGACTACGCGGCCTTCCGCTACGACCCGGCCGCCGGTACCGTGCGGCTCATCGTCGCGCCGGACGCCGCGTCAGCCAGGAAAGCGGAGGATCGGACCGCTCTACGGAACGCACGCGGCGGCGGCTTCAGATATGACGAGGCGACAGCCGACGCGGCGAACGAGGTCTCGTTCGGATTCGTGCTAGGCGTCCGTTCGGTCGACGCGGACGTCACATCCCTAATCGACGGTACCTATGCGCTCGGCAATCGATAATCGCGCGTCCTGCGTCCCGCGCGGCCAGACGATGCTCGTCCTGGCGCTTTTCCTGTTCCTGCTCTTCACCCACGTGATGCTCGCGCTTCGGTCGGGCGGCGCGCAGATTTCTGGAAGCCGCCTGCGACACGAGCGAGAGCAGGCGCGCTGGCTGGCGGAAGCCGGCGTCCAGAAGGCCGCAGCCTGCCTGTCTTCTCTCGACGCCGGCGCGGCCTGCGGCGGATGGAGCGGCCTCAGCTACGCAGGAGAGGATTTTTCGCTCGCCGGCGGCACGGTCGAGGTGGATGTCTTCGGCGCCGGCAACGAACGCGCGATCCGGTCGATCGGAGGATATCGCGGCTCGAAGAGGACCGTGATGACGCGCGTGCGGAACTTCTCGAAGGCGACCTTCGCCGCAGCCTTGCAGGGCGGCGGTTCCGGCGCGACGCTGCGCCCTCATGCGCGCATCCTGGGATCGGTCTTCCTGAACGGCTCGATCGTCTGCGAGCCCGACTCCGGCGTGACCGGCAGCGCCACCGTCGCGGGCGCGTCGGGAACCGTCAGCGGCTGCGAGATCGGTGGAGACGCGTTCGCGCATTCCGTCTTGAACAGCCAGGTCGCGGGCGACGCATGGTATCAGTCGATTTCAGGCAGCACGGTGGTCGGCGCGCTTCATCCCGGCAGTCCCGATCCCGCGCCTGCGCCGTTCCCGCTGACGGATCAGCAGATAGATCTCTGGCGCGCGGAAGCCCAGTCGGGCGGCGTCATCCAGGGGAACGTCGTCGTTTCCGGCGCCGGACAGAACCCGTACGGACCAGTGAGGATCGCGGGCGACCTGACGGTCGCTAACAACGCCACGTTGACCCTGACCGGCACGATCTTCGTCGACGGACGCGTCACGACCGGCAACGGCTCCGTCATCCGGCTGGACCCTGCGTACGGCGAGCGCTCCGGCGTCCTTGCAGCCGATGGTAACATCGACGCCGGCAACGTGGTCTCGTTCTACGGCTCCGGCGACCCTTCCAGCGTCCTCCTCGTCGTGACGCGGAGCGCTTCGGGTCTGGAATCCGACCCGGCCATCATCATCGGCAACAACACGAGCAACTCGCTCTTCTACGCCAAGAACGGGCTCATTCACGTCAAGAACAACGCGCTGGTCAACGGCCTGGTCGGCGAGAAGCTGCTGCTCGACAACAATACTTCCGCCGTCTACCTGCCGGCCGCGACCGACCTCGATTTTTCGCCTCAATTCGGCGTCATGGGTTCATCCTGGCTCGAGGTGGTCGGAGCCCGCTCCGAGTGACCGTTTTGTGGTACGATAAAGACGGAAAAGCCCATGCGTACCGACGCGTATGACAGTTTCGGGATCGATATCAGCGACGCGTCCATCCGCGTCGTCAGGCTTGGGGCGCACAACGCAGTCACCTCGTACGGAGAAGGCGTCTTGCCGCGCGGGGTCGTGCGCCACGGACGCATCGCGGACGCGTCCGCCTTCTGCCGCGCCCTGCGCGAGCTATCAGGTTCGGCGCACGGCGCGCCAGTCGCCAAGTCGGCATGGGCATTCGTAGGGATCCCAGACGAACACGTGCTCATCCGCCAGTTCGATTATGAATCCGGCGCGCATGGGCGCAAGCTCCGCAAGCTCATCCTCACGGATTTCGAGAAGGAGTTCCCGGCGATGGAGGAGGAGAAATACCTGAGCTGGGAGACGATCGAACCTCAGCCGGAGCACGAGCCTGTCGTCGTGCTGGCCGCGCTCTCTTCGAAGAAGGCGATCGACGAGTACGTCGCCGCCTTTCACGCCTGCGACGTCCGTATCGCCGGCATGCAGGCGACGTCCATCGCCGTCGCGAGCGCGCTCGTCCCCGGCGGCCTGGCTGGCGGGGCTCGGTCCAAGCGCTCCGTCATGGACGGCACGGTCTTCGTCGATCTCCGGGCGGACCACGCGACTTTGACGTTCTTCGACCTTGGGAGCGTCCAGTTCGTCCTGGCTGTCGATACTCCGCGCTCCAGCATGGAAGCGCTGACGGTCCGCATCCGCGAGCGGATCGCGCTCGGCTCGGACTGGTATGAGCGTCGCAAAGGCGGCAAGTTCCGCAAGGTCGCGACGGTCGGCGATCCTGAAGCCGCAGCAGCCTTGGCGCGCTACCTCGGCAAGGACGGTTGGTTCGAAGCGTCTGAAGGAAACCATCTGGTAAACATCGACGCGGTCGGCTCGGTCGCGAAGCTGCCGTGCGCTTACGCCGCGGCCGTCGGCTTGGCCCTGAGGACAGAACTATGAGCTACCTCGATCTCCTCCCCAAGAAATACCGCGGCGGTTACCTGAAGCGCCTGCGCGCCACGGTCGCGCTGCTGAGCGTCCTCACGTCGCTCATCCTGGTCGCCGGCGGCATCGTCATCCTCACGTTCGACGTCAGCCTGCGCGAGATCATACAGACGACCCTCGCTGGCATCAGCTCGTCGCCGAAAGAGCGCGCCGCGGAAATCGCCATGCGCGAAGCGAACCTGGCGGCATCCGCCTTCGACGCGTTCCGTGCCACAGGCGACGCGGTCGCGGCCGCCGCGGCCGCCGCGCCGACAGGCATCCGTTTCGACCAGCTCGTCCTCGATGCGCGCGAAGGACTCATCATCATCGACGGGTTCGCGGCGTCGGTCCTTGACGTCATACGCTTCAAGGAAGCCCTCGACGCGACTGGAATGTTTTCGACGACGACCACCACGTTCAGCGACCTGCGCGCCGACGGCAGCACGCGCTTCCTCATCGAGGCGAGAGTCGAACTCACGCACATATGAAACGTGGCTGGGAACAACCGCCGTTCTACGTCTTCGCGCTCACGGCCGCCATGATAGGCGCCTCGGCGGGCTTCTTGGCATACGCCGTCTTCAGCGTCATGGACGCCGCCAGCGGCATCGAGATATTGCGCGAGTCGCGTCTCAACAGCGTGTTGGTACAGGCCAGGCTGACGCGGCTGCACAGCGAGGACGGGCGTCCGATCCTGCGCGGCGGATTGTTCGTGACCAAGGAGAACATGGAAGACGTGCTGCGCTTCCTGAGGAACGAAGACGCCGGCGCTCGCGTCCGATCGGCTGAGTTGGAAATGCGGAGCGCCGAACCCATCGAGGCTGCCGAAGCGTACATCGTCCCGTTCCGCGTCGATCTTTCCGGAGATTTTCCGGCGGTGACGGCGTATCTGAACGCGCTCGACCGCGCCCCCTGGATGCTCGTACCTGCCGAAGTGCGGATCGTCCGCGACACCGGCGCTGGCGGCACGAAGGCCGAGATCGACGGCTTCGCGTATTGGAGATGAAAGCGATATGCACCTGAATACCCTTCGGCTCCAGCGCCTCGTCCTCTCCGGCCTCGTACTCGCGATCATCTTCTCGTCGGTGCTCGCGGCTTCTTCCTATTATTTCTTTTTCCGTCTGCTGGAGCAGGAAGCGTCCCTGCTCGGCGAAGCGTCCGTATCGTCCAGGACCATTGATCTGAACGCCGGACAGGAGGTCGGCTGGGTCGTCGACCGCGTCGAGAAGAAGCGTTCCATCCCATCCATCCGCCGGGAAGACGTCGTCGACGCCTTCTCCCTCTCCCGAGTCCCCGGCCGTGAATGACCGCAAAGAAAAGAGACCCATCGTACGGATGGGTCTCTTTTCTTTGGTGGAGATGGCGGGATTCGCACC
>JBBTWH010000032.1:0-7434 GCA_038062835.1 Patescibacteria group bacterium | reverse complement strand
CCGCCGACGCTCGACAAGGCCGACTACGACCGCCGGATGCGCCGCCTCGCGCACGTGCCGGAGACGGCCACCAACACCGACGGGTTGGCCTGGCCCGTGAAGGCCGCGTATCCCGGACTCGGCGCCATCCTGCCCTTCAAGCGCATCGTCGCGTACTACGGCAACTTCCTCTCGAAAGGCATGGGCATCCTCGGCGAATATCCGGAAGACGTGATGCTCGAGAAGTTCCGGAAGGAAATCGCCGCCTGGGAAGCTATCGATCCGGAGACGCCCGTCCTGCCCGCCATCGACTACATCGCCATCGTCGCGCAGGGCGGCGCCGGCAAGGATGGGATGTATCGCGCGCGGATGGAGGATGAGGAAATCGACAAGGCGCTCGCCATCGCCGAGAGGCTCGGCGGCATCGTCATCCTCGAAGTCCAGGCCGGCCGTGCGAACCTGATGGGGGAGATCAAGAGCCTCGAGAAATATCTCGCGCTGCCGCAGGTGCACCTCGCCATCGACCCCGAGTTCCGCATGAAGTACGGCCAGCCTCCGGGCACCGTCGTCGGCACTGTCGATGCCGCGGACGTGAACGCCGCCGCGGAGTATCTCGCGGAACTCGTGCGCGCGAACCACTTGCCGCCCAAGGTCCTCCTCGTGCACCGCTACACCAAGCCGATGGTCACGAACGCGGAGAAGATCGTGCCTCTGCCAGAAGCGCAGATCGTGATGGACATGGACGGCTGGGGCGGCATGGGCAACAAGATCAGCTCGTACGAAGCCTACATCAAGCCGTACCCCGTGCAGTTCACGGGCTTCAAGCTGTTCTACAAGAACGACGTCAAATGGCAGGGCTCGCGCATGCTGACGCCCAAGGAAGTGCTCGGCCTGACGCCCTCGCCGTCCTTCATTCAGTACCAATGACTTCCCGAAAGGGAAGTTTTTGGTATGCTCCGTCCATGAACCTTACAATGATCGGCATGGCCGGGGCGGGAAAGTCCCGCGTCGGCGCGCTACTGGCGAAACGCCTCGGGTACGCCTTCGTCGACACCGACCAGCGGCTCGAAGCCGCGCACGGCGAGCCGCTCCAGGCGCTCCTCGACCGCCTCGGCGACGAGGCCTTCATCCGCGCCGAAGCCGGCACCATCCTCGCCCTCGCGGGCATCGACCGCGCCGTCATCGCGCCGGGCGGCAGCATCGTCTACTCCGAAGACGCCATGCGTTTCCTGAAGCGTGTCTCGAGCGTCGTCTGGCTTTACGTGCCGATTGACGCCATCGAAGCGCGCATCGACCCGTCCTGCCGCGGCATCGTCGGCCTGAAGGGCCGGACCTTCCGCGAGCTCTACGCCGAACGCGAAGCGCTCTACGCCGCCGCCGCGGACCACGTCGTCGCCATCCGTGACCTCACGGAGGAAGCCGCTGCGGAACTCGTCATCTCCGCGCTCGTCGCCGCTCGCATCAAGCTCTAGACCCTCTTCGGAGGGCTTTTTCGTACCCCTTGCATGAAAAACGGCGCTTCTGCTAGGACCTCGCTGTGGGCCTGAGATCCTTGGTGGGCAAACTGACCTTGCCAGTTCGGTTCTGGGGGTTCGATTCCCCTCGGGTCCACCACCGCGTGTTGACAAGCGTGCGGTGAATCGGCTATCGTTCAGCCATGGCAAGGTCGGTTTGCGCCCGCTGGAATGAGAACCAACCGAAACTCCCCGAAAGGGGAGTTTTCGTTCATGCTGGTGGTGAGATTGGGGTGACGCGGCGGAGTGCCTCCGCGAGCTGCGGAACTCAGCTTCTGCGGCGTTCGCCGCGGAACCGGTAAGCGCGTCAGCGCGCGCTTGCCTGCCTCAGACAGTCCTCGCTCGCTTCGCCACCCCGCCGCGTCACCCCTGGGGAGGTGGAGTGGGGCGGCCGGGCAGCGTCCGCTCACTGGCGCCGGGAAGAGGTATGTCCCTTTCAGAACGGACGCTGCGTTCGCGGACGCTGCTCGGCCTTAGATGAGGGGAGGGGTGGAAGGTAGGCCGTCTCTTTGATGTCAGGCACCGCTAAAAATCGAATACCCCGTCCATTGTGGGACGGGGTGAGATGTCTAGAGCAGGCGTCTTCGTTGCAACGTACTACTCCGACGGGATGAGATCGGCGAAGTCAGTACCGCAAGGTCCTGGCTCCAGCCCACAGACATGGCACCATTGGTAGAACCTTCCTTCGAACGTACCGCGCGGCGACATCACGGGCACTACGCCATGGATATAGGTTCCCTTGATATGTCCACGGCCCAGGATGCTGAACATGTCCCCTTGGGACAAGATGTAGCCGCCCGGTCGCCGCCGCTCGATGTACCGGGTCAAGGCCTGTTTTGCGTGCTCTCGACACGGATTGACACCAGAGGCTTCCACCTGTTTCCGCAGTTCAGCGGCCAGATCCTTGTCTTTGGCGTATTGCGCCTGGCGCACGCTGACATCTTCTTCATCAATGCATTCGCCGGTCTCCCAGACATTTTTTCCGCACATGATACAGATTTCCTGGAAGCCTATATCCCACTCGGGGCCAAGATGGCCCTTGATCTTTGCCATTGGTACCTCCTGAACCTTATCGTGTTCGTAGTTAGGATAGCTTGACTGACACTTTTTGTCCACCCCAAAAGGACAAAAAGCGTATGAAAATATACACGTATCTCTGAAGCCATTATTGCTGGCTTACGGTTGTACGTCTAAAGAAGCGGTCAGCATAATCTCGTGCCAAAAAGCGCGGATTTCCATCTTCGCCGTTCTTCGTCTAAAATCTGCTACGCTGTCGATATACCCCTGAAATGCCCGCCCGCTTCACCCACCTCCACACGCACTCCCATTACAGCCTCCTCGAGGCCTTGCCTCAGGTCGATAAATTGGTGAAGTTCGCGAAGGGGCAGGGGGCTACCGCCCTGGCCCTGACCGATAACGCCAACATGTTCGGGGCGATTGAGTTTGCGCAGGAGTGTGAAAAAGCCGGCATAAAACCGATCTTCGGGTATGACGCGTTTACGGCGGTGGAGACGATTGAGCTGAAGCGGCATCGCATCGATGATAAGAACGGGCGGCTGGTGCTGCTGGCGGAGAACATGGAGGGGTACAAGAATCTGATGAAGTTGGCGTCGGCGGCGTATTTGGACGGCTTCTACTATCGTCCTCGCATCGACCGGAATCTATTGCGTCAGCATGGCAAGGGTTTGATCGCACTGGCGGGTTCGCGGTCGGATATCGGGAAGTATTTGGCGGAGACGAATCCGGAGGCGGCCAAGGAGCGGGTGAAGGAATACATCGACATTTTCGGCAAAGACAACTTCTTCTTTGAACTCGTCCATCAGCCGGACAGTCCGGACCAGAAGGAGAAGAACGACGCGTTCGTCGCGTTGGCGAAGGAGTTCGGCGTGGGGGTCGTCGCGTCGAGGAACGTCTATTATCTGAAACCGGAAGAGGCCGAGGCGCGCTCGCTTCTTTTGTGCATCAAGGACAACCGCACGCTCGAGGAGCGCGAGCGGTCCGTCGCGGCGGACAACGACCTTTCGATGACCTCGCCGGAGGAGATGGAGGAGGCCTTCAAGGACATCCCCGAGGCGCTCGAGAACAACGCCAAGATCGCGGCGCGTTGTAACGTGAAATTGGAACTCGGCAAGTGGAACTTCCCGGTCTATGAGATTCCCGACGGCCTGACCGCCATCGACTATCTCCGAAAGATCTCGTTCGAACGCCTGCCGATCCTCCTGAAGCGCGAACTGGACCAGGTCGAGATCGACCGTCTGAATTACGAGCTCGACATCGTCGAGAAGAAAGGCTACGCCACGTACTTCCTCGTCGTGGCCGATTACGGTTCGTGGGCGCGCGAGCAGGGGATCGTGCTGACCACCCGAGGCTCGGCCGCCGGCTCGCTGATGGCCTACGCCATCGGCATCGTCACCGTGAACCCGCTGGACTACAACCTGCCGTTCGAGCGCTTCCTGAACCCTCAGCGCCCGTCCGCCCCCGATATCGATATGGACTTCGCCGACCATCGCCGCGGCGAGGTCTTGGAATACGTGAAAAGGAAGTACGGCGCGGATCATGTGGCGCAGATCTGCACCTTCGGGACGATGGCCGCGCGCGCTTCGGTCCGCGACGTCGGCCGTGCGCTCGGGTACCCGGTGGCCTTCTGCGACCAGCTCGCCAAGTCGATCCCGTTCGGCTCGCAGGGCTTCGCCATGACCATCGATCGCGCCTTAAAGGAGACGCCGGACTTCAAGCGCCGCTACGACTCCGAACCGGAAGTGCGGCGGCAGATCGATCTCGCCAAGATGATCGAGGGCAACGCGCGGCACTGTTCGGTGCATGCCGCCGGCGTCGTCATCTCCGACAAGCCGCTCGTCGAGTATACGCCCCTGCAAAGGGAGGCGGGCGGCGAGGCCATCATCACGCAGTACGAGATGCATTCGGTCGAGGACGCCGGCGTCCTCAAGATGGACTTCCTGGGCATCCGCAACCTGTCGATCTTGGAATACGCCATCGACTTGGCGAAGAAGACCAAGGGCGTCGAGGTCGACCTGGTGCACATGGACCTGAAGGACAAGAAGACCTTCGAGATGCTCGCCGCCGGCAAGACCATGGGCCTCTTCCAGCTGAACGGCGACGGCATGACCAAGTACCTGATGCAGCTGAAGCCGACCGTCATCGAGGACATCATGGCCATGGTGGCGCTCTACCGCCCGGGGCCTATCGACATCATCCCGGAGTTCATCAGGCGCAAGCACAACCCGAAGCTCGTCACCTACCTCGATCCACGGATGAAGGAATATTTGGGGATGTCCTACGGCATGCTCGTCTATCAGGACGACGTGCTCCTCACCGCCATCAACCTCGCCGGCTACGACTGGCTCGAGGCCGACAAGTTCCGCAAGGCCATGGGCAAGAAGATCCCCGAGGAGATGGCCAAGCAGGAGATCAAGTTCAAGGAAGGCGTCGTCGCGCATGGCATGACCAAGGCCAAGTGCGACGAGCTTTGGGAACTCATCAAGCCGTTCGCCGCCTACGGCTTCAACAAGGCCCACGCCGCCTCCTACGGCATCGTCGCGTACCAGACGGCCTACATGAAGGCCAACTTCCCGGCGGAATACATGACGGCGCTCATGACCGCCGAATCCGGCGACACCGACACCATCGCGCTGGCGGTACGCGAGTGCAAGGCCATGGGCATCGAGGTGCTCGCTCCGGACGTGGGCAGTTCCGAAGCCGGTTTCACGTACATCGACGACGACACCATCCGCTTCGGACTCGGTGCCATCAAGAACCTGGGCGAGGACACCGTGAAGGCCATCATCGAGGAGCGCCGCGCAGGCGGCCCGTTCAAGGACCTGGCGGACTTCGCCGGACGCATCCCGGGCAAAGCCTTCAACAAGAAGTCGCTCGAAGCGCTCGCCAAGTCCGGCGCGCTCGACGCGCTCGGAGAGCGCCGGCAGATCCTGGAGAACCTCGACGTCCTGACCGTCTACAACAAGAACCTCATCAAGGAACGCGACAACGGCCAGTCGACGCTCTTCGCCTTCGTCGTGCCGGCCGGCACCGAACTGGTGCAGTCGCTCGGCTTGCGTTCCGCGCCGCCGGCCTCGCAGGAGGACAAGCTGCTTTGGGAGAAGGAACTGCTCGGCCTCTACGTCACCGCGCATCCGTTCGAGGCGCACGCCAAGGAGTTCGGCGACCTTCTGACGCCGATCTCGAAAGCGCTCGAAGCCGCCGACCGTACGCCCATCCGCGTGGGCGGGACCGTCACGGCGGTGAAGCAGATCATCACCAAGAAGTCCGGCGAGCCGATGCTCTTCGCCACCATCACCGACACCAGCGGCCAAGCCGAGTGCCTCGTCTTCCCGAGCGTCTTCAAGGAGAACGGCGCCGTCTGGATCGAAGGCGCGAACCTGGTCGTGACCGGCAAGCTCTCGCGCAAGGACGACGAGCCGAAGTTCCTGGCCGACCGCGGTTGGCAGATCACCGCGCAGACCATTCCCGTCTACAAGGCGCACTTCAAGGGCGACCAGGTCAGTTCCGAGATGATGCTCCAGATGCACCGTCCGCCCGCGCCCACCGGAAAAGGGGAGGTGCGCATCACCCTGCCGTCCAAGCTCCCGCCCTCGGTCGTCGCCGAACTCAAGGCCGTCCTCGGGAAGTATCCCGGCGGCACACGCGTCGCGCTCGACGTCCGCGCCGAGAACGGCTACCAGCGCGTCGAGACGTCATTCCAGATCGACCCCTCGCACGACGCTATCGCCGCCATCGAGAAACAGGTCGGCATGGGGAACGTGAAGATGCTCGCGGGTGTATAGTGGAGAGGATATGATGCCCGACTCTCGCGAGACATCCATCCTCGCCGCGTACGATACGGCGACGTTCGATGAGCGTACGTCCGACGAGCGCGGCTTCGGCGCGCGTTTCGAGAACGAATTCAAGCCCTTACTGAGGGCCAGCGCAGCCTTCAACCTCGGCGTCATGGATCGGCGCCGCCAGCGCCGGAGGACCGCGAAAATCATTGCTGTCATCGTCGGCTTTGGATTCGTCCCCGTCCTCGCACTCTTGTATCTGACCTATTCCGAGGCGGTCGCAGTGTTCACGTTCTACGGGATCGTCATCGCCGGTATCGCGCTCTTCGGCTGGGCCTTCAAGAAACGTCCGGAAGAGAATGATCCCAACCACGCGACGGTCATTGACGCGGTCCTTCGGCAGTTCGGCTGCCGCGTGGCAGGCACCTCGAGGATGGAGCGTCGCATGCCCGCCGGTTCGCCGATCCATCCGGGATGGTCGAAGATCCATGTCATTGAAGAGCACATCGCGGGCCGGTTCGACGATCGCATCCGGTTCGTCGCCCTGCGCGTAAGGACTACCATGAAGCAGGGCAAGAGCGTGTCCGAGACGTTCAGGGGCTGGTACATGCGGATCGATCTTCCGTTCTCGTTCTCTGGGACCACCGTCATCCACGAATATCTCGCGCCGTCCTACCGGTTCGGCAAGCGCATCGACACGCGTACGATGTCGCAGGTCGCGCTGGAAGACCCCGAATTCGCCCGCCGCTTCTCCGCATGGGCGAACGATCAGATCGAGGCGCGCATGATTCTCACGCCGGACGTGATGGAACACCTGAAGGCGGAGGCCGACCGTCTCGAACCCGAAGGCCAGGGTTGGAAACCTTCCGGCGACCTGATGCTCGGTTTCACGAAATCCCACGTGCACGTCTGGCTACCTTCGAGCGCGACGGCTCTCTCCGATTGGCACCCGCTCGAACCAGCCAAGATGATCGAAGATCTGCACGATGCCTTCGTCGAACTCGCCCAGTTGCGCGCCTTCCTCCGAGACATCGACGTGATCTCCGAATCAGAAGGCTTCCGGGCACAGGCGGCCAGGAACACCCGCGCCTCTGGAGAAGATGAGATACATCGGTAACACCCCCGGGCGGTGGGTAGAATGAGAC
>JBBTWH010000031.1:0-8251 GCA_038062835.1 Patescibacteria group bacterium | reverse complement strand
CTTGAGGTCTCTGTATTACCGCTGCTGCTGGCACAGAGTTAGCAACCTCTTATTCCATTGGTACCATCGCTAGTTTTTCCCAATTAAAAGCAGTTTACGACCCGAAGGCCTTCTTCCTGCACGCGGCGTCGCTCCCTCAGACTTTCGTCCATTGGGGAAGATTCTTGACTGCAGCCTCCCGTAGGAGTGTGGACAGTGTCTCAGTTCCACTGAGGCAGGTCGCGCTCTCACGCCTGCTACTCGTCATAGCCTTGGTGGGCCATTACCCCACCAACTAGCTGATAAGCCATAAGTTCCTCCCGAAGCGCCTTTTGGGCTTTCCTCCAAGGACATCATCCTTGGATCACGTCCGGTATTAGCGGTCCTTTCGGACCGTTATTCCGAACTTCGGGGCAGATTACTAATGTGTTACTCACCCGTTTGCCACTAGTCACTAAAATCATTGCTGACTCCAGTAACCCGTTCGACTTGCATGCCTTAGACACGCCGCCAGCGTTCATCCTGAGCCAGGATCAAACTCTCAATATAGTACTCAGTGCCCTGGTGGCGACTGAGCCTCTGTCATTGGATTTGATGTAGCTCTACCTGCCGACAACCCAGGGAAGGGCTTCGGCAGATGTGGATCATTCTCTCGATCAAGTTGTCAAAGCGTCGCGTTGCGACGTCCCGGCGGAGGCCGGGAACCAGTTCTCAAACGTCGTTGTTGCGACGAGGAGCATCATAGGCGAGGACTTTTTTGTTGTCAAATCCCCGTTTTTAGCGGGGATCGACAGGCCCTTGCCTTTGATGCTGGGCCTACTATACAAGGGTCGAAAAAGACTGTCAAGGGCGTGGTACACGACATTGGATATGGCGAATACTGCACGGGACCAGTAATAAAAAATGGCTCAAATGAGCCAAATTTATGGAGAGATTTTCGGCAGGGTGTAGGTGATGCCGCAACCGTCATGGGTCATCTGGCCGATGAGTTCGACCTGCTCGAGCGGATCCTGGCAACCCACCGAAACGCTGAAGCAGATGCGTTCGCCTGCCGGGTCGTTCGTACCGTCGTCCTTCATGCGACGCGCGGCGACGTCGACCCAATAGCAGCATGCATACGTGTGGTCGCAACCGTACCCCTCGACATCCTCGATGACGAACAGCGCCCGTCCGCGAGTCAGGTCATGGGCGGATCGTGGTATGGGATCCAGGTCGATGGCGACGACGCGCTTGCCGTTCGTGTCAGGTCGATAGTCGCCATTGGTGAAAAGGACGGAACGGATGATCCAATCGCGTTTGAGCTGGAAGGTCTTGATCTTCACGGCGGGTCTCCTTTGCGTCAGTGCCAGTGGATTTTGGCCGATGTACGGCCCCCTTGTAGCATGGGGGAGCCTGTAAGAAAAGGGATAAACGGTCGTCTTGGCTAGTGCAGACAAGCTTAATCCAACCATACGTATGCAACTCAAGAAGCGATTTTCCGTTCGGAAGAGCGTGGCCGCCGGCGCCATGGCGGTCGCGATGTTCGCCACCTCCATGCCGGCCTTGGCCTCGAACGGTCTCGGATTCGGCCTTGGCCTCGATGTCGGCGCACAGGCGCGTTTCGCCGGCAACGACGACCATAAGGAAGGGAAGGCGGGGCTCAAGCTCGGCATCAACACCGAGATCAAGGAGGAGCTCAAGGCCATCAAGCTCGAGCTGAAGTTGGCGTCCCAATCCGAGAAGTCCGAGAACTTCGGCCGCAGCGCGACCTTGACCTCCGAAGTCGAGCTCCGCAAGCAGTGCCGCAAGACCGCGCAGGCCGACTATGACCAAGCGATGTCGGCCGCGCGCGCGGAACGCGACGCGGATATGAAGAAGGCACGCGAGTCATACCTGGCGGCCCTGAAAGCCGCGCGCGCCGCCTATCACGCCTCGATAGCGACCGGTACGGCGACCGTCGTCACCGGTTCCACTACGGGCACGACTTCCGCGACCGTCACGGTCCAGGTCGATGCCCGCGTCTCGCGCAAGACCTACCAGCAGGCAGTCAAGAAGGCGCAGAAAGATTTCCGTGACGCGAAGGATGCCGCGTCTTCCGCCTATCACGCCGACACGAAGGCCGCCCGCGACGCCCACAAGGCCGCATACAAGGCCTGCAAGTGACCGCGTAGCGGTCATCCCGGCGAATGTCGGAATCAGGAAAACCCCGGACATGTCCGGGGTTTTCCTTTTTCAGGCGACGGGTTCGGCGCCGCGGCTTCGAATTTCTTTCTCGAGCCGGACGACGCCGTCTTCCAGCTCGCGGAGGCGCACGAGCCGCGCCTCTTTGGACTTGTCGTAGATCGCGAGGCCGTGCATCTGGATCCTCAATTCCTCCCGGTGGCGGGCGGTTTCCGTGACGTCGCTGATCACGAGGACGTAGTGCTCGATCTTCTGCGCGCTCGAACGCAAGGCGTAGCAGGTGATGCGGACGGTGATGGCCTCTTTCCGTCCGATCTTCTGGCCTGCGCCGAGGGAGTCGGGACGCGGAATATCGACGACGACGTCGATCTGTTCGCCGTTCCGCGCCTTTTCCGCCAGCGATACGAGCCCGAGCGCCTCGAACGACGAATCGCCGAAGACGTCATAGCCGAGCGCGCCGGAAGGATGTTCGTGGATCTGGAACATCTCGTGCAGCTTCTTGTTGGCGAAGATCGAGATGCCGCGCGAGTCCGTGATGAATACGCCGAACGGCGCCTGCGCCGCGAACTGCTCGATGAGATTGACCGCTTGTGCCGCCGTCATACGCCTTGAAGCTTCATGAGCTGTTCCTGGAGGTCTTTCTGGCGACGCTTCAGGTCGCCGATGCGCTTTTCGCGCTCGATGACGTCCTTGTTCGCCGATTCCAGCTCGTGCGCGGTGCGCGAGAGCGAGATGTCCTCCAGATATTCCTGGGTGATGTTCTCGACCATCGTCACGATGTATTCGAATTCGCCGCGGGAGTCCTTGAGCGGGAAGTACAGGCAGCGCACGTAGAAGACTTTCGGCGCCGAATCCCCCTCCGCGCCGAAATCTTCCTGGCTGAGATCCATCATCACCACGGTCTGGATGACCTGGCCCTTCAGGACGCGCTTGATGTAGGGAATAAGGCCTTGCGAAGTCGCGATGGGATCCTTGAAGATGTTGTAGTTTCCGAAAATCCTGTCCGGATCGCCGATGCCGACCAGGCTACGCATCGCTTCGTTGAACAGGAAGACGTCGCCTTCGCGATCGGCCATCCAGAGCGCGAAAGGCGCTTGCGCGATCATCTGCCCGAACAGGTCGAGCGGTTCCGGAAGCGCGGCGGAGGTGTAGAGTTTCTGGATCATTTCGCGCGCTTAGAATGTTTGAGACGCCATTCGGCGATCTTCTTGTGGTCTCCGGAGAGCAGGACCTCCGGCACGTCCCACCGGACGCCTTTTTTCGGAGAGAAACGTTCGGGGCGGGTGTACTGCGGATGCTCGATGAAGCCTTCGCTCGAGTGCGATTCCTCGACGATGGAGGCTTCCTTGCCGACGACGCCGGGCACGAGGCGCGAGACGGCGTCGAGGATCGTCATGGCGGGAAGCTCGCCGCCGGTCAGGACGTAGTCGCCGACGGAAATTTCCTCGTCGACGAGATGGTCCGTGACGCGCTGGTCGATGCCCTCGTAGCGGCCGCAAAGGAAGACGATGCGGCCGTGTTTCACGAGGCGTTCGGCCACGCGCTGGGAGAAGCGCGTCCCGCGGGGGGAGAGCAGGACCACGTACGGACGGACACTCTTCATCTCCAATTTCTTACGGCCGTGAGAAATTGGAGATTTGAACGCCTTGAGTTCCTTGAGCGCGCGGTATATCGGCTCGACTTTCAGGAGCATGCCGGGGCCGCCGCCGAAGAGTCGGTCGTCGACTTGGCGGTGCTTGGACGTCGCCCAGGCGCGGAGGTCGTGGACGCGGACGTCGATGAGTTTCCTGGCCCTGGCTCGCTTCATCATGCTCTCGTCCAGATAGCACGAGAACATCCCGGGAAAGATCGAGAGGATATCGAATCGGAGCGGCGTTTTCTTCATATCGCCCATCATACCAAAACTCCGCCCAAAGGCGGAGTTTCCTGTGATTCAGTTCCCCTGGCCTCGGCGTTCGAGAAGGGCGACGGCGCGTTCGTAGACGTCGCGGTTCGCGACGAGCTCCTTATCCTCGAGCTGCAGGCCGAGGCTGGCGACCGCCTCTTCGGCGTTTCCGCCGGCCTCTTCGAGAGCCTGCGCGGCCTTGCGCATGGCGAGCAAGTCCGCCGATTTCTCCTTGCCCTCCTTATAGGTGTCGTGGCCGTCGCCGCGCTCCTTCCTGTAGTGGCCTTTCAGCTCATTTTCGGCGGCAGCGATCTCTTCCTTCAATGCGGCGAGCAGCGTCTTCGGCTGTTCCTTGGACGAAGGGTTTTCAAAGTTCATAGTCTTCGTTGAATGGTAAGGTTCATGGCGAAAGCCAGTCTACCATTTTTTCGGACTTTCGTCAAACGAAAAACGGCTTATATAAGCCGTTTTACCCTGATCTTAGCCGAATGTGAAGGCGTAGGCGGTCGTCCGGTTGACGTAAATCTACTTTACGACTGCGGACGAAAAAAGCCCGATCAGCGTCGGGCTCGTCTGTGCCGCTTCTTTTTCTCGGCTTTCTTGGGCTTCTGCGCCTTGGTCGGCCTTTTGGCCGCCTTGCCGTACGCCTTGCGGACGAAGACATGGAACGCGCCGCGTTCCTCGATGGCGCTGACGAGGCTCTGCCTTTGGAGCTGGACGAGGCGCTTGCGCATCCAGGCGAGCGTCTTGCGCGACATCCCTTCCTTCGAGATGTCGACCGTGGCGCCGGTCAGATGGAGGGACTGCTCCCACCAGTCGCCGCCGCAGATGGCGGCGCCGTTGCCGGAGCGGCAGATGCGGCCTTGGTACGTGTCGGTCCGCACGAACGAGGTCAGCTTGGACCGATGGCCGAACTTCGTGCGGACGACGCTCAGCTCCTTGTCGAGGAATCGTTTGGTCCATGGCCGCGCGTGGCGATACAGGTCCTCGTGGCCGGGGTCGTGGCCGCCGATCGAATCCAGGTAGTAGGAGCGCGTATCGTCGACGGGCACGAGGAGTCCCAGGTCGATGAAGCGCTCGAGATCGTCGCGCTTCTCGAGACGCGTCAGGTCGTCGGCGTTCGCTTGTCGGTTGTGGCGCTTCTGCACCGCCTTCCCTCCGCGCAGGGCGGACGGGACGTCGGAGCCACGGCGGCGCTTGCGCCTGCCGGCGTCCGCTTGGGGGGCGAAGGATGCGAGGACGACGGCGAGCGCGAGGACAT
Source organism: Patescibacteria group bacterium (assembly GCA_038062835.1). Lineage (GTDB taxonomy): Bacteria > Patescibacteriota > Patescibacteriia > SG8-24 > DYFX01 > DYFX01. The sequence goes on along the minus strand of JBBTWH010000031.1, from coordinate 2,966 downwards.
AGGAAAGGAACTTCATGGGTACCTCCGGTGCTGTTCCCACGCCACCTATAACACGCCTTGCGCCTTTTCGCCACCCTTATATTGCGCTACACTTCCCGCATATGCGACTCAAAAGGGCCTTCATCGCCATCGCGGCATTCATCGGTGTAGCGTCCGCCGCTTTCGCCCAGGATTCGTCGCCGCTTTCGCTCGCGTCCGTGCGTCATCATAACGAAGGCGTCGATCACGTATTCGAGTTCGACATCGCGAACGCTTCAGACCGCCCCGTCACGGCGCGAGGCCGCCTGGTGGTCATCAACGTGTATGACGCGTCCTTGCCGACGACGGTCCAGATCCGGGAAATCACCGTCCCGGCCGGCGGCAAATCGACCGTGACGGCGCGTTGGGATGACGCGCCACTCATCGGCCAGGTCCGCACGCTGCTCGTGCTGAACGACGGGCAGCACGCTTCGCTCGTCGAGAGCCGCTCTTTCTGGATCCTGCCGCTCGCGCAGGCGGCGATGTTCGTCGGCGTCGCGGTTCTCGCGGCCGCGATCGCGCTCGCGGCCATGCGCCTGCCGAAGTACTTGAAGAACCGCGTGCCTCCGAACATGGAGCTTTACATAGCTGAGTTCGACGACACGGTCGTGACGCTCGCCGGCCGCTACGACGTCACCTGGCAGGACATCGTGCGCGCCAACCGCCTCAGGCCGCCCTATGCCCTCAAGCCGGGAAGCCGCGTGTTCATCCCGAAGCACGCCCTGCGCCGGCGCGAAGCTCCGCCGGAGGCTTGACGCTCTGGCGCGCATGTTCGGCCGGCTCGACGCTTCGGAACATGACCGGCTGATCGCCTTGCCTGAAAAAATACTCGTATGAAAATGAGACTTCCGGATTGGACCAAGAAACGCCTCATCCTCTCCGTCATCGCCGCCCTCGCGGTCGTCTTTGCGGTCCGCGCCTTTTCCGACAAGGGGCCGAAGATCGAATACGATACCCAGGCCGTCGAACGCGGCACGCTCCGCCAGACCGTCGAGGTCACCGGCGAAGTCGTCTCCTCCGCCGACATCGACCTCAAGTTCGAGTCCTCCGGCCGCGTGAAATCCGTCTCCGCCAAGGTCGGCGCCGCCGTGAAGGAGGGCGACCTTCTCGCCGCGCTCGACGACCGCAACGAGCGCGTCCGCGTCCAGAGCGCGAGCGCCGCCCTGCAGTCCGCCCAGGCCAGCCTCGACCGCGTGCTGAAGGGCACGACGGCCGAAGATCTTCGCGTCTCGGAAGTCGCCGTCGCCAACGCCGAGATCGCCCTCGCGCAGGCGCGTCAGTCGTTCGAGGACGCCGAGGCGTCCGGCGCGGCTTCGATGCAGAAAGCCTATGGCGACCTCGCGGGCCAGATCGAGACCGTCTTCCAGAAGTCCGCGTCGACGATGCAGTCCCTCAAGAACGACCTCTACGACTCTTCGGGGCAGATCCGGTATGACGTCTCGTCGCCGGACTTCGGCCTGCAGACGCAGGCCCTGGCCTCCTACGCCGCCGCGCGCGGCGCGTTCGTCTCGATGGAGATGAGCATGGCGATGTACCGCGCGTCCGTCACCGATGCCGATCGCGATTCGCGCTCGGTCGCCATCCTCGCCGACGCGAAGTCGATCCGCGACGCCGCCCAATACGCGAACGCCGTGATGCAGGGGTCCGTGCCGGTCGGCGGCACGACCCTCTCCGCCTTCGACGTCCGCAAGACGAGCGTCCGGTCCGCCTGGATCGACATGAACGCCGCCGTGAACGCCACGGAATCCCAGAAGCTGCTGGTCGCTTCGACGCGCGCCTCCGCCACGGCCTCCGCCAACGCGGCGGAACAGGCCGTCCGCGCCTCCGAAGGCGCGCTCGAAAGCGCCAAGGCCACGCTCGCGCTCAAGAAGGCTCCCGCCACTTCCTACGACGTCGCCGCCGCCCGTGCCAGCGTGACGCAGGCGTCCGCTTCGCTCGGCGAGGCGTCGCTGGCGCTCGAGCGCACGCGCATCCGCGCCCCGTTCCCCGGGACGATCGCCGCCGTTTCAGGCCGCGTCGGGACCACCGTCTCCTCCGCCGAGACGATCCTCAAGCTGCACGGCGAGGACGTCTACGAGGTGGAAGCCGACGTTCCGGAAACCGACGTCGCCAAGCTGCGCGTCGGCATGAAGGCAGCCATGACGCTCGACGCCTACGGCGAGGACGTCATCTTCGAAGGCGCGCTCGCCTCGATCGACACCGCCGAGACCGTCATCCAGGACGTCGTCTACTACAAGACGCGCTTCCGCTTCACGGCCGAGGACATCCAGGTCCGCGCCGGCATGACCGCCTCCATCGACGTCATCACCGTCGAGCGCGCCGACGCGCTCATCGTCCCCCAGCGGTCGATCCGCGAGGACGTCGAGACCGGGCAGAAGTACGTCCGCACGCTCGTGGACGGCGCCGAGACGCGCCGCGACGTCGAGATCGGCGTCCGCGGCGACGACGGGCTCGTCGAGATCCTCTCCGGCCTTTCGGAAGGCGAAGAGGTCATCCTCTCCATCCGCGAGGACGGCGAGATCAGGCGCTGACATGGCCAACGGCAACGGAGGGACCCCGCTCATCCGGGTGCGGGACCTCAGGAAGGATTACGTCGACGGCGACCTCGAGACCCCCGTGCTCAAAGGGGTCTCGTTCGGCATCGAGAAGGGCGAGTTCATCGCCATCATGGGGCCGTCAGGCTCCGGCAAGTCGACCTTGATGCACATCCTCGGCTTCCTCGATCACGCCACCGAAGGCATGTACGAGTTCGACGGCAAGGACGTGAGCCGCCAGTCTGACGACGACTTGGCGCTGATGCGGCGCGACCGCGTCGGCTTCGTCTTCCAGGCGTTCTTCCTGCTGCCGGAGCTTTCGGCGCTCGATAACGTGAAGCTCGCGCTCGCGTATCACGACATCTCCGACCGCGAGCGCGAGTACGCGGTCGAGATCAAGCTCCGCAACCGCAA
>JBBTWH010000030.1:0-8572 GCA_038062835.1 Patescibacteria group bacterium | reverse complement strand
GAAAAGGACAACGATGGCGGGAGGTTATTCCGCTTCTCCGCGTTTGTCAAGAGCCGTTTACGGAGCAGAGACGGTCGACTGTCCGTAAGCCCGCTCCCAGAAAAAAGCGCCCGATCGGATATCTCCGTCGGGCGTCCGTCATTTCAGGCGTTCCGGGCGCTTGCCGAGGATCTTCTTGATGTCCTTGGCCTTGAGCGTCTCCTCCTTGAGGAGCGCGTGCGCCAGTTTGATGATCAGTTGCTTGCGCTTCTTGAAGTCGGCGGCGACCAGCTTCTCGCAGGCGCGGAGCGTCTTCTCGACATGCGCGTCGGCGCGGGCCTTGGTGGCTTCGCTCAGGGGGTGTGACCGGAGCGAGGCGAAGGCGAACGGGCCGAACTCGCTGCTCATGCCGTAAAACCCGGCCATGTCGTAAGCGAACCCCGTCGCCCACTCCAGGTCGGCGTAGACGCCGCGGGCGTGCTCCGGCAGGCAAGCACGCTCGGCCATCATGCCGCCGAGCGAGAACTTCACCAGCGCACGGCCGACCGCTTCGGTCACCAGCGACCAGTGTTCGCGCTTGAACTTGATCCTGGCGAACCCGAGGTAGTCCTTGTCGAGGCGTGGTTTGATAGTGACCTTCGTCACCTTCGGCAGGTGCGGGTCGAACCAGGCGGCCACGACGTGGCCGGATTCGTGGATCGCCACGCGGCGGCGCAGGAGCTTCTTGAGGCTTGGAGACTCGTCCTTCTTCGGCGGCTTTCTTTTCGGCATCGCGGCCTCCTTTCAAAGGGCTGATTCCAACCTACGCCCCTGCACCACGGCGGTCAATCGGCCCCGGCGCACTTCTTTTACTGAACTTGACGATTTCGTGATTTTGGCGCATGGATGTGACGTCGAGACAGTCCGCAACAAGGAGGCGACGATGCCGGAGGCCAAACCGCAGTCCGAAGACGATACATACGATGGAGCCATGCAGCTCCGCTTCCGAGGCGTGTTCGATGAGATGGCGCCACCCGCCGCGCCCGCCGCTCCCGCCACTCCGGCCCGTCCGACGCCGGATCGAGACAGCCTGATCGTCGACCTCGATGCCGATCCGTTCGTTCCCGATGCCTTTTCCGTCCTGGAGCATAAGAAGGGCGGCCAGTTCGCCTTCGTCCCCGCCAAGATCACTCTCTTCCTCTCGGAGGGGCAGAAGGGCTACAAGCGGATCGAGGGACGCAAGCTCCGTGAGGAGCTGAAGGCCCAACCGGTCTACAACGCCAACCTCCTCGACTGGTACCTCCGCAAGGAGAACCAGCACCTCATCCCTGAGGCGTGGAAGGGCAAGTACCTGTACTTCTGGGGGACCATCTACCGCCTCCCGGGCGGCCGCCTGTACGTGCGCTGCCTCTACTGGCACGTCGTCGGGTGGCGCTGGAGCTTCTACTGGCTCGACGACGACTGGGGCTCGCACGACCCGGCCGCGGTGCCCGCGAGTTAGCGCTCAGCGTTCGATCCTTTGCCTCCGGAGGCACTCAAACCCTTAGCCTTCAGCCCTTCCTGCGTTCGCGCGGGAGAGGCTGTTTTTTTCTGGAATGCTTCATCTCGCGCTGTTCGCCATCGGGAGTGCCTGTCCCTTTTGTGCCAGGCACCGAATCACCGGCGCGCGCTGCCTCCACTGCACTTCGGGGTCAGACCCCGGAGTTTCAAGGTACTGGTCCCAACGTACGCCCCGCCGCCCCGGGTCAAATCGCGCGTTCTACGATTTTTTCCGTCGTTTTCGCGCGCGAAGATTCCGCTGATTCCGGCGGAACACGCGGCACGGCGGGCTTGACGCGGAGGCTTTCCGGTGCTTGAATGATCGGTCGCGAGCTACGCTGCGATCGTGGGGATGAGACCCTGCGTGCACCTTCCAACAAAAGGATGAAACCGTGTCCAAGCACATCCTGTTCTCTAGTCCGCAGATGAAGGATCTGGCCGCCGAGATCGCCCGCAAGTACGCGGACGAGATCGAGCTCGGCGAGATCTCCTTCCAGCGCTTCCCCGACCGCGCCCCGAACACCTTCGTCGAGCGCGCCAGCAAGCTGGCCGCCGAGAACGTCGCGTTCCTGGCCTGCTTCGAGGACGAAGAGTCGTTCTCCGAACAGCTCTTCACCCACTACCACCTGGCCGGCCTCGCCCCGAAGAGCTACCGCGTCATCATGCCGTACTTCAAGACGGCCACGATGGAGCGCAGCACCAACGAAGGCGAGGTCATCACGGCCCACCGCTTCCTGCAGGCGATGGGCGCCGTCGGTCCCGCCGGCCCCGGACTCGTTCCGCTCTACACCTACGACATCCACGCGCTGGCCATCCGCAGCTTCGCGCCCCAGCACGTCTCGATGCGCTTCAAGACCGGCCTCAAGCTGCTGTTCGAAGCGCTGCAGGGCCGCGAGCGGCTCACCCTCGTCTTCCCCGACGAAGGTGCCGAGAAGCGCTTCGGCAAGATGGATCCGGTGCTCGAGGCGAAGAAGTCGATGAAGTTCGAGATCGCCGTCTGCAGCAAGGTCCGCGAGGGCGACGCCCGCAAGGTCGTGCTCAAGGACGGCTCGGTGCGCGGCCGCAACGTCGTCATCATCGACGACCTCATCCGCTCGGCCGAGACGCTCTTCGAGTGCGCCCGCGTCGTGGCCGCGCAGGGCGCCGAGACGATCGACGTCTATGGCACGCACGTGTCGCATCTCGACGGCGGCTGGAAGAAGTTCGACGGCAAGCTCATCCGCAAGCTCTACACGACCAACTCGTGTCCGGCCGCGGCCGCTGCGCTGAAGGACAACCCGCACGTCCAGGTGTTCAGCCTCGCCGACTCCATCGCCAACGCCATCCGCGAAGGCCTCTAAGGAGGATCCCATGATCCGCATCGTCGTCGGTTCCGAAAGTCCGCTCAAGTTCCTGGCGGTTCGCGAGGCGACCGCCGCCCTCGGCCTCGAAGCCGAAATCTTCCCCTGCCGCGCGGAATCGGGCATCCCGCCCCAGCCGTACGGCCGCCTGCAGACCCTTACCGGGGCGCTGTGGCGGGCTGATCAGGCGCGCGCGGCGCGGCCCGACGCCTATGCCGTCGGCATCGAGAACGGTCTCGTGCCGCACGGGAAGTGGACCGGCGACGTCGCCTATGTCTCGGTCATCGCGCCTTCGGGCCGGCGGTTCGTCCGCCAGTCCACCGCCATCGCCGCGCCCGACGAGCTCGTGCAGGCCTCGCTGGCCTCCGGGCAGACGGTCACCGCCGGCGCGCTCGAGGCTCAGCGGAGCGGCTGCGACCCGGCCGATCCGCATCGCGTCTGGTCGAAAGGCCAGGCCAACCGCAAGGACATCCTGGCGGACGTCGTCGCCGACGCGCTGTCCGCCGCCATCCGCATCGAACAAGGAGAAGCCGCATGAAGGAGACGCATCGCCTCGTATTCACCGACCATCTCGGCAACCATGTCGTCCGCGACCTGCCCATCCGCGAAGTCGCGCCCGGCGTCCGCATCGCCTTGCTCAAGCTGCAGGGCGACGCGGACCTGACCGAGGCCGCGGGCCGCACGCTCGCCCGGCGGGTGCCGGAACTGGTCGAGGCGCTGGTCATGCCCCAGGGCAAGGCTACGCCGCTCCTCCACGTCATCCAGCGCTCGACCGACCTGCCCGCCGTGGTCATCAGCAAGGATCGCCGGTCGTACATGCGAGAGCCGATCGTGAGCGCCTCGGCCACCAGCATCACGACCAAGAAGCTCCATGGCTTCTGCATGGACGCCGACGACATCGAGCTCCTCCGGGGCAAGCGCGTCGCGGTCATCGATGACGTGATCTCGACCGGCGGCACCCTCGCCGCCATGGAGGACCTGCTCGGCGCGATCGACGCTACGGTGGTCTCGGTCATCGCCGTCTGCACCGAGGGCCCGAAGCCTCGGGACGGCGTCATCGCCCTCGCTCACATCCCGCTCTTCTGAACGCGAAAGCCCCGACTCCTCGGGGCTTTTTTCGTTCAGGCGGTTTCCATCGTCCGGCTCACGCTCCAGAGGAGGTCGAAGAGCTGGCGGACGGTCTCGGCGATCGAGTGGCTCTCGACGGTCCAGGCCAGGCCCTCGTTCTTGGCGGAGAAGAAGGCGACCGTGTCGTCCCAGCACATCAGCGAGGCCCTGAAGTCGAGCTCGCGGGGGAGGAACTTCGCTTCGCGCAGTTCTCGTCCGTGCGCCTCTTTCGAATACTTCTTGATCTCATGGCGCTCGACGCGCAGGCTCTTCAGCTTCACGCCGGCCTTGAGGCGCCGCCGCGTGAAGTGGAACTTCTCGCCGAGCACGTCCTGGAGATCCCGCGCGGAGACGATCTCGATGATCGACTTTCCCTTCGACGCGAGTGCCTGGTGGAAGACGTCGGTCATGCGCTCGCGATAGTAGACGCGGATGCGCGCCGAGCCGCCCTCTTCGGCGCGGAGCTTTTGGAGATGGGGGATGATGCCCGCGGCTTCCTCGATCTGCCGTTCGAGCAGGCGGCGCAGGATGACGGGGTCATGTGCCTCATAGAGATGGCGGCTCTTCCGCTTGGCGACCGCCACCAGACCGTCATCGACGAGCCGTGCCATGATGGACTGCACGGTCGTGACCGGAAGCCGCGCCGCGCGGGCGATCGGGGTGAGCGTTGTCTCGCCGAGCGGCAACAGCGCGAGATACGTCGCCTGCTCCTTCGCGTTCAGCCCGAAGCGTGAAAGCACCTCGCTGACCTCTTTATATACGATTTTTTTCGTAGAAGTTCTTAGGGATTACGTCCCTAGCATAAGCCAAAATACGCTTTTGCGTCAAATTTGCGACGATTTTTTACGGCGTGAATCATGGTTTCCTGGCATGCTGGCATCGTTCCCCCTGCGGCAAGCTTCGGGGGACAGGCAGCGGATTGTTGACGCGAGATCTTTCCAAGGAGGTACGCCATGAAGGTCATCAAGGAAGGCAAGTGGAACATCCCATGGACGGGGACGTATGCCTGTCCGACCTGCGCAGCGGAACTGCTCGTCGAGGAGGCCGACCTGAAGCCTCAGGGCAACGCCTACCGCACGTATTGCCTCTGCGCGATCTGCGGCCACACCATCGAGGTGCCCGAGAAGGATCTGCCGCGCCGCGTCACCGAAGCCCTCGGCAAGAAGCGGAAGTGGGCGTCGAGTTCCTGGGACTGACGCCGGAACCCCTCGCGGTTCCGGTTTTTTCAATAATGGTACGTCTTTCCGCCGAGGATGGTCGTCGCGCGGTAGAGCTGTTCGAAGAGGACGGCGCGCGCTTCGCCGTGGGTGAAGGTCAGGCTGGAAAGGGAAAGCGTTGCATGGCAGCCCGCGACGAATTTCGGATCGAGCCCGAGCGGCCCGCCGATGACGAAGACGATCTCGCGGCCGCCCTCGCCTTCGCGCGCGATCCACGCGGCGAACTCCTCCGACGACGGCTTCTTGCCGCCTTTGTCCATCGCGATGACGTACGCGCCGTCGAGGATCTTCTTCTTGATAGCCTCCGCTTCCGCGCGCATCACCGCCGGCGCTTCGCCCTGCGACTTGAACGGCACATCCGCGACTTCGATGACGCGCGCCTTGGCCGCGGCCGAAAGCCGCTTCGCATACTCCGAAATCGCGTCCTTCCAGTAGGACTCCTTGAGCGATCCGACGGCGACGACGGTGAGGCGGTACATATACGGAGAGGATAGCACAAAGAAAAAAGCCCTACCGTTTCGGGCTTGCCGCATGGCGAAGCTTTACGTGGCGGGCCTGGTAGCGGCGCTTCATCTTGCGGACGAACTTGACGGTGTCGATCGTCCGGACGATGACCTGGAGAGCGCTGTCGAGCAGGAGCTCGACGGTCCGATGCTTCAGGCTTTTCGGCTGAGGCGCGCTCACCGCGCCTTCTTCGCGGCGAAGAAGCGCAGCTTGGCGCGCTTCTCATCGCGGCGCTCTTCCGACCTGCCGCCGCCCGCGATGATGCTGACGACGGCGCGATCGGGGTCTTCAATGATTTGGGCGTACAGCCCCCGCCTGCTGAGCGGATCCGTCGCGACGGCATCGAGCGCCGCCGCAAGGTCTCCGTACAAGGCCGGCGGGACATGGCCGTTGTAGCCGGTCCCGTTCGGGACGTAGAGCGCGACGTGATACCCGCCGAAGACGGAAGCCTGATGAAGCATCCTGGCGACATCGCGCGAGGCGAACCGCATGGCCAGGGAAAGGATCTCCGCCCAGCCCTTCATGACGCGCCTGCCGCGCCGCTTGCCTGACGCGTCATCGAGCAGGGACCGGAACGCTTCCCAGCGCCTGCCACGTTCCTTGGCGATCCGATGGCTCGCGATGTTACTGGAATATCGGAGGCCATCGAACGTATCGAACGCCTTGCGAAAGTCCTGCGCGTCCGTCTCGATGCCTGTCAGGCGTGCCAAGACCATCCTGAAGAACCCATCGATCGTATTCTCGATCATCTCCTGACGGGCCTCTTCCCTGCAGGCCGAGCGGTACCCGTCGCTGAATTGGTCGCCCATATCTCCTCCTATGTAAGGTGCCTTTCGGAATGGTGGCGCGTTTCGTCCGCCCCGTCAATGAAAAAGCCCGCGTGGTCAGCGGGCGATGAGACGGCGAGTGCCTCGGTAGCGGCCGTTCTCGCGGTCCAAGAACAGCTCGATCAGGTCCTCGTGCACGCCTCCGATGAACGGGGATGCGTGCACGACCGTGCCTTCCCCGGTGTAGATACCGACATGCCCGAGACCGCGCCTCATTTGGTCAGGCGGGTACGAGTCATGCCGGCCGGTACGGAAGATCAGGTCCGCTCCGAAGAGTTCGGAACCCACGATGCGCTCCCCGGCCTCGAAGAGCTCCAGGATGTCGTCCTTCAGCTCGATTCCGACGCGGGCGAAGCACCAGACGACGAGGCTCGTGGCCGAGAACTTGGCGGGCGCATCTTCGACGCGAGCGTCCCTGTCATAGAGGCCGATCGGTGCCCGGCAGGTGACGCTGCGCGCCGCGTCCACGGCCGGATGATACGGGGAAACGTAGTTACTCACGCCCTTCCTCCTCCTTCGCCTCCCGAGCTTCGCGCCTTTTGCGGGCGCGGCGTATCCGGATCTTGTAGTCTGCGTAGAATGCCAGGCAGACCAAGGCGGCATACCCGATTCCGATGAGCGCGAGCGTGCGTTTGAAGCCGTCGAGGTCACGATCCGCCGCTTCGGCGACGACGATGTCGATGTCCACGGGACCTCCTTTTAAGGTACGTCCCAGGGAATCTAACACCCACGCGCCTCACAGTCAACCGCGTCTCGTGATTATTTCCGCTAATTTCAGGGCACTTGACACTGTTCCGAGACTTCAATAGAGTACCGCCAGTCAGCGTGGTCTTTGATAGGTATACGAGCGCGAAGCGGCCTCCTCGGCCCGTGGACGCGAAGCGTCTTTACGGGCTTGACACGCTTTCTCGGCTCCTCTATACTGTGGACAACTTAAACCTGCCACTTTGCGTACCGAACTCAACAACGAGTCGTAAGCGTGAAACCAAGCCATGGTCATCCCCGACGTCGGGGCACTGGAACCGCTTGGAAGGCGGTTTTTTTGGTCCTTACCCCACACCGACAGTCAGCTTGCGCATCGAGACGGGAACTTCTGGTCACCTACGGGACTGCTACTATATTGCAGACACCACGAGGTCCAGTTCCCATCCCGGCGCACAAGTCGAAGATCGGACGCCATGTCCGAACGCAATCCCTGGGGCGCGAACGCGCGCCGCTCGGGCCACGACCTCGTGCGAGAATCCTTGACAACTGAATACAAGAATCAAGGTAGAAAGTATCAGTAGATACAAGGGTACAGTGTACGAAAGTACATTGAGACCTGCTGAAGCAGATCCTGCTTCAGCAGTTGTAGAATCAAGGGTGTATGGTGGATGCCTTGACGTTGAGAGCTGATGAAGGACGTAGCAACCTGCGAAAAGTCACGGTGAGGTGGTAAGCAACCTTTGACCCGTGAATCTCCGAATGGGGGAACCCAGCATGATGAAGTCATGTTACCGCCCAGCGAAAGCTGGAACGGAAGGCACCTGGTGAAGTGAAACATCTCAGTAGCCAGAGGAAGAGAAAATAAGGTTGACTTCTCAATCCGAGCGAAGCGAGGTCCCGGCGAAAGCCGGGATCCACGCCGCTTGGATTGAGCCAAGTCAGCGCATTCCCGAAGTAGCGGCGAGCGAAACGGGATCAGCCCAAACCTACGATAGCAGCCGACCGCACCGAGCGTTCCCGCAAGGGAACGCCGCGGGTGGGAGGTACGAGTGGAAGCTGTCGCTCCGTAGGTGTCGATGGATGATGACGATGGACTCCTTCCAGAGTCCGGCGATGACACGTGAGAATCTAGAAAAACAACCTGGAAAGGTTGGCCAAAGAGGGTGATAGCCCCGTATTTGAAAGACGCATCACGCATCGCAGTTATTGCTCCTAAGTACTACCGGACACGTGAAATCCGGTACGAATCCGGCACGACTATGTGCCAAGGCTAAATACTCTCAATGATCGATAGTGAACAAGTACCGCGAGGGAAAGGTTAAAAGCAGCCCGGGAGGGCGATGAAATAGTATCTGAAACCATACACTTACAAGGA
>JBBTWH010000029.1:0-19142 GCA_038062835.1 Patescibacteria group bacterium | reverse complement strand
CGGACTTCTACAACGAGGACGCTTCGCGCGACCTCTGGTTCGCGACCTACGCGACAGGCCTTTCGCTCGGCCCCGTGACCCAATACGCCGCCGATGGCACGACGATCGTCCCTGAGTCCGCCCGTCTCGAAGGGAACCTCGTGATCAAGGCGATTCCGACCTCTTCCGACGGCTCCTCCGTCACGCTGGAAGCGGAACTCCGCCCGTATGGCACGCCCTTCACCGGCGCCGCGACCCATATTTCGGCGAGCGTTCCCTCCGGCACGGAGGCCTCGCTCACGATCCCGCTCCCCGCCGACGGCCTCTACCACTATCGCCTCCGCGCCGGCGACGGCGCGAGCGGCGGTTCCGTCTGGCATGAATATGGAGCGTCCGGCAACTTCGATTTCGAGGTCACCTCGACGCCCTTCCCGGGCGTCATCGACCAATCCCAGACGACCGGCTCCTTGTATGGTTTCGGCACCGCGACCAACGGCGGAGGCCGGCGCACCGTCTGCCAGTCCTTCGTGCCGGCCTCTTCGGCAATCACCGGGGTCGATCTCATGATCGGGACCTACGGGACGTACAGCACCTTCCGCGATGTCGAAGTCTTCCTCACGACCGGCGGCTGTCAGGGTGAGTCCGGGGCGCAAGCGGTCGCCTCGCATGCCTTGACTCAAGCCGAATACGACGCGATCTCGGGCGGCACGACCCTGCCGCTTCTGGCTCGCCTTTTCCGCTGGGACACCGGCGTCGTCGCCGTCACGCCTGGACAGACCTACTACCTCGGCATCCGCCAGACCGACGCCTGCCAGGACTGCCTCTCGACGCTCCTCTCGATCGCCGACCCCTACGCCTCCGGGAACTACCGCTACGGATACTGGACTGACGCCTTCGCCGACGAAGCCGGAAGCGACCTCTGGTTCAGGACGTATGTGACCGCGATCCCGGCGCTGACAAGCCTCATGCAGTTCGACGTCGCGACCCCGCTCGCCGAGAGCGCGACATCGACGCACGATTCCGTGATTTTCAGAGGGACCGTTACCTCGCCGGTCGGCAACGAGCTGAAGCTCCAGGTCGAGCTCAAGCCCTTCGGCACGGCCTTCGACGGAACCGGCCTCTTGGAATCCGCCTTCGTCGTCAGCGGCAGTACCGCCCAGATCGGTTCCGGCGTCCTCCCGGACGGCCAGTATCACTGGCGCGCCCGGGCCGTCGACGAGAGCGACCGCCCTTCCGACTGGCAGGAGTTCGGTCAGGCGGGGAACGTCGACTTCGGCATCAGCAAGACGATCAAGGTGGCGGTCATCCTGGCCGACCTGGCGGACGCGACGCACGCCGCTACCTCGACGCTGCACCAGCCGTGCAAACTGCTCGATCAGAACCGCACGTACGCCTCGTATCGGGATTACTACGAGGACATGTTCTTCTGCATCAAGGACTATTACGATGAGAATACCTATGGAAAGGTGGTCTTCGACTTCTCGATTTTCGACCACAATAGCCAGTGGTATCAACTGGCCGGCAACCAAGACTACTATGCTGGCGATGGCGTGGCCGCTGTCTTGAGATTACAGGGCGATGCCAGGTCATCGGTAGCACAAGAACTGGAACAAGCTGGCGCTTTCAACATTTATGTAGTTGTACATGCAGCTCAAGCTAAACAGGATTCCATAGATGGAAAAATCGTCGACCAGGCTTATAATCCTGATGCTGCCGCGGCGAGGTCAATCGACGTCTCCCGATATTCCAAGCTCGGCGTATGGGTTCATGAGTTGGGCCATGTCGTTGCGCCGATTATTGGGTATCACGACGGAAGCTTCGCATACCCCGATCTATACTTGTTGGGAAACGTTGGGTCATGGGATGCCATGGCATATGGCTACAAGAATGGAGACTTTCGCAATCCTGTCAGCCTGAACTCGTTTTGGAGATCTGGTTCCGGACTGCTCTCGACCACGTCCACGCCCATGGGAACGGTGTGGGTCAACGCACTTGAAACGACGCAACTTGGCGATGCGGCCCACAAGTTCGACGTTCAGGGGAACAGTCACGTTTCCAGGCGAATTGTCTTGGAAGCTAGAAATAATCTGGATGGCTTCAGTACATGGGACACATCTCTCCCTGAAACCCAACGCCTGGTTCTTTATTACATCGATTTGGAGAACGGGAAAATCACAATTCCGGGGAATAAGACCTGGAGCAATGCTCCTCAGGTAGATGATGCGATCCTCGATCCTTTCACCCAAGACAGCTATCTCGACTTCAACAATGACCTGATCATCACGGCGCTTCAGGATCGCGTGACGTCCGAAGGTCACTACGAGATTCAGGCCAATGTTGAACCGATGACGAGCGCGGCCTTGGCTGGCCGAGGCGTCGCTTCATTTCACGGGGTCGTCTTGGATGCACGAGGGTTTAATCTCGCGGGACTTTGGGATCCTGCCAACAGCAAGATTGGCAGAGTTCCGATTCAGGACACATTACTTGATGGACTGCCGACCAGTAATATTGCCTCGGAATGGGGCTACCGCTACACCCTCGCTGGCGTCACGGCAGGCGTCATCCTCCTCTTGGTGCTCGCCATCCTTCTGGCGAGCCTGGCGATCAAGTACTTGCCTAAGATGAAGGTGAAGGGCTTGGATGTGCAGAAGACTGTCAGGATTCTTCGCTTGTCTCGGAAGTTGGCATCGTTCTTCATCGCCATCGGTATCGGCTTGATGGCCTACAGCCTCACTTCCCCGGCACTGTTCGATCCTACCGGATATAACAAGCTCTGGCCGTTCGGGAAGATCGCGTTCGCGGACAGCACCCAGTCGGAACCTCGCCCCGACCTCGACTTGCATGTGTACTGCCCCGACGGCCGCCACGTCGGCATGAACTACGTCACCGGCGAATACGACGTCCAGATCCAGGACGCCATCACAAACGGCGACAACCAGGGCGCCCCCGAGTGGATTCTCTTCCCGCCCGCCCCCGAGAACGCCCTCTGCCTCCACTCCGTCTCGGCCCACGACAACCGACTCTTCCTCGACGCCAACCCCGATCTCGCCTCGGTCCTCGGCAGCGCCACCGACTCATACGCCATATACGCCCGCTACATCGACCCCGCCAGCGGCATCTTCACCTCCGCCACCCTCGAGGACCAAGTCATCGCTCCCGGCGAGGTCATCCTCCACGCCGCCACCGGCACCACCGACATCTCGCTGCTCCCAGGCGTCACTGATACGGAAGCGCCTGTCACCATCGCCTCGGCCTCCGGCACCCGGGGCCTCGACGGGATGACGTACGTCTCCGACGTCACGGTGACGCTCTCCGCCTCCGACCTCGGCAGCGGCATCGCCTCCACCTCGTACTCTCTCGACGGCGGCGCCACGTACGTCCCGTATCCCGGACAGATCCTGCTCACCGTCGACGGCGTCCGCACCGTGACCTTCTTCTCCCTCGACGGCGCGGGCAACGCCGAAGCGCCCAAGAGCCTCGAGGTGGTGATCGACCGGACGCCGCCAGCCACCGCCTCCGTCACCTTCCAGCGCCACGCGGTCCAGAGCGGCTCCCAACCGGGCTCCACCAAGACCCCGATCGCTGACGCCATGGTCAAAGCCTTCTCCAAGGCGAGCGGCTCCTGCGCCTCCGGGGTCGGCTTCAACCCCCATGAATACGGCCAGATTCTCGACACCTGCGCCACTGACGGCTCCGGGGTGACCGACGCCTCCGGAAACGCCTCGGTCGGCCTCGCCCCCGGCAGCTACCTCCTCCTGGCCCGCGATCCCCAGACCCAGGTCGTCGCCGGCGTCTCGTCCGGGAACCTGGCGCTCGGAGAGATCGCCGACAAGTTCCTCCAGGTCATCGTCCGGGCCAACGGCACCTCGGTCCCCGGCAAGACGACCACCCACGTCGGCAGCCTCCTCCACGTCATCGAGCCTGAGTATATCGAGTGGAACCAATCTCAGGAGCTCTACCCCTTCGTCTTCGATGCCCCCGAAGGCAGCTGGGACATCACCGTCACCGTCTCTCCTCCGGAAGGCTTCACCGCCGACTACCCCTCGCTCTCGACCGACGTGACCAACGACTACAAGGCCCTGCAGTTCACCCTGACCGACATCGGCAGCTGCTGGGAGTGCGGCACGGACGTCGACATCGAAATCCGTCACCAGGGCCGCGTCATCCACCAACGCCGATCAATCCCAACCCCCATGACCGAGAGCTTCGTCCGCCGGAAAGGGCTCACCATATCGGAGATGGAGGCGAGAGGGGTGAGGGTGGTCAGGAAGAGGAATTAGTCACCAACCTAGTATGAAAACCGTTTCCAAGCTCGCGCTCGCGGCCGCTTCGCTCATGCTCGTCGGCCAAGGTTGCATCCAGATCACCGGCACGCCGGGTGCCAAGGGCACCGACGGCGGCGTCCTCCGTTCGGTCGACCGCGGCACCACGTGGCAGTCGAAGTCTTCGGTGGCGACGGTCGGCGCCGCGAAGAGTTTCGCGGGGAACGACGTCACTACGATCGCGTTCGACCCTTCCGACAAGAAGGCCGTCTATACCGGCACCGAGGCGGGCCTGTTCTTCTCGTACGACGGCGGCGAATCGTGGCAGGGCGCATCGTCTCTCGGCGGCGTGGCCGTGACGGCCGTCGCCGTCAGCCCGTCGGAGAAGTGCGTCGTCTACGTCGGCACCGGCAACCGCGTCATGCGCACGCGCGACTGTTCGCGCACCTGGGAGAACGTCTACTTCGATCCGCGTCCCGACGCGCGCGTCACCAGCGTGAAGATCGACCGCCTCAACTCAGCGACGGTCTTCGCGGCCACCAACAAGGGAGATTTCCTGAAGAGTTCCGATGGCGGCGCGTCTTGGAGCCCGATCCACCGCTTCGACACGGAGGTACGCCAGGTCCTGATGGCGGCCGCCGATCCGCGCGTGATGTACGCCGCCACCAAAGGCAAGGGCCTCTGGAAGACGACGGACGGCGGCGCGGCCTGGACGGATCTCTCCGCCGGGATGGGCGAATTCGCCGGCGCGCTCGACAACATGATCCTCGCCGAGGACGCCGCGCGCGGCGACAGCCTCGTCATCGCCTCGAACTACGGGCTGCTCCGCACGATCGACGGCGGCGCGACCTTCCAGCCGCTCACCCTCTTGACGCCGTCCGGTTCGACGGTCATATACTCCCTTGCCGTCAGCCCGAAGGATTCCAGCTTCATCGCTTACGGCACCGTCAACACGCTCTACCGCTCGATCGACGGCGGCTCCAAGTGGACGACCACCAAGATGCCGACCACGCGGGCGGCTACGACGCTCCTGATCGACCCCGCGAACGACGCGACGATCTTCATGGGCACGACGCTCCTCAAGCAGAACTCCGGATTCTAAGATTCCAGCCGATATGCACACCGTCATCGACGAATTCCGTCCCGAATTCGAGCACGTCATCGAATTCCTCAAGTCCGACCTGTCCAGCCTGCGCACGGGCCGCGCCAACGCGGCGATGGTCGAGGATATTCCGGTCGAGGCCTATGGCAGCATGATGTCAGTCAAAGGCGTCGCCTCCGTCCTGGTCCCGGACGCCAAGACCATCATGATCGAGCCGTGGGACAAGGCGCTCACCAAGGAGATCGAGAAAGCCATCCGCCAGGCCCCCATCGGCGTGAACCCCGTCGTCGACGGCAGCCGCGTCCGCGTCACCATCCCGCCGCTGACGGAAGAGGGCCGGCGCGAACTGACCAAGATCGTCGGCAAGAAGGCCGAAGAGGCTCACATCGCCATGCGCGGCGTCCGCGAGCAGGCAAAGGACGAGATCGGCCGCATGGAGAAGGAGAAGGAGATCACCGAAGACGAGCGTTTCCGGCTCCAGGAAGCCCTCGAAGGCGCGGTCAAGCTCTGGAACGACAAGGTCCGTGAGATGGCCGCCGAGAAGGAGCAGGAAATCATGACCATTTGAGAGAACGCGACCTGGATACCCCCTCTTAAAATAAGAGGGGGATAGGGGGCGTTATGAACGAAAACCGCACTCTTGAAGGGTGCGGTTTCGTATGATAGCTTAGGTGAGTATGACTGACATGGACAAACTCCTTTCCCTCGCGAAACGGCGAGGTTTCGTCTTCCCCGGCTCCGATATCTACGGCGGCCTGGCCAATTCCTGGGATTACGGTCCGCTCGGCGCGGAACTCAAGAAGAACGTGAAGGACGCCTGGTGGGACCGTTTCGTCCGCCAGCGCGGCGACATGGTCGGCATCGATGCGGCGCTCATCATGAACCCGAAAGTCTGGGAGGCCTCCGGCCACCTGGCGAATTTCAGCGATCCGCTCACCGAGTGCACGGCCTGCCACACGCGCTATCGCGCCGACCAGATCGACATGAGCGCGGCGTGCGCCAACTGCGGCAAGAAGGGGACCTTCACCGAGCCGGCGCAGTTCAACATGATGCTGAAGACGTTCCTCGGCGCCAAGGAAGGCACGGAGGCCGTGGCGTACTTCCGCCCCGAGACGGCCCAGTCGATGTTCGCCGACTTCAAGCTCGTCCAGGAGACGAGCCGCAAGCGCCTGCCGTTCGGCATCGCTCAAGTCGGCAAGGCCTTCCGAAACGAGATCACTCCAGGAAACTTCATCTTCCGCACGCGCGAGTTCGAGCAGATGGAAGTCGAGTACTTCGTGCATCCCGACGACTGGGAGAAGCACTTCGAGGCGTGGCTCCAGGAGCTGAAGGGCTGGCTCGCGTTCTGCGGCGTCAAGGAAGAGAACCTGCACTACAACGAGATTTCCGAAGCGGACCGGGCCTTTTATTCGAAGCGCACCATCGACATCGAATATAAGTACCCGTTCGGCCTTAAGGAACTCTACGGACTGGCCTACCGCGGCGACTACGACCTCAAGCGGCACATGGAGAAGAGCGGCGCTGACTTGCGCTACACCGATCCCGTGACGAACGAGAAGTATCTGCCGCACGTCATCGAGCCGTCGCTCGGCGTCGACCGCACGGTGCTCGTCGTGATGCTTGAGGCGTATCACGAGGAACAGGCCCCGACTTCCGAAGAAGGCGAGAACGACCTGCGCGTCGTGATGCGCTTCCCGAAGGCCTTGGCGCCCTACAAGATCGCCGTGCTCCCGCTCTCCAAAAAGGAGGAGCTGGCCGTCCCGGCTGCTGAGCTGGCCGCGAGCCTCCGCAAGCGCTGGGCGACCGACTACGATGAGACCCAATCCATCGGCAAGCGCTATCGCCGCCAGGACGAGATCGGCACGCCGTACTGCATCACCTACGATTTCGATTCGCTGCAGGATCAGGCGGTCACCGTCCGCGACCGTGATACGATGAAGCAGGAACGCGTGAAGCTCTCCGAGCTGGAGGCGTATCTCGCGACCAACCTCGGCTTCTAGCATGTCCCTGTACCAGAAGACCACGCTCAAGAACGGCACGCGCGTCATCATGGTGCCGTCGCACGACACCCAGGCCTGCACGGTGCTGGTCCTCTTCGAGGTCGGCAGCCGCTACGAGAACGCCAAGCTCGTCGGCGCGTCGCACTTCGTCGAGCACATGATGTTCAAGGGCACCAAGCGCCGCCCGAACACGATGGACATCAGCCGCGACCTCGATTCCGTCGGCGCGGACTACAACGCCTTCACCGGCAAGGACTACACCGGCTACTACATCCGGCTCACCGCCGCCAAGACCGAGCTCGCCGTCGACATGCTCCACGACATGCTCTTCCATTCGACGTACGCGCATGAGGAATGCGAGCGCGAGCGCGAGGTCATCAAGGAGGAGATCAACATGTACGAGGACAACCCGATCATGCATGCCGAGGAGCTGCTCGAGGAGCTCGTCTACAAAGGTACTCTCGCGCGTCCCATCGCCGGCACCCACAAGACGATGGACGGCATCGGCCGAGCGTCGCTCCTGAAATACCGCGACGAGCACTACGTGCCATCGAACATGATCGTCGCCGTGGCCGGGAAGATCGGCCCGGAAGTTCCGGCGCTGCTCGAAGCGACCTTCGGCAAGGTCCGGGAACCCAAAAGTAAGCCCAGGCCCTTCGCGAAATCATCGCTCCGCCTGGGTGGGCCGCGTCTTGCGCTGAAATACAAGGAGACTGAACAGGTGCAGTTCACGCTCGGATTCCCGGGCTTCCCGTACGGCCACGATAAGATGGCGGCGCTTTCGGTCCTTTCTACGATCCTCGGCGGCGGCATGTCCAGCCGGCTCTTTACGGAGGTGCGCGAGCGCCGCGGGCTGGCCTATTCGGTCCGCGCGAGCTTGAGTCCGTACCAGGACGTCGGCAACTTCGCCGTCCAGGCAGGCCTCACCAAGGCCAAGATCGACGAAGGCATCACCGTCATCATGAAGGAGATCGGCAAGGCCGTGAAGCACGGCGTCACTGCCGAAGAACTGACGCGCGCCAAGGAATACATCAAAGGCAAGACCGTGCTCGGCCTCGAGGAATCGAGCGCGCTCGCGGAATTCTTCGCCAAGCAGGAATTGCTGCAACGCAAGATACTCACGCCCGAAGAGCGTCTCGCCAGGGTCGATGCCGTCACGCGCGAAGACGTGAAAGCCGTCGCGCGCCAGGTCTTCCGTACGAGCGGGCTCTCCGCCGCGCTGATCGGCCCATTCAAGGACAAGAAGCGCTTCATGAAGCTGTTGCACGTACCTTCCTGACCGCGATATGCGCAAGATCTTCTTCGCCAACTGGAAGATGTACCTGAGCGACGATGACGCCGTCGCGCTCGCCCGCGCCTACGACGAAGGCGCTGTTTCGGCGTCGGTCGACGTGGTCGTCGCCCCGGGCTTCACCTCGCTCGAACGCGTGGCGCGCGCGCTCGCGGCTTCCAAGGTCGCGCTCGGGGCCCAGGACGCGTTCTGGAAGGACGAAGGCGCCTTCACCGGCGAAGTCGCCCCGAAACAGCTCGCCGCGCTCGGCGTGAAATACGTCATCGTCGGACACTCCGAGCGCCGCGCGCTGGGCGAGACGGACGATCTCGTCGCCCGCAAGGCCGCGACCGTCGCGGCCGACGGCATGACGCCGGTCGTCTGCGTGGGAGAGCTCAAGGAGGAGCGCGAGGCCGGACGCCAGGACGAGATCGTCCGCGTCCAGCTCGAAACCGTCCTCAAGGCGCTTCCCCCCGGCGCGGCGTTCCTCGTGGCCTACGAGCCGCGCTGGGCCATCGGCACGGGCATCCCGTGCGAACCGTCCGACGTCGCCGCCATGCACGCCAAGATCCGCACGCTCGCCGGCGCCGACGCGCCGATCCTCTACGGCGGCTCGGTCGACCCCGAGAACTTCGCGTCGTACCTCGGCCTCCAGGATGTCGACGGCCTGCTGGTCGGCGGCGCCTCCGCGCGCCTCGCCGACGTCCGCGCTTTCTTCGAGGCGTTCTCTTCCTGATATGTGGAACGTCATCGGATTCGTCCTGCTCATTGCGGGCGTCGCCCTCATCTGGAGCGTCCTGGTGAAGAAGTTCCCCCAGCTCAAGCTCATCGATCTCTCGACCATGGCCAAGGAGCGCCATGCCGAGGTGAAGTCGCGCATCATGAAGGACCGCTTCGACCGTTCGCTCGGCGCCTTGGCAGGCAAGACCGCGACCGTCACCGCCAAGGCGTCCGGCCGAGTTAAGGGTCTTTACGAGCGAGCCTATGGATCGCTCAAGAGGATGGAGGCCAAGATGGACCACGGCGCGAAGTCTTCAGCCAAGTCCGCTCCGGCATCGGACGCCGCGGCGGATTTCGAGGACGCGCAGAGGGCACGCGCCGATGGACGCTACGATGATTCGGAGCGCATGTATATCGAGCTCCTCAAGCACGACGCCAAGCACGTCGACGCCTACCGCGGCCTCGCCGAGCTCTACATCGACCAGAAGCTCTACGACCAGGCCGCCGAAACGCTGGAGTTCCTCCTGCGCCTCACCGGCGACGACGATCGCGCCCTCGGACGGCTGGGCCAGGTCGAGGCGTCGCGCGGCAACTTTCAGGAAGCCGAAGCGCGCTATCTGCGTTCCATCGAACTCGCCGCCAACGCCACCAGCTACCGGGCTGATCTCGGCCGCGTCTATCTGGCGGCGGGGGAAGCCAGGAAAGCGCAGGAACAGTTCCGCACCGCCCTCCAGGCCGAACCTCACAACCCCAAGTACCTTGATTATTTCTTGGAGGCTAGTATACTCGTAGGCGACCCGGATTCGGCCCGGGAGGCTCTAGGCGCGCTTTCGGAGGTCAATCCCGAGAACGCCAAGCTCGCGGATTTCCGCGGCCGGATCGAAGCGATGCCCGAAAAAGCTTGAAAATTACCGACCGTTCCTGGCTTGTATCGATTCGCGAAGCGAATCGAAGAGGAGCGGCCGACAGGCGATAGGGAAGGCGGGCTCGGCCCGCCTGACCGGCAGCCTGTCGGGTAAGCGACGAGCCGACGTAGCTCAGTTGGTAGAGCACGTCCTTGGTAAGGACGAGGTCACCGGTTCAATCCCGGTCGTCGGCTCCACAAAAATCATCCTGCGCGACCGCGCAGGATACGCTAAAGGACCTGTTCCGCGCGACCGCGCGGAACCCCTTGAACCGCCATCAAGGCTGGGCCTGCCCAGCCGCGAAGGAGGAGCGAAGGACAGGCGATAGGGAGGACCGCGGAGCGAGTCCGACCGGCAGCCTGTCCGTAAGCGACGTCCGGGCAGTTACTCAAGCGGTCAACGAGGGGAGACTGTAAATCTCCTGGCCTTGTGCCTTCCAAGGTTCGAATCCTTGACTGCCCACCAGGCAAGATCCTTGATTCTCATCGAGAATCTTGCCGGGTATTGCGTGATACGAGTCTCATTTGGGGCACTCAATCGGTAAAATGCCGGCGTAGCTCAGCGGTAGAGCAGCGCTTTTGTAAAGCGAAGATCGTGGGTTCAAATCCCTCCGCCGGCTCCAAACGATTGAGCGACCATGAAGAAGAAAACGCAGGGCAGCTTCGGTGAGCTATTGGTGGCCTCAGCCTTCGTTCGCGACGGTTGGACCGTTTCATTTCCGTTCGGTGAAAATACCCGTTACGATCTCATTGCAGAGAGACGGGGCGTTTTCTTGAGAGTGCAGGTCAAGTGCGTCATGCCGAAGGGCGGCGCGCTTGAGGTGAATCTCAGGAGTTGCAACAACTGGTCCGTGCGCAGGTATACGGCACACGAGATCGATATGATCGCCGTCTGTGATGCGTCTAGCCATAATGTGTATTTCTTGCCGAAGAAAGAGCTCAATCGCAGCTTCATCCATCTAAGGCTCGCTGCCGCCAAAAACGGTCAGAAAAAGTTCACGCGGAGAGCGGAAGACTACGCCGACATGCCCCTTGACGGGGTTGTGTCAGTCAAGTAAGCTCTTCACATTCCATTAAGCTCGACTTATGTCCCAGGACAACCTCATCAAGCTGGAGTGCACCGAATGCAAGCGGGTGAACTACCACTCCAAGAAGAACAAGAAGAAGCTCAAGGCCCGCCTTGAGATGAAGAAGCATTGCGAGTGGTGCAAGAAGCACACCTCGCACAAGGAGACGAAATAAGCTCCTGAGCCGCCCGCAATGGCGGCTTTGCCTTTTCCAGGCGATTTCGCTAGGCTCGTCACATGCGGAAAGAAGATACGCCTGCGTTCCTTTCTGACTTCCTCGCGCGCCGTTCCGCCCCGCTCCTGAACGCCTTCAGGAACTGGTCGCACGCGCACGCGCTCCTCCACGCCTCGTTCGCCCCGAAGGTGGACCACCTCAGCTACAAGTGCCGCGAGTTCCGCGAGTACGACGAGCTGCGCGGACGTTTCGAGGAATACGCGGAGGGGTGGAGCGGCTGCCGCTTCCTCCACCAGACGATCATTTCGGGACGCCGCGTGGCCGTCATCGGCCTGATCGACCCGATCCCGACGCCGTTAGGCGACCTGCGTCTGCTGGAACTCTCCGAGCCGAAGACGATGCGCGCCGAGCTGCAGGGCTTCGACCATATCGAGATCCATCCGACCGTCGGCACGGTCGATGACATGGCCGAGGCGTTGAACACCGTCCGGCATCGGACGCTCGCCTCGAGCCGCACGCGCTCGATTTTCGTGAAGAAGTCGCGTCCGCATCACGTCACCTGGGACGCCGCCATCGTCAGTTTCCTCTACGGCACGGACCACATCCTGCGCCTGACCGACGGTCCGCTGGTCGAGAAGATCGGCGTCGAGATGCGCTGAACGCCCTCCGCACGGGCGTTTTTTCTTTTCCTACGGGAGGCGTATGCTTGAAGCGTATGAAGGATGCCATCGTCGCGGCGGCGCGGATCGCGGCCTTCCTGGTCGTCGCCTTCTTTTTCTCCTACGGCCTGCCGCGCCGCGCCGGACCCAGCTCGGCCTCGAGCGTCTTTAACACGCTCCTGCTCTTCTCGTTCCTGGCTGGTTTCTTCATCAACCGCGCGCTCGAGCGCCGCAAGACGCTCCGTACGTCCGTCGAAACGGAACTTTCACGTCTCCGCCGCCTCTACAACTTCAGTGTTTCGGTCGACGACCGCGCCTGGGGCCGTGAGCTGCACGCACGGCTTCTGGCGTATCATCGCCGACTCTCCGTGAACCTTTTCTCGTACCGAGAAGGCCGGGACGAGTACCGCCTGGTCGCGCAATGGATTTACACCTTCGCGCCGGGCAGTGAGCGCGATCGCATCCTGTACCACGATCTGCTGTCGACCACGCGCGACATCGCGCTCGAACGCCGCCCGCTCGAACGCTCGCTCGAAGGCGGGCTGGCGGCGCAGAGCTGGGCGGTCATCCTGATGATCGCCGGATCGGTCGTCACGCTCGTCCTGCTCAACCGCGGCAATGGCATGACGGACTTCAGCGCGGGGCTGACGGCGGCCGGCATCCTGGCCGTGCTTGACCTCCTGCGGAGCACCGACCGCCTCTCGAAGGGGGAGATCGCCGCCTTGCAGGCGATGTATCGCGAGAACGTCCCCGAGGCGTGAGCGCGCCATATGAAAAACCGACCGCGATCGCGGTCGGTTTTTCATGGCAGGGGCGGTAGGAATCGAACCTACGACAAGGGTTTTGGAGACCCTTGTGATACCATTTCACCACGCCCCCGGGCGCGTCTGGCACGACGGCACGGTATCACGAAACGGGGTGCGTGGCAAGGTGCGCGGCGACGGTTGACCCGGCCGCGCGCGAGGTGTAGCGTGCGCTGCACATGCTCTTTTCAGGAGGATCCATGCATCGCGCTTTGCAAGCCCTGTTGTTCGCGCCCGACGTCGCGCTGTGGAGCGACATCATCCTCAAGCGCAGGACCGCCACGATCCGCGAAGGTCATCGGGACTATCGTCAGGGGCCGGTGATGCTCTGCTGTCACATCGCTTCGGCATGCGTGATGGCCGAGGTCGGCGAGGTCCTGCACTGTCGGCTCGACGAGGTCTCCGATCTCAAGCTCCGGCAGGCCGGCTACGAGTCCTGCGAGGAGCTGCTCGCCGGCATGCGCCGCTTCTATCCCAAGATCCAGCCCGGCGCCGGCGTCACCGTCATCGCCTTCTCGGACCTGAAGGGTACGCTCGTCGACACGGGCATGGTCGTGATGGCGCCGACGAATCGGGGCGACAATCCCCTCATCACGCGGCTGAACGGCCGCTGACCCGCGCTTTCCAGGAAGCGCGGTTTTTCGTACCCTGAAACGGTATGCGCATCGTCCCGTCGTTCGCCATCTCGATCCTCGTTGCCTTGCTCCTGGCGCTTCCGCTCAGGACCTTCCTTTCGGCGCGCGACGCGATGGCGCTCGCCGCCGAGGACGCTGCGGAGGCGCCCGTCGCGATCGTCTTCGGGGCGGGGCTCCGCCGCGACGGCACGCCATCGGACGTGCTGCGCGACCGCCTGTCCGTCGCCGCCGAGCTGTACCGGCTCGGCAAGGTCAAGCGCATCCTCGTCTCGGGCGACAATCGCTTCCAGGAGTACAACGAGCCGCAGGCGATGAACGAGGCGCTCGTCGCGGACTTCGGCGTCGCCCCCGGCGCCATCGCCATCGATTTCGCCGGACGCCGCACCTACGACACCTGCGCGCGGGCGCGTTCCATCTGGGGCATCGAGCGCGCCGTTCTCGTGAGCCAATCGTTCCATCTGCCGCGTGCCATCTGGACGTGCGAACGGCTGGGCATCAAGAGCGCCGGCGTTTCCGCCAGCCTGCAGTCCTACGTGAAGGAGACGTCCTTCATGCTTCGGGAGATTCCCGCCATCCTGCGCGCCTGGTGGGACGTCTACGTCCTGCCGCCGAAGTACGTGGAAGGGGAGTTCGAGACGGATCTTTCCTCGTGACGGCCATGTCTTGGCACGTCTACATCCTGAAATGCGCGGACGGCACGTTGTATGCGGGGGCGACGAACGACGTCGTGAGACGCGTCGTCGCGCATGACGCCGGCAAGGGCGCGAAATATACAAGAGGCCGCTGTCCGGTCGCGCTCGTCTGGAAGCGGCGCGTGAAGGATCGGAGCGCGGCGTTGAAGCTGGAAGCGCGCATCAAAAGGATGACGCGGGAAGAGAAGCTGACGCTCGTCGCTCCGGATTGACCGTGGCCGGGCATCATGGTATTCATGCCTGCGGAGGCCGTGATGTCCAAGACGATTCCGAACGTTCATTCCGCAGCCGAGTGCTGGAACCCGCATTATCACGAAGGCGACTTCAAGCCGAAGTCAGCCGTGATCTTCAAGCGTTGGTACATCCAGCAGTACCATGGTTCGGTCTTCACCGATCTGGAACGCTTCGCCGTCGCGCCGCTCTGCGTCTTCGGCAGCGGTACGATCTGCGAATACACGCGCGAAGCGTCCTCGCTGGGCGGCACCTACGCCGTCTGTCCGAAGTGCCGCGAGGTCATCATGTGCGGCTATCTCGACGACAAGGGGCTCAATCCGCGCGCGTGCCCTTGCGGCGCGAAACTGGCGTTCAACGACTATTTCCAGCCCGTGCGGCACCACGCGCCCTCCGGCACGCGCGTCGACCCCGCCAAGGATCCGGCCGTGACGGTCGCCGAACTCTGCGCCTACCAGGACGACGGCGTGCCGTCGTTCGCGGTCGCTTCCTGGATCGTCATCCTGGCGGCGAAGGACCTGCTCACGACCGGCGGGCACCTCGACTACGGACGTTTCGAAGTCCGGAGCTCCGGCGTCGAGAGTCCCGAGCTCCGCGACGCCTTCCAGCGCGAACGCTGGACCTGGCTCGATCCGACCACGCGCCGCTGGCACACGAAGCTGGGGGATCGCGGCAAGGTCATGCTCAAAGCCAGGGGCGTCGCGCCGACCGCGGCCGCGCGGAAGGAAATCGAACGCTTGCGCGGCCTGCTCGTCGACGAGAACGCCGTCCGGCTCAAGGCCGAGGCGCTCGCGGCGCTCGCCGTCATGCTCAACCGTTGACGCGCTTCCACAAAAGCGCGTTTTTTGTTTAGATGACGGCGGAATATGGATGTCAGACTCGAAGCCTCGTGGAAGGAACAATTGAAGGACGAATTCGAGAAACCATCCTTCAAGGCATTGGCGGAGTTCGTGCGCGGCGCGTACGTGTCGAAGACGGTCTATCCGCCGCCGAAGTGCGTCTTCAACGCGCTAGATGCGGTGGCCTTCGAGGACGTGCGCGTCGTCATCCTCGGACAGGATCCGTATCACGGCCCCGGTCAGGCGCACGGCCTGTGCTTCTCGGTGCCGGAAGGCGCGCCGAAGCCGCCGTCGCTCCAGAACATCTTCAAGGAAATCCATCAGGACCTCGGATTGCCGATTCCGGCGTCCGGAAACCTCGAGCACTGGGCGAGGCAGGGCGTGCTGCTCCTCAACGCGACGCTGACCGTCGAAGCGGGGAACGCCGGTTCGCATCAAGGCAAGGGCTGGGAGGAATTCACCGACGCCGTCATCCGGAAGCTTTCGGAGGGTCGCGAAGGACTCGTCTTCCTCCTCTGGGGCGCGTACGCGCAGAAGAAAGGCGCGCACATCGACCGCGCGAAGCACCTGGTGCTGACCGCTCCGCACCCGAGCCCGCTCTCGGCGCACAACGGCTTCTTCGGCTGCCGGCACTTCAGCAAGACGAACGCGTATCTCGTTTCCGATGGTCAGCCGCCCATCGTCTGGGTGAAAGACGCCCCTGACGAGATCGACGTGCGCGACGCTAACTGGTAAGATGTAAGCGATATGGGATTCCGCTGCGTCCTGCACGGCAGTTTCCGGAAGCATTACGCGGAGATCGTGCGCGCCAAGCGCGTGTTCGAGGCGGCCGGCATCGAGGTGCTTGCGCCCAAAGATGAGGAGATCGCGGCCGTCGTGGACGGTTTCGCGCTGTTCGAGAGCGAGAAAGGCGCCGACCCGCGGATGGTCGAGCTGCTGTATCTGCATCATCTCAAGCGGCTCGGCCACGACGGCTTCAGCTATTTCGTGAATCCCGAAGGCTACGTCGGCAAGAGCGCCTCGTATGAGCTCGGCATCGCGCAGGTCGCCAACGTGCCCTGCTTCTTCCTCGAGAAGATCGACGATCATCCGGCCTACGTCCATCGCAACGCCGTCTGGTCGCCGGAAAATCTCGCGACGCACGTCCTTGAAAAGGGGAGTTTGCCGGCGCCGTCCATCCATCCCGATGAGACGGCGATCCATCGTCTTTGGGAGGACCTGATGGTGCCAGGTTCGGTCGTCGCGACGGGCGGCATCATCGAGTACGACGACGGCCGATCCGCGCACGAGCGGGAAATCCTGTTGGTGAAGACGCACAAATGGGGCGGCCGCTGGTCGGTCG
Organism: Patescibacteria group bacterium; assembly: GCA_038062835.1. GTDB lineage: Bacteria > Patescibacteriota > Patescibacteriia > SG8-24 > DYFX01 > DYFX01. The sequence continues at coordinate 2,462 of JBBTWH010000029.1, read as the reverse complement.
TCGGCGGCAAGGTGCGTCGCAACGAGCGCTTGCTCGACGCGCTGGTGCGCGAAGTGAAGGAGGAGACGGGACTGCTCGGACAGCCGGGCGCCCATCTCGCGACGTTCGACCAGATCCGGAATTCCGGCTACTATCAGGCGACCCAGCACGTCTTCGTCGACTTCGTCGTCCGCGCCGATTCGAAACGCGTGACGTTGAATGAGGAAGCGCAGGAACATCTTTGGGTTCCCGCGCGCGAAGCGCTCACGACGCTCGACATCGAGCCGAACGCGCGCCATATCGTCGAACTCTATGCCGCCCGCGCGGCTTGAAAGGACTATGCATCTTGAACTCAGCAAATCGGAACTTGAGCGGCTGCTCGAACTCGCGTATCTCGGCGAGGAGGTGCTGAACGGCCACGGGCCCGACGGCGAGCGCAGCGCCGAGCACGACGTCGCGCTCGACAAGCTGCACGACCTCGCCGAAGAGGATGGTTTGGGCTACCTCGTCGATCGCGGCGAGGACGGCGCGAGCAAGCCGTCGATGGCGCTCGAGACGCGCATGGAAGCGGCGGGGTGGCTTCAAGACTACGACGATTGCGTCTTTTGGGACGAGCTTGCGCTCCGCCTGGCCGAGCGCGACCTGCGCGAGGAGATCGGCGCGCATGCCTTCGATGCGCTGCCTGCGGCCGAACGCAAGGAACGCGTCGACGCCATCGCCGAAGCGTACGACAAGGAGTTCGACGACAAGGGCGTCGAACGCCTGCGCCTGCCTTCCGGCAAGCGCGCCCCTTCGCGCCGCACGCGCGACGTGCTGACCGAACGCCTCAAGAAGCTTTTCAAGGACAGCAGATGAAACTCATCGAGTTCGTGGGGATGCCGAGGAGCGGCAAGTCCACGCAGGCCGAACTTCTTCGGAAGGCGCTCGAAGCGCGCGGCGTGGCCGCGATCCTTTCGGGCGACCGCGAGCGCATGGCCCAGCTGTCGGTGCCGCCGCAGGAATCCCTGGCTTTCGCGCTGGCGCTCTACGGGCAGCTGCTCGACGTCTATTATCGCTACAAGGACCAGGCCGAGTACCTGATCGTCGATCGCGGCTGGAGCGACGCGGCCGTCTGGGCCGACGTCTACCGCGAACTGAAGACCGTCACCGAATCCGAGGCGGCCGCGCTGGCCGAGGCCTTCGGACGCTTCGCGCGGCTGTCTACGGCGGTGATCTCGATGAACGTATCAGCGGAGATATCGCTCGAGCGGCACCGCGCCACGCTGCACGAGGAAGTCGACGCGGTCGCCATGAATCCGGAGTGGCTCGCCTCCCTCGCCAAGGCCTATGCCGGTCGAAAAGGCGGATTCACCAATCCCCTCGACGTGGACGGCACGCTGCCTCCCGAGGAAGCGCACGCGCGCATCATGGGATTTCTTGAAGCCACCGGATCCATCTGATACGAAAAACGGCGGGATGACCGCCGTTTAGGTTTTCAGGATTTTTTCGCTGCCAGCGCCAGGAACATCGGGATCTCCATGCGCGATGCGTTCTCGGCTTTCGCCTTCGGGCCGGAGTCGCTCGTCTTGTGCGAAGTCCATTCCTCAAGGTCGACGACGGAGAAGCCGTGTTTGGCGAGCGCTTTCACGTAGGCCTGGAGCGGTCGGTGGAATGAGTGCGTGACGATGTCGGGTGCGGCGCCGGGGTGCGCCTGCACGGGGACGTCGTAGGTGCCGAGGTACTTGTCGACGCGCCGGTACTGCAGCTTGCGGTTCTCGTCCCAACCCCAGCCGCTCTGCCGCAGCTGGCGGAAGGACGGATGGTTCATCACGATGACGAACCTCGACCCCGGTTTGAGGACCTTCGCCGTATCGGCGAAGACCGGCCCGATCTCGTCGATGTTCTGGATGGCGAGGAGGCAGCTCGCGCCGTCGAAGCTCGCCGCGGGATATTTGGCGGCGAACTTCCGCGCGTCGGCGACGGCGTACTCCGCGCCCTGCGGCGCGCGTCGTTTGGCGCGTTCGATGAGCGACGGCGAGGCATCGAACCCGGCGACCTTCACGCCCGGCTTCCGCGCGATCAGGCGCGTGAAGGCACCCTCGCCGCAGGCGATGTCGAGATAGCGCTTGCCGGAAGCGGGGGAGAGCAGCCTCTCGGCGCCCGGAAGCACCACCGCGTCCTGTACGGTGTCCTCCTTATCCACGTGCTTGCCGTACCAGCGGGCCACGCCTTCCCAGCTGGTCTTCGGACCGGCGCGCCGCGGGTCTTTCCTGAAGGACCTCTTTCCATTCATATGGAAGGAGCGTAGCATGCGGCTCAGGTCTTTTTCAAAGGTGCCGACATGAAAAGCGAAAGCGGACTCTGGTTCGTCGTGAAGAACTATCCTGGCATCGTGCGGGAAGGCCTGCGCCTCACCACTGACGCCCCGACCCTGCCGGAGATCCGCGTCGATCCCGACGGCGCCCGCAAGCGCGAGGCGCTGATCCGGTTCCGGCGGCCGATGC
>JBBTWH010000028.1:0-23822 GCA_038062835.1 Patescibacteria group bacterium | reverse complement strand
CGACTATATTTTCCGCGGCAAGCCGCGGGGTATCGACCCGAAGGTGGAATGAAAACGCCCCATCGCATGACGGGGCATTTTTTTCTTTACAAGGCTCCGAGATCGACGCGCGCGTCCAGGCGGATCTGCGAGACGAAGTCGGGGATGTGGCTGACCATGATCAAGGCGCCCTTGTACTCGTCGAGCGCCTTGGCGATGACGGGCAGGTGGCGGAAGTTGATGTGGTTGGTGGGCTCGTCGAGGATGAGCAGTCCCGGGCGCATCAGCACCAGGCTGGCGAAGGCCAGGAGGCCTTTCTGACCCTCGGAGAGGTTGGCGATCTTGGTGGCGAGCGCCTTGCCGTCGAGCAGGAAGCCGGCGGAGATCGAGCGCAGGTCGTGCTCGCTCTTCTGCGCCATCACGCCGTAGAGGAAGTCGTAGCCGGTCTTCTCGAAGTCGAGCGTCGAGAAGTCCTGGCGGTAGTAGCCGACGACGATGTCCTTGCCGTAGGTCACGCCCTCCGCGGTCCGCTGGTAGATCTTCTCGAGCAGCGTGCTCTTGCCGATGCCGTTGGGGCCTTCGAGCAGGATATGCGTGCCGCGTCCGAGCTGGAGGTCGACGTCCTTCACGACCGGCTCGCCATCCTTGATGATGCCGACCTTCTCGATGGAGAGGATCTTGCCGTTGAAGTCGAAATCGAACGGCTGGACGGGGATGATGAAGTCGCGCGCCGTACGGTCCTCCTGGCGCAGTTCGACCATGCTCTCCTCGGCTTCCTCGGCGGATTCGCGCATGCGCTTCGCGACCGAGCGGAGCTTGCCGCCCTTGTGAGCGAAGACTTCCGCCTGCTCCTTCTTCTTGCGGATCTCGGCTTCGGCACGGGCGTTCTGCTGGCGCTCGCGCTCGATGCGATCGGCGATCTCCTCGACCACGTTCATGTAGTTGCCGACGTATTGCTCGATCTTGTGCGTGTGCGCGTCGAGATAGATGACGCCGTCGGTGAAGGCATTCAGGAAGTCGGCGTCGTGCGAGATGACGACGACGGTCTTCTCGTACATCATCAGGAACCCCGTGAGGTGCTCGATGCCGGCGGTGTCGAGGTTGTTGGTGGGCTCGTCGAGCAGGAGGATGTCCGGGTCTTGGATGAGCGAATAGGCCAGGAGCAGGCGCGCCTGCTGGCCGCCGGAGTGGGCGCGGAGGGCCTTGGTCGTATCCGTCACGAGGTTCACGGCGTCGAGGACTTCGTTGATGCGCTTGTCGAGGTTGTACGGGATCGTCTCGAAGGTGCCGGCGAACCAGTCGCGGACCGTCATGTCCATCTGCTCGGCGGGGATGACCTGCTTGGCGATGCCGACCTTGGCGTCGTTCGGGGTCTTGAAGACGCCGCCCGACTTCGGCTTCAGCTCGCTTAGGATCATCTTGAAGAGCGTCGACTTGCCGGCGCCGTTCTGGCCCATGAGCGCGATGCGATTGCCGTTGCGGATCGAAAAACTGGCCTCATCCAGGATGGGCTTGGTGTCTCCGTAGTCGAAGGTGACTTCGCTGAAGCGAAGGACGACGTGGTCGGCCATAACGCGGGTAGGATACGCGGTTTTCGCGGTCTTGGCAAGGGCGCGACGATGCAAACGAAAACCGCCTCTTGCGAGGCGGCTTCCGGAGCGGCGATTAAGCGCGCTGGACGTTCGTGGCGCGGGGGCCCTTTTCGGACTCCTCCGTGTCGAAGGAAACCTTATCGCCCGACTTGAGCTCGTCGAAGTTGACGCCGACGAGGCCCGTCTGGTGGAAGAAGAGATCCTTGCCACCGTCGTCCGGGGTAATAAAGCCGAAACCCTTCTCGTTCATGGTCTTGACGGAACCGGTCATGTGTTTGGTCTACGATGAATAACCCATACTTTATAGCATACCCCTTGGAATCCGTCAATGGCTGCGGCGCCCTTCCCGTCAAGGCTTATTCCTGCCATGATGCCCGCGCAATGGACCATCTCCTCGAAACGGCCGCGAAACATGCGTCCGACACCGTCCGTTTGGCCTTAAAACATGACCCCGCCCGCAAGGCGCTGGTCGTCTTTGACGCCCAATCCCCCCTCTCCAGGCTGGTCGCCGCCGCCTACCGGCGGGCCCTGCCGGACGCCGCGCATCTCGACTATGATGCCTGCGGCAAGGAGGAAGTCCTGGCGGCCATCGACATGCTGGACCCCAAAGACCTGGTCGTGATGATCCAATCCATGACGTTCCGGCTGGATGATTTCCGCATCCGCATCGAGCTCTTCAAGCGCTCGCTCGCCGTCATCGAGCACGTGCATCTGGAACGCGCCACGGACGACCGGCAGATCGAGATCTACGTCGACGCCATGGCCTACGATCCGGAGCATTACCGCCCGCTCGGCCGCGCGCTCAAGGCGAAGATCGACGCCTCGGGAACGGTCCGCGTGCTCTGCGCCGGAACCGTCCTCACGTACGAGGGCGGCATGGAGCCGACCAAGCTGAACGTCGGCGACTACGAAGGGATGACGAACGTCGGCGGCACCTTCCCGATCGGCGAAGTCTTCAGCGAACCGAAGGATCTCGCGAAGGTGAACGGCGAAGTGAAACTTTTCGCCTTCGCCGGCATCGACCACCTCGTGCAGATGCACGAACCGTTTCTCGTCCGCATCGAGAAAGGCATCGTCGTCTCGCACGAAGGCCCGCCGTCGTTCCAGGAGGTGCTCGATCAGATCAGCGCCGACGAGCAGGTCATGGTCCGCGAGTTCGGCATCGGGCTCAACCCCGCCATGGGCAAGGATCGCGTCCTCAAGGACATCACCGCCTTCGAACGGCAGAGGGGCCTGCACCTCTCGCTCGGCGAGAAGCATGGCGTCTACAAGAAACCCGGGTTCCACCCCAAGAAGACGCACTACCATATCGACGTCTTCGTCGACGTCGAACGCATCGAGGTCGACGGCGAGACGCTGGCCTACTGAAAAGCGCCCCGCTCGGGGCGCTTTTTCTTTATCGAATCAGTGCATTCATGAAGGAACGTGTGAGCGGTCCCATCGCGCCGTTCTCGGCGGTGAGCCCATAGGCTCCTTGGAAGCGCGCCAGGGCGACGCGCGTGAGCGCGAAGTAGTTCGTCGTCTCCTGCCCCTTGGAGCCTGGGCCGGACGCGGCGAGCGCGTAGCCGTTATCGTTCAGGAAGCGCTGGAGGACGCGCACGTCGGCTCCGCGGTCGCCCTGCTTCAGGTCGCGAGCGAGCCTCACGGTCGGCGGCACGAGCGACGGGCACTGGAAGATGGACGGGTTCTCGGTCAGGCCCTCGAGGAAGAAGAGGTTCTTCGGGCCGAGCGATCCCTTCTCCGACAGGAGCCCGTGCGCCGCCTGGAACTTCGCGAGGGCGCGGACGGTCAGCGTAAGGAAGCGTTCGGTCTCGGATCCGGGCGCTCCGGCGCCGCGCGCCGCCAACAGGAACCTGTTGTCGTTCAGGAACTTCTGAAGCACCTTCACGTCCGCGTGGACGTCGTTCGGCGCCAACGTCCGCGTCAAGGGGCGGATCGGCGGTACGAGGCCGAAGAAGCTGCGGCGGCAGGCGTTGGACTTCCGATAGAACAGGTCGTTGATGAACTTAAGGGTGTTCGGACCGAGCTCGCCGGATTCCGTGTGTTCGATCTGGAACTGGACGAGCGCCGAGAGAGCGGCCGCGTCGAACGTCGCGCCTTCGCCGGCGGGGAAACCGTTGGCGGCCAGGAAGGCCTTGAGCGATTCGACCGCAGGGCCGCTTTCGCCGATGCGCGGGAGACCCGTGAGCGGCTCGCTCGGCGGCATGAGGCCCGTGCCGTCCGGAACAGGCGCGCCCGTACCAGGGCCAGGCTGCGTACCCGGCTGCGTGCCCGGACTCGTACCGGGTTGAGTTCCAGGCGGCGTGCCAGGAGTCTTCGGGCCGGTCGGTCCGGTGAGCGGGACCGGGCCCGTAGGGCCGCCCGGATTCGTGCCGGGCGTCGGCGTCGGATCCGTCGGCGGCGCGGCGGCGCCGACGATCATGAAGTTCGAGTCGCTCGTGTCAGACACCATGACGCTGCCTCCGCTCGTGAACTGAACGCGGACGCGCGCCTGCGCGGTCGTCGGCTGGTCGGCCGGGATAGTCCAGAGGTATGACCCGTTGTCCGGGACGTCTGACGCGACGGCGACCGGATAGCTGTTGCCGCCGTTGGTCGAGAGCTGGATGGAGACGTAGTGGAACTGCATGCCCGTCTTGTTCCAGGTGACGGTCATCCGTCCGCCTGCGTTCATCGATCCGCCTCCGTTCGGCATGGCGACGGTGACGCTGAGCGGGGCGTTTTCGGCGGCGATCGTGGCGGCGCTGCTGCCGCTCGTCAGGAGCACGATTTCCTTGTTGGCGGCGAGGTTCGTGGCGGGCGTGAAGTTCGTCATCGCATTCAGCGCGGCGTCGTTGACGTCGCCTTCGACGGTCGCGACGGTGAGATCGAGCGAGTAGTCATCGGTCTGGACGGAGTAGTCGCAGCTGCCGGTCGCCGAGGCGGTCACCGTGAACGTACAGGACTGGTCGACGTCTCCGGTTTCAAGCGTCACGCGGACGTTGCCGACCGACGTCACGGCTTCCGAGAACGTGACGTCCACGCTGACCGTCGCTCCGCCGCCATACCTTCCGTCCGGCGAGCTGGACGTGATGTTGAGGATCGTCGGCGCGACGGAATCGATGGCGATGGCCTTGCCAGCGGCGAGGCCGGTCGCGGGCGTGAAGTCCGTGATCGGGTTGAGCGAGGAATCCTTGATGGTGCCGGTGGCGGAGGCGTCGAGATCGGAAGACGAATCTCCTGACTGCACGGTGTAATTGCAGGTTCCGATCGTCGCGTTGGAGATCGTGAACGTGCACGTCCGGTCCGTGGCGCCCGTCTCGATCGTGACCGTCACGTTGCCGGTGGACGTCACGTTCTCGGAGAAGACCACGTCGATGTCGATGACTTCGCCGGCCTTGTAAGTGCCGTCCGGCTTGTCGGAGGAGACGCTCACGATCGTCGGGATCGTATTGACGATGGCGAGCGCCTTGTTGGCGGCCAGGTTCGTGGCGGGGACGAAGTTCGTCACGGCGTTCAGCAAGGCGTCCCGGATGGTGCCGGAAATGTCGTTGACCGTGAGGTCGGAGGTGACGTCGCCGGATTGGACGGTGTAGTCGCAGGTGCCCGTCGTGGCGGCGGAGACGGTGAAGGTGCAGGTGCGGTCCGTCGTACCCGTCTCGAGCGTGACGGTCACGTTGCCGGTGGAGGTGACGGCCTCCGAGAAGGTGACGTCGATGTCGATGACTTCGCCGGTCTCATAGGTGCCGTTGGTCTTGTCGGAATTGACTTCGACGACGGTCGGGCGGAGCGTATCGATGGCGTAGTTCGGGGAATCGTGCGTCCCGACGCCGGCGTTGCCCGCGGCATCCGCGACGCCGGTGACGGCGAGCGTGATCAGGTTCGAAGCGTCCTCAAGGTCCGCCGTCGGCGTGAAGGTCGCGGTCCAGGTCGTGCCGGAGTCGGACGTCGAGACCGTCGTGAGCGTTCCGTTCTGGATCGCCGTCAGGTCGGCGTTCGCGAAGCCGGTGACCGCTTCGCTGAAGGTGAAGGTCACGAGGGACGTCTCTCCGACCGCGAGGCTGGTATCGGCGATGACGATGGAGCTGACGGACGGCGCGGTCGTGTCGACGATGAAGGTCGTGCCGGGGCCGGCCCCGAGCGCGGAGTTGCCGAAGGCGTCAACGGCCGTGCCGGCGGCGAGGCTGATGCCGAGCGTGCCCGTGCCCGTGATGGACGAGACGGTGACGGTCCTGGTCGTGAGTCCGGAGCCCGACACGGCCGCGCTGCCGGCGGCGGTGCCGGTCGTGTTCAGCGTGACGTTCAGGTCCGCCAACGTGACGGAGGACGCGCCGCCGTAAGTGACAGTGTAGGTGACGGAAGCGCCGTTGGTGGTCGAGGCCGAAGGCGCGCCGATGGAGACGGTCGGACGGAGCGTATCGACGGCGTAGTTGGAGGAATCGGCCGTGCCCACGCCAGGGTTCGTGGCAATGTCGGTGAGTCCGGTCATCGTGACGGTCATGACGTTCGTGGCGTCATCGACGTCCGCCGTCGGCGTGAAGGTCGCGGTCCAGTTCGTGCCGCCGTCGGAAGAAGAGACCGACCCGAGCGAGCCGCTCGGCACCGAAGTGACGTCAGCCGCGGCGAAGCCGGTGACGGCCTCGCTGAACGTGAAGGTCGCCAGCGTCGTTTCGCCTGCCGCGAGGGACGCATCGGCAAGGCTGGAGCTCGTGAGCGTCGGCGCGGTCGTATCGATCGTGAACGACGAGACGGCCAGGAGCGCGCTGGCGTTCCCGGCGTCGTCGGTGACCGTGAGGCCGCAGCCGTTATATGTGCCCTGCGACAGCGTGCTGTAGGTGATGTCGGTGTTTCCCGACGAGAGGCTCGCCGTGCCGGAACTGCAGGCGCCGCCGTAGGTCACCGCGCCGGCCTCGGTGGAGTTGACGGTGAAGGTCGGGGTCGTGTCGTTCGTCGGCGTCGTGACGGGCGTCGGGAGCGTCAGGGTCGGCGCGAGGGAGTCGAAAATGCGCGAGAGCAGGTTCGAGATGACGTTCGCGTTCGTGGCCTGATCGGTGGCGCTCGCCGCCGGAACCTGCACCGAAACGGTACCCTGCCCGGACGGGGTGACGTCGAAGCTGTAGGTCGTGGAGGACGAGCTCACGAAGTTACCGGCGGAACCGTTCGTGAGGCTCAGGTCGCCGACCACGAAGCCCGTAACGCCGGAGCTGAACGTGGCGACGACGGGGATCGGCGAATATTTCGTGGTGCTCGAGGCGCTGGAGGTCAGGGAGACGGTCGGGGCGACGGTGTCGTAGGTGCGGCTGAGGAGGTTCGAGACCGTGTTCGTAAGCAACGCGAGATCTATCGCGACGCCGGCCGCGACCCGGACCGTGACCAGGCCCTGAGAGGAGGGCGTCACGTCGAAGGTATAGGTCGAGGTCGAGGAGATGGTGAAGTTGCTTACCGAGCCGTTGTTGGCGGTGATGTCCCCTGCCAGGAATAACGTGACGCCCTCGTTGAACTGCGCGGTCACGGCGATGGTGCCGTTGTTGGTCGGATCGGGCTCGCTCGAGGTCAGGGCGACGGTCGGATCGTGGTCGTCGTAGATGAAGTAGTACGGCGCGCCGGAATCCGAGGCGGTGTTCTGGTTCGTCGCGGCATCCTGCGCCTTGCTGGCGGAGACGGAGATCGAAACGCCGACGTTGTCGATCGGGTGCGCGATGGGCGAGACATCGAAGGTATAGACGGTGCTCGATGTCGCCGCGAAGTTGCCGACGTAGGCGTTCACCGCCGTGATGTCGGCGAGCACGAAACCGGTCACGGCCTCCGAGAAGGTCGCGGTGAAGGCGATGGGGGATGCGCTGGTGGGACTGGCGGTGCCGCTCGTGATGGCGACCGTGGGGGAAACGCTGTCGTAGGTGCGCGAGAGCGTGTCCGAGACCGCGTTCTGGTTCGCCGCCGCGTCCTGGCCGGCCGCGGCCGGGACGTACACGGTGACGGCCCCTTGCCCCGTGGGCGTGATCGAGAACGTGTAGACGTTCGTGGCGGAGCCGACGAAGCTGCCGGCGCTGCCGTTCGTGACGACGAGGTCGGTCACGTCGAAGCCGGTGACGACTTCCGTGAAGGTCGCGACGACGGGAATCGGCGAGACGTTCGTCGGGTTCGGCGCGGTCGACGTGAGGACGGCCGTCGGCACGACGTTGTCGATGACGAGCGCCTTGTTCGCACCGAGGGAACTCGACGCTCCGGGCGCGGCGAGCGTCAGCACTGCGTCGTTGCCGGCCGCGTCGCGGATGGTCGCGCCGGAGAGCGCCAACGCGCCGACCGAAGCGTAGTCGAGATCCGCCGAAGCGTTGCCGGAAGCGACGGTGTAGTCGAACGTCAAGGTCGCGCCCGGCGAGCCGGAAGAGTACGTCACCGCCGTCGTGGCCGGAGAACCGGTCACGAGCGTCAGGGTCGGCGCGCCCGAAGCGACCGTGACGGACTCGGAGAACGTCACCTGGACGGGGATGAGCTGTCCGGCCTTGTAGCTTCCGTTCGCGAGCGAGGAAGTGACGCCGGTGACGGTCGGCGCGACGGCGTCGATGACGAGCGCCTTGTTGGCCGCCAGGTTCGTGGACGGCACGAAGTTCGTGACCGCGTTCAGCGCGGCATCCTTGATGGTGCCGGAAATCGTGTTGACCGTGAGGTCGGCGCTGGCGTCGCTCGATTGGACGACGTAGTCGCACGTTCCCGTCGTCGCGCTCGAGACGACGAAGGTGCAGGTGCGGTCGGTCGCGCCTGTTTCCAGGGTGACCGTGACGTTGCCGGTCGAGGTGACGGCCTCGGAGAAGGTCACGTCGATGTCGATGATGTCGCCGGGCTTGTACGAACCGTTGGCCTTGTCGGACGAGACGTTCGTGATGGTCGGCGCGGTCGTATCGACGACGAGCGCCTTGTTGGCGGCGAGGTTGGTGGCGGGCGTCGTTCCCGAGATGTCGTTCAAAGCCGCGTCGCGGACGGTGCCGGTGACGGAGTTGACCGTAAGGTCGGCGCTGGCGTCGTCAGACTGCACGGTGTAGTTGCAGGTGCCTGTCGTGGCGGCGGAGACGGTGAAAGTGCAGGTGCGGTCCGTCGCGCCCGTCTCGAGGGTGACGGTCACGTTGCCGGTCGAGGTGACGGCCTCCGAGAACGTCACGTCGATGTCGATGACCGCGCCGGCGGCGTAAGTTCCGTTGGCCTTGTCGGAGGAGACGTTCAGGAGCGTGGGCGCGACGGTGTCGATGACCAACGCCTTGTTGGCCGCCAGGTTCGTGGACGGCACGAAGTTCGTGACCGCGTTCAGCGCGGCGTCATTGACGGTGCCGGAAATCGTGTTGACGGTCAGGTCCGCGCTCGTATCTCCCGCCTGCACGGTGTAGTTGCAGGTCCCTTGGGTCGACCCCGTGACGGTGAAGGCGCAGGTGCGGTCGGTCGTACCCGTCTCGAGCGTGACCGTCACGTTGCCGGTCGAGGTGACGGCCTCGGAGAAGTTCACGTCGATGTCGATGACGTCGCCGGCCTTGTACGAGCCGTTCGTCTTGTCCGAACTCACGCTCGTGACGGTGGGCAGGACGTTATCGATGACCAGCGCCTTGTTGGCCGCCAGGTTCGTGGACGGCACGAAGTTGGCCATCGTGTTCAGCACCTGGTCCTTGATGGTGCCGGAAATCGTGTTGACCGTGAGGTCCGCGCTGGCGTCGCTCGCTTGGACGGTATAGTTGCAGGTGCCCGTCGTGGCGTTCGAGACGGTGAAGGTGCAGGTGCGGTCGGTGACGCCGGTTTCCAGCGTGACCGTCACGTTGCCGGTCGAAGTGACGGCTTCGGAGAAGGTCACGTCGATGTCGATGACGTCGCCTGCCTTGTAGGAACCGTTGGCCTTGTCGGAGGAGACGCTCGTGATGGTCGGGGCCGTCGTATCGATGACGAGCGCCTTGTTGGCGGCGAGGTTCGTCCCCGGCGTGAAGTTCGTCAGCGTGTTGAGCGCCGCGTCCTTGATCGTGCCGGAGATCGTGTTGACCGTCAGATCGGAACTCGTATCACCCGCTTGCACCGTGTAGTTACACGTGCCAGTGGTCGCGTTCGAGACGACGAAGGCGCATGTGCGGTCGGTGGCGCCGGTCTCGAGGGTCACGGTCACGTTGCCGGTCGAGGTGACGGCCTCCGAGAACGTCACGTCGATGTCGATGACTTCGCCCGCCTTGTACGTTCCGTTCGTCTTGTTCGAGGACACGCTCGTGATGGTCGGAGCGGTCGCGTCGCCGCCGGCGCGCGAGTTGGCGCCCATATGGACGTCGAAATACGACGCTCCGGTGTAGAAGACCGCCTCGTAGACGATCGTCGGACTGCCGACCGTGCCTGAAGTCGAGTTGTTGCCCTCGTAGCGCACGCGGAAGACGCCCGGGCTGTCGGTGCGGGTGTAGACGCGCTGGTAGGAGTTATCCGCCGCGGCGAGGTGAACACCGGGCTTGTTCGGATTGCTGGCGGAGAGGCTGGAGTACACCGACGAGCCCGCGCTGAAGGTGATGTAGGTGTTCGAGCCGATGTAGACCGTCGAGTAGGACGTGCCGTTGAAGGACGTGCTGAAACCCATCGCCACCGTCTTGAAGGCGTCATCGACGCTCGCGTTCTGTATCTGGCTCCAGCCGGTCGTCGGGCTGAGCGTGGCGTTGGCGGACCCCACCAGACCGCCGGCGATGACCGTCACGCTGGCGGAGTTCGTCACGCTCGTATCGATGCGGAAGGACGTGTTCGGCAGGCTCGATGGAAAAGTGCCGATCTGGGTCGAACCGTTCGTGACCAGCTGGGTGCCGGCGGCGTAAGCGGAACGGGGGAAAGACAGCACCGCTCCCGCCACCGAAGCGATAATCAAAAAAGAGGCGAAAACCTTCGGGAGAGCGCGTGTGTTCATAGTCGGCATTCTCATCCAGTATACTCGCGTCCGGCGCGATCGTGGTGTGGACGAAAACCGCTGACGACAAAGAGAAAACCGCCCTCATATGTTGGCGGTTTTCTCAGGCTTCAGAAGCCCGGTTCTTCCGGCTTGATGCGCTCGCCGACGCGATACCTGGTAAAGAAGGCTTCCGGCACGTCGTCGACGCGCTTGGCCCAATCGGCGCCGTAGAGATCTCGCGCCGCCGCTTCATCGGGAATCGGACGGAGGATCCAATCCTTGTCGACCGCGTAGACGATCGGAGAACCTGGCGTCTTGATGAGCCGTCCGCCCGGGCGGTACTGCACCGGATCGCCCTTCGGCAGGGCGTCGAGGATGGCAGAGGAGACGATCTTCACCTTGCCGAAGCCCGCGTACCACGAGAAGTAGATCTTCGGGTTCTGGAAGGCGTGGAGGCGGCCGTCCCAGCCGCAATACCAGACCGTGTCGACCGTACGCTTCTTATACAAGGTCTTGCGCAGGCCGCACTGGGGGTCGGACGTCTCAAGGGCCTGCGTCCAGTCGATCCAATCGCCTTCGCTCTGCTCGAAGACCTTGGCAGGATCATAGTCGTATCGCTCCCCTTGCTGGGTGTCGACGGGGCGGAGGATATTCTCGCCCTTCGGGTTCGGATCGGAGCCTGGGGCCGAAGGGGGCACGTCGGCAGGAGGCGTGCCGCCGCCCGGAGCGGGAGAGGGTGACGGGGCAGGCGCGGGCGTCGGCGCAGGTTCGGGGGTCGGCGTCGGGGCCGGGGTCGGGGACGGGGTCGGGGTCGGTTCGGGAGCGGGTGCCGGAGCGGAGCCGAAGCGCAAGTCGCGGACCGTATCCGTCGCGACCGTCACGCCGTTCAGGAAGAAGTCGGCGGTCAGGGCGACGATATCGGAGGAGCCGGACGGGACGGTCCATGCGTACGAACCGGTCGTGCCGGCGTTCGACGAGATGACGGCGTACTCTTCGCCGTTCTTGGCGAGGCTCAGCCGCACCCGGTCATACGTCGTACCGACCACTTCCCAGCGGATGGCATAGGGAGCGCCGGCCTGGAGCGTCTCGCCGTCGGCCGGAGCGAGGATGTTCGCGCCCGGACGGACGACCACCGAGAAGCCCAGCGTCTGCGAGACGCCTCCGCCCGGAGCCGGCGTGAAGACGAGCACCGGCACGACACCGATGGCCGAGATCTTCGAAGAAGGCATCGTCGCGCGAAGTTCCGTGGCGGAGACGACGACGGTCGGAACATCGACGCCGCCGATGCGCACGACGGAGGTCGCTACGAAGTTCGAGCCCGTCAGGACGAAAGGCGTATCCGCGTCGCCGGCGTATGCCTGGAACGGGGCGTAGGTGTCGAGCGCCGGGACGGGGTTCACGATCTCGAAATCGAGCGCTTCCGTCTCGCCGCCGCCGGGTTCGGGGTTCGCGACGTCGATGGCGATCTTGCCGACGCGCGCCATGTCTTCGATGCGCATCACCACCTTGAGTTCGGTGGGCGTCACGGAGACGACACGGCGCCGGGAGCCGTCGAAGCGGATGGCCGAAGCGCGGTTGAATCCGCGGCCGACGAGCGTAAGCTCGAAGCCGTTCTCGCCGACGAGCTTGCGCGCGTGCGAAAGGCTGGTGAGGACCGGGGCCGGATTCTCGACGACGATATCCTTGGCTGCGGTCTCGCCGCCGCCTGGTTCAGGGTTGACGACGCGGTACGAGAGCGTGCCGGCCGTTCCAAGATCGCCGGATGCGACGGTGACTTTCATCGTCCTGGCGTCGACGTACGCGGCGGCGATTTCTCCGTCGCCGAGCTTCACCTTGGAGGTGCGCATGAAGCCGGTGCCGGTCAGCGTGAGTTCGAAGGCGGCGTCGCCGACCAGCGCTTCCGTCCTGGAAAGCTTGGTCAGGACGGGCTTCGGATTCGGCGCGGTGACGTCGGCGGAGACGGCGGTGCCGGACTTGGACGGCGCGGGGTTGGCCGTTTCCATGGTCACGGTCGTGCCGGCTTCGGGGAGCTTGTCGGCGGGGATGGTCAGGCGGAAGAAGGTCGCGGTGGCGTCCTCGGGGAGCGTGATCGTGAACAGTACCTCGTCGTCCTCCGGTCCGAAGACGGTGAAGACGGTGCGGCCCGGCATGAAATTGACGCCGGTCGCCGAGAGGGTGACGGCGGAGCCGGCGACCCAGGGGTTCGGCGAGAACTCGAGGATCTGCGCGGCCGGATTATAGACGGTGAGCTTCTTGATCGAAGTCACGGCGCCGTCCGGAGCGGCGACGGCGACGTCGAGGGCGCCCGCGGCGGCGACGTCGGCGTCCGTCAGGTCGAAGGAGAGTTCCGTCGAGGAGACGAAGCGCGTCACGCGATCGATACCGCCCACGCGGACGACCGAGAGCGAGAGGAACGCGTTGCCTTCGGCCTTCACGGTCTTCGCGGTCGCGCCGACGAGCGCTTCGTCGGGGACCAGCTTGAGCAGCGTGGCTTTCGGCAGCACGTGCTTGTACGGCTGGGCGTCGGATTCCTTGCCGTCGGGGTTGGTGACCTTGAAGGGGACGTTGTCTGGCTTGCCGTCCTTCAGCAGGTCGGCGAGCGGGACTTTCACCTTCAGCGTGGTCGAGGAGACGAACGTTGTCGGATACGTCTTGTCCTTGTCGTCCTTCTGCCCGGCGACCGCGCCGCTCACGAAGTTCGCCCCGGTGAATTTCAGGATGACGTCGCCATCCTTGTCGGTCGAATCATATTCGACCTTCGTGAGCTTCGGACGAGGGGTGACGATGGTCAGCTCGATCTCGTTCGTATGGACATAGTCCCTGACCCCCGGGATGTAGTACGTGACGGAAATCTTCCGCGTCCCGGGTTTCCCGATGTAGGCGGAGTTGGCCGTCACCGTCACTTCACCCGTCGTCTGCGACTCGACACGCACGCCGTTGCCATCGAAGAGCACCGAGAACATCTCGAAGAAGTTCTTGCCCTTCAGGGTGAACTTCTGCGTGGCCGTACCAGCCTCTACGGTAGAAGGCTCGACCGATTCGAGCACGGGCGTCGGCCTGACGATCTTCGGAAATTTGTTGATGGATTGATTATTGCCGCCGTTGCTCACCCAGATGCGCGGGGTAGCGACGTCCGCGCGGACCTTGTCCGCCGGAACCGTGACGGTGAATGACGTCGCCGTCGCGTCCGTGGGAATCGTGATGTCGGCGAGAACGACCTGTCCGTAGTTGCCGTCGCGGAAGGCGAGCTGCGAGACGCCGGGAAAGAAGTTCGTGCCCTGGACGGTCAGCGTGACGGGGCTGCCGGCGGTCCAAGTCTCGGGCGAGAAGGAAGTGATGGTCGGCTTCGGGTACGCGACCGGAAGCGTCTTCTTGTCGGAGCTGACGCCTCCTGGATTGACGGCGGTGATATCGAGCGTCGCCGACGCCGATACGTCGGCATCCGTCAGGACGAACGTGAGCGAGGTTCCGGAAACGTACGTCGTGACGCGATCCGTTGCGCCGATGCGGATGATCGTCTTCTTGTTGAAATTGTAACCGCTGACCGTGACCGTCTTCGCGGCCTGGTTCACGGTGGCGGAAGCGGGGTTGAAGCTGGAGATGGCCGGTTTCGGCAAGACGAGCTTGTAGGGCTGCTGCGGCGAATCGCCGCCGCCCGGGGCGGGGTTGGTGACGAACAGCTTGATCTCGACGAGCTTGCCGTCGCGGAAGAACTCGTCGAACGGCACGCGCACGTCCATGACGTTGCCGGCGGCGAGCTTCATGTCGTAATGCGTGTCCGGACGGTCCCAAGGCGTGACGACGGAAGCGGAGACGTAACTGCCGCCGGTCAGCCGCAAGACGACGTCATCGGCCGCCCTCGAAGGGAAGGCTCTGGAGAGGGGCGAGAGTTCGATCTTCGTGAGCGTCGGGACCGGGTTCACGACGGTGAAGACGGAGCGCGAATGCTTCACGGTGCCGCGCATCACGACGAAGTCGAACGAGCGGACCTTCGAGGTGACGGTCGACCAAGTCGGGCACGTCAGTTTGACGCTCGATACGAAGGTCGTCGTGCAGTTAGCGCCGATCGCGCCGTTATCGCCCTCGAGGTAGATCTTGTCGCCCGAACGGAAGCCGGTACCGTTCACGGTGACGGTCACGGGTGTGAAAATGATGCCCGTCGTGTTCGGCTCGAGGCTCGTGATGGCCGGAGGCGCGACGACCTCGAGCGTCTTCTTGTCGGAGGCGACGTCTTCGGGGTTGACCGCGGTGACGTCGTGCGTGACGCCGCTCGCGACATCGGCATCCGTCAGGTCGAACTTCACGGACGTCCCGGAAACCCAGGTCGTGGCGCGCTCGACGCCGCCGATCTTGATCTTGGTTTTCTTGCTGAAATTGGCGCCCGTGACCGTGACGGTCTTCGAGGTCGTCTTGACGTCGAGGGACGCGGGCGAGAGCGTCGTCAGGGTCGGCTTCGACAGGACCAGCTTATACGGCTGGGCGTCGGACTCGACGTTATCGGGATTGATGACGGCGAACGGGATGTTCTGGATCTTGTCGCCTTTGAAGAAGCTGTCGAGCGACATCGTGACCTTCAGGGAGGTGGAGGAGGTGAAGGTCGTCGTGAGGCGCAGGACGTCCTTGTCGGGCTTGGAGGTGCCGACGACGCCGCTCTTGAAATCGGTGCCGGTGAACTTCAGGACGACGTCGCCCGTGGCGCTGAACGAGTCGAACTCGACTTTCGTGAGTTTCGGCTTGACCGCAGGCGCGGCGCTGGCCATCGAAAAAGAAAAGAGCGCCAGGACGGCGAAAACGGCCGCCATCAAGCGCATCTGGCCCGCGACCGCGTGCCTTCCTCCAAAAGACATAGGTTTCCGTGATGAATAGAGCGACCTCGCGTCTGGCGCGATTTATCATGAGCATTTTAGCAGAAAAATCAAGTTCCTTCAAGTGGAAAACCGCCGGCGTGCGGGCGAAGGGCGGCCTTCGGGCTTGCCGCGCGGAAGTCGTGATCAAGAAAAAAATCCCCGACGTCGTCAGGGATGGAGCTTGGCCGGCGGGAGATCGCTCCGTTCGGCGATCAGTTCGAGGCGCGGACACGTCAGACACAAGGTGCTGAGCGACTGCAGGTACGGCCAGTCGTCGTCCTCGGTCCAATGGCAGAGTTCCTTGAAGCCGATGACGTAGCCATCGTCCCCGCAGACGGAGCACCGTCGGCGCGCCGCTTCCGACGCAGGTCCGAAGGGCCTGCGGACCGGCAGGATCGGGTCGGAAGGACCAGACCCTCCGGGACGCAGGTCGCCGCCCGAAGCCCAGACGGCGTGCAGCGCGAGCTTCGACAGGTCATCGACCCCTATCTCGACGCAGGTCTCGATCCAGAACGGGTCGTAGGCGACGGGCTTGCCGTCCTCGATGCGGAAGCTCCGCACGAAGAATCTTGCGGCGGACTGGCCGTGGCCCGGCATCGCGACCTTCCAAGCATGCCGGGCGTACTGCAACGCGTGCTGCAGATCCTTGGATGCCGCGATGATCGGAGCGAGGGCGGCGGCGGCGGCCTGCGCGTCGAACAGACGTCCGGCGTTCTCGAGGAACGCTTCGCGGCCATCCGCCCGGCCGGCATCGAAGAACTCCTGGTGAAGCTTCGCGCATCGGTCATGCTCGTCCTTGAGCTCCCACTCGCGGGAACGAAGCGGTTCGTGCGCGGCTCGCGCGCGAAGCAGGGCGTCGTCAAGAGTTTCGAGACGCATATATCCTCCGTGGAAAGGGCTTTCGCGACCGCGAGGATACCACGTCGCGGGCTGGCCGTAAACCTCTTGCTATGCTCCCCCGATATGTAAGCGCGCGTACCTCTCCGACGGGCTTTTTTGCTATACTGGCCTTGATGGACCATCTCTTCCTGGAAATCACGCTGGTGCTGGCTCTGGCGACGGCGCTCGGCATCGCGGCCCGCGCGCTCAAGCAGCCGACGCTGCTCGGCTACATCGTCACGGGCCTGATCGTCGGACCGCTCGGATTGATGCGCCTGAACAACGCGGACGTCATCGACACGATGGCGCAGTTCGGCATCGCCTTCCTGCTCTTCCTGGTCGGCATGGAGATGAACTTCGCCGAACTGAAGCACGTAGGACGTCCGGCGCTGAAGATCGCCGGCGGCCAGATCCTCTTCTCATCCGTCGTCGGCCTGATGATCGCGCTGCTCCTCGGCTTCGAATGGATCCCCGCGCTCTACGTCGCGGTCACGCTGACCTTCTCGAGCACCATCATCGTCGTGAAGCTGCTCTCGGAGAAGAAGGCGCTCGACAGCCTCTACGGCAAGATCGTCATCGGCATCCTGCTCGTCCAGGACTTCATCGCGCTCGGCGTGCTCATCCTGCTCTCCGGCATGTCCGGACCGGGCCTCGACCCGGCGCGCCTGCCGCTCACGCTGCTCGCGACCTTCGCCAAAGGCGCGGCCCTGCTTGTCGCGGCCCTCGCCATCGGCAAGTACGTGATGCCGCGCCTGCTGCACCGCCTGGCCGGCTCGCAGGAAACGCTCTTCCTGGCCAGCCTGACCTGGGGCCTCGGCGTCGCGGCGCTCGCGAGCCTGCCGCAGATCGGACTCTCGCTCGAGATCGGCGCCTTCATGGCCGGCGTAGCGCTGGCGGAAAGCGTCGAGCACTACCAGATCATGAGCCGGGTGAAATCGCTCCGCGACTTCTTCGCCGTGATGTTCTTCATCGTGCTCGGATCCAAGATGGTGCTGGGAGGAGGAGGCGAGGTCTGGGGCGCGACGATCATCCTTTCGGCCTTCGTGCTGATCGGGAACCCCATCATCGTGATGGCGCTGATGGCCAAGCTCGGCTATCGGCCCCGCACGGCTTTCATGGCCGGCGTGACGGTCGCGCAAATCTCGGAGTTCAGCCTGATCGTCGTGACGCTCGGGCATCGGCTCGGCCACATCGACCAGCGCGTCGTCTCGACCGTCACCGGAGTAGGCCTCATCACCATCGTCCTGTCCTCGTATCTGGTGCTCTACAGCGAGTGGCTCTACGAACGATTCGCGCCCTACGTCACGGCCGTCTGGCCTCGCTCGCACGCCGAGAAGCGCGTCGGACGCCCGCCGCTGAACGGACACGTCGTGCTTATCGGCTGCCACCGCATGGGACATAATATCCTCCATTCGCTGATGGAGATGAAGCGAGAATTCCTGGTGGTCGACTTCAATCCCGACGTCGTCGCGCGGCTCCACCGCCGAGGCATCGACGCCATCTACGGCGACATCACCGACCCGGACATCCAGGACATGGCGGCGCTCGACCGCGCGCGCGTCGTCATCTCGACGGTGCCGTCCCTCCAGGAATCCATGAACCTCATCGAGCGCGTGAAAGGGTCGGGCGGCAAGGCGAAGATCATCGTCACGGCCGAATCCGAATTCGACGCGCTGACCCTCTACGAGAAGAAGGCCGACTACGTCGCGCTCCCCCACTTCATCGGCGGGCTGCAGCTGGCCCGCATCCTCGAGGAAGACCGGGCGCTCGGCACGCTCGAGAAGCTGCGCGCCCAGGACATGGCGGTCATCACCGAGCACCCCTGAGCGCCCCAGTCGACGCGCGGCCGTTGCGGCATGAAAAGACCCCCGACATGCAGTCGGGGGCGTTTTTGTTCATGGGCACCAGTCGTCGTCCGCGCACTTCGGACGCTCGGGCCTGTGCCGCTTGCGCTTCGGTTTCGGCGCGGGGTCGGGGGGCGGCACCGAGGCCTGCCTGGCCTCATACCATGCGTCCTTCGCCGCGTCGTACATCTCCTGCGTGACGATGCCGGTCTTGTCATGAACCGGACCGTAGCGGAAGAGGAAGTAGAGGCCGGCCTTGAAGTCGCCGGCGGCCATCGCGGCGCGGAAGGCGATGAGGACGCCTTCGGTCCGGAGCGTCTCGCTCACGCCGTACTGCGCCGCCTCGGCGGCGTCCTCCCACTTGCCGAGCTCGATGAGCTTATCGAAAGCCTTGCGCTGCCAATCGATCGTCTGCGCGGAGTTCGCGATGAAGCGGTAACGGCCGCGTTCCCAGGCATACGCCATGAAGGCTTCGTGATGGATCTCGTGCATCTTGAGAGTCGGCACGAGCATGCCCTCGAAGCCGCCGCGCATCGCCTCCTGGAACAGGAATTTCAGGCCGTCCTCGACGAAGCCGGTGAACGGCAGCAGTACGAGCGCGAGATTGTACTTCCTGCCGCGTACTGCGGCGAAGAAATACCTTCCAGCGGTTCCTGGCGGCAGCTTCCACGCGCTCGAGTCGATGATCTCGCTTTCGCAATTGGAGTTCTCGATGAAAGCCCCCGCCAGCTCGTCCTCGAGCTTGAAGGCTACGATCGCCTGCACGCCGTACGCGCAGTCGTCATAAAGGACGAAATCCTTGATGAACTCCGACGTCTTGATCCAGTCCCAATCGGCGGCTGCCGCGTGGCGGATGGCGTACGCGTCGCGGTCCTCGAGGCGCGCCGCGTCGATGATGGCGTCGCGCAACTGCGGATCGACAGGGCAAGCCTCGTCGAGCAGCGGATAAAGGACGTCGTCCTCGCCGGACATGGTTCCGAACGCCCGGACCGACTCGACGGTCTTGAGCGCCTCATCCTTCGCGGCGTAACGGCAGCTGATGCGCGTCTCGAGCGTGAATTCCCAAATGGCCGAGTAGAGCCATCGGCTTTCGTCATCGGCATGCTTGCGGGCGACGTAGGCCGCGACGGCCTTCTTGACGTCGCCGCGCTGGGCTTCGAGCGCCAGCCTGACGGCGTCCTCGCCGAAACCGAACCGCGAGGCGATTTCCGCCGCGGGCGGATAGACGGTCGCCCGCATGAATCTCCAGTAGGCGCGGTCGGCCGAAGCGATCCAATCCTGGCGCCGCAGCCCCTTCGACTTCGCGAAGTCCGCGGCGGCGGCGATCGTGTCAGCGTCGTTGATGAGGACGTAGAACGTCCGCATCGTTTCCGGTTCGGCTTTCGCCGCGCTCTTGACCGGCGCCTGCGCATGCAGGCAGCCGGCCAGGGAAATGGCCATCGCCAGCATCGCGCGCATGGGTTCCTCCTATGAAAAGACCTTGGGGCCAACGTAGCTTACCCAAGGTCTTTTCGCAACGACGCCAGCTTTCGGAGGAAATCGAGGCCGTTCGAGAACAGCCGCACCTTGCTGGCGCGCCCAGGCGAAGCGCGGTCCGTCCAGCCCACGGGAATCTCTTCGACGCGGAAACCGCTCCGCCCAAGGCGGACCAGGAATTCGGTATCGAAGAAAAAACCGTCGTCCTTCACGCGCGGCAGGATCCCGTCGCGGATGCGGCGCGAGAAGGCCTTGCAGCCGCACTGCAGGTCCCGCACGCGCGTCCCGAGCGCGGCGCGCGCGGCCAGGGCGTAGGCCGCGGTGGCGAGACGGCGGACGAGCGGACGGTCGACGACCGCGCCCGGCAGACGGCGCGAACCGATGGCGGCGTCCGCCCCGGACGCGACCGCCGCCACGAGCTTTTCGGCGGAATCGAAGTCGGCCGAGAGATCGGCGTCGAGCATGAGATAGACGTCCGCCTCGACGGCGGCCGCTCCGCGTTTCACCGCGCCGCCTTTTCCAGGGAGCGTCGACGTCACGGCCAGCGTATCGGGCAGGAGTTTCTCCATCAGGCGCGCGACCCAGGCGGTGCTGTCAGTCGAGCCGTTCTCGGAGATGACCAGCGCGAAATCGGGACCGTAGGCGCCCTCTCCCCACGTCGAAACGCGTTTGGCGTTCCGTTCCAAGATCGCGGCTTCGTCGTGCGCGGGGATGATGACGGCGACGCGCATGAGGTTCATCCGGAAATCTTGGCGGACGCCTCGGCACGGAGTTCCGGCGCGTTCAGCAGGATGGCGCCGATGACGCGGCCGTCCAGCACGCGATATTCGACGATCTTCTTCCCCTCCTCGATGACGCGGGCGTCGGAGGTCGAGGCGGCGATGTTGCGGCA
Source organism: Patescibacteria group bacterium (assembly GCA_038062835.1). GTDB lineage: Bacteria > Patescibacteriota > Patescibacteriia > SG8-24 > DYFX01 > DYFX01. The sequence continues at coordinate 3,447 of JBBTWH010000028.1, read as the reverse complement.
CTCGCCGAGGAAGATGAGGTTCGCGCCGGGGATGACGTTGGTCGTGTATTGCGTGAGTTGGAGATACGGCGCGTCCTCGCCGAGCAGGGCCTTGCCGACGTGGCGGCCCTGCGCCATCGCGTTCGTCCAGTTGCCGACGGCGTGGCGGAGTCCTCCCAGCTTCGCGTCCTCGAACTCGGCGCAATCGCCCGCGATCCAGACGCCATCATGTTTCGCTTTCAAGGAGGCGTCGGCGGCGAGGCCGTGGTCGCCGCGGAGGTCGCCGAAAGGCTCCATCGGGACTTCCACGCCGATGCCGATGGCGACGAGGTCGCAGGCGATGTCCGTGCCGTCGGAGAGGCGGACGCCGGCGGCGGCGCGCTCGGCGACCTTGGCGTGGTTCCGTACCTCGACGCCGGCGGTTTCGAGCGCGGACTGCATCACGGCGGCGATCTCGGCGCAGAACATCGAGGTCCAGAAGCGCGGGCCGCGGTTCAGGAGCGTCGCCTTCGCGCCCTTGGCGACGGCGATGGCCGCGAATTCGAGACCGATGAATCCGGATCCCACGATGGCGAGGCGCGAACCGGGAATGACGGCTGCCGCCACGGCTGCCGCGTCCTCGTACGTCTGCAGACGAAGCGCGGGGTGCGCGTCGGCACCCGGCACGTCCCAGTCCCTCGGCTTCGCACCGACCGCGATCACCAGCTTGCGATACGCGATCTCTTCGCCGTCCGAAAGCTTCGCGACGCGTCGTCCGTAGTCGACATGCGTCACGCTCCGGCCGAACAGCGTCTCGATGCGCTTCTCCGGATAGGATTCGTTTTTCTTGAGGAAGACCTTCTCGGGCGAGATCTTCCCTTTCACCGCGTGCGGCAGGAGGACGCGCGAATACAAAGGATGCGCCTCGTCCGAGACGATGACGACCTCGCCCGCGCCGCCGCCGGCGCGGTACGTCTCGGCCGCGGTCGTCCCTGCGACGCCGCCGCCGACGATCAGGACTTCGACTTCGCGCATACGACGAAATCCGCGTTAAGGGTAGACCTGATTCCCTTCTTCGTCGTAGAGGAAGATGGCTTTCGTGGGGCAGGACTCGGCCGCCATCTTGATGGTCTCGGCGTCGTTGCCTTCGAGCGCCACCAGATACGCCTTGTTCTCGTCGTCCATCTGGAAGGTCTCCGGCGCGATGACGACGCACGAAGCCGCCCCGATGCAGAGGTCGCGGTCGATGACGATCTTGGCGATCTTGAGCGGTTTTCCCGACGCTTCGGTCGGGACAGGCTTCTCGTCGGACATATCGCGGACAGCGTAGCGAAAACGCGGCATTTGTTCAAGACGATCTAAAAAGCCCGCACCTTTCGATGCGGGCTTGAAGTGAGGGTCTGGCCTCTACAGAAGCTTGACGCTCCGCAGGCCTTCAGGCTCTTCCTCGCCATGGAACCAAGCTTCCCACCGATAGAGCGGGTCGCGGGGATCGAAGTGGATGATAGCCCGATACTTGAAGACGCCATCGCGGACGGCGAGATGCAACTTCAGCGTCCCGATGCCGAACGTGATTCCTTTCACCTTGCATGTTCCGCCGATGCGGTCATACCTATGATAGGCCAGCGTGCGTCCGATGAGGGCGCCCAAGTCCGTCGGCAAGCCGGCGGCACGGAGCGTCTTTGCAGCTCGGTAATCGAGGTCGGTCATGAAGTCCTCCTTTGCGTCGCGGGTTTCGTGCATATCCTTATCGGCGGAGTCGAAGCCAACTGCCTTTCGTCTGGCTTGCTTCTTCCTGCCGAAGGTCTGATATGCGCCCGCCCACAAAGGAAAAGGAACTTGGCGCGAGGATATACCAAAAAGAGCCTTTTGTCAAGGCTCTTTCCTTCTTCTCATTCGTACCGCAGCGCTTCGATGGGGTCGAGCTTGGCCGCCTTTTGCGCGGGGTAGAGTCCGAAGACCAGGCCGACGGCGGTGGCGACGCCGAAGGCGAGCGCGACGGCGTCGAGCGGGACGATGAAGTTCCAACCGTCGATGACGTTGGCGATGACGAGCGAACCGAGCCAGGACAGGGATGCTCCCAGCAGCGCGCCGATCAGGCCGCCGAACATGGTGAGCAGCATCGCCTCGATCAGGAACTGCGCCATGATGTCGCGGCGACGCGCTCCGAGCGCCTTGCGCAGGCCGATCTCGCGGGTGCGCTCCGTCACCGAGACGAGCATGATGTTCATGATGCCGATGCCGCCGACGAAGAGCGAGATCGACGCGATGGCCGTCAGGAAGATGGTCAGCGCGGACGAGACCTGGCCGAAAGTGGCGGCGGCCTGCTCCTGGGTGACCAGGCGGAAATCGTCCTTCTTGGTGTCGCCCTCCGGATTGTCGATGTCGTGGCGGTCGCGGAGCAGCAGCCGGATGTCCTCGGCGGCGTAGTCGGGGTCGCCCTCGACGCGGACCATGACGAAGGTCAGGTGGTCCTCGCCCTGCAGTTCGCGACGCGCCGTCGAGATCGGGATGTAGGCCGCCTTATCGAGGTCCTGGAAGAACTGCACGCCGCGCTTCGGCAGGACGCCGATGACGTTGAAGGTCTTGCGCTTGACGGTGACCGACTGACCGATCGGATCGCCGTCGCCGAAAAGATCCTCGGCCAGGCTCGAACCGAGCACGATCGAGCGGAGCGCTCCCTCCACGTCTGAGGCGTCGAACCAGCGGCCGCGCGTGACGGCGATCGTGTTGAGCTCGGCGTATTCGACGGTCGTGGCGACGATCTGCGGCGTGGCGTTGACGCCCGCGCGGCTGACCGTCGCGTCGACGTACTTGATAGGCGCGGCCGCGGTGACGTTCGGAAGCTTCGCGATGGCCTGATAGTCCTCGTATTTGAGCGCGGTCAGCTGGCTGAAGTTCGGCGGGCCGCCTTCCTGATTGCCGCCGCCCGGCTCGATGAAGACGGCGTCGGGACCGAAGCTCTCGAGCTGGTCCAGGATCAGGCCTTCGACGCCCTTGCCGAGCGAGGTCATCAGGATGACCGAGGCGATGCCGATGATGATGCCGAGCATCGTCAAGAGCGTGCGCAGCTTCTGCGCCATCAGGCCCTTGATCGAGGTGCGGACGGTCTCGAGATGGCGCATATCACTTGTTGAGCATTCCGCCCTTGGCGCTCTTGCGCGCCTGGACCGTGACGTCGCCCTCGATGACGCCGTCGCGCATGCTGATGATGCGGTTGGCGTGCTCGGCCGTCTCCTTCTCGTGCGTGACGAGGATGATGGTGTTGCCCTTTTCGTTGAGGTCCTCGAGGATCTCCATCACGACGCCGCCCGACTTCGAATCCAGGTTGCCGGTCGGTTCGTCGGCGAAGATGACGGCCGGCTTCGAGACGAGCGCGCGCGCGATGGCCACGCGCTGCTTCTCGCCGCCGGAGATGCGGGTCACGGAGTAGTCTTTGCGATGGCCGAGACCGACGGCCTCGATCGCCTCGACGGCGCGGGCGTGGCG
>JBBTWH010000027.1:0-8286 GCA_038062835.1 Patescibacteria group bacterium | reverse complement strand
AAAGCGGTACGTGAGCTGGGTTCAGAACGTCGTGAGACAGTTCGGTCTCCTATCCACTGCGGGCGTAGATTCTTGAGGGGGCGCTTCCTTAGTACGAGAGGACCAGGAAGCACGAATCTCTTGTGTACGAGTTGTCCCGCCTGGGGCACTGCTCGGTAGCGACATTCGGAGCGGATAAACGCTGAAAGCATATAAGCGTGAAGCCGTCCCCAAGATTAGGAATCATAGACTCCTGCGAGACGAGCAGGTCGATAGGTCGCAAGTGTAAGACCCGCGAGGGTTTGAGCTGAGCGATACTAATAAGTCGTATCTACAACTGCTGAAGCATGAGTGCTTCAGCCTTCGACGCAAGTCGAAGAGCTGAATCGCGCATGATCTTTCTACCAAAATTTCCACCCAAGGGCGCAAGCCTTTGGGGCCGGAAAAAAACGCGCTGTCATCCCCCGCGAAGGCGGGGGACCCAGTTCCTTTTTTTCCGGTGCTTCTACTGCGCAGGTCACACCCGATCCCATCCCGAACTCGGAAGTTAAGCTGCGTGAGGCTGATGATAGTTGGACCCAACTCGGTCCTGCAAAAGTAAGTCAGTGCCGGTTATGCTCAAACCCCTCCAAAAGAGGGGTTTTTGCTTTTCGCTTGCGTCCCGTGATGCCTTCCGCTAAGGTGGTTCCAAGAGATATATTCTCGCTCGCTATGTCTGAAAGGAGGGAACAGATGGCGCCCCTCGATCCTTGGATCATCGAAGAGATCAAGAAGCAGGAAGGCGAGAAGCGGCGTCGCGAGGAAGAACAGCGGCGCGAACAGCCGACCGTTCCCGCCGACGACCCGCGAGAGATGCCTGATCGGCGCGACGACCGCCGCCCTGATCCTGGTTACGAGATGCCGAGCCAGGACGATCCTAAGCGCGATGAGCGTTCCGGGGACAAGGAAGAGTCCGGACGCGGCGTGACCACGATCGACATCGGCGGAGGCGGCAATCGCGACGACGAGGAAGACTCCGGCACGATCGACATCCCGAAGGCCCCGGCAATCCTTCCGGAGAATGAAGGCGAAAAACGGCCCGAGTGAATCCCGGGCCTTTTCATTTGCCAAGCTTCAGCGGCTGCCGTAAGGTGCCTGAAGGTCATTTCAACGCCCGATTTCCGGGGTTTGGAGGATGTCGATGTGCACTCGTCGTCTCGCGCTCCTGTGTCTCTTGGTCATGGTTTGCCTCGCCGCCGCCTGCGGACCGAACGTCCTGCGCGCCCGCGGCAAGGTCCTGCACCCGATGTATCGGCACCACGAAGGCGACACGGAATCGCCGCGTCTGCCTCGCATCCTGGTCATCTACAGGAAGGAGAATCGCGTCGTCGTGAAGCACACCATCGTCGGCCCTCATGGACGGCCGATGTCGCTCGATCTTCTCGGCGAGTTCGCCGTGATACCCGACCAGGTCACCGAAGGAGACGGCCTGTTCATCGATGTCCTGATCTTCAGCAACTACAAGGACGAGTTGACGGACATGTCTGAGTACGATTACTGGCTTGAGCTTCCGGACGGACGCCGCATCGATGGCGGCGTCCACGTCGCGCGAGGTCTCAAGGACCACTCGATGAAGATCACCGGCGCGCACATGCAGCCGCACCTCGTCACGAGGGACAGGCAGACGGGCCAGACCAGGGTCCATACGCACTATGAAGAGGTCGAGAACGAGTTCTCGCTCTTCTCGCGATGGGTCCGCGCATTGTTCGTCGCCGATGGCATGATCACGAAGGCCACCCCGTATGTCGTCTTCGTGATGAGGGGAAACGGCCGCGAGCGGCGCTACCGTTTCGACTTCACCTGGAACCTCGAAGAGGCGATACAAGAGTTCAACAAGCACGAGAAGTGACGGTACGAAGGCGCGCCCTGATAAGGTCATGGGCAAGGAGGCCGCCATGTACATCGCGCCGGAGTTCTTCTTCAATCTCGCGGCGTTCGAGCATCGGGAGCTGTACGGCAGAGGCGAGCCCGTCTGGGCCGCGCTCGTCAACCTCTCGTCCTACCTGGGAACCGTACTTGCCTGGGCCGGAACGAACCCGTATCGGTCCGGACCGTCGATACCGTCGCTCGATCCGTCCGTACGCGTCGAGAAGATGCACCGCGTCCTTATAGCGCCGACGGCGGTCATCAAGCCGTTCACCGTCATCGAAGGGGATGCCATCATCGACGACGGCGCCGTCATCGGCCCGCACGCTTACCTGCACGGAGGCGTGATCATCGGGAGGAACGCTCGCGTCGGCCACGGCAGCGAAATCAAGCACTCGGTGCTTTTCCCCTTCGCCAGGTCATCGCATCGCAACTCGATCCTGGACAGCCTCATCGGTTGGAACGTCGACGTCGGCGGCCACATCGTCACGCCGAACCTGCGCGCGGATGGACGGACCGTGCGATTCATCCCGCCCGACAGTACGTGGATCGACACCGGACTCAAGAGACTCGGCGTCATCGCCGGCGACGGTTCCTTCTTCGGCTGCGGCGTACGTTTCAGTCCGGGCGCCCACTTCCTGCCCAATACGCGGCTCTTCTGAGCCGTTTTTTTGTTTTAAGACTCTCCCAGCCCGCTCTTTCAGAGAGGGACTGCTTTGATACTCCTCCCCTGAAAGGGGAGGCGGGAGGGGTCTTCGAGGTTTGAAAATAGGGCGTCAAGGCGGTAGGGTACATATATATGTGCGGCATCGTCGGGTATATCGGAAAGCGCCAAGCCATGCCGATCCTCATCCGGGGACTGCGTTCGCTTGAGTATCGCGGCTACGACTCCGCCGGAATCGCCTGCCCGTCGGATGACGGGCTGAAGATCATCAAGTCGGCCGGGCCGATCGACCGGCTGGTGGAGCGCTTGGACGGGGCAGGGGAGACGTCGGCGACATCCGGCATCGCCCATACCCGCTGGGCCACGCACGGCGCTCCGACGGCGGAGAACGCTCACCCGCACTCCGACTGCACCGGCAAGGTCGCCCTCGTGCACAACGGCATCATCGAGAACTACGCCGAGCTCAAGCTTTGGCTCGAGAAGAGCGGCCATCGCTTCGTCTCCGAGACGGACACCGAAGTATTGGCGCATCTGATCGAGGAATACCACGAGGGAGACCTTGCGGCCGCCGTCCGTTCCTCCCTGCGGCACCTTCGCGGCACCTACGGAATCGCGGTCTTGCATGCCGACCGGCCGGATCAGTTGGTCGTCGCTCGCATGGGAAGCCCGATCGTGATCGGCGTCGGGGACGGCGAGATGCTCGTCGCTTCGGACCCGTCGGCGCTCGTCGGCGCCACCCGCAACGTGATGTACCTGGACGACGGAGAGATCGCGCTGATAGACGCTTCCGGCGCCTCGGTCACGACGATGCAGGCCGCGCCGGTCGACAAGGAGACGCGCGTCATACAGTGGACCGAAAATCAGATGGAGAAAGGCGGCTACGAGCATTACATGCTGAAGGAGATGTACGAACAGCCGGAAACGGTACGTTCGGCCATCCGAGGCCGCCTTTCGTCCGACGGCACCGTCACGCTCGGGGTCTTCAAGGATCTGCGCGTCGCCCTGAAAGACATGCGGCGCATCCATGTCGTGGCCTGCGGCTCGGCATACTACGCCAGCCTGTGCGGCGCGCAGATGATCGAAAGGCTCGCCAGGATTCCCGTCAGCGTCGACCTGGCTTCCGAATACCGGTATCGCGAGCCGGTCCTGTCCAGCCGGACGGCCGTGCTTGCGGTCAGCCAGTCCGGCGAGACCGCCGATACGCTCGCCGCCCTGCGGCTGGCGAAGGAGCATGGCCTGCTGACGATGGGTATCGTGAACGTCATCGGTTCTACCATCGCCCGCGAGGTTCAGGCCGGCATCTACAACCACGCCGGTCCGGAAATCGGCGTCGCCTCCACCAAGGCCTTCGTCTCTCAGCTCGCGGTCTTCCTGATTTTCGCCCTGGCGCTCGGGCGCGAGCGCGGCTTGCCGGACGAAGAGGCCAGGAGGGTCGCCGCCGCGCTGGAGGCTCTCCCGGAGCATATCGAAGAGACGCTCCGTCTCCGGCCGGCCATCGCCGAGTGGTCCAGCCGGCTCAAGGAAGCCAAACACGTGGTCTTCCTGGGACGCACCATGCATCACCCCATCGCTCTCGAAGGCGCGCTGAAGCTCAAGGAGACATCGTATATCCACGCCGAAGGCTACGCGTCCGGCGAGCTCAAGCACGGACCGATCGCCATGATAGAACGCGACTTCCCGGTCATCGCCCTGGCTCCGCGCGATTCGGTATTCGAGAAGGTGAAGTCCAATCTGGAAGAAGTCCGCGCGCGAGGGGCCCGTACGTTCGCCGTCACGACGAAGCGTGGCGCTCGCGATCTCGGCCGAGCCGCGGAACACTGCCTGGAAATCCCCGAAACGCACCCGCTCGTCCAGCCCATCCTTTCCGTCATCCCGCTCCAGCTCCTGGCGTACGAGACATCGATCGCCAAGGGCCTCGACGTCGACAAGCCCCGCAATCTCGCCAAATCCGTGACGGTCGAATGACGCGTCGCGTCATCTCCGGCGACGCAGGCGCCGTCGTCTGCGGAGACTTAGAAGATGTTTACAGACCGGCCGTCACGGGCTAAGGTATCCTGGATATGAACAGAATCATCATCCTCGCCGCCGGCAAAGGCAAGCGGATGGGTCCATCGGACCGTCCGAAAGTCCTGCACACCATCCTCGGTAAGCCGATGTTGGCGTACGTGCTTGACGCCGTCGTGGAGTCCGGCATCGACGCGAAGCCCGTGCTCATCGTCGGTCACATGTCGGAACACGTGCGCGCCGTCTGCGGCGAATCGTGCGAATACGCCGCCCAGACGGAGCTCCGCGGCACCGGCGACGCCGTCGCGCGCGCTCGCCCTCTCCTCGAAGGCGCTGCGGACGACGTGATGGTCCTGGTCGGCGACCAGCCGTTCGTGACGGCCGCGACCATCCGCGCCATCGCTGACGCGCATGCCTCATCCGGCGCCACGCTGACGCTCGGCACGGTGACGGTCCCGGACTTCATGGAGTGGCGCACCCCTTTCGCCGATTTCGGCCGTATCGTACGGAGCGCGAATGGAGCCGTCGAGCGGATCGTCGAGGTCAAGGACGCCTCCCCGGAGCAAATGGCCATCAAGGAAATCAACCCCAGTTATTACTGTTTCAAGGCCGGATGGCTCTGGAAAAGCCTGGAAAGCCTGACCTCGGACAATGCCGCCGGCGAGCTTTACCTGACCGATCTGTTGGCCAAGGCGATCCTCTCCGGAGAGAAGGTGCAGACCTTCCCGATCCCGCCCGACGAAGCGCTTGGCGTGAACACGCTCGAACAACTCATGATCGCCGAAGCCTTGATGAAGGCGCGCGCGCGATGAAACGAAAAGACTCCCGCAAGCATGGCACGGGAGTCTTTTCTCGGAAGAGCAGGTTTACTGCTTCTTCCTCTTCGCTGCCTTCTTCGGAGCCTTCTTCGCGGCTTTCTTCTTCGCCATGAAAATCACCTCCCCTTTCTGAATCGTGATCGCATACTTAAAGCGCGAGCACTCTTACGAGAATATTGTAACATACTTTTTCCGCGCGAAACGACGGTCAACGCTTCGACTGTGGATAAGAGGACGAGCATGCGCTACACTGGACGCGTATGAAGCACATGAACGCGCGAGGTTTCACCCTGGTCGAGCTGCTCGTAGTCATCGCCATCATCGGAATCCTCTCGACGCTCGCCGTCGCTGCGGTTCAGTTCGCGCGCGGAGCCGCGAAGATCGCGCAAGCCAAGCACGACGTCGACGCGATCGTCCTCGCGCTCAAGCAGCTCGAGACAGACACGGGCCAGTGGCCGAGACATCAGTCGGTCGACGCGGTCACCGCCGTCGGTACCAACGAGGTATGGGATCTGAACGCTTCCGATGCAGGCATCGCGGCGACGGACGGAAATTTTCCGAACTGGAACGGTCCTTATATGGCTACGGTCAAGCGCGACCCCTGGGGGAATCACTATTTTTACGACTCAGACTACATCCTTTCCGGAGATACCCGCGTCGTCGTCGGTTCCTTCGGACCCAACGGCGTCGGGCAGAACGTCTACGATGCCGACAACATCATCAAGTATCTGCGCTAGACGTGAAACGCCCGTATGTCTATGGTAAACTGAAGGCGTTATGATTCATTCATGATCGAAGCGTATGGTTCCTCATTGGAAACGCTGGCTCGGCGCCGCAGCGGTCTTGCTCCTTGTCGGAGCCGGCTGCGAAGCGGAGCTGCGCCAGGAAGCCTCGACGGACGTCGAGACGGACGCGAAAGGAGAGATGGAAGATGACGGGAAGGCGAAGGTCGAGACCGAGGCCGCGATCAGTGTCGACGCAGATGTCGATGCCGCCGTCGACGCCGCTCTCGGCGACTCGGATGCCGATGCCTCAGCGGAACTTGAAGAAAATTCCGACGCGGACGTCGTGAATAACGACTCCGCCGAACTCAATGCGTATGGACAAGCGTATGTCGAATCTGAAATCCGGTAAGCGCATCGCCGCCGCGGCCGCCGGCGCCGTCATGCTCCTGACCTCGGCCCTGCCCGCCTTCGCCGAGTCCGCCACGGGCACGCGCAAGGACGGCAACGTCTGCGAGCGTTTCTCCAAGCTTGCCTCCTCGATGGAGGCGCGAGTGAACGAAGGGCGCGCGAAGCTGCTGGCCCGCCGCGACGAGCGGAAGACGAAGCTTGATGATCGCCGCGACGATCGCCAGGAAAAGCGCGACGACCGCCGCGAGAAGCGGGAAGACGCGTGGGAGAAGCGCGTCGACCGACTCGAGGAGAAGGCGGCCACGAACACCGCGGCCATCGCCGCGTTCAAGACCGCGATGGCCGCCGCCTGGAAGACGCGCGACGCCGCCATCGACGCCGCCAACAAGACCTTCCGGGCCGGGCTCGAGAAGCTGGTCGCGGAGAAGAAAACCGCGGTCGAGAGCGCCTCTCTGGCCCTCAAGACCGCCGTTTCAGCGGCCTTCGCCAAGGCCAAGGTCGATTGCGCCGCCGGCGTCAGCTCCGAGACGGTGATGACGAATCTGCGCGCCTCGCTCAAAGCCGCCCAGGACAAGTTCCAGGCCGACCGCAAGGCCATCGACGCCATCGGCGCCAAGGTCAAGGCGCTCGTCAGCGCGCGCCAAGCGGCCGTCGAGAAGGCCAAGGCCGACTTCAAGTCCGCGACCGAAGACGCCCGCGCCGACCTCAAGGCGGCGCTGAGATCGTCGAAACCGACGGAGTCCGCCACGGACACCGACGAAGACGAGGACTAGTATGATGGGGTATCGCTACGGGGACATGATGGCCGGCGTCGGGGGCATGAGCATCCTCGGCCTCCTGACCTGGCTCGTCGTGCTGGTCGATCTCGTCCTGGTCGGCGTCTGGCTCTGGAAACAGGTCTCCAAGAAATAGCCGGAACGAAAAGACTCCCGTGACGGGAGTCTTTTCGATGGTGGACCGTGTCGGACTCGAACCGACCGCCTCCGCCTTGCAAAGGCGGCGCTCTACCAGATGAGCTAACGGCCCTCATCGCACGCACGATAGCATTTTCAGGCGGAATGTCAATGAAAAACGCCCCGACGTTATGTCGGGGCGGAGTCGTCGCGGCCGAAGCCGTCGACGAGGGCGTGGTAGTCGTGGAAGCCTGTCGTCTCGAAGGTTTTCGGGTCGTTCGTCGCGGCGGCCGCGAGATTCCAGAGCAGGATGCGCTGGCGCAGGCCGTCCTCGATCCAGGCATCCTTCGCGGCCATCATCGACTTCGCGACGGCGGTTTCGACGCGGTTCTTGTCGCCGGGACCGAGGACGCCGTTCGATTCGGCTTGCGCGAGCATGGCTTTGGTCATTTCGCGGCTGCCGACTTCCATCGGAAGCCCTCTGTCGCCGAGGAACCGGCCATGCAGGAGGCACGCGCAAAGCTCGAAGCGCAAGCTCATCGATCCTCCTTCGCCTGAAAGGCCGATGGCCCGAACATACGCCGTTTTCGGTTGGCCGTCAACGGGGCTTGGGGGTATGCTGGAAGCACATGGAAGCCCTGTTCCTGGGGACCGGACCGGCCGAAGCCATTCCGCGTATCGGACACTCCGACGCGCTGTGCTTCGACGCCATGAAAGCGCACTCGAAGAGCCGCCGCCTGCGTTCGGCGGCCATCCTGCGTTCCGGAGAGACGTCGATCCTGATCGACGCCGGCCCCGACATCGGCTATCAGCTCGCGTCGCACCGCGTCCAGAAGATCGACGCCGTGCTCCTGACGCACGCGCACCTGGACGCGGGCGGAGGGCTTCGG
>JBBTWH010000026.1:0-27350 GCA_038062835.1 Patescibacteria group bacterium | reverse complement strand
TCGACTTCAAGGACTCCGTCCTCTCGAACGTCGCCGCCATCATCTCGACGAACGGTTCCTGGGGCGTGACGTCGGACGGGGTGCTCGTCGCCCAGCGTATCGAAGCGAAGGAAGTCGTGGCCGACAAGTTCTCCGTCAAGGCCGCCTTCGACGCGGCGGAGCGCGCGGTCGGCGTCGGCCGCATCCAGGCCGGCTACGACGCGACGCTCATCATGAACCCGCTCGTCACCTCCGACAGCGTCATCATCGTCACCTTCGAGACGAACCCCGGCGCGAACTGGTGGATCGAGGAGAAACAGCAGGGGCAGTTCATGCTGAAGATGGCGCAAGGAGCGCATGTCGATCAGAAGTTCACGTACTGGATCGTTCCGATCACCGGTACGCTCGATACGGCCGTGACTGATTCCGGCACCGGCACCCCTGAAACCGCGCCTCCCACCGAATCCGGTTCCGGAACGCCCGAAACCGGCGGCGGAGAGACGGGTTCGGGAAGCGGGACGACTGAAACGCCATAAATATGAAGAGAATCATCAAACGACTCTTCAAGACTCACCCCAACCCTCTCTTTCAGAGAGGGGGCCGAAAGGATTCCTCCCCTGAAAGGGGAGGTGCCGAAGGCGGAGGGGTCTTCCGGAGCATCATCATCCTTCTATCGCTCGCGTTCCCGCTCGTCTCCAGCGCGCAGATCATGTCCTCCTCGAACTACCGCATTCCGTTCGACGCGGTCGGTGGCGGAGGCCTGCGGAGCACCTCGACCAACTACGGGGTCGAGGACACGGTCTCCGAGTCGTCGTCGCCTACGGGCGAAGGACTGGCGAGCACGAACTACGCCGCTTGCGTCGGGTACCAGTGCCTGAACGAAACGCCGTTCCTCACGGTCACCTATGCGATCCAAGGCACACCCTGCACGAACTCAAGCGCTTCGAGTCCGCCTTACAACGTGGCGCTCGGCACGCTCTCGACCGCGGCAGTCACGACCTCCGCAGACCGCATCTGCGTGCGCGTCAGCGCCAACGCCTCGGGCGGCGTGGCGGTCAAAGGACGAAGCGCCAACAACTCGCTGAAGTCCGTCTCGACGCCGGCCGACCTCATCGCCTCCGCCACCGCGACCCTGTCCGCCGGGACCACCGGATACGGGTTCTGCAGTTCGCAGGCGATAAGCGGATTCAGCGCCGTCGCTCCCTACAACGGGACATGCGACACCGGGTCCGGCCACGTGGTCGGCGGAATGGCGCTCACGGACCAGCAGATTTGGACGGCGACGGGCCCCGTCAGCAACGCCTACGGAGAACTGCTGACGAAGGCCTCCATCTCGACGACGGTTCCCGCGCACAACGACTACCAGGACACGCTGACGATAACGGTGACGGGAACGTATTGATCGGGTCCCCACCCCTCGCAAGAGGGGGTCCGGGGAGAGGGAAGGACGCGAGTCCGGCTCTCTCCCCGGCCGCTAAGGCCGGAAATAACCTAAAGGTCGACGGTTGCGCCCATTCCGCGGACGCCAACCGGATCTCCTGCGAGATCGCTCTTTCCCCTGCATTCTATGCGGGGGGAAGTCGAACCCCCCTTGTTACTCGAGGGGAAGGTGCGGGCCTCGCAGGGCCAACCCCGTCGTGAGACGTCGGTAGCGGGAAAAAGCTCCTTATAAGAAGGTACGAAATAACGAAATACGCATCATATGCGGAAATTATTCAAACGCGCTGCGGCGCTCGCGACCACGGTGGCGACGGTGGGGACCATGCTTCTCCCTGTCGCCCCGGTCCACGCCGCAGATCTAACCTCGACCAAGGATACGTTGTCCCGCGAGAAGATCAGCGTGACGTCCGTCACGCACACGCTCGTCACCACGCTGCCGACGGTCTCGACCGGAACCGTCATTCGGTTCCTCTACGACACCGCCGGGTTCACCTCGACGGCGCAGAGCACCTCGGCCGGCACCTGCGCGACAGGCACCTGCACGCTCACCGTCTCCGCGACGGACGTGAAGATCAACTGCACGGCCGGTCCTTGCAGCGGACTCTTCACCCAGACCGGCACGTTCACGGCCACGAACCCGGGAACCGCAGGGTCGAAAGAAGTCACCTACGCGCAAGCGCAAGGCGACCCTGTCTCGGGTTCCTTCGCCATCCCGATCGTCGATGACGACCAGGTCACCGTGACCGCCACGGTCGCCCCGTCGATTACGTTCGACATCGACACGGCTCAGACCGACACCGAGTCGGCCGCGCCGTACTCGGTGGCGCTCGGCGCGATCACGACCACCGATAGCCAGGTTTCCGGTGCGACTGACGCCGCCAACTTCATCTGGATGAACCTCGACACCAACGCGACGGGTGGCGCGGTTATCACGGTGCTGAGCGCCAATGGCGCCAATGGTCTCGTCTCGACGGCCGTCTCGGCCGACGATATCGACTCCGCTTCCGCCCTCATCGCCAACGGCACGGAAAACTACGGCATCTGCGTCAGCAGCACCTCCGCCACGACCGGAAGCTTCACGGAAGTCTCTCCGTTCGACAACGCGGACTGCACGGCTGACGAACAGACCCCGTCGGTCGGCGGTCTCACCACCAGCGCGCAGAACTTGGTGAACACCGGCGGCAACCCGATTTCGGTCGGACGCGTCCAGGTCACTGTCGCTGCGGCCATCAGTGCGATCACTGAAGCCCACAACGACTACACCGACACGCTGACCTTCATCGCCACGGGCACGTTCTGACTTCCCTCGGGCTTCGCCGCGTAAAGACGCTTCGCGTCCACGCGGCAAGCTCGATCGAAGCCGGAAAGCCGCGCTTGATTGCGCAACGCACCGTCCCGATCTCCGGCTGATGCCGGAACGCCAAAGGGACACGCACGAGGGCTTACCTCGCAACGCGCACGCGCGCATGTATCGGAACCCTGACCCGTCGCGAGACGGGCCGGGGGCCAGGCTTCCCCGAACGGGCGGCCGGGCCCCCGGGAAAAAGGATTTAATCCTCTGTCCAGATATGACCAACGCCCACCCGCTCGAACTCAAACGAAACGTCGCGCTCGGTTTCGCCGCGCTCGCCCTTGCCCTGCTTCTCTCGCCGAAGGCATCGCAGGCGATGACCATCTCTCCGCCGACGCTCGACTTTACGCTGAACCCGGGCGACGTCATCGCCGACGTGGTGCAGGTCTTCAACGAGGAGGGCATCCCTTTCAAGGTCACGCCGGTTCCCGTCAACTTCTTCGCGCCGGAGGGCGGCGATTCCGACGGCTCGCCGGAATTCTACGACGCCAAAGAAGTCCGCAACGGCTACGAACTCGCTCCCTGGTTCGTGCTGAGCGAGACGCCCGTCGTCATACCGCCGAACGAGCGCGTCAACGTGCCGTTCCAGATCGCGGTTCCGGAGGACGCCCAGCCGGGCAGCCATTTCGGCGCCATCCAGATACTGGCCAGCAAGCCTGATGAAGTCCCTGGAATGGACGCGGCGAGCGTCGGCATCGACCGCGGCACGACGGTACTCATCTTCGTCCGTATCGCCGGCGATGCCAAGGACGAGCTTCGCGTCGCCGATTTCGGCGCGCAAAGCGGGATGCTCTCGCACCTCCCCGCCGACTTCACCGTCCGCCTGACGAACGAAGGCAACACGCACCAGCGCCCCGTCGGCAACATCATCATCGAGAGCATGCTCGGCCGCCAGGTCGCCACGCTCCAGGTGAACCCCGGTCCGCAGTACAAGAGCATCCTGCCGGGCACGGCCCGCCGCTTCGACGCCTCGTGGTTCCGCAACCGCCTGCCGGAAGGTGCCGGCGAATACGAGAGCCAGCTCCGCAACTTCGCCTTCGGCAAGTACACGGCGACGCTGCTCATCAACTACGGCAGCTCATCCCAGCAGAAGAACCTCACCGCCGTCACGACCTTCTGGGTCATCCCATGGCTGGCCCTCGCGACGTATGTCGGAGCCGCCCTGCTCGCCGTACTTGTCGTAGTCCTCATCTTCCGCGGCTACAACGCGATGCTCATCCGCCGGTACGAAGCCGGCAGGCAGAAATAATCGAGCTACCCCGAAGCCATGAAACGCGTCATCGCCACGCTCGCCGTACTAGCCGCCTCCCTGGGAGCCCTCCTGCCCACGGCGGCTTCGGCGTTGACGTTTTCTCCGCCGACCTTCGACTTCAGCGCGAACCCGGGCGACACGGTGAACGACGCCGTCCGCCTGCACAACGAGGGGGCCGAACCCGTCACGCTGAAAGTCGAAGCCGCGAACTTCGCTTCGAAGCCAGGCGACGAGACGAGCGGCATTCCTGACTTCTACTCCAGCGGCGAAATCCGCGACGGCCGCGAACTCGCGCCGTGGATATCTTTCATCAACAAGGAAATCACGCTCCGGCCCGGCGAACGCGGCAGCGTGTTCCTGGAGATCAAGGTCCCAGCCGACGCCGGACCTGGGAGCTACTTCGGCGCCGCCATCGTCACCAACATCTCTCCGTCGACCGGCCAGGGCGTCAGCCTCATCGGCAACACCGCGATCCTCGTGATGCTCAAGGTGGGCGGCGATGTCGTCGAGGAAGCGACGCTCACCGGTTTCACCGCCGCGCCGAAGATTTCCGCCAGCCTGCCCGCGCGCTTCGAGGCGCGTATCGAGAACGCCGGCACGGTCCACCTCCGCCCGATCGGCGAGGTGCGCATCAAGGACGTCTTCGGCAGGACCGTCGCGGTCGTCCCCATGAACCGGCGCGAATTCAAGAGCGTCCTGCCAGGCGGAGCGCGCCGATACTCCGCGGAATGGTCGCGTTCGGAGCTGGCGGAAGGCGCCTCTTCATGGGAGCGCCAGCGCAAGAACTTCGCCTTCGGCCTCTACACCGCGGAACTCACGCTCGAGTACGGTCTCCAGAAAAAAGTGATGACCGCCACCGCGCGCTTCTGGGTCTTCCCCTGGATGGTCATTCTCGCCGGGCTCGCCGCCTGCGCCTCGGCCATCCTCGTCATCGCCGGATTCCTGAAGTGGTATCGCAAGCGCGTCATCGAGCGGTTCGAGAGCCGAAAAGGACAGCCATGACGGAAGTCGTTCGCGGATCGCCCTTTCTCTCGCCGAGGGAGAGGGAAATCCGGGAAGAACCCCGGGAAAAAAGCGAAGCGCCGTTTTGAACGGGACTGCGCGACGCGAAAAAACAAAAACTAATTCCGTTTAACCCGTTCAGGTATGTTCTTTTCCGGCTCGCCGACTCCGCGTCCTCAGCCGAGGCACGAACAGCCGTCGCCCGTGGAGGAGAACGAGGGACTTTATTTCGTCGACTTCGGCGCCGTGTTCGCCGGAGAGATGCAGAAGCTCCTCGAGCTCCGCCAAAACGGGATGATGTGCGAGATCGTGTTCTGGCAGGATGCCGGCTACGGCTTCTAAGCGGTCGTGGGACCGCCCTCGAATAGGGCGGCCCCACCCACCCAAGATGACCAAGCGGTATTTTTGAGCGAATTCATCTGCCGCAAGCGCAGGGAACTTTCTGACATCCACATGCGGCTTGTGGTACACTGTCATACGAATAGTCCCGCCTTAATTTCATTTCAGTTATGTTGGAGCACACGCCCGTCTTTGGAGGAGGATCGGACGAGAAGCTGGTGTCCGCGTCCGAGGGGCGGAAGCTGGCGTCGTTCGCCGACGCCGTCGCTCGTTGGACCATAAACCTCGCGCTTCTCCTGTTCCCGCTGGCGTACCTGCCGGGACTGGTCGATGCCCTCGAGCTTCCCAAACAGACTTTCCTGGTCATCGTGACCGCCGTCGCGACACTCGCCTGGCTCGGCAAGATGCTCGTCACGCGCCGACTGGAAATCCGCCGATCGGTGATGCATCTTCTCGTCGTGACGTACTTCGTCGTCTACGGCGTTTCCGCCTGGCTCTCCAAGAGCCGCTACGCCAGCCTGGTCGGCGACTTCGGCCAGGAGAAGGCCGCGCTTTCTACGCTCGCTTGCTTCGTCCTGCTCTACTTCGTCGCCGCTCACGTCCTGCGCGGCGCGAAGGAAGTCCGCACGGCTATTTCCTGGATGATGCTCGGAGGCGCCGTCGTGCTGGCCACCAGTTTCCTGCAAGCATTGGGCGTCAACCTGCTCCCTGGTTCCGCCGGACAGGGCGCCGCCTATAACCCGCTCGGCACCAGCAACGCCCTCGGCGCGTACGGCGCGGCCCTGCTCGTCGTGGCCATGGGCTTCTTCCTCCTACCAGCCAAGGAAGGCCGCCTCGAACTGGCCCGCAAGATAATGATGGGCGTCGTCATCGCGCTCGCGACCGTCTTCGTCGCTGCCCTGCAGTTCTGGGCGCTCTGGATGATGGTCATCTTGGCCGCCGCCGTGCTCGTGGCCTTCGGCATGATCAAGACGGACCGCAACATGCGCGTGACCATGCTGGCCGTCCCGATGGCCGCCATCGTCATCGGCGTCCTGATGATCTTCATCCGCATCCCGTTCAGCCTCGGTCTTCCGGCCGAAGTGATGCCGTCGATCGCCGCCAGCTGGAACATCTCTCGCGAAGCGCTCGCGCGCTCGTCGCTGCTCGGCTCCGGCCCCGGCACCTTTCTCCATAACTACACGCAGTTCCGTTCGGCCGACCTCAATGCCACCGACTTCTGGAGCGTGCCGTTCGACCGCTCGGCTTCCCGCCTGCTCACGCTCCTCGCCACGACCGGCATTCTCGGATTCGCCGCGTACGTCGTGATGATACTTTTCCTGTCGGTGCGCACCAAGATGAAGCTCTGGCGCGGACACGAGGAGTGGCTCACCACGCTGGCGGTATTCTCCGGCTGGTTCGCCATGCTCGTCGGCAAAGCCGTCTATTCGTCGAACATGACGCTCGAATTCGCCTTCTGGATGCTGACCGCCATGCTGGTCGCTCTCGAGTGGCGCACCTGGTCCGAGGCCAAGTTCGAGAGCTCGCCCCGTTCCGCCCTGATGCTCTCGTTCATGTTCATCGTCGCCGTCATCTTCTCGGTCGCCGGCCTCTACCTCCAGGGACAGCGCCTCGTGGCCGAAGCGCGCTACAGCCGCGGCGTCACCGCCCAGCTCGCCAAGCCTGAAGACGTAGAAAAGGCGGTCGGCGACCTCCTCCGCGCCAGCCAGCTGAATGATTCCAGCGACCTGTACTTCCGCGCGCTCTCGCAGGCCCTGGCCGTCCAAGCCAACCTCGAGGCGCAGAAGGCCGGCGGCAAGCCGACAGCCGACCAGGCCCAGAAGATCACCGTCCTGGCCGCCAACGCCGTGAACGCCGGAAAGCGCGCCACGGACCTGAACCCCGTCAACGTCCAGAACTGGTCATCGCTCGCCGGCATGTATCGCGACCTCGGCTCCGCCGTACCTGGCGCGGTCGAAGCGGCCCAACAGGCCTACGCGAAGTCTCAGGAACTCGACCCCAACAACCCGGTCTACGCCTCCGAACTCGGCAAGATCCACCTGACGCTCGCCGCCGAAGCGTCCGCCGCCGTGGGCAAGGATGCTAAAGAAGAGGAGAAGGCGGCTGCGGGGAAGGTCGTCGACGAGAACCATGCCAAAGCGCGCGAACTCCTCGACCATGCGGTCTCTCTCAAGCAGGACTACGCTCCGGCCCACTACTGGCTCGCCGTGCTCCTCGAGCGCGAAGGCAAGGTCAAGGAGGCTGTCGCCAAGCTCGAGTCCGTCCGCAACTACAATCCCAAGGACCTCGGCGTAGGTTTCCAGCTCGCTATCCTCTACTATCAGAACAAGGAAGTGGACAAGGCCATCGCCGAGCTTGAAAGGATCATCGGCCTCAACCCCGAATACTCGAACGCCCGTTGGTACCTGGCGGCGATGTACGAGGAGGGGGATGACCTCGATGGGGCCATCGCCCAGATCGAGGAGGTCAAGAAGCTGAACCCCGGCAACAAGGACATCGAGGCCCGCCTCGAAGGCCTGATGACCAAGAAGTCCGGCGGCTCCGCCCCGGCCGAAGAAGGCCTCCCCGAACCCGTCGAAGGAGAAACGGCCCCGTAAATAAAACCCCCCGCCTATGCGGGGGGTTTTATTTGTAGTGGTGACAGCCACGATCGCCATTCGTCGAGGGCTTGATTGTTCAGGGAGGGGCTGATATATTCTTACCTGTTCTGGGCCGCTAGCTCATTTGGTAGAGCGCTTCCATGGCATGGAAGAGGTAAAGGGTTCGATTCCCTTGCGGTCCACCAAAAACTCCTCGTCTCACGGCGGGGAGTTTTTCGTCGCAAGCAAAAATGCGCGACCGCTTCATTTTGCCCATCTGACTTCCCGAATGGCCTTGCGGCTTATCGGCGTGATGAAGCCGCATTTCCGCGCCGAGTCGCAAAGCGCCCTCCGACGCTTTACTCGACAGGGCTTTTTTGTTAGCCTACCTCGGTATGTCACTCAAAATCGGCATCGTCGGGCTCCCGAACGTCGGCAAGTCCACGCTTTTCCAGGCCATCACCAAGAAGCAGGTCGACTGCGCCAACTACCCGTTCTGCACCATCGAGCCGAACGTGGGCGTCGTTGCGGTACCGGACGAGCGTCTTGAGGCGCTTGCGAAAGTCTCGAACGCGGCCAAGATCGTCCCGGCCATCATCGAATTCGTCGACATCGCCGGTCTCGTCAAAGGCGCTTCGAAAGGGGAGGGCCTCGGCAACAAGTTCCTGACCAATATCCGCGAGACGGACGCCATCGCGCATGTCGTCCGCTGTTTCGAGAACAAGGACGTCCTGCACGTCCACGACAAGGTCGACCCGAAGAGCGACATCGAGATCATCGACCTCGAACTCATCTACGCCGATCTCGCGACCGTCGAGAAGCGCATCGAAGGCGTCCAGCGCGCGATGAAGGGCGGCAAGGACCGCGATTCCGAAATGCTTCTCTCCGCGCTCCAGAAGACCGACGCGGCACTCAAGGCAGGACGGCTCGCCAGCGCGGCCGAACTGACCGAGGACGAAAGGCTCGCCATGCGCGAGACCCAGCTCCTGACGATGAAGCCGGCGCTTTACGTCCTGAACGTGGATGAGGCGCAGCTCGCCTCCGGCTTCAAGCTCGACTTCCTGCCGCCGGAATCGCAGCTGCCCATCTCCGTGAAGATCGAAGCCGAGATCGCGGCCTTGCCGGCCGAGGAAGCCAAGGAATTCATGGCGACCTATGGCATGACGGAGTCCGGCCTCGACCGCCTCATCAAGGCCGCCTACGGCCTGCTTGGTCTCCAGACCTTCATCACCTCCGGCGAGATCGAGACGCGCGCCTGGACCATCCTGAAAGGCGCGAAGGCGCCGCAGGCGGCCGGCGTCATCCACACGGACTTCGAGAAGAATTTCATCCGCGCGGAAATCATCGACTGGAAGGACTTCGTCGAGCTCGGCGAAGCGGGCGCCCGCGACAAGGGCAAGCTCCGCACCGAAGGCAAGGAATACGTGATGCGCGACGGAGACGTGGTCCACTTCCGCATCGGCGCTTGAAACCATGAAATGAAAACGCCCGGCGACCTGAGAAGGTCGTCGGGCTTTCGTTCATCGGTATTGGCCCGGTTCGGGGACGTACTCGATGGCGGTCGAGTCGCCGTCCTGCTTGAGCCGGTCTCCCATCAGGCGGAAGATCATGTCGCAGGCGAAGGTGGCGTACTCGTCGCGGACGACCTCGCGACCGTGCGCGCGCGTGTCGACCCCGCCCGCCAGGTATTCATCCTCGATCATGAGCAGCGTCTCGAGAACCTCCTTGCGGAAACCCGCGAATCCCATCATGTCGAAGCGCTTGTCGAGTTCGCGATGGAACATCTCCATCGGCAGGTCCGAGTTCCGGATGAACTCGCGCACCAGTTTCACGCAGTCGCGCCGGAGATACAGCTCCCGGATGAGAGCCGGCGACATCTCGCAGACGGTGCACGGCGTCAGGGCGATGTAGTGCATGCTGCTTGCGCGTCCGGTGAACAGGTAGCGTCCGCCGAGGAACGGCGTCCACCCCTTCGGGTCCTTCGCGTCCGGCTCGACGCGGGAGAAGATCTGGCGCGTCTCCTTTGGCGTGCCGAGATCGCGCGCCATCGCCACCTCGCCCTCGAGCAGCTGGTAGAGCATCTCGACGGGTTGGCCGGGGCGGATCAAGGCGTCGCCGGGGGTCAGGATCCGGAACTTGCTGCTGAGCGCCTCCTCGCGGAGACGGGTCGACTCGTCGATGGGGATGGAAATGAGCGTGTCGTCGCGCATAGGACTCCTTCGTAGGCTGTCGGTTGGGGGGTTCAGAAGCTCTTATCGGAAGTCATCGATGGGGGACGGACGAGCGCCACGATGGCGGTGCTGCGTTGATCGGAGCGCACGATGCGTTCGATCGTGAGCCGTCCCATCTCGCGGGCGGTGAAGTCGAAGCAGGCGTCCCGCTCCTCCTCGGTATAGAAGCGCAGGATCTCGTTCTCCGACAGGCTCGGATCGAAGCACGGGTTCGTCGTGCGCGCGTACTCCTCAGCGAGCGCTTCGCGGAGATCGACCCCCATGTCCGAGAACAGGAGCATGCTGCGGAAGAGCGAGAAGATGTCGTCGCGCAGGCCCATCTTGACGATCACGCGCGTGTCGAGCGTGATCAGTTCCACGGGCGTGGAAGCGACGAAGCGATACGTGCTGGGGCGGCTGAAGCAGTAGTCACTGGCAGACAGGACCGGAATGGCGTCGGAACGCATTCCGGGGATGTACGTGCAGGCGTGCTTGCCGTCCCGATGCGCCCCCACGTCGCCCTTGAGGATCATGAGCATCGTGCGTACGCGTTCGCCCTGCTGGCGGATGACGTCACCGGGGTCGTACCTGACGCGCTTCACGCCGGTCTTACCATCGAGGCCGTCCAAGTGGGTGACGAGTCGGAAGAAGGCGCGAGGGTTGGAGGAAGTCGAAGGCATCCTGTCTCCTAAGGCTGGGGTTGAGTGTCATCGGCGGGTAGGCCGACGGACCGCACAGATTAGCCTAAAATGCGGGTTTTGTCAAGTATCTCGCGGCCCATATTATTAGGCTCCACGACTTGACATTCCCGGTTTTTTGGCTATGCTGAAGCCAGGTCATTCAAGCGAAAGGAGGCCTCGATGAAGAAGAACGTCTCGTCCCGTTGGGGCTGGCTGATGTTCAGCCTCGGCGCTCTCGCGCTGGTCCTGACCTGGCTCCTCGAAGCCTATGCCCTGTTCTGCTGGGCTTTGGTCGTCTGCTGCCTGGGCGTGACCTGGATCGCGCTCATCTCGCTGCGGCTCGGCCCGACGCAATGGTTCATCGTCGGCGCGTCGCTCATGAACGCCGCCGCCGGCGTCTGCAACGGCTTGGTCATGACGGCCAACGGCATGAAGATGCCGGCCGAGCCCGTCCACGACTGGGACAGCGCGCCCGCGTTCTTCGCCAGCGAATCTGACCGCAAAAGCCGGTTCTGTCGGATGATCCGCGACGTCGACGAGGCCGTCATGCCGTCGTCCAACGACGGGGTCACGCACTTCGATGTCCCGAAGCCGCACTTCGTCGATGGGATACGGATCATTCCGCACGCGAACCCCCCGCGCTTCGCCGTTCTCGACGACCGCCACGGCGTCCGCGTCTGCGGCGGAGACATGGTGTACAGCAAGGGCGACATCATAGGGTTCATCGGGACCGTCTTCCTGGGAATTCCCGGCGTCACGCTGCTCGTCCTCGGCCGTCTCTGGCGGAAGATCCGCCGGAAATGAAACACCCTGCACCATCCGGTGCAGGTTTTTTTCATGTCTTATCGGTTCGGGTTGAAGCGGAAGCGGAAGATGTCGCGGCCGACGCGCTGGTCGGGACGCTTGTAGACGAGTCCCGTCGAACTGTGGGCGTTCAGCGCCGTCACGGCCATGCCGGGCAGGAGACCCTCGGCTCGGAAGCCGTAGTCCTCGAGCTCGCGCAGGATGTTGACGTGCTTGCTGCCGAAGACCGGAAAGACGAACACGACCTTGCCGCCCGGCTTCAGGATCTTGGAGAAGGCGTCGAACGTGCGGCGGTACAGGCCCATCAGCTCCAGATACTCGAAGTGGATCTTCTGGTCGGATTCGCCGCCCTTGAGCGGCGGGCCGAGGTACGGTTCGGAAACGATGGTCGAGATCGACCCCGGTTTCACGTGCTGGGGGAGGTCCTTCACGTCGCTGACGAACGCCTCGAAATCGACTTTCAATCCGCGCTCCTTCACGAGCCAAGCGAAGTTGGCCTTGGTGTCGGAAATGGCCTTCTCGCTCAGGTCGGAACCGACCAGGTCGCGGTAGCCAAGCGTGGCGGCTTCGTTCAGCACGGTGCCGGAACCGCAGAACGCGTCCATGAGCGTCTCGGTCTCGGGACCGGCGGCGATGTTGATCATCATGCGCGCGAGCTTCGGTGGAAGCATGCCGCTCTTGGCGTCAGCGTTCGGACGGCCGAAATCGCGTTCGGAGAAGTCTTCAAAAGCCTGCACCGCGATGGTGCGGGCGAGCCAGGTCGTCTTAGGACCGGCCAGGATCAGGAATTCTGCGCCTTTGCTGACAAGCTTGTTCTTGTCGACCTGCACGGACGTCAGCGCCAGGCCGTCGGCCAGGACGGCGCGGACGGAAAGGCCCCCTGCTTTCAACTCCTTCTTGAGTTCGAGCGAGAGCGGCTTCAGCCACTTGCCGAACATGCGGGCACGGGCCGGTTCGGCGCCCATGTCGTACAGGCTGAGGCCGAAATCGAGGTTCGTCCTTGCCCCGCGAAGCCCATCGGGCGAAGTGGGGTCGCCCGCAGCGGCACCGAGAAGCTTCAACAGGTCCTTGTCGATGGCCTGGGATTCCTTCACGACGCGCGCCATCTTGATGGAGCCACCGAGGCGGTGGAAGAACTCGGCGTCGAGCTGTTTCTCGACCGTGGCGATCATCACGGCGGGCGTGAAAATGGACGTCTTCGCGTCGAAACCGGCATCGGCCGCGTTCAAGGCGGCGATGAGTTCGGCGGTGGAGATGGCGGGCTCGCGCCCGAGGACGAAGGCGTACTGCATATGACGGCTTACTTTATATGATATCAGGCCCGGAGTCAATGGGGCAGGATCCGTTTTCTGCCGCTGTGAAGACCGCCGTCAATGGGTTAAACTGCAGGCATATGCAGAACACCATCGCTATCCTGGTGATCGCCGGCCTGGCCGTCGCCTACGTCCTCTACCAGCGCTCGAAAAGCAAAGGATCGTCCGGAGGTATTTTGGCGAATTTCACGCGCGACATGACCGAGGCGGCGCGGGGCGGCGCGATGCAGGCGGTGATCGGCCGCGATCAGGAAGTCGCCAGGACGATCGAGATCCTCTCGCGCAAGACCAAGAACAATCCGCTGCTGCTCGGCGAGCCGGGCGTCGGAAAGACCGCCATCACGGAGGGGTTGGCCGTCCGCATCGCGCGCGGCGAAGTGCCGGACGCCTTGAAGCACAAGCGCTTGCTCGCGCTCGACCTGACAGGCCTCATTTCCGATACGAAGTACCGCGGCGAGTTCGAGAATCGTATCCGTGGCCTGGTCGCGGAAGTCACCGCATCCGAACGGCAGATCATCCTGTTCATCGACGAGATCCACATGCTGGCCCAGGCCAAGGGCGCCGAAGGCTCCCTGAACGTCGCGGACATCCTCAAGCCGGCGCTGGCCCGCGGCGAGCTCCTCGTGATCGGCGCGACGACGCCTGGCGAGTATCGGCAGTACATCAAGCCGGACGAGACGCTTGACCGCCGCTTCCAGCCGATCTTGGTTCCCGAGCCGTCCGAGGAAGAGACGCTGAAGCTGCTGAAGGGCATCCGCGACGTCTACGGAAAATTCCACGGCGTGCTCTATGACGACGCCGCGCTTGAAAGCGCCGTCAAGCTCTCGAAGGAGTTCGCGCCGCAGCGCTTCTTGCCGGACCGCGCGATCGATCTGGTCGACGAAGCGGGTGCGCGGGTCAAGATCGAGGCGTCGCACGGGGCGCGTCACGCCGCCACCCTGGCCTATTTCGCGGGCGAAGACGTCGCGAGCCGCAGGAATGCCGCCGCCGCGCATCGACGCAAGGTCCTGGACGAGATCGGCCACCTGAAATCCGTCGAGAGCATGCTAGGCGGCGAAACGGAGGCCGTCGAAGCGAGCGCCAGGCTGGAGCACCTCGCCGCCGAACTCGAGAAGGTGGAAAAGCTCGGTGCCGGCACGACGACGCCCGTCGTGACCGCCGAGGACATCCGCAAGATCGTCGGAGAATCGAAAGCCTGAACGTACTCGCCGCACACGACCGTATCCAAGCGCCGCTCGGGACGATGACGAGTCGTGGCGTCTCTCGGCCTTTCCCATGACGCACGCATTCGTTATAATGAAGGGGATCCATTATTCATCGCTTAATCGTATGGAGAATCAGCAGATTGCCACGAAGACGCGTGTCTCGACCCGCACGAAGGTCATCATCGCGCTCGCGCTCATGGCCGCCGCCGCCATCACGTACGCCGCGGCGGGCGGCTGGATCGGCGGACAGCTCGTCCCGCGTTAGATCTCTTGAGGCCGATCCGGCGGCGATAACGGTAAGCGCCCATCCTGATACGATGGGCGCTTTTTTTGGACACGCCGCCAGCGGGTCCGCCTCCTATCCATCGGACCCCGGCTCCTTGCGCGTTTTTTCGGCCCGTGATATCGTCCCGGTGCTTCCAATAGGGTGCCGTGCCCCATAAATAAAGCCTTTCCATCGAAACCAGCCCATGTTTCGGGAAATTCTATTCATCACATGTCCCGCTACGAACTCCTCTACATCATCCCGGCGACCTATGCCGAGACGGAGCTCACTCCGGTGATCGACGCGATCACCAAGCAGCTCACGGAGCTTGGCTGCACCATCTCCCGCAACGAGATGGTCGGCAAGATCAAGCTGACCTATCCGGTCGAGAACGTCCGCTACGGCTACTACATCCTCGTCGACCTCGACCTTGAGGCCGCGAAGATCAAGGCCGTCAACGACATGCTGCGCCTCCACTCCGAGGTGCTGCGACACAGCCTCATGGTCAAGGAACAGAAGGCCAAGCCGGTCTTCAAGCTCCAGGCCATGGAAGAGATCGACCGTGACGCCCCGCGCCGCAGCGAGAGCACCGACCGCGCCGAGCGCGAGACGCGCCAGCGCCAGGGCGCCGGAGCCGCCAAGCCGGCCGACAAGAAAGTCGAAGTCGATATGGCCGACGTCGAGAAGAACATCGACAAGATTCTCGAAGGTAAGATCGTCTAAAGGCTATGAACCTCAACCGCGCGCAACTGATCGGCAACCTGACGCGTGATCCGGAGACCCGGACCACGCCGAACGGCCAGACCGTCTCCTCCTTCGGCGTCGCGACCTCCAGCACCTGGAAGGACGCGAGCGGCCAGAAGCAGGAACGCGTCGAATTCCACAACATCGTCGCCTGGGGCAAGCTGGCGGAAATCTGCCAGCAGTACCTCGGCAAGGGCCGCAAGGTCTTCGTTGAAGGAAGGATCCAGACGCGCGAGTGGCAGGCGACCGACGGCGCGAAGAAGAACCGTACCGAGATCGTCGCCGAAAACATGATCATGCTGGACAAGGCCCCTCAGGGCCAGGGAGCGGCCAACGCCTCCTGGGCTCCGAAGGCCGCCGCTCCGGCCGCCGACGTGCCCGCGATGGCTTCCGCCCCTGCTGAAGAGGAGATCAAAGTCGAAGATATTCCGTTCTAAACATATGGCTCAAAAGAAACCCCAACTGGGGCAGGAACGGCACTGCAACTTCTGCGTGAACCAGATTGAGGTCATCGATTACAAGGACACCACGCTGTTGCGCCGCTACACCTCCTCCTACGCCAAGATCGTCCCGCGCCGCCGCTCCGGCGTCTGCGCCTGGCACCAGCGCAAGCTGGCCAACGCCATCAAGAAGGCCCGCGTGCTCGCCCTGATGCCGTTCGTCATCAAGTAAGAAAAATCCCCCTCTTGAAGCAAGAGGGGGCAGGGGGAGTTAGCTTCTGCCTGCCGAGTCGATAACCCCTCCGCCCTTCGGGCACCTCCCTTTGCATCAAGGGGAGGGAACAATTCCCGGCACCAGGCCGGGATTTGAGTATACTTCTGGATATGGAACCCCGCTGGAAGACATTGAAGGAGAGCGCGCATCTGCGCCAGAACCTCCAGACGCGCGCCAAGGCCCTCGCGGCCGTGCGCTCCTTCTTCGACGCGCAAGGGTACATGGAAGTCGAGACGCCGATCGTCGTCGCCGAGCCCGGCATGGAACCGCATCTCGACCCCTTCGAGACGACCGTCGCCGATCCGTTCGGCAACCGCTACCCGGCCTTCCTCATCACCTCGCCGGAGTACGCGATGAAGAAGCTGCTCGTCGCCGGCTTCCCCAAGATCTACCAGCTCGCCCGCTGCTTCCGGAACGGCGAGGCGTTCGCAGGGCGTCACAGTCCCGAGTTCACGATGCTCGAGTGGTACCGCACCGAAACCGATTACGCAGGCATCATGGACGAGACGGAAGCTCTCATCGTCCACGTCGCCCAATCTGTGGCAAAAAAGCGCGACCGTGCATTTTTGCCCGCGACCACCATTCGGTGGCGCGGTCAGGAAATCGACCTCTCCAAACCTTGGGAACGCCTGACGGTCCGCGACGCGCTGAAGAAATACGCCGGCGTCGATCTCGACGCGGCGCTTTCCGACGCGGGCATCCTGCGTGCCAAGGCCGCTGAGCTCGGACACCGCCTTTCGGAAGGCGCTACCTGGGACGACGCCTTCTTCTCGGTCTTCCTGAACGCCGTCGAACCGCACCTCGGAATGGAGCGCCCGACCTTCCTGTACGATTACCCCGTCTCGATGGCGGCGCTCTCCAAGGCCTCCGCCCGCGACCCGCGCTACGCCGAACGGTTCGAGCTCTACATCGGCGGCCTCGAGCTGGCGAACGCATTCACGGAACTGAACGACGCCAAGGAACAGCGGAAGCGCCTGGAAACGGAACGCGCGCTCCGGAAGTCGCTCGGACGGACCGACTACGGCCCCGACGAGGACTTCCTGGCCGCTTTGGAAGATGGAATGCCTGAAGCAGGCGGCATCGCGCTCGGTTTCGACCGCCTGCTCATGGTGCTTCTGGGGGAGGAGGACATCAGGAACGTCCAGGCATTTCCGGCCGATTCGATGTTCGCATAAAAAAGAAGCGGCATTCAGCCGCTTCGTTCGATGAAAGAGCGCAAGGAGAGACAAGCCTCTTCGATGCTCACGGTCTTCATGGGAGCGTACAGCGCTCCGCTCTCGTGATACCGCATCACGTCGCTGACGATTTTTTCGGTAGTGGCGCGATTGCGGACATCCTCGCGCTCGGCTTTCGCCAGGACTTCGGCCGCCGCCCTCATGGAGGCTGCGCTCGCCGGCTGGTTCAGGAACTCTTCAGCGAGCCTTCGGAAATGATCCTCCGCATGCAGTAGGTCCTCATACGGCCCACGGGAGAGACAGTAGTGCACTATCGACAGCATGACCTGAGGCCATGTTCCACGCAGGGCTCTGATGAGCATATCTGAGCCGCCCACGGGGTCACTGTCCATCAGAGTCCAGCCGTGGAGGTAGAAATAGGCAGCCAGCCGCAGGATGATCTCATCGGCCTCGGGCCGCGGAACGTAGGCGATGCGTACGACGGATTCCGGTTTCAGCCGTTGGACGTCCTGATACGGTATCTTGAGCGCGGCAAGGACGGCGACCGGTAGCCGCTCCTCGCCCATCGGCAGGAAGATCAGCGCGCCGTCTTCGATGAGCGGAATCTCGTGACGGCGGAAATCGATCAAAGAGCAACACTCGTTGTTCGCCATCTGTTCTTCGAAGCGGATCGCCTCGCCGTCGTACACGAGCACGTCCTCGCCTTCGAATCGGATGAAAGGCGGGTTGTTGAGGAACACGCGGCCGGACTCGTCAGCGACATGATGCGCACAGACTTCCGGCCCCATCTCGGGAGCATATGTATCGTCCCAACCGCACAGGAACAGCGACTTCTTCGGAACTCTGATCATTCGGCCCTCCCTTCATGAAGGCACGCGGACCCTATCAAAAAAACACGCCCTCGTCAAGATGCGGCGACCCTTCCCAAAAATATCGGTCTCGGGTATGCTCCACGGGAATTAAAGACCTCCTATGGCCTCCGTCAACGACATCAACAAGGAATCCGTCGTGATGTTCAAGGGCGAACCCCACATCGTCGTCGAGTTCCAGCACGTGAACCCCGGCAAGGGCGGTTCGTTCGTCCGCACCCGTCTCAAGAACGCCCGCTCCGGCAAAGTCATCGACAACACCTACCGCGCCGCCGAGCAGGTAGAGTTCGTCGACCTGGAACGCCGCAATCTTCAATACACCTACAACGACGGTTCGAAGTGGCACTTCATGGACAACTCCACCTACGAAGAAGTCTCCATCTCGAAGGATATCCTCGCCGAGAAGGCGAACTATCTCAAGGAAGGCCTTGAGATCATGGGCTGGTTCTACGAAGGCGACTGCCTGAACGTCGTCCTTCCCAAGAAGATGGTCCTCAAGGTCACCGAGGCTTTCGACGCCGTCCGCGGCGACTCCTCCGGCAACATCACCAAGGACGTCACGCTCGAGACTGGCTACGTCATCAAGGCGCCGATGTTCATCAAGGAAGGCGACCTGCTCTCCATCAACACCGACACGGGTGAATACGTCGAGCGCGCCAACCAATAGGAAAAACGGCCGGAATCCGCTATGATGGTAGCGGATTTTCGTTATTCATCTCCAGCGTATGGTGTCCCCCATCGACGTGAATTGGTTCGCGGTGCTTGTCGCCACGGCCAGCAACATGGTGCTCGGCGGCCTTTGGTACGGCCCGATCCTCGGCAAGCCTTGGATGAAGGCCATGGGCATGGACCCGAACATGGTCATGACGCCCGAGAAGAAGAAAGCCGGCATGAACGCCATGCTGATGATGGTCCCGCTCGCCTTCGTCACCGCCTACGTCCTCGCGCATTTCGTCGACTACACCGCCTCCGTCACCTGGCAGGACGGTGCCCAGACCGGCTTCTGGCTCTGGCTCGGTTTCCAGATGCCGCTCATCCTCCAAGGCAAGCTGTTCGAGAACAAGAAGATGGAACTCATCTGCATCAACGGCTCCTATCAGCTCACCGCCCTCCTGATCCAAGGCGCCATCCTGGCGGCCTGGGCCTGAGTTGATGGGAAAGCGGAACGACGAGCGTAAATACGCGGTGCGTCGGGGCCTGCATGGTCTCGGTCTCTTTTCGCTGCGGTCGTTCCGGAAGGGACGGAAAATCATCGAATACATCGGCAAGGTCATCGATGACGCGGAAGCCGACCGCCGCTCGAACCGCTATATCTTCGGGGTCCAGAAGGACGTGAACATCGACGGCGCGACGCGACGCAACCTCGCCCGTTACGTGAACCACGCCTGCCGACCGAACTGCGAGGACCGCATCGTCGGGAGCCGCGTATTCTACATCGCGCGCCGGAACATCAAGACAGGGGAGGAGCTCACCGTCGACTACGGTAAGGAATACTTCGACCATTACATCGCTCCGAAGGGCTGCCGTTGCCGCGCCAAGCGGCATCGGAAGGCCAGCCTCGTCGAATGAAAAACACCCGGCACGCGCCGGGTGTTTTATCGTATCTTAGGCCGTCGCCGCTTCCGCCGCCGCGCGGTGGGCGGCCTCGTCGGCGAGGTCGGCGGCGTTGCCTTCGCTCACCTGCTTCATGACGATCTCGCGGATCTGCTTCATGAGCTTGGGGTTCTCGCGGAGGAAGGACTTGGCGGTCTCGCGGCCGACGCCGAGCTTGTGCTCGCCGAAGGCGTAGGAGTTGCCGTTCTTGCTGATGACGCCGTGGAGCACGCCGGTGTCGAGCATGTCGCCCGAGAGCGAGATGCCTTCGTTGTACATGATCTCGAACTGGGTGGTGCGGAAGGGCGGTGCCACCTTGTTCTTCACGATCTTCACGTTGACCTGGTTGCCGATGACCTTGTCGTCCTTCTTGAGCTGGGCCGAGCGGCGGACCTCGATGCGCTGGGAGGCGTAGAACTTGAGGGCGGTGCCGCCGGTCGTCGTTTCCGGGTTGCCGAAGACGACGCCGATCTTCATGCGGATCTGGTTGATGAAGATGACGCAGGTCTTGGTCTTGGAGACGATGCCGGTGAGCTTGCGGAGGGCTTGGGACATCAGGCGCGCCTGGAGGCCCATGTGGGAGTCGCCCATCTCGCCTTCGATTTCCGCCTTCGGGACGAGCGCGGCGACGGAGTCGACCACGATGACATCGACGGCGCCGGAACGGACGAGCGTCTCGACGATGTCGAGCGCCTGTTCGCCGGTGTCCGGCTGGGAGATCAGCATGTCGTTGATCTTTACGCCGATCTTCTCGGCGTAGGCCGGGTCGAGCGCGTGCTCGGCGTCGACGAAGGCGGCCAGTCCGCCGATCTTCTGGACTTCGGCGATGATGTGCTGGGCGAGCGTCGTCTTACCGGATGATTCCGGTCCGTAGATCTCGATGACGCGCCCGCGAGGGACGCCGCCGATGCCGAGCGCCAGGTCGAGCGAAAGGCAGCCGGTCGGGATGGAGTCGACCTGCATCTTCTTGGCGTCGCCGAGACGCATGATCGAACCGTCGCCGAACTTGCTGCGAATCTGACTGATGGCTTCTTCGGTCGCTTTATACCGCTCGTCCTGCACGGGTGCTTTGGCCATAGATGCTGAGTGGAATGGAATGACGAATGAATTATAGCCGACGGAGCTGTCCAATCACACCCCGCCTTTCGATGTCAACATTGTAGATGAACAAAAGGCGAACAGCGCAAGCAAACATCTGTGGATAGCTTCATCTTTGTGCTGTTCGTCCAGAGCGCCTGCAGGGCGCGTGGGACCCCTTGGGCGACAAAAAACAAAAAACCCTCACGGTGATGCGAGGGCTTCATTGTCAGGGTTCGGTCGTCGTAGCGGATGCCGTCGGCTTCGGCTCTTCGACCACCACCTTCAGCAGGATTTCTTTCTCGCGCGAATGGCGCTTCTTGGCGATGACGCGCAGGTGCGAGACGCCGGGGGGCAGGTTCAGGATGTCCTTGAACGATCCGTCCGCTTCGATCAGCACCGGCTCGCCGTTCACCGAGAGGTCGACCTCCGGCTCCGTCAGGCCTTCCAGCGCCACGCGGTTGTCGGCGAAGACCTGGTCGTCGTGCGGCGAGTAGAGCGTCACGGCCGGCGGTTTCAGGATGGCGTGCACCGAGTAGGCGAAGTAGCCGATGATGGCCAGGAACACCGCGCCGAGCGCCGCGGACTTGAAGAGGATGGGCGAGGCGACGAGGCTTCGGCCCTCGACGAAGTTCACCGGCCGTCCCGCGGCGGGCGCCTCGACGGAGACGGCCATCTCCTTCTGGAGGGCGTCGGAGGCGGCTTCGGGGTCGATGCCGTAATGCTTCGCCAGCGCCTTCACGAACTTCTTGGCATAGACGGGCTCGGGCAGCTTGCCGAGATCGTTGGCCTCGAGCGCGTACACGAACTTCTTGCCGACGTGCGTCAGGCGTTCGACGTCCTCTATGGATTCGCCGCGCTCCTCGCGCGCGAGACGGAGCGCTTCGCCGATCGAGAGATCATCAAGAGACTTCTGCTGGAATGCCACCATGGTCCGTCGGTTCAGGGGTTCGTAGCGGGACTAGAGTACACGCTCTTCCGGCATCTCGCCATCGCCGCCGTTTTCGTCGTCGATATCGGTGGCCGCG
Organism: Patescibacteria group bacterium; assembly: GCA_038062835.1. GTDB lineage: Bacteria > Patescibacteriota > Patescibacteriia > SG8-24 > DYFX01 > DYFX01. The sequence continues at coordinate 5,731 of JBBTWH010000026.1, read as the reverse complement.
CCCTCGTGCGGCACGAGGATCTCGCGCGGCTTGGCGCCGTTGCCCGGGCCGATGACGCCCTTCTCTTCGAGCAGGTCGAGGATGCGCGCGGCGCGGGCGTAGCCGATCTGCATGCGGCGCTGGAGGAACGAGGCCGAAGCCTTGCCTGAGCGCGTGATGACGTCCTGCGCATCCTGGAGAAGCGGCTCGTCCTGGCCGCCGCCGTCCTTGAAGGTCACGCCGTTGGACGTCGAACCCAGGCGGTCGACGATCTCGTGCCGGTAGTCCGGCGCGTCGAAGTTGCTCTTGATGAAGTCCACGACCTTCTTGATCTCGAGGTCGGAAATATAGGTGCCTTGCAGGCGCTTCGGCTTGGAGAGTTCGGCGGAGGTGAAGAGCATGTCGCCGCGGCCGACGAGCTTCTCGGCACCGAGCGAGTCGAGGATGGTGCGCGAGTCGGTGCCGGAGGCGACGGCGAAGGCGATGCGCGCGTTGAAGTTCGCCTTGATGAGGCCGGTGATGACGTCGACCGACGGACGCTGGGTGGCGAGGATGAGATGGATGCCGACGGCGCGGGCCATCTGCGCGAGGCGGATGATGCAGGTCTCGACCTCGTTGGAAGCGGAGGAGACCATCAGATCTGCGAGTTCGTCGATGACGATGACGAGATACGGCATCTTCTCGTCGGCAGCTTCGTTGTAGGAAGCGATGTCGCGCTTGCCGTAGCGGGCGAGCTGCGTGAAGCGGCGGTCCATCTCGCCGATGGCCCACTTGAGGGCGTTGAGCGTCTTGGCCACGTCGGTGATGGCGGGGACGAGCAGGTGCGGGATGTTGTTGTAGGAGGTGAGCTCGACGCGCTTCGGGTCGACCATGATGAAGCGCAGCTCGTCGGGGCCGTAGGTATAGAGAAGCGAGACGATGATGGAGTTGAGGCAGACCGTCTTGCCCGAACCGGTCGAGCCGGCGACGAGCATGTGCGGCATCTTGGCGAGGTCCGCGAGCCAGGGCTTGCCGGCCACGTCCTTGCCGAGCGCGATGCGCAGCGATGCGCGCGAAGAGCGGAACTCGTTCGATTCCAGGATCTCGCGCAGGTTCACGATGGCGACGGCCTGGTTCGGCACCTCGATGCCGACCAGCGACTTGCCGGGAATCGGCGCCTCGATGCGGATCGGATGCGCGGCCAGCGCCAGCGCCAGGTCGTTGTTCAGCCCCGTGATGCGCGAGAGCTTCACGCCGTCATGCGGCTTCAGCGTGAATTGCGTGACGGTCGGTCCGACGGAGACTTCGCCCATCTCGCTCGGGATGCCGAAGTTCTCGAGCGTCTTCTGGATGACGTGCTGGTTGCGGCCGATGTCGCCGGAGGTCGGCTTGGTCGCCTTGTTGTTCAGGAGATCCAGCGGCAGGGCGACCTTCCGCCAGACCTTCTTCGGCGCGGCGGAGACGTGCTCACCGGCGATGACGGGCGCTTCCATCGGGAGATCCAGGGCGCCCTTAACGTCCTTCGAAGCGAACTCAGGTTTCGCTTCGGCCCGCTCCGGCAGCGGTCCGTTCGGCGCACCGATGGTGCCGCCCTGATCGCCCGGCTGCTTGCGGACGAAATCCATCAGCGCGCGGTGCGGGAAGACGAGCTTCTCGAGCGACGTCTTGAATATCAGGAGGAGCGAGGCGAGGATGCCGCCGCCGATGACGATGGCGGCGCCCAAGAAGCCCAGGCCCTGTTCTAAGAGATAGCTGATGAGCATGCCGAGGTAGCCGCCGCCATCGTCGAGACCTTTGCCGAAGGCCACGCCGTCCGGCCGCGCCATCACCAGGTGGATCATCGCTCCGACCGTCAGGATGAAGAGTGCGGCGCCGAACTTGGCGGCGGCGTCGAAGGCCTTGGATTCACGGCGCAGTCGGCCGATCGACACGAAGAGCAGGAAGGCGGGCAGGAGGGGCGAGAGCCGTCCGAGCAGCTTGTGGCCGAATGAGTTCAGGTAGCCGCCGATCATGCCGGCCATGCCGAAGGCCGCCAGCGTGAAGAGCAGCGCGCACATCAGCAGGAGGATCGTGAAGAGTCCGCGTCGGGTTTCCGGATTCAGCACGAACGGCTCAGGCCGATACGCCCTGTCCTGGGATCTTCCGTTCTTGCCGTTACGATGATCGCTCCTGTTTCCTTGATTGTTCCCGTTCCTCCGGTGTTTGCCCATATGCTGAAAGAAAGCCTGAAATGACAGGCGTATCGTATCACAAAAATCTGCCTGGGAAAGGGGCCGCACGAGCATTCGGAGAACCCCCTTCCCCCTCTTTAGCAAAGAGTGGGATTCGACTAGACGTCCTCCCTTTTGCTAAAGGGGAGGTGCCCGAAGGGCGGAGGGGTTCCTTCCGGGGCGTCGTCGTGTTTCCTTCCTAAACGTGAAACGCCGCCCCTACAAGAATCGTAGGGGCGGCGGTACTGAGCGTGACTGGGCTACTACTGGCCGTTCGAGCCGTTCGGTGCCATGACGGCGGCGAGCTTGGAGAGCTCCTCGGCGGCCTCGACCGAGCCGAGCTTGATCGCCTTGGGGCGCTCCTTCTTCGGCCTTGCGGTCGGAGCGGGAGCCGCCTCGGCGGTCTCGGGCTCGACGCCCTCGCCGGGGTCGATGCCGGTCAGGGCTTGGGTCAGCTTCCGGGCCGTCTCGTCGGTCGGGTCGACCTCGTTCTCCTCGGCGGAGATCTTGATCTTCTCGGCCTTGATCCTGCCCTTCTTCTGGCCCTGCTCCTTCCGACCCTGGCCGTCCTTGTTCGCCGAGATCTCCCCGACGTTCGCGGTCAGCCTTTCCGGCTTGTTCTCCTCGCTGGTCTCGAGGAAGAACTCGAGCGAGCGCTGCAGCTGTCCGAACGTCTTTCGGTCCCCGCGGGCCCGGAGGGTGCGCCGGATCCGCCGCAGCAGCATGGAGGCCAACAGGTCCTCGGAGGTGTCGCACAGCTTCTGCAGGCTGTTCTCCGGGAAGAACCGCTCGAAGGTCAGCGCAGCCGCCTCCACCACCTGTTTCCCGCCCTCCATCACGTACTTACCCTCCTTGTCGCGGAGCGGCACTACATGGCGCGGATTGCCGTTGTCGAGTTTGAGCGTCGTGAGGTGCATGAGGATGAAGATCCCCCCATCCTCGCGCTTGAGCTCGATATCGATCTCGATGCCCTGTCGGTGGCGGGTGCGCTGGTCGGTGGCGCGACCGAACTCGATGCACTTCAGTACGCGCTTCATGGTGACGTCGATGTCCGGCAGGGCGGTCCGGAACGTCTGCACCATCGCACTCCGCTCGTGTGGGTCCAGGCGCATGACCAGGCTGGGACCGTTGTCCCAGGTGTCCAGGTGACAGACGTCGAACCATCCTTCGATGATCGTCTCGTTATAGCGGGCGGACGGCTTGTTACGGGGCTGGTTTCTCATCACGGTCTCCTTGTATGTGGCCGGCGAGGCCGGCGCCTTTGCGTCCGCGTGCCGGAATGGCGACGCTGGACCGGTTCGAACGAAGCTAGTTGTAAAAGATCATGGGTCTCCTTTCTCTTCAGAACGAAAGATCTTCCCAGGAACGATTTGGAGGCGTTAGGTAGCGTGACCTGCCGAAGCAGGACGCCTAGCGAATCGGTTCTTAGGAATTATCCAGCCGAAGCCGGATGGTTCCTGAGAGACGGACTCGTCCGCCGCAGCCGGTAAGGGCGTTGGCAGAGTGCACTCCTCCAAGTCGTTCATGGGAAGATCAGGTCGTCATTCTTCCGAAGGAACTGGGGGTCATGGTCCGCGATTCGCCTAAGCGACGCGTTCCGCGAACGGGCATCGTGAGGGCTTCCAGCCGGAGCCGGAAATCCACGCAACGCGTCGTCCGTGTCCCCGTTTCGCCCGAAGGCCCACAGGGACGGACCACCCATTTCTCTCGGAAGAAGCTTGTCCTGCCGAAGGCCGGGGGTTCTTGATTCTGACCGGGTAGCATAGCACCCCCCAAAGCTTTTGTCAATAGTCCTTGTCAAATATGGGGCTAAATACCCATATTTAAGCTTAATTACTGTCATCTAAATCTGGCATAATTCTACGGATGAGGTCTCAGTTGACATAAAGCGACTGAAAAAAAAGTCGGGCACGATTCGGACGCGACCCTGTGTAAAGTTTTCGGCTTTTGGCTATCTTTCGCCGTTTTTACACCCCCTTGACACGTTCGCCATTTTCCCTTGACAGGGGATAAACCCGATGTTATGCTCCGTTTGAAATCAACGTCGTGCTCACTGTTTCCCGCACCAATTAGCGAAAATCCTCGCCCCGGGGAAAGGGGCGGGCTTTTTCTTTTTTGCGTCGGTAGGCAGGAATCGCGGCGGCGATGAGCCACTGTCCGACCTCATCGGCTGAACTGTCCACGAGGAAGGAAGGGGAAAACCTTATTCACCCCCTTTTTTCTGTTATGCAGATCAAGCGCACTCAGCCGAAGACGAGGGAACGCGTCTCGTTTTCGAAACTGAAGGAAGTCTTCGAGCTTCCCGACCTGATCGAAGTCCAGAAGGATTCGTACGCCTGGCTCTTCAAGGAAGGCCTGCGAGAATTGTTCGACGAAGTCTCCCCGGTCAAGGACTTCATCGGACGCGACCTCGAGCTCACGTTCCTCGACTACTACCTGGATGAACCGAAGTTCGACGAGAAGACGTCGATGGCCAAGAACCTCACGTATGAGGCGTCGCTGCGCGTGAAGACGCGCCTAGTCAACAAGCGTAATCCCACGGAATCGCCCCGCGAACAGGAAATCTTCCTCGGCGACTTCCCGGTCATGACCGAACGCGGCACCTACATCATCAACGGCATTGAGCGCGTCGTCGTTTCCCAGCTCGTGCGTTCGGCCGGCGTGTTCTTCACGCACGAGGCCGTCCGCGGCCGCAAGTATTTCGGCGCCAAGATCATCCCCAACCGCGGCGCCTGGCTCGAGCTTGAGACCGACGCGAACGACGTCATCTGGGTGAAGATCGACCGCAAGCGCCGCGTGGCCGTCACGGCCCTGATGCGCGCCTTCGGCTACCCGACGGACGAGGATATCGTTCCGCTCTTCGCCGACATCGACAACCACCCGAACCACAAGTACATCGAGGCGACGCTCGGCAAGGACGACGCCAAGAACGAGGAGGACGGCCTGCGCGAGGTCTACAAGCGCATCCGCCCGGGCGACATGGCCACCACCGACAACGCCCGCTCGCTCATCCACTCGATGTTCTTCAACTTCGACCGCTACGACCTCCACCGCGTGGGCCGCTACAAGTTCGCCCAGCGCTTCGCCAAGAAGGTCACCAAGGACGAGATCGAGAAGCCCGAGCACCGCATCCTCAAGAAGGAGGACATCGTCGAGATCGTCCGCGAGATCATCCGCCTGAACAACACCCAGGAGGACTCCGACGACGTCGACCACCTCGGCAACCGCCGCGTCCGCGCGGTCGGCGAATTGGTGCAGAACCGCCTCCGCGTCGGCCTCGCCCGCATGGAGCGCATCATCAAGGACCGCATGTCCACGATGGACATCACCCTGCTGACGCCGTCGAAGCTCATCAACGCGCGCCCGGTCATCGGCGTCATCCGCGAATTCTTCATGAGCTCGCAGCTTTCGCAGTTCATGGACCAGACCAATCCGCTGGCCGAGCTCGAGCACAAGCGCCGCCTCTCCGCCATGGGCCCCGGCGGCCTCTCCCGCGAGCGCGCCGGCTTCGACGTCCGCGACGTGCACCGCACGCACTACGGCCGCATCTGCCCGATCGCCAC
>JBBTWH010000025.1:0-10431 GCA_038062835.1 Patescibacteria group bacterium | reverse complement strand
AGCGAGCGAGGACTGTCTGAGGCAGGCGAGCGCGCGCTGACGCGCGAGCCGGTTCCGCCGCGAAGGCGGCGGAAGCCGAGTTCCGCAGCTCGCGGAAGGGCGTCGCTCCGCCCGCCGACTACTCCTCTTTTTGCGGCGCGTCCTTGATGAAGTCGCACTCCTTGTTCGAACAGGCGATCTTGTGGTCTTTGGCGAAGACCAGGAGGTCGCCGCTCTTGGGGCAGAGCTCGCCGGTCGGTTTCGACCACATGGCGAAGTCGCAGTCGGGGTAGCGCGAGCAGGCGTAGAAGTTGCGGCCTTTGCGGGAGCGCTTCTCGATGACGTCGCCTTCCTTGCACTTCGGGCACTTGGCACCTGTCAGCTTCTTGATCTGCTTCGTGTACTTGCACTCGGGATATTTCGAGCAGGAGAGGAAGGCGCCGAAGCGTCCGCGCTTGACCATCATCGGGGCACCGCAGGTCTCGCAGACCTCGCCGACGGCCTGTTCCTGCGCGGCGTCCTGCGCGGCCTTGTCCTTCTCGTCGAAGGGCTTGGTCGTCTTGCATTCCGGATAGCCGGAGCAGGCGTAGAACTTCCCGAAGCGGCCGAACTTGATGATCATCGGCTTGCCGCACTTCTCGCAGACCTGGTCGGTGGCGGTCTCGGTGATCTCCTTCTTGGAGAGCTCCTTCTCCTTCACCTCGAGGTTCGCGTGGAACGGGCCGTAGAAGGCCTTGATGACCGGGACCCACTCTTCCGCGCCTTCGGCGACGGCGTCGAGGGTGTCTTCCATCTTGGCGGTGAAGTCGTAGTCGACGACCGTTGCGAAGTGCTCGAGCAGCAAGTCGTTGACCAGGATGGCCAGCTCGGTCGGCTTGAGGCGGCGTTCCTCCTTCTCGACGTAGCCGCGGTCGACGACGGTCGAGATGGTCGGCGCGTAGGTCGACGGGCGGCCGATGCCGCGTTCTTCCAGCGCCTTGACCAGCGCGGCTTCCGAGTAGCGCGGCGGGGGCTCCGTGAAGTGCTGCTTCGGCTCGATGGACTTGGCCTCGAGCGCGTCGCCTTCGTTCAGGGGAGGCAGGAGGTTCTCCTTCATGTCCGTCTGGTAGACGCTCATGAAGCCGGGCGAGGCCACGATGGAGCCGGTCGCTCGGAAGCGGTACGGCGTACCCGTCGCGATGGTCGCGGAGGTCGTCTCGATTTCGGCGTCGGCCATTTGCGAAGCGACGGCGCGGCGCCAGACGAGCTCGTAGAGCTTGTTCTGGCGGTCGTCGAGGTACTGCGCCACGGATTCCGGCGTGCGCCAGGCGCTCGTCGGTCGGATGGCTTCGTGCGCTTCCTGCGCGCCTTTGGATTTCGTCTTGTAGACGCGGGCTTCGGCGGAGACGGAGTTCGGATGTTCTTTCTTGATGAATTCGGCGGCCTCCTCGCGGAACTTCTCGGCGAGGTTCACCGAGTCGGTACGCATGTAGGTGATGAGACCGACGGAGCCTTCCTCGCCGAGCTCGACGCCTTCGTAGAGCTGTTGGGCCAGCATCATCGTCTGCTTGGCCGAGAAGCCCAGTTTGTTGTTGCCGTCCTGTTGCAGCGTGGAAGTCGTGAACGGCGCGGCGGGGCTGCGCTTCGTCTTCTTCTTGTCGACCGTCTCGATGGCATACGCCGCCTTGTCGAGCGCCTTCAAGATCGCCTTGGCGTCCTTCTCGGAACCGATGGCCATCTTGTCGAGCGTCGCGCCATCCTTGCTGTGGAGCTTGGCCTGGAAAACAGATCCCTCGACTTCGCTCGGGATGACAGAAAGGGGGGCGAAGGCGGCTTCGATCGACCAGTACTCCTCGGCCTTGAAGGCCAGGACTTCGCGCTCGCGCTCGACGATGAGGCGGACGACGACGGATTGCACGCGGCCGGCCGAAAGCCCGCGGGCGACCTTGCGCCAGAGGAAAGGGGAGAGCTCGTAGCCGACTAGGCGGTCGAGGACGCGGCGGGCCTGCTGGGCATCGACCATGCGGAGGTCGAGGTCGCGAGGCGTCTTGAGCGCGTGCTCGATGGCTTCCTTGGTGATTTCGTGGAAGGTGATGCGCTTGACCTTGCCCTCCTTCACTTTCAAAAGCTCGCGCAGGTGCCAGGAGATGGCCTCGCCTTCACGGTCTTCATCCGTGGCGAAGTAGATTTCGTCGGCGGCCTTGGCGGCGGCACGGAGTTCGGCCACGACCTTCGTCGCCTTCTTCGGGATGACGTATTTGGGCGTGAACCCGTGCTCGATGTCGATGCCCATCGTCGAGGTGGGCAGGTCGCGGACGTGCCCGAACGAGGACAGGACCTTGTAGCCCTTGCCCAGGAATTTGGAGATCGTCTTGGCCTTGGTAGGCGACTCGACGATGATCAATTTGATGCCGGTGGATTTCTTGGCCATAACGAGGCGGAAGGTAACAGCAAGGGCGTCGTGTCGTCAAGTATATAAGGTATACCGCCCCCCGCCAACCGCCCGGATCGCGCCGGCAAGTTCGAGGGCCGTCAGGAGCCAGGAGACGGCCGCGACAGGGCGATCCAACGCCTTCGCCAGCGCGTCCGCCGTCTCGTTTCCGGCCGCGATCGCGGAGAGCGCCGCGCGTTCGTCCGGCGACAGGGAATCCGGCATCGGCAGGCGCTCCTGGCGGGGCGTCATGCCGAGGGCATGGGCGATATCGTCGACGCAGGAAATCGGGGTGGCACCGTCGCGGATGAGGGCGTTCGGGCCTTCGGAGTTCGGATGCGTGATGGCGCCCGGCACGGCCCAGACGTCGCGCCCCATCTCGAGCGCCAGCCGCGCGGTGATCATGGCGCCGGACTTGCGCGGCGCTTCGACGAGCAGCACGGCCGAGGAGAGCGCGGCGACGAGGCGGTTCCGTTCCGGGAAATGATGCGGCAGTCCCGGCGCGCCCGAAGGGTATTCACTGATGACGGCGCCGCCAGCCTCGATGATGCGCTTGGCCAATCCGAAGTGCGCGCGCGGATAGATCGAGGCGTCGTCCGCGCCGCTGCCGATGACCGCCACGGTATAGCCGCCCGCGCGGAGCGCCGCCTCGTGCGCCACGCCGTCCACGCCGAGCGCGAGTCCGCTCACGACCGGCCGTCCAAGCCGGACGATTTCCGGCACGAGCAGTTCCACGCAGGCCCGTCCGTACGCCGACATCTTCCGCGTGCCCACGACGGCGATGCCGGGGCAGTCCGGCAAGATGCCGCGCACGAATAACCGTTCCGGCGAAGGAACGGCCTGGGCGAAAGCTTCCGGCCAGGCCGGATCGCTAGGAGTAAGACGTCGGATATCCATAGGTCCGTGCCATACCAACCCCACCCCCCTCCACGCAAGGGTCCTGCCTGCGGCCGCTCGCGCAGCGCCGTTCTAAAGGTGAAGAACAACTCTCCCGGCGCCAGCGAGCGGCCGCAGGCAGGGCCCGCCCCTCCCCTTGACAAAACCGCTAATTTATGCTTAAATGTCTAGTCACTGAGGCAATCCCGCCTCGGTACAACCCCAACCTTTTTAAGGAGGATATCATGGGGAACATCAAGGTCCTTGTCCGCGATCCCGAGTCCGTGAACTTCGACAGAATCTGCCGTCTGACGCTGGAGATGCAGGTCGTCCGTCAGGCCCCGATCGACGCCATCGAGGTGGTGAGCGCCGGTCCGCTCGGTCCGAACGACTTCGACATCGATGGTGACGAAGCCGATCGCATGTATTGGAAGCGTGGGCATCGGTCGATGACCGAGGCCTACGCCGACCGCATGGGTCTCGGAAAGTCCGACGCTTCCGGCGCCATCGTCGAAAGCGTGCTCCTCCCGCCCCTCGTTTCCCTCTGCCAGGCGCTGGCCAAGACCCACGACAGGACGGGCGGCGAGGGAGGCTATCTTTACAAGACGGTGCTGATCCCGAACTTCGCGAAGGCGCTCCCGCTCATGCCCGACTGCGCTTCCGAGATCGTCGGACAGCTCGTGAGGGTCGTAGCCGAGTCCCTCGGGCAGGATGATCCGGTCACCTACTTGACCAAGGTCGACTGCGGCAGCTACTGGCAGAAGCTCAGCGCCGATCTCTCGGCCAGGGAGCACAAGGTCTTCGACCATGCCCGCGATGCGGTGCATGCCTACGTGGACGGGACGTACCCCGACGGCGAGGTGTTCCTTCTCGCGAAAGCGAGCGGCGAGTCGGCACCCCGAGGGATAACCCTCAGGACGCGGAATCCCAACATGATGAAGCACCTCTGGGCTGCCCTGAAGAAGAAGGAGGCGGTTCTCAGGGTCGCAGTCGCGGTCGTCTCACATCCGGAGACCGGCCGGATCGCGGTCCAGACCTCGGAGCAGTACCCGGTCGTCATCGCCGACGTCCACAAGGCGCTCAAGAAGGCCTTTCCGGGCGCGGAGTTCGACGCCAACTACAAGCGCTGCAGCATCATCTGGGACCCGCGTTCCCAGAAGGCCGCAGGCCCGACGGCGGAGCGGATGAAGGAGATCGTCTCCAAGCACCTCGCCTTCCGCGAAACGGATAAGCAGGCGCAGGGTCTGCGCTTCGGCGCGACGCTCGGCGACCGCTTCATCCAGAAGCGCCGCTAGTCTCAGAAAGGAAAAAACCACGACCTCCCGATTCTCGGGAGGTCGTTTCATTTCTCGTCACGTGTTGAAGAGGTTCATGGCGCGGGTCAGGCCGTCTTTGAGCGCCGTCTCGACGGCATCGGCCGTCCGTTCGACCATGGCTTGCGCCGCCCCGCGCTCGTCCGCGCCGAACGGCTGGATGACGTAATCCTCGGTCGGGACGGGAGAAGCGGGCCGACCGACGCCGATGCGGAAGCGCGGGAACTTCGGCGTGCCCAGGCGCTCGATGATGGACTGCACGCCGTTGTGGCCGCCCGACGAGCCTTCCAGGCGGATGCGCAGATGGCCGAGCGGAAGGTCAAGGTCGTCGTGGATGGCCCAGACATGTTCCGGCGCGATCTTATGGAAGCGCGCGCAGGCCGCGATCGAGGTGCCCGAAAGGTTCATGAACGTCTGCGGTTTCAGGAGCAGGACGTGCTTGCCATGCGGGCGCCCCTTGCCGACCTCCCCGTCGAAACGGGAATCGTAACGCTCGACCTCCCAGCGCTTGGCCAGCAGGTCGATGACGCGGAAACCGAGGTTGTGCCGCGTCTTCTCGTATTTCGCTCCGGGGTTGCCGAGGCCCGCGATGAGATGCATACCTCGTTCATTTTACCCGAAAGAGGACGACATGTCTTTAACGGACGTATCTGGTAAAATATCCGCATGACCCAGGGCAAGAACCTTTTGGATATGCTCTATCGCCGGCGCGGCAAAGCCCTGGCGCTGAAGATTTTCGTGTTCCTCGTCATCCTGCTTCCCGTCGCCACCGTGACGATTTTCAGCTTCGGCCGGCTGTGGCAGGAGCTGGCCGCGCGTGAAAAAGTCCGCCGCCAGACCGTCATCGACCGCGATAACCAGTTCGCCAGCGCCTTGGCGCAGGCTGTCTCGATTTACGTCGATTCCGCCCGAGCCGCCGTCGAGGTGGCGGCGAACGAGGCCGCCTCCCGTCCGTTGACGCCCGAGGGCATGCGCTCGCTGCTCACCAACATGGTCGAAAAGACCCCGGCCTTTTTCGCGGCCTCGGTGGGTGACGCGCAGGGCAAGGCCGTCCTCGTCTTCGATCCGAGCGCCAAGACCGAGAAAGAACGATATGTCGGCGGATTCGACCTGAGCGGGCGCGCGTACTACAAGCAGATCGTCGCCACGCGCCGGCCGGCGGTCTCTGACGCCATTACGTCGCTCGTCAACATCCAGCCGACGATCGCCATCGCAGTGCCGTTCTTCGACGCCGACGGCCGGTTCTCAGGCTTCGTCGCCGCGGGCGTAAGCCTCGAACCGCTGTACCAGCTGGCGCTCCGCGGACTCGGAAGCGAGCCGGCCTCCCCGACCGTTATCGACCGCCAAGGCCAGGTCATCGTCAGCGCAGACCAAAAGCTGGTGGACGCGCATGCCCGCCTCTCGGATGTTGAACCGGCCAAGCGCGTCTTGCGGGGCGAGCAGGGTTTCCTCGAAGCGTACGTCGACGCCGACGGCGAGAAACGCAGCGCGGCCTATGCGCCGGTGCCCGGACTCGGCTGGGGCGTCTGGATCGCCCAAGAGCCTCCGACGGCGGAAACCGCGTTTCGCGACCGCCAGCTCAGGCTGATCGCGATCGTCTATCTGGCGATTTTCCTGGCGAACGTCGCCATGGCCTGGCTGATCTGGCGCCTGATCTCGGAGATCTACTCCATGCATCAGAAAGAATCGACGTTCCTTGACAGCATCGGCGACGGCGTCATCGCCATCGACCGCTACTGGAACATCACGCTCTGGAACGCATCGGCGGCCCGGCTCACGGGTTGGTCCAAGGATGAAGTCCTCGGCAAGCAATTTCGCGACCGCATCCGCTTCATCCGCGAGCGGGACCGCAAGGAAAACCTGGCCTTCATCGAGGAAGCGATGCTGTTCGGCGAGGCCAAGGAGATGGCCAACAACACCCTGCTCCTGGCGCGCGACGGCCGCGAGATCCCGATCGGCGACAGCGCCGCCCCGATTTTCGACGCCGGCGGCCGCGTGACAGGCGTCATCATCGTCTTCCGCGACGTCAGCAAGGACAAGGAGGCGCACATCATGCGCACCGATTTCGCCTATGCCTCGCACCAGTTCCGCACGCCGATCAACAAGGCGCTCTGGAACCTGGAACTGGCGCTTGAGTCCTCCAAGACGCCCGAGGTCCGCGAAGCGATCCGGAACGCCCACCGTTCGATCCGCGACACGCACAAGCTGACCGAGCGGCTGATCGAGGTCTCGCAGGTGGATCAGAAGATGATCGTTCCGAAATTCAAGCCGGCGAAGATCATGGAGTCGATCCGGCTGGCCGCCGAGCGCGTCATCTCGATCGCCGCTGAGCGCGACATCAAGCTTCGTCTGCCCGAGCTCGACGAAAACGAAACGATCGACACCGATTCCAGGCTGTTCAGCCTGGCGCTGGCCGAACTCCTCGACAACGCCGTTCAGTACAGCCGCGAGGGCGGCGAGGTGCGCATCGAAACGACGGCGAGCCGCACGGAGCTCGTGATCGCCGTTTCCGACCTGGGCATCGGCATCCCGACGGAACAGCAGGCGCTCATCTTCACGAAATTCTTCCGAGGACAGAACGTGCCCGTCGACATGGTCGGCGCCGGCCTCGGACTGTTCATCGCCCGGGAGTACGTGCGCCTGCTCGGCGGCAAACTCTGGTTCGTCTCTTCGAAAAACGAAGGCACGACCTTTTCGATCAAGCTTCCCCGGATCAAGGGCATGTCACTGTAAACGAAAGGGTACGTATCCCGCTTCGCTGGCGGCAAAAGGGGATACGTACCCATTCAAAAAACACCCGCCAAAGGAGCGGGTGTTTTGACGGCGGCGGCTATTTCTCGATCTCGCGGTAGCTGACGGTCACCGGCGTGCCCACCAGGTCGAAGTATTCGCGGAGGCGGTTCTCGACGAAGCGCGTCAGGCTCGGGTCGGTGAAGTTCTTGTCCTTCACGACCATCATGAACTTCGGCGGGGCCTGGTGCGTCTGGCGGATGCCGTAGGAGAAGGCGTGCTTCCGCTTGATGCCCATCAGCGTCTTGTTGTGCGAGATGCGGGATGCCAGGTAGGGCTTCACGACCTTCGCGTTGAAATCCTCGAGCTCGTCTTCCGTGATGACGCGCTCGCGGCTGGCTTTCACCTTGAGAGCGATGTCGAGCAGCGTGTGGACGCGCGTACCGGTCTTGGCGGAGACGAAGGCGAAGGGCGCCCAGGTCAGGAAAGGGAGTTCGGCCAGGATGTCGGCGCGCATCTCGTCGCCGGTCTTGGTGGACTTGGCGGTGAGCGTGTCCCACTTGTTGACGACGAGCACGATGCCCTTGCCGGATTCGATGGCCAATCCCGCCAGGTGCTGGTCCTGGGCACCGATGCCGGCGGCGACGTCGAGCACCAGGAAGACGACGTCGGCGCGCTTGATGGCGATGAGGCTCTTCTCGACGCTGGCTGATTCCAGGCCCTCCCCGATGTGCGCGCGCTTGCGGATGCCGGCGGTGTCGACGACGAGGATCGGCTTGTCGTCGTAGAACAGGAGCGTGTCCTGGGGTTCGCGGGTGGTGTGTGGGACTTCCGAGACGATGACGCGCTCCTCGCCGATCAGGGCGTTGAGCAGCGACGATTTGCCGACGTTCGGGCGTCCGAGCATGGCGATCGTGGCCATTGGCTCGATATTTTCGAGCGGAAGATCTTGGTCCTTGAGTACCTCGAAGACGCGGTCGAGCATGTCGCCCGTGCCGCCGCCCGTGGCGGCCGAGACGGCGATCGGAGAGCCGAAGCCGAGCCTCTTCCACTCGTCGCCGGTCTCGCGGCGCATCGAGGCGCTGTCGGCCTTGTTGACGACGAGCACGACCGGCTTGCCGGACTTGCGGAGCTCCTTGGCCAGCACGACGTCGGTCGAGAGCGGGCCGGTCTGGGCATCGCCGACGAAGACGATGACGTGCGCCTTCTTGGCGGCGCGAAGCGCCTGCTTGCGGACGTTCAGCTCGATCTCGTCCTTCTTGACGATATCGAGGCCGCCAGTGTCGAGCAGCGTGAGCAGCTGTCCGCGCCAGAGCGAGGTGCCGACTCCGACGTCGCGGGTCGTGCCCGGGACGGCCGAAACCAGGGCCTGCTTGGCTTCGATCAGGCGGTTGAAGAGCGATGATTTACCCACGTTCTTGCGGCCGACGAGCGCGACCGACGGCGTGGTGTGGAGGACGATGTTCTTCGGCATATCAATTCGATGCGTTCTGTCCCAGCACGACCAGGAAATCGGCGCCGGCGGAGGCCGGCTGCTGGCCGTTGGAAAGCGCGATGTTCGTCGGGGTGACGCCGGAGGAAAGATAGCCAGGAAGCGTCAGGCCCACTTCGGCGCCGAGGATGTTCTTAAGCGTCTGGAGTTCTTCGGGCAGGCTGCCGTTGGTCAGGTCGTAGACGATGGTCCGCTCGCGCGTGCGGTCCTGGGCGTTGCCGATGCGCACGATGTCGTATCCGACTTTCGTGAGCAGGTCCTGCGTCTTCTTCGCCAGGCCGGACTGCTGAGTGCCGTTCTGGATCTCGACGCGCGCGGGGCGCGATACGTCCGCGACCGCCGCGGGATCCTGATGGGTTTCGAGGATGCGCGACGTGATGCGGCGGATCTCGCTCCAGTCGCTCTTGCGGGGGAGCAGGACGTAGGCGTCGCCGTTCGAGACGGTGATGGTCGAGGCGTAGAGCGGACCCTGCGGGCTGTCGTCGAGGACGCGGTGCGTGAGCTTGGACGCGTCGACTGAGCGCATGGCCTTGGCCAGCTTCACGATTTCCCAGAGCTCCATGTCGCTGATGACGTGGCTCTGCAGGGTCTCGAGCACGCTGGCGACGCGCGACGGGTTCAGCAGGGTATCGAACGAGACGAGCTTCTCCTTCAGCGCGAGCATCACCTTCTGCTGGCGGCGGCTGCGCATGAAATCAGAGCCCTCGCCGGCGTTGCCATGGCGCGAACGCACGTATTCCAGCGCCGTTTCGCCGTCCATGGTCTGCCAGCCTTTCTCGAAATGGACCTTCTTGTAGAGCGCGTCGTCGGTCGGGTAGGCGAAATCGGTGAACGTCCGCTCGATGTTGACGGTCACGCCGCCGACGTCGTCGATGAGCGTCTTGAAGGCCGAGAAGTCGACGCGGACGTAGTAATCGATCGGCTGGTCGACGACCGCGGAAATCGCCTGGCGCGCCGCTTCGCCGCCGGAACGCGCCGCCGCCTTCTCCGCGTTCGCGTTGATGGAGTTGATCTTGGCCTGACCGCCGTCCGGCAGGGGAATCCACAGGTCGCGGGGAAGGGAGAGGATGCCGACCTGCGAGGTCGACGGCTTGAAGGTCACGAAGAAGATGGTATCGGTCAGGTGCGGGCCGTCGTGCCCTTCGCCTCCTTCGCCGAGGACGAGGATATTGACGCGGTCCCGTTCTTCGCCGCGGAGACGCTTCTCCGAGTTGCCGACCAGGCGGCGGACTTGTTCGATGATGGATACCTTCTCGCCGCTTCCGCCGGACGGGTTGATGGCTGAAGCGGCCGAAAGGAGCCGCACCGAGGCCACGGAGAACAGGACGGGGACGATCGCGACGAGGGCCGCCATGCCGATCAGGGCGCCTTTCCAAAACGAAAAACGCCGTCGCGACGAGGCGACGCCAGTTCGTGGATCGAGCAAGTTGATCTTCGGGGGCCTCATGGACCGGACTTGCTTAAGGGAGAAAAGCCTGCTAGAGTGGCCACTACGCGTGTATAATAAGCGAAGAACGCACGCTTGTCCAGCGTAGGACTTTCCTCCTGAATCCAGGGACGTTTAGCTCAGCTGGTCAGAGCGCTGTCCTCACACGACAGAGGTCGGTGGTTCGATCCCACCAACGTCCACC
>JBBTWH010000024.1:54119-56351 GCA_038062835.1 Patescibacteria group bacterium | reverse complement strand
CCGCATCGGCGAGCTTTCGTACGAAGCGAAAGACGGTTTCCTGCATATCTACCTTACGCCCAAGAACGGCAGCCTCGACGCCTCGCAGGTGAAGACCGGAACGACGGACTACCGCCACGACGCCATCATCACGATCGACACGCCCGACGCCGCCTCGCTCGGCGGCATCCGCGACGTCGCGGCGGATTTCTTCTTCCGCACGCCCATCGTCAACATCGACCACTCCGCCGCCAACGAGATGTACGGCCAGGTCAACTGCGTCGAGGCGACCGCCGCCGCCTCAAGCGAAGTCGTCTATCGCCTGGTGCGCGAGCTCGGACGCCCGGTCGACGCGGATCTCGCGACCGCGCTCCTGACCGGCATCGTCTCGAAGACGCGCAGCTTCCGTTCCGGCGCCATCACTCCGCAGACGCTCGCGGCCGCGTCCGAACTCGTCGCCGCCGGCGCGCGCCGCGACGTCATCGTCTCAAGCCTCTACCGCACCAAGACCATTTCCGCGCTCAGGCTCTGGGGCCGCGCGCTCGCCCGCCTGAAATCGGATTCCGCGCTGAAGCTCGTATCAAGCGTGCTGACGAAGCAGGACTTCGCGCTCGCGGGCGCGGGCGAAGCCTCGCTCGGAGACGTCATCGACGAACTCATCCTTTCGTCCCAGGACGCTGAGACCGTCGTCTTGATCTACGAGAAGGAGTCCGGCGAGATCTGCTGCGTCATCCGCAGCGAGATACGGCGGGAAGCCGCCGCGCTCGCGTCGAGGTGGGACGGCGAGGGCGGACGCACGCACGCCGTCTGCCTCATCAAGGGAAAATCGATCGGCGAGGCCGAAGCCGAGATCTTGGCGCACGTGCGCGCCGAAATCGCGAAACCGCGGGCCTGAGACCCGCGGTTTCGTCATCGCGCCGTTCCGCTCGCCGATGCCGTCTCGATGGGGCGGATGATCCGCAAGACGCGGCTCATCAGGAATTCCCCGTTCTCGGACGTGCCTTTGGCCCTCAGGTCCATCGCCTGGAATCCAGACGGGACCGGCAGCGACCAGACCTGGATTCCGCGTTCCTCCTTGCTGAACGCCGCTTCGCCGAGAGACGCGTACTCAGTGCCGGCAGAGGGCGGGTAGGGCGTGGCGAAAAACTCGACCTTGGCGAGTCCGCGCGCACGCAGCTGCAAGGCGGATTTCGGATAGTAGTTGTGGGTGTCGTACTCGTATCTCGACGGCGTGACGGAAATCAGGTCGATCTGTCCGGCGGCGTACCAATCCTGTGGATCGGCCCGGGCTATCTTGCCGGCTTCGAGCGCGACCGTGACTGGGGTATGGTCCGTGCACTCGGCCTTCAGTCCGCAGATGACGGACTCGGAGAAGTATGCGCGCTTGCCGGATTCGTCGGCTGAACGCGCGGCGTAGACCCAGAAGTCTCCGGCCGGCGCCGAGATGGCATAGGAAGTCTCGCCCTGCTTCGTCTGCTGACAGTATTCTTTGTCGTCCTTGAGGCTGACGGCGCAGACGCGCTGAGCTGGCAAGGACTCGCTCGGATACGAAAGCGTCCCGGCGATGGTACCTGAGCCCGCTCCGCCCGCCATGCAGGCGATCTTGGTGCAAGACCAGCCGTTCTCGCCGCAGGCGCAGACGTTGCAGCCGTCTTCGGCGCGGCGTTGTTCGCGCAGGGCGTACGTCCGACCTTCGTAATCGCAACGTATCGCCTCGCCCGACGGGGCATCCGCGTACGCCAATCCCAGAAGCGACGATACCGGACGATAACCGATGGCGATGGCGATGGCCGCGGACACGGCGAGAACGAGAAGGATGGCGATGACGTGCGCGCGTTTCATGCGTGGACTTTCGCCTCCATTCTACATCATTCCCGCGCGGCGCGTGAAACCGCTTCGGCGACGGCCGCGGTCGCGCCCCTGTCGAGCGCGTCCGGAATTATGCGTTCGGTCGTCGGTTCCGTAACGAGCGCGGCGAGAGCGACGGCGGCGGATAGCTTCATCTTCTCGGTCACGCGCGTCGCGCCAGCGTCTAAGATGCCGCGGAAGACGCCCGGGAACGCGAGCAGATTGTTGATCTGGTTGGGGAAATCGGAACGGCCGGTGGCGACGACGTAGGCGCCGGCGGCCTTAGCGTCATCGGGCATGATTTCTGGGTCGGGATTGGCCATAGCGAAGACGATCGGGCCAGGCGCCATCGAAGCGACCATTTCCTTGGTTACGACTCCGGCTTTCGAGAGCCCGATGAGGACG
>JBBTWH010000024.1:42536-54019 GCA_038062835.1 Patescibacteria group bacterium | reverse complement strand
CCCGCCAGCACGACGATGGCCGTGCCGTGCTGGTCGTCGTGGAAGACGGGAATGTCGAGTTCTTCCGTGAGCCGACGCTCGATCTCGAAACATCGCGGCGCTGAGATGTCCTCGAGGTTGATGCCGCCGAAGCCCGGCGCGATATTTTTCACGGTCGCGACGATCTCATCGACGTCCTTGGTGGCCAGCGCGATCGGGAAGGCGTCGATGCCGGCGAATTCCTTGAAGAGCATGGCCTTGCCTTCCATCACGGGCATGGCGGCCAGAGGGCCGATGTCGCCGAGACCGAGCACGGCCGTGCCGTCCGTCACGACGGCGACGCTCCGGCCCTTGATGGTGAGCTTCCGCGCAAGCGACGGATCCTTGGCGATGGCCAGGCACGGCGCGGCCACGCCCGGCGTGTAGACGACCGAAAGGGTTTCGCGGTCGTCAATCGGCACGACGCCTTTCACTTCCAGCTTTCCGCCGTATTTCGCGTGAAGTTCCAATGATGCTTCGTCGTATGCGCTCATATGCTTGAAAGCCTGATAATAGCATCGAATTCCGCTTTCGTCACCGGCTGGACGGACAGCCTCGACCCGCGCTGGAGCAGGACCATGCCTTTCAGCGCCTTCATGCCGCGGAGCTCGTCCAGCGGGATGAGGCGTGGGAATTTCTTCACGAACGCCACGTCGACGCATTCCCAGATCGGTTTTGTCTTCGTCGCTTTCGGATCGTAGTAGGGACTCTTCCGATCGAACTGCGTCGCGTCAGGATGCGCGAGCGCGACGATCCTGGCGACGCCGACGATACCTGGGGGCGCCGTGCTGGAGTGATGGAAGAAGGCAAGGTCCCCGACCCCCATCGCCTTCATGAAGTTGCGCGCCTGGTAGTTGCGCACGCCGCTCCACGCGTCCCGCTTCAGGCGCTTGAGATCGTCGATGGAGAACGCCTCGGGTTCGGATTTCATCAGCCAGTAACGCATAGGTACCGCGAGTATAGCATGCCGTATTGACGCGGGCGGAAAATCGTGATAGGCTGGCGCTCGGTTCCTTCCAAAGGAGATACGCATGAAGCCGAAAGCGTTCTGGTTGTATGCCTTTTTCGCGCTTGCCTGCACGATCGTCGTCGCCGGCATCGCCCTCCTCGTCATGCACGTCGCCGCATCCGAGACCTCCGAGCACGCCGCCTATCGCGAGAAGGTACGCGTGTACGACGCCTGGTACGCGGAGCGGAAGCTCGACCCGCGTCAGGTGCGCTTCGATGAGGTCCTGGCCGGCCGCATGCCGGCGGAGAGCATCGAGGACGCTTCCCTCCGTAAGTTGGCCGCCGATCTGAGGATGCTCGCCGTCGGAGAGTCCGACGTCAGCGCCCGTGCCAAGACCTTGTCGGCGATGTTCATCGCCGGCGACGACGACCTGGGCATCCGCGCGTGGATCACGTGCAAGAACAACGAGCGCGCCTGCGTCATGCGCCCGACCGTCGCCACGATCGGCAATCCCGAGCGGCTGGCGACGCTGTTCGGCGCCGATGAGGCGGCCAAACGCGCCGCGCTCCCGGAAGTGCCGGAAGCGTTCCGCGAACGTCCCGCCTGGGACGGCGGGGCCAAGAGGCGCTGGTCCCTGATCGAACGCGCGCGCGGGCTTCCGAAGCTCTGGCTCGGCCTGAGCCTATGGAGCGCGGTCTCCTGCGTGTTCGCGGCCGGCTTCTTCCTGCTCGGCTACGCCAAGCACCGCGCCGAGCAGAGGGACTGGCAAAAGGAAACCTTCTACGCGAACCCGTTCGGGTCGATCCCTCACTTCCTGCTCGGCTGGATCGTCTACCTGGCGATGCTGCCGGGCGTCCTGCTGATGCAGGCGTCCCGCATCGTCGGTTCCGACGCCCAGCCCATGCTCAACAAGCTCAAGCACAAAGTGGCGGGACGGACCTTCGCCTCGGAGCACGAGCGCATCCTCGCCCAGCTCAAGAACCTCGAGACCAGGGCCGCCGGACGCCCGGACTCCGACGCGACCATCAAGCTCATCCGTGGCGCGATCAAGAAGGTCAGCGATACCCAGAATCTCGAGGAGCTCGACAAGCTCCGCAAGGTCGCCGAAGACATCAAGCTGCACTACGAGGTGCAGGAAGACCTCCGCGAGACCCTCGCCTGAAGACGCCCATCGGCGTCTTTTTTCTTGCGCGATCCGCGCGTGGAGAGGTAGGATGCGTTCGGTTCATTCAGGGAGGAAGCATGAATAACGACGTCACCGCGTGCGAATGGATCCGGAGCGAGCTCGCCCGACAGTCGGACGCGCTCAGGACGGCCGTCGACGAGCTCAATGGCGAAAAGGAGCCGGAGAAGCCCGCCGAACTCGTGAACCGCATCCGCTGCGCCCGCAAGGAGATCCGCGCCCTGCTCGACGAGGCTGGCCGCCTCGGCATGCGCGACCCGATCGTGATGCGGCTCCGCGCCGCGCACCCAGCCCGACCCGCGAAATGATCGCGGGTCTTTTTGATGGGACATGAAAAGGCCGGCGTCAGGTCTTGATGACGCGGCTCTCGCGGAGATATCCGACGACGGGCGGCAGGAGAGAGACGAAGACGATGGCCAGGATGACGAGCTCGAAATTTTCCTTGACGACGGAGATATTGCCGAAGAAATATCCGCCGAAAACGAAGATTCCGACCCACAGCGCCGCGCCGATCACGTTATAGCGAGCGAAGACCGCGTATGGCATCGCGCCGAGGCCGGCGACGAACGGCGCGAAAGTCCGCACGATGGGCATGAAGCGCGCGAGCACGATCGTCTTGGCGCCGTATTTCTCGTAATAGCGTTCGGTCTTCTCGATATGTTCCTTCCTGATCGACAACCCCAGGAGCTTGCCGTTTTCGGCACGCGCGCCGATCTTGCGGCCGACGCGATAGTTGAGCGCGTCGCCGAGCACGGCGGCGGCGAAAAGCAGGCCGGCCAAGACGACCGGGTCCAGGGCGCCGGCGGCGGCGAACGAGCCGGCGGCGAACAGCAGCGAATCGCCCGGCAGGAACGGCGTGACGACGAGTCCAGTCTCGCAGAAGACGACGGCGAACATCGCCGCATAGATCCATGTGCCGTAAGCCGCGATGGCCGCGCCGAGGGCATCGTCGAGATGCAGGAATACATCCAGGAATTCAGGCATGCGGATATGGTAACAGTTCAAGAAAGAGAAAAACACCCTTTCGGGTGCTTTGCTCATGGGGCGGCCAGAGGGAATTGAACCCTCGTTCGCGGAACCACAATCCGCTGTCCTACCATTGAACGATGGCCGCCATGCTGGCGTCCCCGGCAGGAGTCGAACCTGCGACCCGCGGCTTAGAAGTCCGCCGCTCTATCCGGCTGAGCTACGGGGACGTGCAGGTACATTGTATACCCGGACGCTGGGAACGGAAGGAGGATATCAGTTCCATCGAGCTGTGTCAACGATAGCGAAATCCATTTTCATTTCACCGGCAGCGCGATCGCGACCGTCGTGCCCTTGCCATTACCTGCGCTCTGGATCCAGACCTTGCCCCGGTGCGCCTCGACGAAATTCTTCAGGATGAACATGCCGAGGCCCGTGCCGTCGGCGACCGCCAGCACCGACGGCTGGGAGCGGAAGAACTTCTCGAAGATCCGTTCCATATCGTCCTTCGGGATGCCGAGGCCGTCGTCCTTGATCGTGCAGACCTGGTATTCCTGGCCGTCGATGCGCTCGTCGCCGACGCTCGCCGTGATGTTGCCGCCCTTCTTGCCGTAGGCCACGGCGTTGCCGAGGACGATCTTGAGCGCGGTCGCTATCTTGGCCTTGTCGATGACCACTTGGCGCGGCTGTTCCTTCGGGCGCTCGAACTTCCATTTGATGCCGTTGCGCTTGATATCCTTCTCGTACTGGCTATAGGCGTCCTGCACGATCTCCCAAAGGAACGCGGGCTTCGCGTCGATCACGAGCTTGTTCGTCTCGATGTCGAGCGTGGCGAAGACGCGCTCGAGCGTCTCGATAAGATAGACGCTGCGCAGGCGGACCGTCTCGACGGCATCGGCGAACTGCGGATCGATCTTCTTCTCGGCGAGCGCGTCCGCCAAGAGCTCTCCGTTCCATCGGATCGAGGAGAGCGGCGTGCGGAATTGGTGCGAGACGACGTCGATGAATTCCGAGCGCGCGTGGGCGGTGATTTCGAGCCGGCGGCGCGTCTCCTCCAGCTCGGTGACCGTCTGCTGGAGACGCTCGGCCTGCCGCTGGAGATCGGCGTCTGCGGCACGGAGTCCGCGGGCCTGGATGTCGGTCTCGGATTCGAGTTCGTGGAGACGCTTGACCTTGTCGGCCCACAGGACCGCGCGCGGCGTAAGCGCCAGCAGGTTCTTCGCCATCGGCAGGAATCCGTACGAACGTTCTACGTCGCGGTAGGCGAGCTCGAAAAGCCTCCGCGCGGTATCGGCTCCCAGCGCCGTTGCGACCGTCTCGTGCCAGCATTCGAAGAATGCGCCGAGAATCGCGCCGCATTCCGCCGATGAGCGCATGCGGACAGGGTCGTAGGCGAAGCCGCTCGCGACGCTCGCCTTCACCTCTTTCCACGGCGTCCCCGCGAGGCACTTTCCCAATATCACCGACACCGCCCCAGGACCGAAAAACAGCCTTCCGCGATCGGAGTAGGCGACGAGCAAGGCGGAGGCGAGGGCCATGAGCTGAGGCTCCGGCGCCAGGAAGAACAGGCGGAAGCCCTGGTATTCCGGTTCGGCGTTCGCGAGCAGGGTGGCGGCTCTGGAACGCACGTCGTCGAGACGAAGCGCGCCTTTCGAACGCGTCAGCAATTCATGCTCCGCGGCCTGATACGCCGTGGCGAGTCCGGCGTCCTTGCGGGGCGTCGTGCCGATCAGGATCTCCTCCGCGCGGATGCGCGTCCTCTCGGCGAAAATAGGATCGCCGGAAAGTTCCCCGATCAGGTTGAAGGCGTCGAGGACGGAACCGGCCATATCACTTCAAGAGCCCCTTGAAGAGCGCGCGTCCATAGAGCGTGCCGACCAGCGCGGACATCGCGGCGAAGGTCTTGAGTCCGTCGCGGGCGGCGCTGAGGTTCGGCAGGCCAAGAGCGGCGATGACGCGGTCGCCCTCCGCGACGCCGAAGCACGCGAAGGCGAGGGCGAGGAGCGTCCAGGCGAGATTCGCCTTCGCGCCCTTGTTGATGATGACGATGTCCGTTATCGCGGCGGTCGCCCCGAGGCACATGACGAAGACCGCGGCAGGCGGCGCGAGCGCGATCCAGTCGATGATGAGCTGATCCTGCATATGTCTCCAGTATATCACTTTTCAGGTTTCTTCTTGTCATGGAAGGCCTTGTAGACCTCCTGCAGGTGCGAATCCGTGATGTGCGTGTAGATCTGGGTCGTCGTCACCGAGGCGTGGCCGAGAAGCGACTGCACCGAACGGAGATCCGCGCCGTTCATCAGCAGGTCGGTGGCGAAAGAGTGACGGAGCGTATGCGGCGAGACGCGCTTGGCGATGCCGGCGATCTTGGCGTAGTGCGTCACCAGGCGCTGGACCGTCCGCGGGGTCAGGCCGCTCATGCTGTCGCGTCCGTGCGCGGCGCGGTCGTGGCTCACGAAGAGCATCGGGCTCATGTCCTTGCGCGCCTCCAGATACTTCTTGACCCATGCCTTGGCGTCATCGGAGAAGAAGACGACGCGCCACTTGGAACCTTTCCCCCGGACCGAGAATTCGTTGCGGTTGAAATTGATGTCTTCGAGCTTCAACGAACAGAGTTCAGAGACGCGCAGGCCCGTCGACCAGAGAAGTTCCAGCGCCGCGCGGTCGCGCAGGCGTACGATCTCGGGTCCCTGAGCCTTGAGCGGGGCGTCGAGCAGCTTCCCGATCTCCTTCGGCTCCATGAAATCGACGTGGCGGTCCGGCTGTTTGGCGAGCTCGATCTTCTCGGCGGCCATCGTCTCGATGTCGCGCTTGGAGAGGTATTTCAGGAAGGCCCGCAGGGCGATGAGGTGATAGTTCTGCGTGTTCTTCTTGAGCGTCTGGCCGCGATGGTCCTCCAGGCGGTTCAGCCAGAGTCGGAATTGGCGTACGGCATCGAGCGTGATGTCCTTGGCCTTGCCCATCCCCTTGGAAACGCACCAATCCGCGAACCGCCCCAGGTAGAAACCGTAGTTGTCGCGCGTCCGTTTGGAGCGGTTCTTCTCGATTTCCAAGTAATCGCAGAAATCCCGGATAAGGTCGTGAATCTGGCTTTTATCCGCGTTTTTGGCCTCTTTTTCCTTTAACGCCATAGGCTGTCAGTATATGTTGACAAAATGGGCTTTTCCTGGTAGAATACCCCGTTCGGTAGCTCATGAAACCCAATCGATAAGGAGGCCGTAGTGGCCAATCTGCTCAAGACTTTGGTGCTGTTCGTCTTCGGTTTCGCCCTCCTGGCGAACATCGGGGACGCGCTCGAGAAGAAGTCCGGCACGCCAGCGGCATCTGCCCTCGCCGCGGCGGTTTCCTCTTCCGAAATCGATGCCGCCTCCATCAACCCCGAACCGAAGCCAGTCGCTGGAGGCGGAACGCACTCGCAGATCTGCGCGTCATTCGATCCCGTCGCTCATCCGGAGCAGGTGATCGACATCCTGGAGTACGCCAGCCAGACGACTGGAGCTCCGGTCGACGTCCTGTACGCCATCTGGCGCAATGAGACCGGGCACGTCGACGGCGCCGGCGCCGCGTCCGGCAGATGCAACATGAGGGAGGAGCTTCAGATCCGATGCACGCTCGGCAAGAGCTGCGGGCATCTGAACGCGATGCTAGGCATGGCCGAAAAGTTCGCTTGGAACTTGGAGACCATGACGTGCTCGTGCGGAACGGCCACTTGGGACGACAACACCCATTATTACGGGGGGTGCTGCGGTCCATTCCAGTTCTCGGGCGCCGAGATCGTCGACAACGCCATGGCGCACGGACTCGATCCGATGAGCTTCTGCGGAGGCGCGATACTGGCGGGCTGGGAGCTCAAGGAACATCACGACCGCTTCCTGAAGAAGGGCGTCGTCTCGACCTCGATCGAAGCGTGGCGCCGCGCGGTCAGCCGCTACTTCGGGGCCGACCGCGAGAACAAGTACTGGCGCAAGGCTTACGCCCAGTGGGACACGTTCCACGACTGGTACCGGCATGGTCCCGAGACCCTTCGCCGGAAGGTCACCGAAAAGTCGGCATACAGCGCCAGATACCATCGAGGACTGCGCGCCTCCAACTAGTCCTTTCCTCAACATACGACCCAACCTCTCTCAGAAGAGATCGCCTCGACAGCGGTCTCTTTTCTATTGTACGACACAAGCATCTTTAAAAAAATCCCCCGCGCGGACGGGGGGGGCGTTCATTCGTACCCGAAGGTGACGGTGACGGCATAGTGGTCGGAGAGGTGCTCTTCCAGCATTCTCCCGTCGAGTCCGCGGAAGTAGCGTTTGTGGTCAGCGTCGAAGAGTGAGCGCGTGCAGAGCGGCGTCAGGCTGGAACCGCCGACAGGATCGCGCACGAGCACGTGGTCGATGAGCTTGTTCCGCGCGCTGGGTTCACGAAGGCTGTTGCCGCGGCAGACGCTGCAGAAATTTTCTTCAGCCTGCACGGCCGGGCTCGAGAAGCCTAGCGCTCGGATGCGTCTCCAGACCATCGGCATGTCAGCTTTCATGTCCGACCTGAGATCAGGCCCGGCGTTCATGTCGCCGAGGAAGAGCTGGGGCCGCCCTTGCGCGCGCGCGTTCAGCCTGTCCGAGATGATGCCGATTTGGGCGTTCATTTCCGCGTCCCAATCCTTGAACTGCTTCCGCCCGTCCGGCCCAAGGTGGCTGGGCGGCAGCTCGTTCCAGGTGGAGACGTGCGTGCAAGCGATCTCCAGCGACTCGCGGTCGTCGATATCGACGGTGGCGAAGAGCGCCTCGCGGTTGGCGATCGAGGACGGCAGGAGTATGGCCTCGCGGTTCTTGAGCGGCCAGCGCGAGATGAGCATGACGCCGTTCTGACCGTCATACGAGTGGCTCACTCCCTGCCCTGGAATCGTGCACGTGCGTATCGTTTCGTCGATGCTGAGGCCGACGGATGAGACGAGGCAGTTCAGGCAATCCTCGCCTCCGCGCATGTACAACGCGAAGATCTCCTTGTTGCAGGATTCGAGCGCGCAGTGCGCGTGCTCCTCGTCCGGCAGATCGCCGCAGGCGTCGCGCGCACAGGAGACGAGCGCGTCGAGCTGGGACGGACGGCAGACGTTGACGTCCTTGAGGTCGTCGCCCTGGCCGCGCGTGTCGACGTAGTAGACCTGCTCGGACGGAAGCGCCAGCGATGCGCTGATCGCGTCGCGCGCTTCCTCGGTCCAGACTTCCTGCAGGCAGATGACCCCTAGGTCGCTGAAATTGGCGATTTCCTCGGCGACCAGCTTGATGCGGGGCGTGGCGTGCGGGACGACTCCTGGCGCAAGCCCGACGTTCCACGTCATCGTCTCGAGGATCGGGCCTGGCACTCGACACTCCGACGGGTATCGCTTGCCAGGAACGAACATGCTCGTGTTACAGGAGAGGCAGAGCGCGAAGAGCGCAAGAATCCGCTTCATAGAATACCTCCGCGTCCATGGAAAGGGCGTGAAACGACCCTACGCCCTCCTTGACGTTTCGCCAAGTCCGGCGTACGTTGGAGCGTCGCTCTTTCGAGAGCGCCAGAAACACAGGAGGAACCATGCAAAGCGCCATGGTCATCATGGGACACGAGAAGTGCTTCCGCGATCCGGGTCGAGCATTGGTCGACTTCCTGAAGCGCGAGTGCCACATGCGCTACGTCGTCGACGTGTCTGCAGGGCATCTCGATCCGTACGACGTCCAGTTCCTCATCTCCTTACACGCCACCCGCGCCGCTCGCCAGCCGTTCCTGCTCGCCTACATCGGCCACGGCTATCATGACGGCTGGTACTACGGCAAGGAGAATAAGAAGGTCTGGTTGACGCTGACCTACGACTGGCTCGAGAAGCTCCTCAAGGAGCGCGAAGGCCCGACGCTGGTGCTCAATGACACCTGCCATGCCGGATCGCTCGCCGAGCGCGTACGCGCCTGGAAGCAGCCGCACGAGACCTGCGTCGTCGCCGCCACCTCGCCGAAGGGGTGCGCGTATGGCCAGCTGACGCCCGACGTCATCAAGAGCTGGCACACCGGCGACACCTACGAGCCGAAGCGGCGCCAGACGGTCAGCGGCCGCGGCTACTTGGAACGCCGCGTCGGCGTCGCTCACGACAAGTTCTTCCTCGCGAAGCCCGCTTAGGGCTTCTTTTCATTTCTTCCGAATCTTCCGGCGCGTTGACATCCGTACATCGGCTGTCATAGACCATTTTCATCTACAATAACTTACGGCCGTGGCGAAATTGATGAACAAGACGGCTCGGTTCCTGGAAGATGTCGCCGATGGCATGCTGATTTTCGAGTTGAACGGGCGTTATCGCCACGCCTACATGTGCGACGGAATGGGCGGTGTCCGCCGGTTGTTGGATGCCGAGGAGCGCCGCGAGGCGAACAGACGGTTCGATGCCGCCCGAAGAAGGGGGTTAATCTCTGAAACCCGCATCGGAGCGCGTTCGGAAGCCTTCTTGACCGATAAGGGAGCGGAAGCTCTCAATCGCGTCTTGATGCGGACGGCCAGTCTCCGCGACGACAGCAAGCATGTCTACGTCATCTACGACATCCCCGAACGGCACCGAGCGTCACGTGATCGCCTGCGCTCCTTATTGAAACAAGCCGGCTTCACGCCTCATCAGCAGAGTGTCTGGCGAACGGATAAGGACGTCGCGCCGCTTCTTAAAGCTTGGATCCTCCGGCACAGACTCGAATCATGGGTCGACGTCTTCGAAGCCTAATCTACAATAACTCACGGCCGTACGGCTTTTGGAGAAAAGAAAAACCGCCAGAACCGAAGTTCCGACGGGGACGACTAGCAACCGATGATGAGGCCTTCGTAGGCCGGGACGGTCGTGATGCCCGACATCTTCTCGACCGCTTCCGCGATCTCCTCGATGCGGGCGTCCGACGCCTGCGGGTCGTGGTGGGTGGTGACCACCTTCTTCACCTTGGCCATGTCAGCGACTTTGGCGATGTACTCCGGGTAGGAGTGGCCCCAGCCGTGCTTCTGGACCTTGCCGCCGACGCCGGCGTACTCGTCATGCGAGTACTGGCAGTCGGTGATGAAGACGTCCGCATCCTTGGCGAGCTCGAGGAGTCCGCGGGGCGGCTCGTTTCCGGCGTACGGCTCGTGGTCGGTACAGAACGCCAGGACCTTGCCGCGATGCTCGATGCGGTAGCCGTACGTTTCTTGAGGATGGTTGAGTTTCCGGCAGGTGACGCGGACGCGGTCCGCCTCGGGGAGTTGCGAGATGATGATCTTCTTGCCGTCGTAGACGGTATCGAAATTCATCTTGAGCGACGTCATCTCGAGCTCGCGATGGTCCACCGGAAAGACCGGCGGATTCATCTGGCCGCGCAGCACCTCCTCAAGACTCTTGTCCCACTCGCGACCGCCATAGAACATGAACTCGTTCTGGACAGCCGTCCGCGGGATGTAGAGTTGAGGCCAGAACGGGTAGCCCTGGATGTGATCCCAGTGGACGTGGCTCTGAAGGATGGTGCCCTTCAGGCCGCCGTACTTGCGCGTCTCGCCCATGAGGCTGAGACCGAGCTCACGCAGGCCTGTGCCCATGTCGAGGATGATGAGCTCGCCGCCGACACGGACCTCCACGCAGGTGGTGTTGCCGCCGTAGGTGGCGCGGTCGCGGAAGGGAATCGACGACCTCATCCATTCAAGGACCTCCTCGTCAGGCACGTGCCCGTCGCGGATCTTGAACTTCACGATGGCCTTGCGGGCCACCTCGACCATCTTCTCCTCGATGGCAGCGTTGGTGATGGGAGAGGGCACGGAGCCGCGGACGCCCCAGAAACGGACGGTGAGTGCGCTCATATGAAAAGGCCTTTCTTGTCCTTAGGGTGTCGTAGTAGCTCATTTAAGGACCGGAAAATATACCCGAAAAAACCGGAAATTGTCAATATTCTTGACGGTTTCGCCCCCTTTTGATAGGCTTCCCCCGTACTTTAATCCCTGCCGCGACGCCACGTAAAAGGCGCTTTGCGCCTCACGTGGCAAGCTTGGTTCGAGCCTTGAGCGGGCTCCTACTCGGCACGCCGGCCTATACATCAATGTATGCTCGACAAGAAGGCAAAGGAAAAAATCATCGAGAAGTTCAAGACGCACGACCAGGACACCGGTTCGGCCCAGGTCCAGATCGCCATCCTTACGGCTGAAATCAAGGATTTGACGGATCACCTGAAGATGCACAAGAAGGACTTCTCGTCCCGCCGCGGCTTGCTCCGCAAGGTCAACGAACGCCGCAAGCTGCTTCGCTACATGCTCCGCGAAACGCCGAAGGAGCACGCGAAACTGGCGGAAAAGCTCAAGATTTGATATGTGGCGCGTCGCGTAAAGAGCCTTATGGCTCCACGCGACGCG
>JBBTWH010000024.1:0-42526 GCA_038062835.1 Patescibacteria group bacterium | reverse complement strand
CCCCGCTTCCGGTTTTAAACGATTTTCAAAGCTCTATTTCCCATTTTTATGGCCGTGATCAAGCAGAAGAGTCAGCGTGTCGGCGTCTTCATCGACGTACAGAACATGTATTACTCCGCCAAGAACCTTTATAACTGCCGCGTCAACTTCGGCAACATCGTCGAGACCGCCGTGGCCGACCGCCAGCTCGTGCGCGCCATCGCCTACGTCGTCCGCGCCGGCGTGCCGGAAGAACAGGCCTTCTTCGATGCCCTCATCAAGCTCGGCATCGAGACGAAAGAGCGCGAGGTCCAGGTCTTCCTGGGCGGCGCCAAGAAGGCGGATTGGGACGTCGGCATGGTGGTCGACGCCATCCGCCTCTCCCCCAAGCTTGACGTGGTCGTGCTCGTCTCCGGCGACGGCGACTTCATCCCGCTGGTCGAGTATCTCCAGAACATGGGCGTGCAGACCGAAGTGATGGCCTTCCGCGAGACGTCGTCCTCGAAGCTCGTCGAAGAAGTCGACGACTACATCGACCTCTCCAAGGACCAGCAGCGTTACCTCATCCCGACGCGCTTCACCGGCCGCGCTCCGGCCGCCGGCAAGTCGCAGGCGCGCGCGCCGAAACCCGCGCCGACCGCCGACGACGTCGACCCCAACATCAGCGCGCTCCTCGACGACTCGAAGTAGCCGCAAGGCTTGCCTTGCCTCCCCGCCCGTTGAAACCGCGGGGCTTGCTCCGCCCGAAAATGGCAGGGCAAGCCCTGCGGCTACAACCGCAGATTCATAATCTAACCGTTCCGCGCGGCGCGAAAGCACGTTCACAGTCCAGGCCATCCAAGATGTTGGGCGGCGCGGACTGTATACGGCTTCTACCGCCGGAGCCAACGTATGACCAAGCAGTTCTCGCTCGAGTGGGGCGGCAAGACGCTGTCGGTTGAGATGGGCAAGATCGCCAAGCAGGCCAACGGCTCCTGCGTGGTGCGCTACGGCGACACGATGGTGCTCGTCACCGCCACCATGGGTTCGACGCGCGACAGCATCGACTTCCTCCCGCTCTCCGTGGAGTGCGAGGAGCGCCTGTACGCCGCCGGCAAGATCAAGTCGTCGCGCTTCCTGAAGCGCGAAGGCCGCCCGACCGACGACGCCATCATGGTCGGCCGCATGGTCGACCGCTCGATCCGCCCGCTCTTCGAATCCAAGATCAGACGCGACATCCAGGTCGTCTTCACCGTGCTCGCCTTCGACAAGGAGAACGACTACGACGTCCCGGCGATGGTCGGCGCCTCGATCGCGCTCGGCATGTCCGACATCCCGTGGGGCGGGCCGATCGCCGGTATCCGCGTCGGACGCGTCGGCGGAGAGATGATCATCAACCCTTCCTACGAAGCGCGCGAGAAGGGCGACCTCGACCTCTTCATCGCCGGCACGCCGACCATGACCACCATGGTCGAAGCGGAATCCGGCGAGATCGTCGAAGCCGACCTGATGGAAGCCGTGAAGTTCGGCGCCAAGCATCTCGGCACGATCCAGGCCTTCATCGAGAAGATCATCGCCGAAGTCGGCGTCCCGAAGCGCTCGCTGAACGAGCTGCTCGGCATGGACGAGGAAACGGCCAGGGAAAAGGCCGAAATCATCGCGAAATCGCGTGATTTCATCTTCCCTAAGATCCGCGAATATCTCTTCACGTCGCAGAAAGCCACCAAAGGCGACCGCCGCGACGCCAAGGTCGCGCTCGCGAGCGCGCTCGATGAGCGCCTCAAGACCGAACAGATCGGCAAGGACAAGCGCAAGTGGGCGCAGGACGCGATGGGCAAGTGGGTCGAGGAAGTCGTCTCGCAGATGATCCTCGACGAAGGCAAGCGCTGCGACGGACGCGCCATCGACGAGATCCGCGAGCTGACCGCCGAAGTCGCCCTGCTTCCGCGCGTCCACGGTTCGGGACTCTTCTCGCGCGGCGAGACGCAGATCCTCTCGACCGTCACGCTCGGCGCGCCGTCGGACGTCCAGCTGGTCGACAGCATGGAGTTCTCGGAGAAGCGCCGCTACTTCCACCACTACAACTTCCCTCCGTACTCCGTCGGCGAGACCGGCCGCTTCGGCGGCGGCGGACGCCGCGAGATCGGCCACGGCGGCCTGGCGGAGCGCGCGCTCATCCATGTCCTCCCGACGAAGGAAGAGTTCCCGTACACCATCCGCGTCGTCTCCGAGACGATGGGTTCCAACGGATCCTCGTCGCAGGGATCGATCTGCGGATCGACGCTCGCGCTCATGGACGCCGGCGTCCCGATCAAGAAGCCGGTCGCCGGCATCGCGATGGGCATCGCCACCGATCCGAACGACGTGAACCGCTACAAGATCATCACCGACCTCCAGGACCTGGAGGACGGCGTCGGCGGCATGGACTTCAAGATCGGCGGCACGCGCGACGGCATCACCTCCATCCAGATGGACACCAAGACGAAAGGCCTCACCTGGAAGATCGTCGAAGAGACGCTGACGATGGCGAAAGTCGCGCGCATCAAGATCCTCGACGTGATGGCGACGGCGATCGCCGCGCCGCGTCCGGAACTTTCCCCGTACGCGCCGCGCATCATCATCATCAAGATCAACCCGGAACTCATCCGCAACGTCATCGGTCCCGGCGGCAAGGTCATCAACGACATCATCGCCAAGACCGGCGTGCAGATCGAAGTCGAGAACGACGGCACGGTGACGATCACCTCCGCCGATCTCAACGGCCTCGAAGCCGCCCGGAAGCGCGTCGAGGATCTCACGCGCGAGCTGAAGGCGGGCGAGTTCTTCCCTGAAGGCAAGGTCACGCGCATCCTCGACTTCGGAGCCTTCGTCGAAGTGCTCCCGGGCCAGGAAGGCATGGTCCACATCAGCGAGCTCTCCGCGACGCGCGTCGAGAAGATCACCGACGTCCTGAAGGTCGGCGACATCATCCCGGTCGTCGTCATCAAGATTGACGAGCTGGGCCGCGTCAACCTAAGCTTGAAGCGCGCTAAGGAGAAACTCCAGCAGAATGGCGGCTCGAACGCTCCCAAGACTGCCTAAGCTTCCGAAGCTTGCCGCGTGGCGAAGCTTTACGCGGCTTTCCGGGTTCCAAGCGCTCCTCCTTCTGGGAGGGGCGTTTGTTTTCGCCTCCGTCGCCTTTGTCTCTTCACGCTATGACGTCATCATCGACCGCACCGCCGCCGTCCCCGAAAGCTCCGTGCTGGCCGCCACGATTACCGACCGCTTCGATGAACATTGGCCCGCTTTCGAATCACGTCTGCCTGAAAAAGCCCGTCAAGCCCTTTCCAGATCAGGAAACGCCCGTTCCGTGACTATTTTCGCCGTTCACGGGCCAAGCACTGAGCTGGACTGGAGCTCTCTTGAGGAGTTGGGCTACGTCACGGAGCGTACGGGCCGCAAGCGCCTGCGCCTCATACCTCATGGCACATCTGCCGTCGGTTTCGTCATATTGGGCGACCGTCGGACTCCTTTTGAGGCAAAAATCGAGCGTGGGATGCTCCGCGCCCGCGTCGGCCGCGATTTCCGAGGATTGTCGCTCGTATCGAACCCATTCGACCTCGGCCGCCGCCAAATCTCCCCGCTCCATATGCAGAGCGCTTACCTTGAGAAGCCGTCCGGAGTCTCCTGGGTGAGGGCATCCGCATTCTTGAGTGCTAAACTCCAACGTTTCCAGGCGTTGGCTGGACTTTGGAGCCTTCCTGGTCGGATGGAGATGTCCATCAGCGCCTCTGAAACCAGTGTCCTGAATCCATTTATCCTCTATTATCGGCCCGCATTCGGGACCGATAGGGCCGGGCCCGCGTTCGAATCCATCGCCAAAGCTATCCTGGCAGAGACCGACCCCATCAGCTTCGAGGTATCGCTTCCTGACGACTCAAAGATGCT
Organism: Patescibacteria group bacterium; assembly: GCA_038062835.1. Taxonomy (GTDB): domain Bacteria; phylum Patescibacteriota; class Patescibacteriia; order SG8-24; family DYFX01; genus DYFX01. Next base: position 38,641 of record JBBTWH010000024.1, on the reverse strand, counting down.
TGAGCTGCGCCGCGAACCGGATTCCGTCCTTACGGTACGAAAAAAGGTGAGTTTGTATGGAAATCGCGCCAAATTAAAGGTTCCTGGTGGCCGTCACAACATAGAAATCTTCTATGCCGACAACGGTGAGTCATGGATGAGCGACGATCTTGGACGTATCCAAGCCTCCATCATGAGTAACGTCACTGCTAAAAAGGCTTCTGAGCCATGCGAGTCGGGCGGAAATGCCGGTTTTGCCTCGTTTACGGGTAAAAGCTTGGATTCTTGGCCGTTTTTCCATGGGTTCGATCGGCTGACGTTCACCATCAACAACATTGAAAGCGGCATGTTCACAACATGTGGATATTTCACACCATAGTGTGGATAACGTTATTCACATCAACGCGCAGTTCATCCACAACTTTTTCCACAAACTGTTCAGCCTTAAAATATCCGCGAAGAAACGGTGTATTCCCGACTGTTTTCCATCCACACGCGCCGGATTGACTTAAGCTCATTTTTGGGGTATACTGTTTTCAGATGATCGTTGACAACTGAATCTCTTGCAGAGAGAACTCCCTATGAGGGACGCTTCCCGAAGCTCACGCTTGGGGTTACATCCTTCTCCTTTACTTTTCTACTTGCAAAACAAAAATAAAATGCATCTTGGTTCATCCTCAATCATATCGGGCTTCGGCTCGATCCGAGGAAACGGACCGTCGAAAGGTAGAGGAGGTAGTTCTTTCCACCCATCCATTGCGAATCCTTCAATCGCTGCGGCGAACAGAAGGCTCTTGGATCGGTTCTCTGAACAGGTCCAGAAGGTACGTACGGGTTTACCCTAGCGCATCAGGTATGATGCCCTGAGGTAAACCCGTACCCACTCCATCTGGGCCTTTTCTTTTTGTCGCACATTGACTGCATGCCTCAACCTTGCTTATTGTACGGCATTCCCATATACTTTTTGATGAGGCCCCGTGCCCCCTTTTTTTAGCGAAGTATGGACAAAAATACCCTGAAGACTCTCGAGGAGATGCTGACGACCGAGAAGGCCAAGCTTGAAGAGGAGCTCGGTCGCTTCGCGAAAAGGAACCCGAACAATCAAGAGGATTTCAACGCCGACTTTCCGCAGCTCGGCGAGAAAGAAGACGAGAACGCGTCTGAAGTCGCGGAGTACTCGAAGGACCTGACTCTCGAACGCACGCTCGAATCCTCGCTCCGAGACGTGAACAAGGCGCTGGAGCGCCTGTCGGACGGCACCTATGGTACCTGCAAGTACTGCGGCAAGCCGATCGACGAGAAGCGCCTGATGGCGCGCGCGACGTCGACCTCCTGCATCGACTGCAAGAAACTCTTTACCGAGTAGGGCAGCGCCCTGCACCCTCTGGTGCAGGGTTTTGCCATACGAAGGATATGAAACACCGGGAACGCGCGTGGGCGGCCGCCCTCATCGGACTTTTCGTCTTCGATAGGATACTGAAGCGGGCGGCTCTTTCCGGCGGTGAATCGGAAATCGTGCCGGGCGTCCTGAAGTTCACGCTTTTCCGGAACTCGGGCATCGCCTTCAGCCTGCCGTTCAACGGTCCGCTGGTCTGGATCCTGAGCGTCGGCATCCTGGCGGCGGTCAGCCTGATGGCCGCGAGGGAGTTCCGCGCTCAGCGCTACGCGCTTGCCGGAGCGTTCGGGCTCTTCGTCTTCGGCGCCTGCAGCAACCTGTTCGATCGAGTCGTATACGGTTACACCGTCGACTATCTCATCTTCTTCGGGCGGTCAGCCGTGAACGCGGCAGACGGCATGATCGTCAGCGGGGCCGTCTGGACGTTGACGAAGGGGCAGAAGAAATAATCTCAGCGCTATGCCGAATCTTTTCCTGGAAAAATCGATCGAGATCGCCAAGCCGGCTATCGACGTCTGGCAGGCGTTCGTGAATCCGTCGCTCTCGCGAAAGACGGGCGGCGAGTACGTAAGCGACTGGAGCGCGGGCTCTCCCATCACGTGGAAGGACGCGGACGGAACGGCGCGGATGAACGGGAAGATCCTGAAGCTCGAAGCCGGCAAGCTCTTGAAGCACAACGTCTTCCGCGACGTCGACGGCGCCTCGACGCTTTCGTCGGTCATCACCTACGAGCTGCGTGGGCGGCAGGACGGGAAGACGACCCTGCTCGCGCGCGAAAGCTTCGCTGAGCCTGCGGAGGATAAGCCGTTCTCCGAGTCGGCGGCCGCCTGGGACGCGCGTCTGGAGAAATTGAAGGATGCCGTGGAGAGCGCCGTAAGCTGAAGATATCGAGGCCCCTTGCGTAAAGCGAGGGGCTTTTGCTATGGCACTGCATATGCCTGCCACCATCCTTTCCGCCGCGCTCGTCGGCATCGACGCGGTGCCCGTCGAGATCGAATCCGACGTGTCGAACGGCTTGCCGGCCTTCGTCATCGTCGGCCTGCCGGACGCGGCCGTGCAGGAATCGCGCGAACGCGTGAAGACGGCGCTGCGCAACAGCGGCTTCTCGTTCCCTCGCACGCGGCTGACGGTGAACCTCGCGCCGGCCGATCTCAAGAAGGCGGGACCGTCGTATGACCTTCCGATCGCCGTTTCCATCATGGTCGGGTCAGGCGACATGAAGCAGGAGACGGCGCGCGGAGCGATGTTCATCGGAGAGCTCTCTCTCGACGGTAACCTGCGTCCGGTCGCGGGCGCGCTTTCCGCCGCGCTTCTCGCGAAAGGACGGGGGATGAAAGCGATCTATGTCCCCGCGGACAATGCCGCCGAGGCAGCGTTGGTGCCCGGCCTGGACGTCTTCGGCGTGCCGTCGCTCCTGGCGCTGGTCGATCATCTGCGCGGAACGCGCTCCCTGGAGCCTCAGCCGCCCTCCGCGCCGCCGGCGATTCCTGCCGACGACGACCCGTATGACTTCGGGGCGATCGCGGGACTTGAGCACGCCAAACGCGCTATGGAGATCGCGGCGGCCGGCGGCCACAATATCCTGCTCTCCGGCAGTCCCGGCGCAGGCAAGACGCTGCTCGCGCGCTCGATGCCTTCCATCCTGCCGGCGATGACGTACGAGGAGGCGCTCGACGCGACGCGCATCCACAGCGTCGCGCGCCTCCTGCCGCGGATCTCGCCGCTCATGAAGGCGCGGCCGTGGCGCGCGCCGCATCATACCGCCAGCACGGCAGCCGTCATCGGCGGCGGCGCCAATCCGCATCCTGGCGAAGTCACGCTCGCGCATCGCGGCGTGCTGTTCCTCGACGAGTTCCCGGAATTCCCGCGTCCCGTGCTCGAAGGCCTGCGCCAGCCGCTCGAGGACCGGCGCGTCACCGTCAGCCGCGCGTCCGGTACGCTCGAATTCCCGGCGTCCTTCATGCTGGTGGCCGCGCGCAATCCGTGCCCGTGCGGATTCTTCGGCGACCCGGAGCGCGCTTGCACCTGTCCCGCCCATGCGCTCGAACGCTATCGCAAGAAGATCTCGGGCCCTCTCTTGGATCGCATCGACCTGTACGTCGAAGTGCCGCGGACGCCCTACGAGAAGCTTTCCGCCGCGGGAGACGCCGAGCCGTCTTCCGCCGTACGCGGGCGCGTCGCGGCCGCGCGGAAGATCCAGGCGGAACGCAACGCCCCGTTCGGCGCGGTCACGAACGCCGACGTCCGCGGACGCGATCTGAAGAAGCTCTGCCCGATCCCGAAGGAGGCCGAAGCGCTGTTGCTCTCCGCATCGAAGAACCTGCGCCTTTCGCCGCGCGCCATCCACCGCTGCCTGAAAGTCGCGCGGACGATCGCCGATCTCGACGGCCGCGCCGATGTCGAGACTCCTGACGTGGCCGAAGCTCTCCAATACCGGCCGAAGCATGAATGAGACGAAAAACCCCGCTGGATGAGCGGGGTTTCGCGTTCAGGCTTGCGGGGCGACGGGCGGAGCCGCGGGCGGATTTTCCGTCCCATAGGCCAGGTAGGCATAGAGGACGATGTTGAACGGCGAGAGGAGCGCCAGCAACCCCCACCATTTGTTCACGCGGAAGCGTTCGCAGAGCGCCATCGTCGCGACGACCATCGTGACGAAGTTCACGACGGGGATGAAGAAGAGGAATACCCACCAAAGAGGCTTCTTCGCGACCTTGAGCATCAAGACGACGTTAAGGATAGGCACCAGCGCGAACCATTCAGGCCCTTCTTTCGTACGCGCCGCCATCTTCCAGAGCACCGCCGCCATGACGGCATGGATGAGGAGGAAAACGAGCGTCGCGGCGTTCGAGTCGTTCATGAAACCCATAGGCTTGATGCGGGCTGTTAACGGTAGTATTCGAGCGGATTGACGCGCTTGCCGTTCATGTAGATCTCGAAGTGGAGGTGCGGCCCGGTCGAACGGCCCGTCGATCCGACCATGCCGATGGTCTGCCCCTTCTCCACCTGATCGCCGGCCTTCACGTACATCTTACTATGGTGCGCGTAACGGGTCACCATCCCGTTGCCGTGATCGATCAGGATCATGTTGCCGTAGCCGCTCTTGTTCCAGCCGGAGAACGTGACGATGCCGGCGTCGACGGCATAGGTGGCGTCCTTGAGCGTGCCGTTGATGTCGAGCCCGGTGTGGCGCCACTTATAGTATTGGTTGATGCGCTTCTGGTTGGTCGGCCAGACGAGTTCGACGCCGCCGACGGTGCGGCTCGGCGGAGCCTCCTCGGGCGGACGGAAGACGTCGCGGACGTCGCCGAGTCGCGGCGGGGTCGCGGTCGGAGCGGACGGTTTCGGCCTGGGCGCGGCGACGACGGCCGGACGTCCGTCCGGAATGACGAGCTTCTGTCCGATCTGGACCGCCGTCGGTGATTTCACGAGGTTCGCGGCCAGGATCTTGTCGACATCGCTGTCATACTTCTTGGCGATGGCGCCGAGCGTCTCGCCGCGTTTCACCTCGTGCAGGACGCCGGAGACCGGCAAGACCGTGAGCTGCTGGCCGAGCCGCAGGACGGAACGGGCGGTGAGGTCGTTGGCCCAGAGGATGGTGTTGACGCTGATGCCGTACTTCTTGGCGATGCCGCTGACCGTGTCGCCCTGCTGGACGACATGGACGCTGGGCTTGGCGATGACGATACGATCGTCCTCCTCGCTGGCCTCCTCGATCGGCACGAATGGCGAGGCGACGCCGCTACGGTCGTAGGCGAACTGTTGGAAGTCGGCGGCGGGCGCGAGAAGCGGCGACATCGTGGCGGAGCCTTCAAGCGGCGCGTTGAGCTGGGACTCGGCGTTGACGTCCTCCGATTCGTCCGCGACGTATTCGTCAGGGACTCGCAGCAAGTCGTACATCAGGGCTTGAGTGCTTGATTGTCCGAGGTCGGATCCGCGGGCGTAGATGTTGCTGGTGGCGACGAAGACGGCGATGACCGCCACGACCGCGTGCACGACATAGCGATGGCCGAAAATGGCGAAGAACGTCCGGCGCATCGGCGGCAGTACGCGCGCGGCGGAAATCTTGGCGCGCAGCAGCAATCCGTACGATAAAAAAACCAGGCGCCGGAGGCCGATCTTCCACAGGAAAAGGAAGGGGGCGGCCAGCGCCTGGAGGACGATGAGCGCGACGCGCCCGAGCGCCTTCAGCAATTCCAGCAGTAAAAGCAGGAACTTGATGAAGTACTTTTTAAGCGGAACTGGCATGTCGGGAGGTCGTTTTTTCGCTGATGTAAGCCGTTTCGAACCGAAAAAAGCCGCTCAACCGCTCCTTATAGGGTAGGCGCGGAAGAGGGCTTCGTCAAGAAAGGATCGAATGCTTCACGGGAGCGTAGCTCATGCGATGGATCGGACTCGGACCGAGTTTCACGAGCGCCGCCTGATGTTCTTTCGTGCCGTAGCCTTTATGCCGCGCGAAGCCGTAGCCGGGATATTCGGCGTCGAGGCGCTCCATCTCGACGTCGCGCGCGACCTTGGCGATGACCGAGGCGGCGGCGATCGACTTCACGTGCAGGTCCCCTTTGATGACGGCCTTCTGCGGCATCGGAAGTCCCGGGAGATGGAAGGCGTCGACGATGACGAACTGCGGCACGAGCGCAAGCGCTTCGATTGCCCGCCGCATCGCGAGCGCCCCTGCCCTACGGATGTTGAGCGCGTCGACTTCCGAGGGCGTCGCGTGACCGACTGCCCAAGCAGCGGCCTCTTCCTTGATGCTCTCAGATACGCGCTCCCTCTGTGCGAGAGAGAGCGTCTTGGAATCCCGCACCATGCCGATCCTCGAATCGAACGGCAGGATGACCGCGCCGGCGTAGACCGGTCCCGCCCAGCAGCCGCAGCCGACTTCATCGACGCCGGCGACGATCGTGAAGCCGCGCGCCAAAAGTTCGCGCTCTTCTTTGAAAGTCGGCAGTGTGACGGCGACCATATATCGAACATATTGACATTTCCCGGTTTTTTCGGTAAGGTCCAGCGTTCCCCATAAAGGGTGAACGGGAGGAAAACATGGACCTTTGCCCAACCCAGAAAGCGTTGTATCTGCACATCGTGGAGAATTCGAACGTGCTCGCGCGCTTCACGGCGCTCGTCGCCGAGTTCGAGGCCGCACTTGACGAGACCGAGGATCCGGATCGGACCGCCCCCTTAGGGGTCACGGCCGTGCTGACCGAGATCGAACGGTCGCTGACCGACCCGGTCGAAGCCGCGTCGGCCGTCGCCATCGCCTGGCTCGACATGATCGCGGAGGCGGTGGCTCTGAACGGCGGCGAGATGAGCCCGCATATCTTCGACGATGACGGCGTCTCGGCCTTCTGCGACACTCGCCCGCTCTTCATGGTCGCGCGGGCTTGCGGCTACGGCGAGAGTCGGGCACGCCGCGCGTTCGCGCGCGTCCGCCGGGGCGCCGCTTCGGTACCGAGCCGAGCCCTGCAGATCCTCGGGCCGATCGGCGTCATCAAGGTCGCCAAGCGCAGGGAGGCTTTCCGTCGCGTCAACCGCGTCGTGGCGCTCGCCGCCCCCTTTGCCTGCAATCTCGCCCACGACGAGATCGCGCGCGCCAAGGCAGGGGGCCTGGTCTACTCGCTCATCGCCCGCAAGGAATGCTACGAAGCCGTGCGGGTCCGCAAGATGAAGCCGCGGTCGGCGCTGGACTCTTCCGGCGCGCCGATCGACATCGTAAGCGAGGGCGATATCGACGTGATGGACGGCTTCGACGTGCCGCTCGTCCCTTGCGAGGAACTCCACGCGACCGCGCTCGATCAGTTCGTCCAATTCCTGGACGAGCAGAGCGACCGCAAGCACCGCAACACCTACCAGCGGCTCGTCCACCGAACCCACGCCTGATCCGCAATGGTCAGGCGTTTTTCATTGACATTTTCCCGGTATTTTCTTACGATACCCCCGTTATTTACCCATAATTACGTTAGGACACGGTATGTCCAATACCCTCATATTCGCCCTGGCCGCCGGTCTCGCCGCTGTCGGCTACGGCCTGTTCCTGGCCAAGTGGATCCTTAAGAAGCCCGCCGGCGATGACAAGATGCAGGCGATCGCCGCCGCCATCGAGGAAGGCGCTAACGCATACCTCGGCCGCCAGACCAGGACGCTGTCCTATGTGGCCGTCGCCCTCGCGCTCGTCATCTGGTGGGGACTCGGCTTCGTCTCGGCCGCCGGGTTCGTCGTCGGAGCCGTCTTCTCTGCCTTCGCCGGCTACGTCGGCATGTCCGTCTCGGTCAAGGCGAACGTCCGCACCGCCGAAGCCGCCAAGAGCGGCATGGGCGCCGCGCTCGACGTCGCCGTCAAAGGCGGCACCGTCACGGGCCTGCTCGTCGTCGGCCTCGCCATCCTGGCCGTCACCGGTTTCTACGCTCTCACGAAGGACGTGGCCGCGCTCATCTCGCTCGGTTTCGGCAGCTCGCTGATTTCCGTCTTCGCCCGCCTGGGCGGCGGCATCTTCACGAAGGCCGCCGATGTCGGCGCCGATCTGGTCGGCAAGGTGGAGGCAGGCATTCCTGAAGATGACCCGCGCAATCCGGCCGTCATCGCCGACAACGTCGGCGACAACGTCGGCGACTGCGCCGGCATGGCCGCCGACCTCTTCGAGACCTATGCCGTCACCGCCATCGCCGCGATGCTCATCGGCTCTCTCACCCTCGGCGACGTCCCGAACGCCGTCCTCTACCCGCTCGCCATCGGCGGCATCTCCATCCTGACGGGCATCGCCGGCACGTTCTTCATCCGCCTTGGCGCGAAGAAGGACATCATGGGCGCGCTCTATAAGGGCCTCATCGCCTCCGGCGTCCTGTCCGCCATCGCCTTCTACCCGCTCACCAAGCTGATGTTCGCCGGCAGCGGCGTCGACGCCATGAAGCTCTTCATGGCCGCGCTGGTCGGCGTCGCCGTCACGGGCCTGATGATCTGGATCACCGAATATTACACGGGCACGCAGTACGCCCCCGTCCAGGAAATCGCCAAGGCGTCCGAGACCGGGCACGGCACCAACATCATCTCCGGCCTCGCCGTCTCGATGCAGTCCACCGCGCTCCCGATCCTCGTGATCGCCGCCGGCATCCTGCTCTCCTACGGCTTCGGCGGCGTCTACGGCGTCGCGGTCGCTTCGATGTCGATGCTCTCTTTCGCCGGCATCGTGGTCGCGATCGACGCCTTCGGCCCGATCACGGACAACGCGGGCGGCATCGCCGAGATGGCGGGCCTCCCGAAGGAAGTCCGCGACGTCACCGATCCGCTCGACGCGGTCGGCAACACCACCAAGGCCGTCACCAAGGGCTACGCCATCGCCTCGGCCGGGCTCGCCGCCGTCGTGCTTTTCGCCTCGTTCCTCGAGGACTTCAAGAAGTTCTACGCGCTCGATTCCGTCTCCTTCGACCTCGCTGACGTGAAGGTCCTCGTCGGCCTCTTCATCGGCGGCCTGCTCCCCTATCTCTTCGGTTCGATGGGCATGAAGGCCGTCGGACGCGCCGCGGGCGCCGTCGTCGAGGAAGTCCGCCGCCAGTTCCGCTCCATGCCTGGCATCATGGACGGCTCTCAAAAGCCGGACTACGGCACGGCCGTCGACATCGTCACCAAGTCGGCGCTCCGCGAGATGGTCGTCCCGGCGCTCCTGCCGGTCGCGGCTCCCGTCTTCGTCGGTCTCATCCTCGGCCCCCAGGCCTTGGGCGGCCTGCTCGTCGGCTCCATCGTCACCGGCCTCTTCGTGGGTCTCTCGATGACGACCGGCGGCGCCGCCTGGGACAACGCCAAGAAGTACATCGAGGCTGGTCACCACGGCGGCAAGGGCTCCTTCGCCCACCAGGCGGCGGTCACCGGCGACACCGTCGGCGACCCCTACAAGGACACGGCCGGTCCGGCGATCAACCCGATGATCAAGATCATCAACATCGTCGCCCTCCTGCTCATCCCGTTCTTGATGCGCTAAGTGACGAGCGGGCCATCAAAGGGTCTGGACCCTTGCCCGCGAAGTCATCCCGGCGAAAGCCGGGATCCCGAAAACCCCGGCTCCGGCCGGGGTTTTTCGTACCTGTCCCGCGAAGCCCGACGGGCGCAGTGGGATTGACGCGAAGGCGCACTTGGGTTATAACGGCCTCAGTTCTTCGCAAAGGGAGAAGGTGGAGCATGCTTGTGCATCTTTCCGATACCCTCGAGGTGAGGTCGTATTTCAATCGCGCGCAGGCCAACAACGCGCTGACGGGCGCGGCGCTGGACAGCCTCGAAAAGTTCCTCTCGCGCCTGATCAACGGGCCGTTCAAGCTGCGCGACGAGGCCGAGTTCGTGGAGCACGAGGCGGTCATCAAGGGCGCGCTCGCCTGCGTCGCGAACGCTCGACCCGACGATATCCGTCTGACGTCGCAGAGTCTCGAATCGTTGCTCGTGACCGCGCCCGAAGGCCAGATGCTGATCTACGCAGCCGCGGAATCCGGCTCCGTCGCCCGCGTCCTCGAGACGGTGAAGGTCCACAGGGAGCGGCGCGAGAAACTGCCCACCTTCAAGATCCAGTACCAGGGCGAGACGCGGAACATCGGCCTCGAGCGCCGTCTCCGCACGCTGCTGAACGCCAACGGACTGAAGCAGACGCTCCGCGCGAGCCAATACGGGGCGAGCTTCACGAAGATCTTCGAGAAGTCCATCGTCTCGTACTACACCGTGCTCTTCGCCCATGCCATGTTCGGCGACGCGGCGCGCGTGGAGCGCCTGCTGCCGCTCGCCAAGATCTTCCGATCGAACATGCCGATAGGCCGCCTCCCGACGGAGGAAGGCAAGAGAGACGTACGCTGGCTGATGTTCAGCCGATGACCCCTGCGGGTCATTTTTCTTTCCGCACCAGCAGCCAGACGCCCTGCGTGCGGCCTTCCGGCTCCAAGCGTTCGGAGAGGAACCAGCCGCGCGCGTTGATCCAGCCAGCCACGGCTTCGTCGGCCTTGCCGCCGTCCTTGAGGGTCACGTAGAAGTTCGGGATGAAAAAGACGCGCTCCGCGCCGTCGAAATACGGTCCCATGCGGTCGAGGTCGCCCGCCGCGATAGCGAGCGTGCCGGCGTGCGCCGAATAGCGCGCGTGGACGTCAAGGTCGTCGTCGAAAGGGTAGAGCCCGTATGTGGCTTCGCCCGTGCCGCCCTCCCCGACCGTCGCGTCGACTGCCAGCTTGTCCGCGTACCACCCGTAGACGACGCGGTCGCCGGGTCGTCGGCGCTCGGCGATCCATTCCGCGACGCGGTCCCAGTCATAGGAGCGTGTCGCGTACTGCGCGGCGAGCCCGGGCAGCGACAGGAAGAGGACGATCGCGATCCCGAAGACGAGCGCTCCAAGTCGTCCGCCCGCCACCTTGAGGAAACCTCGCGCGAGCAGGAGGAAGAACGGCGGCACGGCCGCGATGAGATAGCGCGGCGTGACGTTCGGGAAGACGAGGAACGGCGCGAACGCGCAGGCGAACCATGAGAACAGGAAGGCGCTTTCGCGGGAAATGTTGAAATACGGGCGTCGTTCCGACTTGCGGAGGATGCCTCCCAGCATCAGGAGTCCCGTGACTGCAAAGGCGATTGCGAGCTGGGCCTTGTTCTTGCCGAGCCAGATCCAATAGAGCAGCGAAAGCGAGGCGTGCAGGTCTTCCTGGCCGGAACGGAACTGCCACTCTTTCGAAAGCGATGAGAGACGGAACGTCGCCGCAGGCACCAGCCAAACGGCGAGAACCAGCGCGATCGCCAGAAAGCGCCAGAAGAGCGTGCGGAACAGGTGGCGCCGTTCGGCGGAGACGAGCAGGAAAAGCGCCTGTCCGGCCAAGACCATCGCGCCCGTCATATGCGTGAGCGCCAGCGCCAGCGAGACCCACATCCACGCTTCTTTCACGCGCTCGTCGCCTTCGACCATCCGCCAGAAGAGCAGGGACGAAAGGCACGCGAGGAAGAAGAGCATCGCGTACATGCGCGCGTCGGCGCCGTAATAGACCAGGAGCGGGCTGAAGACGGCGAGCGCGCCGGCCAGTATGGCCTCCCGCCGGCCGAACAGCTCGCGCGCGAGCTTGAGGAAGACGGCCAGGCCAGCTACGGCGAAGACGAACGTCAGCGACCGCAGCGCCAAGACGGAATCCCCGAACGCCCGCATCCAGACGTGCAGGACGACCGTGTGCAGCGGCGGGTGCACGTCCATCGTGAGATAGCGCAGGGCGTCCTTGATGGGCAGGAGGGCGAAGTGGCGCGAAAACGCTTCATCGTTCCAGAGTGACCCCAGCCCCAAGAGGAGCGGCGCGCGCAAAATGGCAGCCAGGAGGATGAGTCCGAGCCAGAAGTGGTACCTTTTAGCAGTCTTCGCAAGCCACGCCACCATATTTACGGCTTAATAGTAGTCTTTTCCTCGGAATGTGTATACTGTTATGTATACTTTATGTAGAGATATACACATGTGAGTTGACGAAGTGTATATCTACGTGTATACTTTATGTATATATATACTTATGCCGGTAATCAGACTTGAAAAGCCGAATCTCTCAAGGATTGACGAGCGTGCGGTTTTTGAAAAGTTCGCCAAAAACAGGAAAAACTATCTTGCGTTTGTCGAAAAAGTGAACTCGCCGGAGTATTTTTATTGGAAGGAGTTCAAGCACAAAGAGAGGCCGTCGGGGCTCAGCGCAGAGGAATTCTGGGTGGTCACAAAACTCATCCGTGATGCCAGATCGTCAAAGACGTTCATCAAAGATACCAGCGGGGAATATTTTCATTGGGTCAAGCTCAACCGATTCGAGAGGTTCGTAAATCAGATTGACATGCAGGCTGCTGGGAACTTGTTGATTCCGGAACATCAGCTGCTTGAGATCGGAAAAAGGAAAGAGAGTTACGTGGTACGTGGAATCATCGAAGAGGCGATCGCTTCCAGTCAGCTTGAAGGTGCGCATACCACGCGCGCCGTGGCGAAAAAGATGCTCTTGGAAGAGCGGAAGCCTAGGAATCATTCTGAGCAGATGATCCTGAATAATTATGAGGCTATCCAGAAAATCGAAAATGAATATCAGAAGAAGCCGCTGACGCGCGAGTTCTTGTTTGAACTGCATCGAATGCTCGTGAAGGGCACGGAGGTCGATGATAAAGAGATCGGCCGTTTTAGGACAGACGGTGACGGGATCGTGGTCGGAGACGCTCGGTCTGGCGATATCGGCCACATTCCGCCCAAAGTATCCTTCATGCTGCCCGAAATAGATCGACTTTTGACAGTGGCGAACGATGAGGACGAGGGTGATTTCCTCCACCCGCTCGTGAAAGCCATCTTGCTTCATTTCTGGATCGGTTACCTCCATCCATTCACCGATGGGAACGGGCGCCTGGCTCGTGCGATTTTTTACTGGTACCTGCTGCGTAAGGGTTATTGGGCCATCATGTATCTGCCCATCTCTACGGCGATCAGGAATTCGCCTGCGCAATACAAAGATGCGTATCTGCGTTCGGAACAGGACGATCTGGATCTCACGTATTTCGTGGATTACAATTTCCGACAGGTCGACCGGGCAATCGATTACTTCAGGCAATACATCGCCGAGAAGGTCGATGAGAGGAAGATCATCAATGAGCGGCTTGGCGTAGAGGAGGCGCTGAACGGTCGTCAACGGCATCTTCTCTATCATTTGTCGGCGAATAAAGGCGGATCGACGACGATCATCACGCATCAAAAGATCAACGGCATCTCGCGCCTCACGGCACGAAAGGATCTCTATACGCTTGTTCGCATCGGCTTCCTTAACAGGAAGAAGGTCGGAAAGGTGATTCATTTCATGCCCACCGAAAAGACCGTTTCCATCTTCCGGGGTTAGGGTTGACGGGATGGGAGTTTTCCGCCACACTACGCGGGTCAATCCCCTTTCGCCTTATGCAGTACACGCTGAAAGACCTCCCCAAGAGCCAGAAGGAAGCCAAGGTGACCGTCGAGGCCGCCGAGCTGAAGCCCTTCATGGACCGCGCCGCGACCTCGCTTTCCGAGAAGGTGAAGATCGAGGGCTTCCGCCCCGGCAAAGCCGACTACGAGACCGTCTCCCGCCGCGTCGGCGAGATGGCCATCCTCGAAGAGGCCCTGCCCCGCCTCGTCCAGAAATACCTCGTCGAGATCCTGAAAAAGGAGAACCTCGATACCGTCGGCGAGCCCTCGATTAACGTCGAGAAAGCCGCCCCCGGCAACGAGGTCATCTTCACCGCCACGATGTCGCTTCTCCCGGCCGTGAAGAAGCTGGCCGATTACAAGTCCATCAAGATCGACGGCAGGGCGGCGGCCGTGAAGGACGAGGACATCGAGAAGACCGTCCACGACCTCCGCAAGATGCAAAGCGAAGAGCACGAAGTCGAGCGCGAAGTGCGGAAGGGCGACAAGGTCGTCGTCGACATGACCATGACCATCGACAAGGTCGCGGTCGAGGGCGGCACGACGAAGGACCATTCCATCTATCTCGACGAGGGGTACTACATCCCGGGACTGGGTGAGAAGTTGATGGACATGAAGAAGGGCGAACAGCGCGTCTTCAAGCTCACCTTCCCGAAGGACCACTTCAACAAGATGCTCAAAGGCCAGGAGGTGGAGTTCACCGTCGACCTGAAGGGCGTCCATGAGATCAAGCACCCCGAGCTCGACGACTTCTTCGCCAAGCGCCTCGGCCAGAAGGACCTAGAAGGCCTCAAGGCCGTCCTTCGCAAGAACCTCGAGGAAGAGGCGAAGATGAAGGAGTCCCAGCGCCAGGAGATCGCCGCGCTCGAGGAACTCCTCAAGAAATCCGACATCGACGATGTCCCCGACCTCCTGGTCAACAACGAGTGCCACAAGATGATGCACGAGCTGGAAAACTCGATCGTCCGCCAAGGCCTCCTCTTCGCCGATTACCTCACGAGCATCAAGAAGACCCAGCCCGAACTCATGCTCGACTTCGCTCCCGAGGCGATGAAGCGCGTGAAGACGATGGTCCTGATGCGCGCCATCGGCAAGGCCGAGAATATCGAGCCTGCCGACATGGAGATCCTCGAGGAACAGACGAAACTCATCTCCATGTACAAGGACGACCCGGAGACCCAGGCCCGCGTGCGTTCCGACGACGGTCTCGACTACATCAAGTCGATGCTCAAGAACCGCATGATCCTGAAGTTCATCCGCGAGACGATGGTGAGGTAGGGGCCGGGCAGCGCCTGCCTACTGGCGCCGGGAAGAGGCGTGACGCTGGATAACGGACGCTGCGTCGGCAGTCACTGCCCAGCCCCCCGTTAGGGAGAGGAAAAAGAAGGTGGCCGTTTGGCCGCCTTTTTTCTTTGACGTATACTCGGCGCATATGAAATTCGGCGCACACGTATCGGCATCCGGCGGCCTCTGGAACGCTCCCGAGAACGCGGCCAAGATCGGCTGTGAGGTCTTCCAGTTCTTCTCCCGTCCCCCTCAAGGAGGCGAAGGCATGAAGCTGACGCCGGAAGCCGTGAAGAGGTTCCGCGACGCCTGCGAGAAGTTCGAGCAGGAACTCTGGGTCATCCACGCGCCGTACATCATCAACTTCGCCTCGACGACGGAGCGCATCCGTAACGGCTCGATCCGCATCATCCGAGAAGAGCTCGAACGCGGATCGGCCCTAGGTGCTCGCGCCGTCATGTTCCATCCGGGCTCCGCGCGGGACGTCCCACTCTCGATGGGCATCCGCATGGTCGCCGACGGCATCAACGAACTGATGAAGGACTACAAAGGCTCGACGCAGCTCCTGATCGAGATCTCCGCAGGCAGCGGCAACGTTATCGGCGACACCTTTGACGAGGTGCGCGACATCTTAAAGCTCGTGAAGCCACGTAAAAACCCTGCGAGTTCACGTGGCGGACGCGACGACGTCGGCGTCTGCTTCGATACCGCCCACGCCTTCGCTTCCGGGTACGACTTGCGCGACAAGAAGGCCGTCGCGGCCACCTTTGATTCCTTCGACAAGGAGGTGGGGCTCGAGCGGCTGGTGATGTCGCACTGTAACGACTCCAAAGTCGAACTCGGCGCCAAGAAGGACCGTCACGACTGGCTGGGTGAAGGCTTTATCGGCCTGCACGGGTTCAAGGCGATGCTCACCGAGAAACGCCTGAATCACCTTTTCTGGATCGTCGAGACGCCTTTGGAGGGCCAAGCCGCAGACATCAAGACGCTCAAGAAACTGCGCGGGGCATTATGAGGCTGAGCTTGTCAGTTATCCCCAAAAGCGGCCGGTCGGAGCTTAAATTTGATGGGAAAACTATCAAAGTCTGGCTTAAATCAGCGCCAGAGGATGGCAAAGCGAACGACGAATTAGTGCGAACATTAGCGGATAAATTGAGTATTCCAAAAAAATATATCAGGATAGTTCGTGGATTTTCCTCAAGAAAGAAGGTTGTTGATATCCTGGGTGTAACCTGGAAAGAAATAGAAAAAAACCTCTGACTAAGAGGTTTTTTTCTTCTTTTCCGGTACCGCGTCCACCCCACCCTTACTCCACGGATTGCATCTGAGGATCCGCCAGCTCGTCAGGATGAATCCCAGGATGATGCCGCGCTTGTCGAACGCTTGATACCCGTATTCCGAACAAGACGGGAAGTATTTGCAGTATCCGTTCGGGTAGAGGAACTTCATCGGACCATGGTCGAGGGAAAACGTGCGCTGATAGTAGCGGATGAATCCCAGGATGAAGCGCCTCATGCTTTCATCATTCGAAGCTTGGTGAGGCAGGAAAGCGTCTGTGCCTCAAGCTCAGCGTAATCAGCGTCCAAGGCCTTGGCGTTGACCATGACCATCACGTCCCGCCCCGGCAAGAACTCCGCAAGATGCTTTCGGAGGATTTCCCTGATACGTCGCCTGATGAGGTTGCGGCGCACGGCTTTCTTGTGGACCTTGAGGCCCACCACGACGCCAAAACGAGAATGCGGGAGACCGTTCTCCCGCATTTTGACTCCAAGAGCCTTGGAAAACGCGATTTTTCTGCTTCGGGCCAGCTGGGAGAAGTCTTTCTCCTGCTTGAGCCGATGAATGGCCGGCAGCATATTGAGGGTAATCCCACGACTGGAGTTTACCCCGGCGAAGGCCGGGGCCGGGATGACGCTTCGCGTCAATTTAGCGCTTTTTTCCTTTGCCGGAGCCGAGCCTCTTGATGGAAACACGCTTACGTCCCTTGAGTGTGCGGCGCTTCAGGACGTTGCGGCCGGACTTCGTACGCATCCGCTTGCGGTATCCGTGGACCTTGCTGTACTTTCTCTTCTTCGGCTGGTATGTCCGTTTCGGCATATTTCGCTTATATTAGCCAAGAAATCTAAATCTTGGTGACGTGTGTTCCTTAAGTAATCAACAGCTTATCAACACTTTGATTTTTTGTGAAGGATTTGTGGGGATAGTTGCCCACCTGTGGATGATGATGTAGGCTGGCATCAGTGTTTTCAATCTATCAACGTTCCTGGTGTTATGACCACGCACGAACTGTGGCAAGCCGCACTCGGCGAGCTTGAACTCTCTCTCTCGAAAGCGAACTACACCACCTGGTTCAGGAATACCTTTATTTCCGCTTTCGACGAGGGCCGCATCGTGGTCTCCGTCCCGAACACGTTCACTAAAGCCTGGTTTGAAAAGAAGTATCACGTCGCGATCCTGAAAGCGCTTCAGAACGTGGCGAAGGACGGCGGCGTCCGCGAGGTGCATTACAAGGTCGAACTCAAGCCGACCGTACCCCAAGACATCGGCACTCCGATCGGCATTCCGTCTGCCGCGACTCCGGTAGCGGCCGCTTCCGGCGCCGATGAGGAGGCCTCTGAAACGACCAAGGATTTCAGTTTGAACCCGCGATACACGTTCGAAAACTTCATCGTCGGCAAGACGAATGAGCTTGCCCATGCTGCCGCTCTTGCTGTCACCGAGAAGCCTGGCCGCTACAACCCGCTCTTCGTCTATGGAGCCAGCGGTCTCGGCAAGACGCACCTTTTGCAGGCCATCGGCCACAAGATGATCGCGATGAACCCTCGTACGAAGGTGCTCTACGTCACCTGCGAGCGCTTCACCAACGAATTCATCCATGCCGTCCGCAACGGACGCGGCAAGGAATTCAAGGATACCTACCGTAATCTTGACCTGCTCCTGGTCGACGACTTCCAGTTCATCTCAGGCAAAGAAAGCACCCAGGAGGAGTTCTTCCATACTTTCAACGCCCTTCACCAGTGCAACAAGCAGATCATCCTCTCATCCGACCGACCGCCCAAGGCCATCCCGGACATCGAACAACGCCTCGTCTCCCGCTGCGAGTGGGGCATGATGGTCGACGTCAGCGCGCCTGAACTTGAAACGCGCGTCGCCATTCTTGAGTCGAAATGCAAGGAAAAGCACTACGAAATCCCCCGGGACATGCTTTCCTTGGTCGCCAGTTCCGTACAATCGAACGTCCGTGAGCTGGAGGGCACTCTCAACAAGATCATCGCCTATCATCAGTTCAAGAACATCAAACCTTCGATGGAATCGATCCGAGAGCTCGTTTCCACGATGAACAGCGCGTCCGGCTCCAAGAAGAACCTGACACCGAAGGACCTGCTCGACACCGTCGCCAGATATTACGACATCCCCTTGCCGGATTTGCTCGGAAAATGCCGCGAAAAGAGGCTTTCGTTCCCGCGCCAGATCATCATGTACCTCATGCGCGAGGAGCTGAACTCTTCATATCCCGCCATCGGGAAGATCATCGGCGGGCGCGACCACACGACCGCCATCCACGCCTTCACGAAGATCAAGAATGACCTGAAGGAAGACGAGAGACTTCGCCACGACCTGAACCTTATCCGACAGCGTCTCTACAGCGCGGCATAGCCTGCAGTCTGGATCTAAGTTCTTCGTGCGGTTGTGGATACCGTGTGAGTGCGCGCGGGAGAAGTCTTGGAGAGACAGTGCATGATTCGGAGGTTTTACACAGCCAGTACGAGCTGGGAACGAAACCTTCCACTCTTCCTCCACACGCCACGCACGGTCAGTACCCAATCTACACACTCGGAGTTCACCCAGAGTTCATCGGATATTCTTCCGTTCTCGACGGCTGAAAGCGCGGTTATCCACGCGCTTACTGTTACTCCTACATATATCTTTATCCTGAACGAACAAAGAACATGAAGTTCTCGTGCACTCAGGAAAACCTGAAACGTGGACTCCTGGCGACAGGATACGTGGCTGGGAAGAACGTCAACCTGCCGATCCTCAACAACGTGCTGATGAGGATCGATGGTTCTGTCATCCAGCTTATTTCGACGAACCTCGAAGTAGCTGTCCGATGCGCGATTCGCGGCAAGATCGATGAAGGAGGCGAGTTTACGGTTCCTTCCAAGCTTTTCCTTGATTACGTGAACCTGCTTCCGGACGACCGGGTCGATCTCGAGACGACCGAGACGTTCCTGAAAATCGGCTGTCGCAAGAACTCGACCAAGATAAAAGGGATTCCTGCCGCCGAGTTTCCTCTCATTCCTGCGATCGACCGCCAAAACGTCCTCTATGTTTCCGGAGCGGTCCTGAAGCGTGCTCTCGGCCAGGTGAACTTCGCGGTCTCTAACATCGAATCGCGACCGGAACTGACAGGGGCTTTCTTCAACGCCAACCCTGAATTCGCGCATGGTTCGCTGGTAATCGCCGCGACTGACAGCTATCGATTGTCAGAAAAGACGATCAGGCTGGATTCGAAGGGCGGGAAGGCGTCAGCGACGAAACATCTGACGGCGATCGTGCCCGGAAAGACGTTGCACGAGATCTCTCGGATTCTCTCGCTTTTCAAGGAAGGCGAGCTTGAAACTGTCGAAATCAGTCTCGGTGACGGACAAATCGCCTTCAACTTCGGGGACGTGGAGGTGATTTCTCGCTTGGTAGACGGGAGATATCCCGAGTATCGGCCGATTATCCCCGAGAAATACACAAGCGAGGCGGTTTTTCACAGGTCCGACGTGACCCAGGCGGTCAAAAGCGCCTCCTTATTCGCTCGGGCAGGGCTGCAGGACGTCCATTTCCGGCTTGAACCGGCCGAGGGATTGGTCGTGAGCTCCTCTGAGGGGCAAATGGGCAAGAACGACAGCACGGTAGAAGCCGCGATGTCGGGACCGCAGAACTCGATCACGCTCAACTACAAATACTTCCTGGATGGCCTGTCTGCCCTTGAGACGCCGAAAGCGAAGCTGCGCGTCATCGACGCCATGAACCCCTGTGTCCTCGCCGCAGACGGCGAAGAGGAGGGTGAGAAGCTGACCTACATCGTGATGCCGATCAAGCAATAAGAAAAGCGCCCCAACGGGCGCTTTTCTTATGTTACGTATTTGTCACCCCGGCGGAGGCCGGGGCCTAGCCTTATAAGGTCGTCCGAATCCTCCAGTACTGGGCCCCGGCCTCCGCCGGGGTGACATACTTTTGAGAGTTATCTATTCCTTCACAGTAATTTTCGACCCTTCATACTCCTTAGTCTCATCGTTCGGGAGGTGGACGATCGCGATCAGCCGATAGACACCGGTGTCGGGGGCAGTACTCCAAGTGACTGAGACGCCATTGGTGGCAGGGTGGCTCAGGCTGCCGAGGAAGATATCTTCCCCTTCCGCCGGGCGCGCGATGATGTCCACCCTGGCGATGCCGGCGCGTTCGGAGAGCGTCGTGTCGACGTAGATCGGGAAGGCCCTCTGTCGGTAGGTGATGTCGGAAGTCGGGCGCAGCCAGTCGAGCTTCAGCGGCCAGCCGTCGGACGTCACGTTGATCGTGATGTCCTGCGAGCCGGAAGACTCGATATCGTCGAAGGCGGTGGCACGCAGCGTGTAGAATCCTCGGCCATACGTCGAAGGAAGCGTGACGACGGAATCCCACGGGTACGATCCGGCAGTGGCGAGCGTTATGCCATCAAGGGAGTATTCGACGCGCCTCACGCCGCGCGGAGCGTTCGCGGATGCACGCACCGGAAAGCTGCGGACCGAGATTTCCGCGTTATCGGCCGGGAGCTCGAAGCTCACGGTCGGAGTGAACTCGTCGCGATGGACGTCGTCTATTTCCGTCGGCGGTTCTTCCGTCGTGATCCATCCGTTCTTTTCCGCCCAAGCGGCGACGGCGCTCTCCCACGCCAGGTATTGCGGGTCCTCGTGCGCGTCGGCCGGATACGGGCCGCGCGGGTCGTCCTTATCCACGTAGAAGAGGATGTCATGCGCCTGGCGGTAGATGCGCTCCTCGATGGCGGTCGGCGGCGTGTTTTCGGTCGCCAGTTTTCCTGAGAACCTGTCGATCTTCACGGCGATTTCGCCGGCCTGACCGTCGAGGACGGGCTTGCCGGTGACGATGGGCTCCGGCGGCGTGAATGACTCGGCCGGCATGCCAGCGAGAGACTTCTTCATGAAAGATTGCCAGATTGGCGCGGCGACGCGGCTGCCGTCGGCCTTACTCTTCATCTGCGTACTGTCGTTGTTGCCGACCCAGACGCCGGCGGCCAGGTTCGGCGCGTAACCCATCGTCCATGCGTCGACGAAGAGGTTCGTGGTTCCGGTCTTGGCGGCGACGGGCCGGTCGGGAAGGGTCAGATAGTTCTTCTCGCCGAAGACGTAGGCGCGCGCGGCATTGTCGGAGAGGATGGAGTTGATGTTGCGCGCCGTCTCGACTTCCATCACTTTTTCGACCGGCGCATCCTTCCATTCTTCGAGCACCGTGCCGTCAGGAGCCTCGACTTTCAGGATGTAAACCGGCGCGTGGTACGTGCCTTCTGTCGCGAAGGCGCTATAGGCGGCGACGTGTTCGACGAGCCGAACTTCCGCTCCGCCGAGGACAAGAGAAAGGCCGAAACGGCTGCGGTCCTTAAGGGTGCCGTAGCCGAGCTTCTCGGCGAAGTCGATGGCTTTGTCGATGCCGGCCAGATAGAGCGCCTTTACGGCCGGGACATTGAGAGAACCGGCCAGCGCCTTCTTGAACGTGACCGGGCCGTGTTCCGACAGGTCGTAGTTGCGCGGGTGATAGGGCTTGCCGGTATCCGTCTGGAAATCAGTCTCGACGTCGAAGACGACGGTGCTCGGAGTGTAGCCTTTTTCGAACGCGGCGGCGTAGACGATCGGCTTGAACGACGATCCCGGTTGGCGCTGGCGCAGCGCGACGTTCACGTTGCCGTCGATCTCATCGCTGAAGTAATCGGCGGAACCGACCATAGCGAGCACCTGGCCGGTCTTGGGATCCGTCGCGAGCAGCGCGGCGTTGGAACCGCCGTAGGTCTTCACGGCCTCCATCCCCTCCTTCACGGATTCTTCCGCGAAGCCCTGCTTCTCGTAGTCGAGCGTCGTGATGACGTTGAGTCCGCCGGTTTCGACCTCGCGCTCGCCGTATTTTTCCGAAAGGGATTCTTTCACGTGCAGGACGAAATGCGGAGCCTCGATGGAGTCGCGGCGCTGTTTCACCTTCGAGATGATGTCGACGGCCTTGGCGGCCTCCGCCTCCTCCGCGGTGACGTAGCCTTCCTTCGCCATGTCATCGAGGATGAAGCGCTGCCACCAGATGAGTTCCTCCTTGTTGTTGCCGTATGGCGAGAGGCGCGACGGCGCTTTCGTCAGCGCGGCGATGAGCGCTCCTTCCGCGGCGTCGAGATCCTTCGCGCTCTTGCCGAAGTATGAACGCGAGGCGGCCTCGATGCCGTACGACGAGGACCCGTAGGGGATCTCGTTGAAGTACATCTTCAGGATCTCGTCCTTCGAGAACTTGCGCTCGATCTGATACGAGAGGATCAGTTCCTTCGCCTTGCGCGTGAGCGCACGTTCATTGGTGAGGATGGCGTTCTTGATGAGCTGCTGCGTGATGGTCGAGGTACCCTCGACTCGCCCGCGGCGGAATGACTGCAGGAAAGCGCGGGCCAGGCTCTTCAGCTGGAAGCCCTTGTGTTCGTAGAAACGCTTGTCCTCCGAGACGATGGCGGCTTTGACGGCCACTTCAGAAACGTCCTCGAGCCCGACGAGGGTACGGTTCTGCTCGCCGTGTATCTCGTAGAGGAGGTGTTCGCCGCTCCGGTCCCAGATCTTGGTGCTCTTCTGGACTTGGCGGGTCAGGAGGCGGTTCGGGTCCGGGAGGTCCCGGCTGACCCAGGCGAAAAGAAGGCCGATACCCAAAACGCCGGCGAAAAAGCCGACGACACAGACGAGCCCGATCGCCCGAAAGATTTTTCGGGCCCTCTGGCGTCCCGCCAGCGAAGGTCCGCCGCCCATCGCCGAGGCAAAGGGGACCTTTTGGAGGACAGAGGGGCGGTGGGCGCGTCTTCTGGAGAAAAACGGACGATTTCGAAAGGATGGGGCCATGTAATTGCACTTACGGCAAGCACCTAGTAAGGTAACGCTTTCCAGGATAGGAATCAACCCCAGAGGATTGACAAAATGGCGGAAATGTGGTACCTTGGCCGGTCGACTGCTATGGCGGTCGATTTGGTTTCAAGGCTAAGGTTAGCACAAAAAAGTATGAAATTGACCAAAAAGCAGGTCCAGAGCGCCCTCAAGGACCTCAAAAACGGTCTTTCCATGACTCTGGCCATCATTCTCCTGACCCATTCCGCCCAGCCTCTCCAGGCTTTGGCTCAGGTTCAGGACGGATCGGGGGTCGCTGCCGAGGCTGCCGAATCGGCCGAACCGGACAGTACCCAGCCAGAAATGGCCACGACCGTGCAGGATAAGCTCCTGGAGGTCTGCGAGGCGAACGGTAAGATCATCGATGCCGGTAAGTGCGCTAAGCATCTTCTTGGCATGGTGATGACGGAATCTGAGGCCAAGGCCACTGCCGTGGGCGACCACGGATATGCTCGCGGCTGGTTCCAGATCAACAGCTATTACAACCCCGAGGTCGATACGGCCTGCGCCGAAGACCTGGAATGCTCCGCGACGTGGACGTTGGAGCGTCTTCTCAAGAAGGGCTACCTGAAATATTCCAACTGGGCCATCTGGTGCCACAACGGCTGCGGCATCAACCAGCACTACGTTCCCAAGGTCATCCGCAAGGGCAACTATCACTGGGACAAGCCCATCACGCTCGTGACTGCCGAAGCGCACCGCGCTCTCGCCTCGAAATAACCCGATGCGCCCATGAACTCCATGCTCATCCAGGCCGCCGTGGCCGCGACGCAGCTGACGATCATGTCGCTCCAGATCATCGTCGCCGACGCGCGCTCCGGCATCAATTGAACGTGAAGGACCCCGCGAGGGGTCTTTTACGTTGTGATATACTTGCGTCGATATGAAGCGCCTCCGGAGGAACGACGTCATTCACGAACGCCAGTCGGAATTCTCGCCGATCCTGTTCGATGTCCTCTTCGGACTGCTGATCTTCCTCGGCATCGATTCGTTCTTAGGTCTGCGGGACGCCGCGCACGTCGCGTTCTACCTGGCGTCGATGGCCGTCATCCTGCATTGGTGGCTGAAGTACAAGGCGGCGGACGACGCCTACGGACTCGAAGTAAACGGCTCCACGCTGGACCTGCTCTTCGGAATCTGCGAAATCGCGCTCCTGCAGATGGCGATGCTGTCCGCCGCGCAGGCCGACTATGCGACGGCCATCGCCTACTTCGCGATGCCGCTCGTGCTTGAATCCGTCTGGGCCGTGCTCTGGCGTTTTTTCGGTACGTGGCGTCACAGCAGCGCGAAACGCGCGCGCTATCTGGAACAGGAACTCGATTACACGATATTCCTGAATCTGGGAACCGCGTTCGCGCTCGGCGTCATCATCGTCCTTTCGCCCTTGATGACGGTTTCGGACTTGATATTGAGCTTCGTGCTGGCTTATTTCATATACATCGCGCTGACGCACCGCTACGAGATCATCGACGTGAAGCTGTTGTGAAGCGTTTACAAGCCGAATATCTTCGTTTATAGTGCGTCCGTCCCGGCGTCGCGTGAAAGACGCGCTCGGTGACCGCGCCTCACGCGACAGCCGCGTGACGGCGCAGCCGTTTTACGCGGCGCCGTGGCCAAGCGGTAAGGCAAGGGTCTGCAAAACCCTCATCACCGGTTCAAATCCGGTCGGCGCCTCCAAGAAAAACGCCCGGTGACGCACCGGGCGTTTTTCTTTGAAGGGAAAGCTCCTTGACGTCAATCGGAAGTCCTGGTATCTTTCAGGGTCGATGTCGACAACCCGCACCATCAGGAGTAACGGATGCGTCTATCAAAGAACGTCCAGGCGACGCTGCTCAGCGGCGCCATCGGCGCGATGTTCGCGCTTGGGATGAACGCAGCCGCTTGCGTCATGCCGTCTCAGAGGCCGCCTGCGGAATCCGTGACGCCGTCGCTTGCCGTCGTCGGACCGCCGGGAGCCGGCCTCGTCGTCGGGTACGCGCGCGAGCACCCCGACCCCGCCGTGAACGGTCCGTTCGCCGACAAGCTCGAGAGCGGCGAGATCAAGATCGTGGCCAAGAAGCCGAAGGGCGACAAGCTCGCCACGTTCGGACCATCAGGCGACGGATACTCGCTGACCATCGATCCGGACCTGCTGAAGCCGAAACCGACGCGTTCCGAGTTCGAAGACGCCCTTTCCGTCCTGAGCCACGAGCACGCGCACTACCTCCAGTTCATCGAGGGCCAGATGACCAACTATCATCCGGCAGGCAAGCCGATGACGGAGACGCGCTGCACGCTCGTCATCCTGGTAGAAATCGACGCGCACGGGAAATCATGCCGCGACGCCCGCCGATATGGGTGGACATCGAGGCAGGCCGTCGGCGCCTGCGAACGGACGCCCGCGACGATCGCCGAGTTCATCTACAAGGACCGCTCCGATGCATACCCGGTCTGCAAGGACGTCTGGGCATTCTTCGCCGGGAAATCCAAATGGAGCGGCAACTCGAAACGCAAGATGCGCTCTCTGGCTGAAGCCAGGCCGCGGAACGCGCCCGTTTACCTGCCGCCCCCGTGATGCGGTGATTCGACCGGCTCGGTCCGACTGGACCGGGCCTCTTTTTTTTGACAGGATGGCCGTATGAAAAACCGCTTCGTCATCATCGACGGCAACGCCATCCTGCATCGCGCCTGGCACGCCATGCCCCCGCTTTCCACCAAGGACGGGCGGGTGATTTCGGCCGCGTACGGGTTCACGACGATGCTGATGAAGGTGATGAAAGACCTGAAGCCGACGCATCTTGCGGTCACGTTCGACCTGCCCGGCGGCACGTTCCGCCATGAGGAGTTCGCGGCGTACAAGGCGCAGCGCGTCGAGCAGCCGGACGAGCTCTACGCGCAGATCCCGATGGTGAAGGACGTCCTCTCCGGCTACGGCATCCCCGTCTACGAGATGCCGGGCTACGAGGCCGACGACGTCATCGGCACGCTCACGAAGCTCGCGCCCAAGAGCGCCGAGACGATCGTCGTGACGGGCGACCTCGACACGCTGCAGCTCGTCGACGAAAAGACGAAAGTCTACACCCAGCGCAAGGGCATGTCCGACATCGTCGTCTACGACGAGGCGGCCGTCATGCAGCGCTTCGGCCTGAAGCCGTCCCAGCTCATCGACTACAAGGCGATGCGCGGCGACACGTCCGACAATCTTCCGGGCCTCAAGGGCATCGGCGAGAAGGGCGCATCAGAACTCCTCCAGAAGTACGGCGACATCGAAGGCATCTACGACGCGGTGAAGCGCTCGCCGAACGACATCAAGCCGCGCACGCTCCAGGCGCTCAAAGACGGCGAGAAGGATGTCCCGCTTTCGAAGCGGCTCGTCACCATCGTCCGCGATCTTCCTTTGAAGTTCAGGTTCGACGACGCGAAGCTCGGGAATCCTGACATCGACAAGCTCCGCTCCGTCTTTCAGGATCTCGAGTTCCGTACGCTGCTGCCGAAGGTCGAAAAGGACTATGCGACGAAACCCGCGAAAGGAAAAAAGACGCGCGAAATTTCGAAGCAAGCAAAAAGGCGCGACCGTGCGTTTTTGCCCGCTTCTGGGCACGCGGCGTTCGAAGGCGAAACGGGAGCGGAGGAGTTCACGATGCTCTTCCGCGACGCCAAGCGCCTGGCGCTCCGTTTCGGCTATCTCGGCGACGATCGAATCGACCCGAAGTGGTCCGGCCTCGCGGCGTATGACGGCGAAGTCGCCGCCGTCTGGAAATCCTCCGACGCGAAGCTCGCCGCGCCCGTCCTGAAACTCCTCGCGAACGACGCGACGAAGATCGGCCATGACCTCAAGAACGACCTCGTCGCGCTGATGTCCGTCGGCTCCAGTTTCGGCGGCGCGCTCGACGACGCGATGCTCACCTCGTATCTCCTCAATCCCGGCAGCCGCGCGCACGGACTCGCGGACCTCGTCTTTGACGCGACCGGCAAGACGAAGGACGCGCAGGCCTCTCTCTTCGGCGATGACTCCGGCTCGGGGGCCGGGGCAGGCTTAGCGGAGGAAGCGATCCAGGTCTGGGGCCTGGCCGAGACGATGCGCGCGCGGCTCGACGAAGAAGGCTTCCTCAAGGTCTACGAGACCATCGAGCGGCCGCTCCTGCCCGTCCTCGCGGCCATGGAAGCGCACGGCGTGAAGATCGACGACGCTTTCCTGAACGCGATGGCCAAGCGCATGCGCGCGCGCATCGACGAAGTCACGAAGTCCATCGTGAAGGCGGCCGGCGGCGATTTCAACATCAACTCCCCTGCCCAGCTCCAGGAGATCCTCTTCGTGAAGCTCGGGCTTCCGACCAAGGGCATCAAGAAGACCTCGACGGGCCAGCTCTCGACAGGCGCTGACGAGCTCGAGAAGCTCCGCGGCGCGCACCCCATCATCGCCGACATCTTCGAGCATCGCGAATATTCGAAACTGCTTTCGACGTACGTCGCCTCGATCCCCGAGAAGATCCATCCGAAGACGCATCGCCTGCACACGCGCTACAACCAGGCCGTCGCCGCCACCGGACGCCTCTCGTCCTCGGATCCGAACCTGCAGAACATCCCCATACGCACCGAGCTCGGCCGCGAGATCCGCAAAGCCTTCATCGCCGCCGAAGGGAACGTCCTCATCGCCGCCGACTACTCGCAGTTCGAGCTGCGGATCGCCGCTTCCATCTCGGAAGACCCGAAGATGATGGAAGCGTTCAAGAACGGCGCCGACATCCATACCGCGACGGCGGCCGAGATTTGGGAAATCACGCAGGCGGAAGTCACCTTCGAACAGCGCCGCGCCGCCAAGGCCGTCAATTTCGGCATCCTCTACGGCATGGGCGCGAACTCGCTCGCCGCCTCCGCCGGACTCTCGCGCGACGAGGCTTCGGATTTCATCAAGCGCTATCTCGACGCCTTCAAAGGACTCCGCGGCTACATGGAACAGTCCAAGGCGCAGGCGCGCAGCCTCGGCTACGTCGAGACGCTCTTCGGCCGCCGCCGCTTCCTGCCCGACATCAACTCCGGCGTCCCCTATCTCAAGGCCGAAGCCGAACGCATGGCCATCAACATGCCCATCCAAGGCACGCAGGCCGACATCATCAAGCTCGCGATGGTGCGCCTGCACGACAAGATCTCCAAGGAATACGGCCTCGGTCCCGATGCCGACGTGAAGATGCTTCTCCAGGTGCACGACGAACTCGTCTTCGAGGTGAAGGATGGTTTGGCCAAGGAGGTCGCTGTTTGGATCAAGGGCATCATGGAGAACACCGTCAGCCTGAAGGTCCCCATTGACGTGCAGCCCAAAATCGGCAAGACTTGGGGAAGCCTGGAATCTCTCGGGTGAGAAGGTCATTTCAAGGAGGTCGGACTTGCTGAGCGCCATCGCCATCGGAATCCTCATCGCAGGCGTCGTCATCGGCTGGAAGCTTCGCGGCTTCTGGGAACGCCGTCCGCGCATCATGCGCTGGGGCAAGAACAGGGAGCCCGAAGCCAGCGCGGCCCCCAAACCCGCCGGCGGCAACGGGGTCGTCGACCGCCTGAGCCGTACCGGCGAGCGCATCGTCGGCAAGGGCGTCGAAACCATCTTCGGCAAGCCCAAGAAACCCAAGGACGACACGGAGGACGAATGAGCAAGAGTCTCGTACCCAGGACGGACGCAGGTTCAACCTTCATCAGAGAGGTGAAGCATGACGGCATGACCGTCGCGGTCACCATCGGCACCGTCGTCGCCTACAGCGTCCTGCCCATCTTCGCATGGGTCGCCCCCGTCGTCGGCGGCGGATACCTTCTCATTCGCGCCCTCAAGCGCAGCATCGGCAAGTCCAAGCGCTAGTCCGTCTTCCTGCAAGGCGGCCTTTTTGTTTCCGGGGTATACTAGGGATATATGGCCGAGAAACACGCCATTTCAGCCCATTACGTGGCCAAATCGCTGCCCCTCTCCCTTATCGAGAAGCGCAACGAACTGGCCCTGATGACCAAGCGCCGCAACGCGCTGATTTTCGGGCGTCCGCAAGGGCAGATGATGATCGTGTTCTCGTTCGGCGTGGTGGTGCTCTATGACTTCGACGCGAAGCACGGCGCGCGCGTCCTGAAACAGCTCGTGAAGTACGGCGAGGAGCCGCTCGCGACGCCCAAGACCGAGGAGTACGCCGTCGTCGTCGATCCGGCGAGCAAGATCTCCGTCGAGTTCGACGGCGTCGTCATCGACGACGTCGACTCGGACCTCGTCTACGTCGTCGCCGAAGTCCTCGCGCAATCCGTCGCCATCGAGTACGTCGAGGAGAAGGTCGGCGGCATCGTCGGGCGTTTCGAAAAAGTCACGGCCGGCCTCGAGCGGGGCGGCAAGATCCGCATGCGCGACGCCGAGGTGCTGAAGACCATCGGCGCCGGCCGCAGCATCACGCAATACGTCATCTCCCAGCTTTCGCTCCTCGACAAGCCCGACAGCACGTGGGAAGACAAGGACGTCGAGACGACCTTCGTCGCCATGCGCAAGATGTTCGAGCTCGAGGATCGTTTCAAGGCGCTCGAGTTCCGTTTGAACTTCATCCAGGACACCTCCGAGCTCGTCCTCGACCTCATCCAGAACCGGCGTGCCGTCAGGATGGAACTGGCCATCATCTACCTTTTCGTCATCGACATCGTTCTGGTACTCTACGAGATGTTCTGGAAGTGAGGCGAGGGCACATCGAAGGATAGCTTCCTTGCCCGAAGCCTCACCCCGGAATCCCGCAGGGATATCCGGGGTCTTTCTACTTTGAAGTATCGCATGATCCTGTTTTTATACGGCGAGGACACCTACCGCTCGAAGAAGAAACTCGACGAGATTCGAGCCAAGTTTTTGCGCGACATCGACCCCTCCGGCTTGAATCTCCAACAGATCGACGGAGAGAAGGCGGAAATCGGCGATATCCGCTCGGCCGTTTCCGCCGCTCCGTTCCTGGCCAAGAAGCGGATGGTCGTCCTTACGGACGCCATAATGAACGCCGGCAAGAAGGAAGCGGAACCTTTGGCCGAGCTCCTGGATGACGTCCCCGAGGACACGATTTTGGTCGTTCGGGAACGGGTGGATACCTCGGAACTCGAAGGCGCTCCGGCCTATGATAAGCTCAAAAATGGCAAGTTTTACCCGGAATTCAAACCGCTCGGCCCCAAGGAAATCCAGGCCTGGATCCTGTCAGAAGCCAAGGAGCGCGGCGTGGAATTCCTGAAAGACGGCCTGACCGCGTACCTGCCCGTGGCTGGCAACGATGCCTGGAAGATCGGCGGTGAGCTTGATGCCCTGGCGGCCACGGCACGTGCCGAAGGGTCGAATCGGATTTCGGCCGAGGCCGTCCGGAGCCTCGCGCATCTGCAGGCGGCACAGAGCGTCTTCGATTTCTTGGACGCCGTCGGAACCCGCAGGGCCGATTTGGCCGTTCGCCTGCTTGATGCCCTGCTCGAACAAGGCGAGTCGGAGGTCGCCCTCCTCTCCCGCCTCCAAGGCCACGTCCGCGGTCTCCTCATCGCCGCCGACCTCTCGGTCCTCGGCCAGGCCACCAAGGAGCGCGTCGCCCGCGAAGTCGGCGCCCACCCCTTCGCCGCCGCCAAGCTGGTCTCCCAGAGCCGCTACTTCAAGCCCCACGAGCTGGAACGCCTCTACGTGAAACTCATCGACGCCGACGAGCAGCTCAAGCGCGGCGGCTGGCCCAAAGCCCGCGCCGCCCTCGACCTCTTCCTGGCGGAGATCGCCGAGACGATGAAAACCCCTTGACATGCAAGGGGTTTTTTGATAGTGATACAGACATCACCCGTCCCGTCAGCTGTCCCGACAGGAGTCCGCCATGAGCGAAACCGAGCTTGTTCCCTACCGCGTCGAGCATCCGTCGACGATCGAACCGATCGATGAATCGGTCATCCCCGATTGCGGTCGCGAGGAAAGCGACAGGCTCTCGATCGAGAAATCGAGAGTCGACCGTCAGCTCCTGGACCTCGGTTTCACGAGATCCACGCGCGTTCTCAAGAGATGCTTGCTGATTCTCGGACCGCTCTCGCTGCTGCCGGTCGTCGTCGCCGCAAGAAGCGTCGGCGCCATCTCAATCGTCGCGGCCAGCTGGATCGTCGTGGGCTGTGCCTTCGTTACGGTGGTGATAGCCACGCTTGCTTCCGGCATCTTCTGTGAGCCGCATGATAATAAGGAGACACGCGCTCTGCGCGCACGACAGGAGTTGCTGCAAGAGCGCCTGGAGAGTTTGAGGAGTTTGGAGCGTCTGATCGGCAAGCAGGGAGAAGCGAGGAAATTCCTGCTAGAGGCGAACGCCTTCAACCATGATCTCGAGCGGGTCGCGGACCTTGAGTGCACCGAAGCCGACAAGCTGATGATCCGGGAACGCCGAGCGGACATCCTGGGACGTATCAACGACTTCAGGACGAAGGTCCTCACGGCGGCTCCACAGCCCATGCTCCCTCCGTCCGGCAACCCCGACCGCGCCTCGTAAGGCCGGTCTTTTTCTTTGGACGACGAAAAACGTCCCGGCGGACCGGGACGTTTTCTTACTTCTTCTTGGAAGCGGCGAGCTTCGAGAGGTTGGCCATCAGGCGCGACTTGCGGCGCGCGACGGTGTTGAGCTTCATGATGCCGCGGCTGTAGGCCTTGTCGAGCATCTTGATGGCGGTCTTCACGGCCTCTTCGGCCTTCTTCACCTCGGCGGAGTCGAGGGCCTTGCGGACGGCGCGGCGCGCGTCGGCCAATTTCAGCTTGGCGAGCTTGTTGCGCTCGGCGTGCTTTTTGGTCTGGCGAAGCGCCTTGAACGCGGCGGCTTTGATCGGCATACGTGCGTTTTGGCGTTAGTTGATGGCTCTAATTATAAGGGATGGGCGTAAAACCGTCAAGGCGTCTAAGACCCTCTCTGAAAGAGAGGGTTGGGGTGAGCCTTGAAGCGTTATTTGAGGTGCTTGATTTGCTCGATTTTTCCCGAGATTTGGCTGAAATCGTTCCCGAGAGCGTCGATGGTCTTTTTCGCGTTCGTCACATGCGTCCAGTTGGTACGAAGGGATTCGCCGAATTTCGCGAAATCCTGCTGAAGACCCGCCAAAAGCGCGTATACCTTTTGAGCATCTTCTTCGATGCGCGTGCGTTCGAGTCCAACCTTCATGATGTAGAGGTAGTACGCCATCGTGTTCGGAGATGTCATGAGTACGTGCTTACTTGAGGCGAATCCGGTCAGGTCGCCATCGACGCCCTCGTCGTTCTTGAACGTCAGGACCTCGTAAAATATCGCTTCCGAAGGGACATACATGACTGCGAAATCGGACGTGCCTTCACCGGGGAGGATATACTTTTTCTCGATGTCCGTGATGTGCTTTCGGACAGCCTTGGCGAACTCGTTCCGCTCGAAGCGCTTCTCCTCCTCGGACTTTTCCGGAGCGACCATCTTGCGATAGTTGTCCGCAGGGAACTTGGAATCGACGGGAACCAGGCCATCTTTCGTCCTCAAGACGGCGTCGACGATCTGGCCGTCCTTGAAGCGATGCTGTAGCGAGAACGCTGATTTCGGGAAGTTCATCTCCAGCATGTCCTGGAGAACGCGCTCGCCGAAGTTACCGCGCAGCTTTTGCGAGAAGAACAGGTTGTTGATGCTGTCGATCTTCTGATTGATCGACTGCAAGGAACCGATGGACTGGTTCGCCTGAGCGATTTGCGCCAGCATCGTTCCCAGGCTTTCACTCACGTTCTTCTTAAGCTCATCGTTCTTGGCCGCCCCAATATCTTGGGAGCCTCGTAGATCTGCGAGCTTCTTCGAGAGTGCGAAATAGACTGCCGCAAGGGCTACAAGGAAGACGAGACTGGCGATCAGGATGGTTGAAGGCATGGGGAGGATTGACCGAGAATTTTTTTGTGCCTATACTATAGCGCGTGACACATCGTTACGCGAATGATGTCTCGAGAGAGCGAAGCGACGCCTGTCACGTCGCTCACGAGCGACGTGACCTGCCCACGCCCACGCCCCTGTAGTTCAACGGATAGAACTACCCCGTCCTAAGGGGAGGATGCATGTTCGATTCATGCCGGGGGCATGAGCGTGCGCAGGCGTATATAAACGCTGTTTGTCCGTGATATCCTTGACAAATAATATTGTACGACACTCATTCACGACTTGGATTCATCCCCATGTTGTTGACAGGTGTGTGTAAGATCGAAACCACGGGCCGCTAGCTCAGTTGGTAGAGCGCTGCATTCGCATTGCAGAGGTCAGGAGTTCGAGTCTCCTGCGGTCCACCAAAAGTAGCCTCGTTAGTACGAGGCTTTTTTTGTTGCGCTATATGGATTGATGTAAAACGGCACCATGTTTCACGTGGAACATTGTATCCACAAATTTTGGTTGTGTATGGAGTCCGTGCCAGTAAGTATATAGCTATGTTCCACGTGAAACAGTCTATGCAATGGATTTGGGTGTATAAGCCTATCTAAATTGCCGCGCGGACAAGCTTCATGGTTATAATTGTTTCATGTGAAACAATCTATTGGTGAGAAACTCCAACGAAGTTCGGAAGCTGAACTAGAACTCCTGGAACTTGTTTCACGTGAAACACTACCTAGTGGAGGATACCAACAACATATACACAACATAGCAGTCCAGAGTGTAATTTATGTCCACAATACTCTGGACAAATAATGTGTCCACAATTACTGCACGCAAAAATGTGGATAAACTGGGAAAAACTGTGCCTATTCTGTGTACATCAGGACTTGGTGAGCTTAATCCACAGTTATATTGGCTAAGGTTAGCCATAATATACGTTGACAAGGCGCATTTTTTCTGATATACTGCATTTGCATAGAGCTGAGGAGGAAATAATCGTGCAGCTTTCTTCTCGCTAGGGCTCGAACGCCGAGTTCACTGTGCGATAGAAATCAGGCTTGATCACCTGATCGTCAGGATCGCGAGTCTCACCGCTCGCAACTACCGTAGACAGGTCCGCTGCCTGTTGGTCAGCAGGAGTCGGAGTTTGTCGTGCGAGAGGTTTCAAGATTCGCGCTCACGTGCGTGAAATAATTTTCGTGTAGCCGCGCCTGCGCCTTCCGAAGTTTTTTCGTGTGCGGTTCGACAGCTGCGCGCTTGTACAAGCGCATGCCGAAAGCTCGTTCGTACAATTTCATTCAGCACCCAACGCCCGTCCTGATAATGGCCGTGGCGGTGTTTCTGTTGTCGCTTGCTGCACGAGCGGCAACAGTTACGGGTTTCTCTGACCTGGTAAACAGGCTCCAAATCAGCGTCGCCGCTGACCACGAGATCAAGTTCGTGACTCCTACGGGCGTCCAGTCTACGAGCGATACGATTACGATCACGTTCGAGTCTAACTACAGCCTGGCGGCGGTGGCTTTCGATGACGTCGACGTGGCCGTGGACAACGACGGCTCGCCTGGAGACTGCAGCGGCGCGTTCGGTGACGTGAAGAGCTTGGCAGCGACCGCCAACGCCACTGATTGGGGCGTCGGCGTCTCAGGACAGGTGATGACGCTGACCCCGGACACATCATCGGCGATCGGCGAAGTCCCGGCGGGAAGCTGTATCCGCATCCTCATAGGAGATAACGCTACGGGCGGCGCAGCCAATGACCAGATCATCAATCCCAGCGCCGCCATTTCACATAGCGTCGCTCTGGCCGGCGGGTTCGGGGATACGGGAGTCACCTATACCTTTAATGCCGACGCTGATCAGGTGACGATTTCGGCCACCGTAAGCGGCGGCGGCGGAGGCGGCGGAGGTTGCCCACCGACCTGCCCCCCGCCGAGCATCTTCGGCGTCAACGTCCAGAACATCACCGAAACGAGCGCGAGCGTCCTTTGGAACACCGATATATCTTCCACGAGCTTCGTGGACTACGGGACGACGGTCGCTTACGGAAGCACGGCCAGCGTCGGCGGGACGACCTTTAACCACAGCGTGCCGCTCAGCGGCTTGACCCCCGGCACGCTCTATCACTTCAGGGTGCGTTCGACCGGCGCCGGTCCCGAGGCGGCTTCGGGCGACAACACTTTCACCACGCTCGACACGACGCCCCCGGTCCTCAGCGACATTCAGTCAATCGATATCACCGGTACCAGCGCCCGCATCACCTGGGACACGAACGAGGATTCCGATTCGCGCGTCGACTATGACATCGCCCCTGGCCCGCCCTACGGATCGAACGTGACGAGCGGAACGCTGACCAACGCGCATTCGCTGACGCTGACCAGCCTCGTACCCAACACCACATATAGGTATAGGGTCACTTCGAAAGACGCGCTGAACAACAGCGCCGGATCGGTCGAATTCACGTTCACGACGCTCGACACCGTTTCCCCGGTCATCTCCGGCGTCTTCGTCGACAACATCACGATTGCTGGCGGCCGAGTGAACTGGACGACTGACGAGCTTGCGAACTCCGCGGTGCGGTACGGCCTGACGGCCGCCTACGGCTCCAGCTCGCTGAACGGAACCCTGGCCGCCAACCACCAGATGACGCTGACCGGCCTCGCCTCTGGCACGCTCTATCACTACAGCGTCAGCTCGCATGACGCCTCCAGCAATGGCGCTACCTCGACGGATCAGACCTTCACGACGCTTCCGGACACCACTCCGCCCGCCAACGTCGCGGGATTCGCCGCGGCGCCGAGCGATCAGCAGAACAGCCTGACATGGACGAACCCTCCCGACCCGGACTTCGTCGGCGTGAAGATCCAGCGGAGCGCGAGCGGATTCCCGGCGACGCCGACATCAGGCACGACCGTCTACGACTCGAACGGCGCCGGAGTCGTCGACGTCGGACTGACCAACGGAACCGCCTACTACTACACCGCCTTCGCCTACGACGGATCCGGCAACTTCGCTTCCGGAGCGACGGCGAGCGGGACGCCCAGCGACGGCCTGCCTCCTGGTCCGGTGACCGGTTTGGCCATCACCCCCGGCGACCAGCAGGCGCTCCTTACATGGAACAACCCGGCGGACTCCGACTACCTTCAGACGGTGGTGCAGAGATCGACGACTGGGTTTCCTGCGACGCCGAGCGCCGGTACGAGGGTCTTCTCCGGAAGCTCGCCGTCGTTCCTCGATACGGGCCTGACAAACGGCACGACCTACTACTACGCCGTCTTCGCCCAGGACACGTCGCTGAACTTCTCGACGGGCGCGCAAGTGTCCGGCGTCCCGTCCGCTCCGGCAGCGGTCTGCGGGAACGCCGCTTGCGAGCCGACGGAAACTTCGCTCTCTTGCCCAGGGGACTGCCCCATCGTTCCCGTCTGCGGCGACGCGACCTGCCAGCCGCCGGAGACGACGCTCTCTTGCCCTGCGGATTGCCCGGCCGGGCCTGTCTGCGGAAACGCCGCCTGCGAACCGACGGAAACTTCAGTTTCGTGCCCGGGGGACTGCCCCGTCGTTCCCGTCTGCGGCGACGCGACGTGCCAGCCGCCGGAAAACTCGCTCTCATGCCCGGTCGATTGCCCGGCGATTCCTGTCTGCGGGAACGCCGCCTGCGAAGTGCCGGAAACGCCGCTCACCTGCCCGGCCGATTGCGAGGCGGAAGAGCCGGTGGGGCCGGTCTGCGGAAACGGACCCTGCGAGCCAGGCGAGACGAGTCTCACCTGTTCGCTGGACTGCCCGCTCATCCCGGACGAGCCGGAAGAACCGATCGAAGTGCCGGAGGAGACGGTCGAGCCGGAGGACAAGATGGATCTCAAGCAGATCAAGTACTACACGCACGGACGGACGCTCGAAGTCTTCCCGGACGAGTTCGGCCTGATCCACGTGCTGCGCGACGTCATCTTCTCGGTGATGATCCCGTCCAAGGCCTTCAAGAAGGAGGTCAAGAGCGTCGGGATGAACTTCGGCAGGTCGTCCTACTTGATGAAGCAGACGCTGGACGGGTCCTCATACGTCACCGACATCGTGGTGACGGAAAAGAGCATGGGCCTTGGCCCGGCGACGGATGGGCTGGCCTGGGAAGAAGCGCTGCGTGACGCGCTGGGCATCAGGACCGCGCACGCAGCGACGACGCTCTACTCGGTAGAGACGACGCTCATCATCAACTACGCGGACGGCACGGTCGAGGTCGCCACGCCCGCGCTGAACGTCGAAGATCTGGGACGCGTCTTCTATGAGGAAGATGGGACGAAGTCCGGTCTGGAAGGGGCCGTCGTCACGCTCAGCCGGAAGATCGGCGGCGAGTGGATCCAGTGGGATGCCGCCGCGTACAAGCAGGTCAACCCCGCGATGACGGACGCGAACGGAGAGTTCGGCTTCATGGCGCCGCCCGGTGAATATCGGGTAGCGGTGGAGAAGGAAGGTTTCATGACGAGGTTCCCGCCGCCGGTCATCGTCTCGACCCGTTCGGCGAACATGAACCCGACGATCGAGATGGTGAGGCTCCCGAAAGCCATAACGGAAGTCATCGTGCCGGGCGCGTCGATCATCGAGAACATCGGCAACGTGGCTAAGGCGCTCGGAGCGCAGTCAGGGTACGTCACCAAGGTCATTCGCACGGAAATCATCGAGGATCCGCGGGTGAGGGACGCGGCGACGAGCTACATCGTGCCGGCCGCCGCGGCGGTCACGACGGCGGTCGTAGCGACGGCGGTGCAGGCCACGAGCCTCATCGGCTACCTCTACTTCCTGCTTACCCAGCCGCTCCTTCTGCTGGCGCGACGCAAACGCAAGGAGTTCGGAGTCGTCTACAACTCGCTGACGAAGCTCCCCGTCGACCTGGCGATCGTCCGCCTCTTCCGCACCAGCGGAAAGCTCGTCCGCACGAGCGCGACGGACAAGCTGGGGCGCTACGCCTTCCTGGTCGATCCTGGCGAGTATCGCATCGAGACGTCGAAGCAGGGCTACACGTTCCCGTCGCAGTACCTCAAGGAAAAGAAGGAAGACGCGCAGTACCTCGACCTTTATCACGGGGAGACGATCCGCGCCGGCGAAAAGGGCGCCGTCATCACCGCGAACGTCCCGATGGATCCTCTCGACATCGTGAAGTCCGTGCGCAGGCTCTACTGGGAAACGATCGTGCGGAAGGCTCAGAGCGCGCTGGCTTTCTCCGGCGTCATCCTGACGCTGATCGCGGCGCTCCTCTATCGCCAGTCGTATCTCTGGATCCTGACGGCGGTACAGCTCATCCTCTTCTTCCTCTTCCGGCGCCTGGCGCGCCCGAAGAGGCCGAAGAATTGGGGAATCATCTACGACGAGAAGACCAGGAAGCCGATCCCGTTCGCGGTCGCCCGCATCATCGAGACGCAATACAACAAGGTGCTCGAATCACGGATGACCGACGCGCGCGGCCGATACAACTTCCTGGTCGGCAACAACAGATACGTCGTGTCGATCGAGAAGCCGGGGTACGAACCGAAGAAAACGGAAGAAATCGATCTTTCAGGAAGAAAGACGGGAGAAGGCGTCGTCGATCTCGACATCTCGATGAAGGAGAAGAGATCCGAATGACGTCTGCCGCGTGACCGAAGCCTCGCTTCGGCATCCGGTTCGGACCCCCTTATGTCGGACGGAGCCCGCTGCACGAGCTCCGTGAGACGGGAGGGGAGCCGAACCGGGTGGAAACACCCAAAACCACTACGACCTTCAAGACTCACCCCAACCCTCTCTTTCAGAGAGGGGGCCGGGCGAATCCCTCCCCTGAAAGGGGAGGTGCCGAAGGCGGAGGGGTCTTAAAACCGCATGGATCACGTTAAGCACAAATCGCGGATTCTCCGCGCGTTCCGCCGTTTCGGCCGGAAGGTCTTGAAGACCATCCCGGTCCTTGTTGTGCTTATCGGACTGCTCGGCCCCTATACCTATATGGGCGCCACCCCCGCCTCCGCCTCCAACACCATCCCGAAGATCCTCAACTACCAAGCTCGCATCACCAACGCCTCAGGCGTGCCGGTCGCCGACGGCAGCCTGAACATCTGGA
>JBBTWH010000023.1:0-40033 GCA_038062835.1 Patescibacteria group bacterium | reverse complement strand
GATTGGAAAGGACGAGAGGTCAACATACGCCCTTTACGGAGAACGTCAATATGCTATCTTTCCGTCATGTCCAAGCTCACGCCCGGCAAGGAATACGAGCGGAAGTTCCTGGTGCGCGCCGTCCTCTTCACCGGCGCGATCCTCCGGACCGCTGTCCAGCTGCGCATCCGACAAGGATATCTTGCGCTCGTCCCCGCGCAGGTCCGCGTCCGCCACGTTCACGGTGAAGGCTACGTTCTCGAGATCAAGGGCGAGGATGACCTCGAGATCGAATGCGGCGCGCTCGCGGATCCCTACGGTCGCGAGCTCCTGGAGAAATACGCGCCTCGCGTCGCCTCCATCATCGAGAAAGTGCGCTACGAGATTCCTGCCGGCTTCGACGGCCTTTCGTGGGAAGTCGACATTTTCAAGGGCGACAACGCGCCGCTCCTCGTGGCGGAGATCGAGATGCCGGAGAAGGACTATCCATTGCTGGAACGGGAACTCCCGGCCTGGCTCGGCGAGGAAGTCACCGACGATCCTCGCTTCAAGAACAAGAACCTGGCGGTTCGGCCGTTCAAGACCTGGCCGAAATCGGAGCAGAAGAAGACTCTCAAACGCATGGGCCTCTAGCCCATGTTTTTTATCAAATTCCTGTGGATAAGTCAGGGTTGTGCCTTGAGACTGAACGCCTATACTTGGGGCAACATAAGGAAGCGCCCATGGTTGGACTGACTGAAATGGCTGCGGTTGGAGGAGGCGATTTTCTTATGTCCGAAGAGGACTCTTCATGGTGAAGGGTTCTTTTCGTCAGCAGTTCTTTGGACAACAGAGGAGTATGTCATGCCGAACGAGAACCCGCGTCTCATCGACAAGAAGACCGTCCGATTCGGTCTCATGTCGCGCATCGACTTCGGGTCTGACGGTTTTCGGCAGGGGCTCCTCGAGCTCGCCGCCGAAATCTTCAAGGCCGACGACGTCGCCTTCGTGATCCTGGCCGGCGGCCTGGTCTCCGGAAAGGCCGTGGCCGACAAGACCGTGCGCCTGCACAAGGAAATGCGGTCGACCGAGCGCCAGATCAAGGCGAAGGAGAAGTCCATGAAGGACGTCTCCGATCCCAAGGAGATCGACGCCGCCCGCAAGGCCCTCGCCAAGCTGAAGGCGACGCGCGACAAGGTGAAGAAGCAGCTCGAGGCCCTGACCCCCGCCAAGATGGCGGAGGAGCTGGCCAAGTGCCTGCCGAAGTTCACCAACGCCAAGGGCCAGTCGGTCAAGCTGTACTTCGTCCCGAGCCCCGCCTACGACAAGACCATCGGCGAGGACACGGGCGAGGCCCTGCGAGCCCTGCGCGACGGAGACGAGTTCCGTCTCCTCAAGCCCGGCAGCGACCGCCTGGCGCTCTGGGAGCACACCGCCGACGAACGCATGCTGGAGGTCCTGACCTCCGACAAGCAGGCGTGGCTCCGCGGCGACTTCCACTCGACCCCGGTCCAGCGCCGCATCAAGGACAAGCGGCGCCAGACCTCGTCGGGCGTCCGGGTCGACCTGCAGGTCGTCGGCGGCGTCGGCGTCTCGCTCCTGAAGCCCGAAGGCCACTGGCCGATCGGCTTCGTGTCGGTCCCGGCGCTCCATCGCCTGGACGATACTGGCATCGCGGAGAACCAGGTCGGCGTCCAGATCATCGAGGTGGAGACCGTCCGCCGCAACGTGGCGATGCGGAGCTACCCCTTCGGCGACGCCATCAGCCGCGAGCGCACGTTCATCGGCCTGCCGAGCGATCCGACGGCGGCCCAGCAGAAGTGCATCGACGGCCTGCGGCACAATGGCCGCACGACCACGGGCAGCCTGTCGCAGATGACCGGCCTCTCCAAGGAGGCGGTCAGGAAGGCGCTCGACATCCTACTGGCCACCAAGGACCACAAGCGGTACGCGACCTGGCCGGGCCTCGTCTACGACGCGGCGTCCGATCGCTGGGACTTCGACCTCGAGTGGGTCAAGCGCAACCTGCGCTACCGCGCCCCGGAAGGGGAGCGGAAGGTCGACAAGGTCGTGGCCATCTGCTGCATGCACGCCGGTTCGCTCGACACCGACTACGATCACTTCCTCACGGAGGTGCCGCGGGTCATGCTCGAGCGCGGCGTGGGTACGCTCGTCAGCGCCGGCGACCACGTCGAGGGCACGAGCCACGATCTGCTCCTCAAGGGCGAGATCTACGCCGGCTTCGACAACACCACGCAAGAGGAGCTGGCGGCCTCCATGATCGCCACCGTCCTCTTCAAGGTGTTTAAGGTCCGCTTCGACGCGGCGCTCAAGGCCTCTTTGCCCAAGAAGTGGGAAGAGACTGCGGCGCTCGTGAAGGCAACTCTGCCGATCTTCCGGTACGTGCCGGGAAATCACTGCGGCTGGGTCAGCAAGCACGGCATCAAGCCGCTCAACACCATGGTGCACGAGATCGTCCGGCTGCTCACGGAGTGGGTCGAAGATCATCTCGCCACCAAGGGCCTGCAGATCGTCAGCGCCATGCGGCTGGTCAAGAGCCACGTCCAGACGGTGCCCAAGGGCCGCTTCACGCTGCCTTCCGGACTCCCGATGGGCATGACGCACCCGCACATGGGCGGTTCTGAGACCATCTCGAGCGCCGCCCAGAAGGCGTTCATGAAGTACCGGGACTGTCCGGTGGTCTTCATCGGCAACTTCCATACGGGAGTCGTCGTCGAGGAGCGTTCCGCGCAGCTGGGACAGCGCATCTGCATGCAGATCGGCACCCAGAAGCACGGCAGCTCGTACGAGGACGGGTTCATGAAGACCGTCGACCAAGGTTTCGGCTACGCCGAGATCATCTCCGTCAGCGGACGGATCGTCGGCACAGTGACGACGTTCTACGGCAACGACAAGGCCGGGCCCGAGGAGAAGCGACTGGACGGCCGCAAGCCGTACAACGACTTCCTGGCCCAGCACGGCATGCGTCAGTGACACGACGGCCCGCGCATCATGCGCGGGCCTTTTTCTGTTCCGCTTACTGCGGCGTCGGAGTCGAGGGAGCGCTCTGTGCGGGTACGAAGCCTGCCGAACCGGCCTGTTGCCGCGTGATGTCGAACCCCAGGTCTTCCTTCACGGCGGCGGCGAGCGAGGGGGAGGCGATGCTCCAGACGTCGCCGCGGTCGCGCGCGTCGAGGAGGAACGCGCCGAAGACGTAGCGCTCGGCGGGCTGCGGCGCGGTCGCGAGGCTCAGCGTCACGACGCCGTCGGCTGCGCCGGCAGACGCTTCGAGCGGCGCGCGCGCGAAGAGCGCCAGCGTGCGGCTGGCCGGCACGTCGGCGTCGAAGGACAGCACGGCCTCGCGGCGCTGCACGAGCGCGGAGCTGGACGGACGCCCGTCGGCGTAGGCGAGATCGGCGGCGGGGGAGAACGTCAGCTTCAGGCGGGCCCAATGCCCGTTCGGGATCCGTTCGCTCAGGACCTTCTCGGTCACGCCTTGCTGCAGCACGACGCGCCGCGAGCCTTCGAAAAACGCGATTTCGGCGCCGTCGGCGCGGGCGAGCGCGGCCTTGACGAGCGAGAGCTCGACGCGGTCGGCTCCGGCGGGAAGCCGGTCGGGCGCGGTCATATAGAGGTTCAGCGCCCCGTTGAAATCCGACTCAGGCGGCGTTACGGGCTCGATCGTCGGCGGCGGCGTCGCGGCCGGCGGCACCGACGGCCCCGGACGCAGCGCGGCGACGAGCATCCAGATCGCGAACGCGCCCATCGTCAGGATGACGGCGGTGACGAGCAGCGAGATCGCCATGCGTTTCATACGCGTAAATCATACCATTTTTCCGTTTGACAGCGTATCTTTCCGGCGATAAAGTCCCTTCGCTATCCACACCCATGAAGACCGCCGAATCCGTCACGGAAGGCCATCCCGACAAGGTCTGCGACCAGATCGCCGACGCGCTCTTGGACGAGTACCTGAAGCGCGATCAACAGAGCCGCGTGGCGCTGGAGGTCT
The DNA here is from genome assembly GCA_038062835.1 of Patescibacteria group bacterium. Classification (GTDB taxonomy): domain Bacteria; phylum Patescibacteriota; class Patescibacteriia; order SG8-24; family DYFX01; genus DYFX01. Next base: position 36,066 of record JBBTWH010000023.1, on the reverse strand, counting down.
TCGGTTCGCACGGCATGCTGATGGTCGGCGGCGAGGTCACGTCGACCGGCGAGGTCGACATCGAGGCCATGGCCAAGAGCGTCTACAAGCAGATCGGCTACGATGACGATCTCGAGGTCTTCGTGAACATCGAACTGCAATCCGGCGACATCGCCCAGGGCGTCGACGTCGGCGGCGCCGGCGACCAAGGCATCATGTATGGCTACGCTTCCGCGGAGACGCCGAGTTATATGCCGGCGCCCATCGCCTACGCGCACGATCTCTCCCGCCGCCTCGCCGATCTCCGCCGCCACGACCCGTCCTTCGCCTGGCTCCGCCCCGACGGCAAGACGCAAGTCACGATGGATCACGGACGCGTCACGACCGTCGTCGTCTCCGCCCAGCACGCGCCCGAGATTTCGCAGGAGGACATCCGTGCCAAGCTGGCTGAGGGAGTCATCGTCCCCGTCATCGGCGACATCTCCGGCGTCGAGATTCTCGTGAACCCGACCGGCCGCTTCGTCGTCGGCGGTTTCACGGCGGACACGGGGCTCACCGGCCGCAAGCTGATGGTCGACACCTACGGCGGCATGATTCCGCACGGCGGCGGCGCCTTCTCCGGCAAGGACTCCACGAAAGTCGACCGCTCCGCCGCGTATATGGCGCGCTTCGCCGCCAAGAACCTGGTGGCCGCAGGCTACGCCAAGAAGTGCATGGTCTCGGTGGCCTACGCCATCGGACGCGCCGAGCCGGTCATGCTGACCGCCCGCGCCGAGGACGGCCGCGATCTCTCGCCGCTCGCCCTCAAGTATTTCGACTTCCGACCGAAAGCCATCGTCGAGCGTCTCGACCTCCGCCAGCCGATCTTCCGAGAGACCGCCGCCTACGGCCACTTCGGCCGCGAGCGTTTCCCTTGGGAACAGCTCGTCGAACTGAAATGAGGAAGACGCGCCGCGGCGCGTCTTTTGGTATACTGGCTGGACACGAAGCTTCGTCACGCGTATCCTTCCACGTCATGCGCAAACGCATCCTCCTCGCCGCCGTCCTCGTCTCCGCCGCCGTCGCCGGAGTGGCCTTCGCTTACCGCGTACCGCTGCGCGACCTTTTGGCCGCCCGCGCGAAACAGGCGCTCCCGCCCGCCCGTCCGTATCAGCCGGCGGCGGAACCGGTTTCGGAGCCGGCGACGACGGGACCCGCGCCCGCGCCGAAGCCCGCGACCGGCACCCCGTCCGCTCCGGCGCCCGCCCCGACGCCGAAGCCCTCGCCTGCGCCGTCCGCGTCCGAGGCGAATCTCGACGTGCCTTTCACGCCCCAGGCGCCCCACGCCGACTGGGACATGCCCTATCAGGAGGCCTGCGAAGAGGCGGCGCTCATCATGGTGCACGCCTATCTCGAAGGCGCCGGCCCGTTCACGCCCGACGAGGCGGATCGCCAGATCCTGGCGATGGTCGATTGGGAAACGACCCGTTTCGGCTATTACAAGGACACCGACGCCGACGAGGTCGTGACGATCGCGAAAGAGCTGTACGGCTACGCCAAGGCGCGCGCCGTGCCGCTCGCCTCGATGGACCAGGTGAAGGCGCAGGTCGACAAGGGCATCGCCGTCATCCTGCCCGCCGCCGGACGTATGCTGAAGAATCCGTACTTCACCGATGGGGGCCCGCCGTACCACATGCTCGTCGTGAAGGGCTACACCAAGGACGGCAAGATCATCACCAACGAGCCGGGTACGCGCCGCGGCGCCGACTACCTGTACGACGCGGAACTGCTTTGGGACGCGGTCCATGACTGGAACGGCGGGAACGTGCCTGAGGGCCGCAAGGTGATGGTCATCCTCGAGAAATAAAAATGCCCGTCAGACGGGCGGTACGAAGAGATAGAGCAGGTAGACGTGGTAGCAGGCGAGGCAGGCGTAGGACGCCGCGCCGAGGCAGAGCAGCCACCAGATCGGGCGGAAGCGCGACGTCCAGACGCACAGCAGGACGCCGACGAAGAGCGGTGCCATGGTTTTCCAGGCGATGAAGAAATTCGGCGACCATTCGATGGCCGGGGCGATGATGGGATTCCCCTCGGCCCACAAGCCGCGTGACATGAGTTCCAATGTCGCGAGCGCGTCATAAGCGCTCGCCAGCGTGAGAAGGGCGCAAAGCAGGAAGCGGACGCCCCAAGGGGGCGGCGTCCAGGCGGGCGGCCGCATGGGCATCGGCATAGGACCTCCATTTGCGAAGAGCGTACGCTCGTGATATCACGAAAACATCATACTGTCAACACCATGGAAAACATCTCGTTCGATCTTGATGAGCTCTATCAGGCGGCCAAGGAGCGCGCGCTCTCTGAAGGCGCGTACACGCAGGAGGAATGGTCCGACGTCATCGACATGACGCTCCGAGACCGCGAGGAGTCCGGCGAAGTCCACGATGACGAGGAGTTGTCCGCGGTGAAGGAACAGCTCAAGGCGCGCTTCGGGGAATTCAAGGATGGGGTATCGCAGGCCTGATTGACGCAACGCCCGTTTTACGCTATCCTGCACCTGCTTGGTTCAAGGAAAAGTGTTTTGCGCGACCGCGCAAAACCCCTTGAACCGCCATCAAGTCCACGCCTGCGTGGACGCGAAGGAGGAGCGACGGACAGGCGAGAGGGAGGATGGGCTCAGCCCGTCCGACCGGCAGCCTGTCCGGTAGCGACGTGGGTCGGTAGCTCAGTCGGTAGAGCAACAGCCTTTTAAGCTGATGGTCCCGGGTTCGATCCCCGGCCGACCCACCATGAAGACGTCCCGTCCACCGCGGGACGTCTTCTTTTTGCTATACTGGTCAGGTATGCCTTTCTCCTTCGCCTGGGAACAGCCGGCGGCGGCCATCGGCGCCTTGGCCGTCATATCGGCCGCCGCCGCTGCCGTCATCGGCGTCGTCCGCACGCATCATGGCCCGTCGCGCGTGGAATTGCTGGCGCTCGGTTTCCTGGCCGCCGTCGGCGTATGGACTTGGGACGCGCGCCTCGCGCTGGCGAAGCGCTGGTTCCCGGACGGCAGCGGCGTCGTCGAGGAGGATGTCGCCTATCATGTATTGCAGTACGGCGACTGTGCCGCCTACGTCGCCGCCACGGGCCGCGGCGAGGACGACGGCGCGACCTGCCGCCTGCGGGTCTTCGCCTCCTACGGACGCCATGTGTCTGACGCCGTACCGGCGGCGGGCGCGGAATCCCCATGCGACGTCATCGCTTCACCCGAGATACGCGCCTGGACCTTCGCGCGCGGATCAGTGCGTGACCGTTGCGCGGAATGATCGGCTGGCGCGCATCGCGCTCTGGTTCAGGGAGTGATCTCGACGCCGCCGCCGCGGTTCTTGGCGACGACCGCGTACCAGAGCTGTCCGGGCTTGAAGACGATCTTGGCGCCGTCGTCGCCGTAGACCTGCGTAGCGTCGGCCGCGGAAGCCTTTTTCCATGTTCCCGCTACGGCCACGCCGTCGCGCAGGACCGTCGCCTTGCCGGAACCGAGCGTCTCGAGCCCGATCAGGCCCTTGCCTTGCGGATCGAGTATGGGAACGATATCGGTCTCCATGATCACGACCGTCTTCGGGGAGATCAGCGTGCCGTCGCGGTCGCGCGCGAGGCGGCCGTCGCGCCAGAGCCCGTAGCCTCCAAGCGCCGCGTCCCAACGGAACTCGGCCACTTCGCCGTTCCGCACGAAGGCGATGCGCGCCGTCGAAGCCGGGGTGCCGGAAGCGAGCAAGTCGCCGCGCAGCGTCGCGTCGACGTAGTCGGTCTCCGGCGTCCACCCGTTCTTCTCGATGAGCGCACGCAATGACGCGGTCGATGTGTAGGTGTTGTGCGGCGCCGAACGGCGGCCGTCGCGGCGGAACGCGGCGCCGAAGCGGAACTCGTTGGCGTCGTCGAGGCCGAGTTTGCCGGACGAAAGCTCGCGGAGCGCTTCGTCGCTGCCGCCGACGTGAGCATATACGGCGTCGAACTCGCGCGCCCAGCGAAGGAAGTACGGCCTCGCGCTGCGCACCGGACCGATCTCTTCCGCTTCCGTCGAACGGAAGATCAGCATGTTCCGCGTCAGTCCGCCCTCGACTGGGATCTCCCAGACGACATCGGCGATAGCGGTGCCGGACTGCGGCCGAGCGTCAGGGTGGTTGTCGACCATCACCGCCAGGGGGCGCGTGCGGTCGGGCGTCGGCGCGATTTCCGGCGTGGAGGTCGCGGTTTCGAGTCCGACGCGTTCGATGCCGAGCGAACGGAGGGTCCAGAAGGTGATGATGCCTTCCTGCAGGAACGGTCGGCTGGCGAGCTGGAGCGTCGGAAAAAAGAGCAGGCCGAAAATCAGGCCAGCCACGCGCGTATGATCCGGTTGCGCCCAGCGCTTCATATTCCTATGGTAACCGCAGGTTCAAAGGTTGACAAACGCGGTTTTTTCGGGTGAACTGTGGGCACGGTCCTTATGTATCTGAACCTTCAACCCGGAGCGAGGCACATGCAGAACGACACGCCCGCAGGCGCCCCGGCCCCCAAGGTCCGGAGGGCGCGCTACATCTTCAGCGACTTCCATCTCGGCCAAGGCCGCCGTCCCGACGGCAGCTGGCATCCTATGGAGGACTTCCGCAGCGACGACGAGTTCGCGCGGATGCTCCATCACATCGATGAACGCCACGCGGCCGACGTCGTCGTCGAGCTTCACGGCAACGGCGACGTCTTCGACTTCATGGCGGTGCCTTGCAAGGGCAAGTACCGCGCGGTGCCGACGCTCGAGGCGGCGCTCGAGAAGCTCGCGACGATCGCCGCCGGACATCCGAAGTTCTTCGAAGCCATGCGCGCGTTCCTGTCGGACCGTCCGAACGCGGAGATCGTCTTCACGATCGGCAACCATGACCAGGATCTCGCCTGGCCCGAAGTGCAGGAGCGCCTGCGCGAGATCATCGCGCCGGCAGGGCACGGCAGTCGCGTGCGCTTCATCCGCAAGGAGAGCATCGGTCCGGTGGACGTCTATCACGGCGACGAGCACGATCCGCTGAACGCGATCCCGTCCGACGACGAGATGTTCATCACCGACCACAAGGGCGGCAGCATCCTGCTCATCGCCTTCGTGGTCGTGCTGCTGACGCACGGCGCGCTCCTGCCGCTCATCTCGAGTCCGCAGCTGCTGCTGACCGCGAACGTTCTCTACCTCGGACTCCTTGAGTTCGTCGCGATGTTCGTCATCATCGGCTGGGCCTGGGGCAAGCTGTACTTCTCGGAATGGGCCATCGCCTTCCGCGCGCGGCGCGCTGCCGCGAAGGGGACGCCGCCGGAAGCGCGGCCGAAGTTCATCAACTACCCCTACACGTACCACATGAACGCCAAATTGGGCATGACGCTCAAGCGGCGCTTCATGCCTGACATGGGGCGGCTGCAGGACCACGGCACCATCTGGATCTTCACGATGGCTCAGTCGCCTTACTGGGCGCCGGTCATTTGGGCCTACCTCTGCGCCGACATCCTCTTCCACATGTTCTTCATCGACCAGCTGAGCGTCCGCCGCAAGGCCAACATCAAGATGGTCCTGAAGATCCTGAAGAGCACGATGAGCGCCGACAAGATCGACGTCGAGCTCGAGCGCTACGCCAAGGAGCATCCCGACGTGAAGTACGTCGTGGCCGGGCACACGCATCATCTCGGGGTCAAGAACTTCAACGTCGGCGACCGGGTCATGCTCTACATGAACCCAGGAACATGGGTCGATCAGCGCGATATGGTGCTGCCGACCGTGACGACGAAGACCTCGCTTCCGCGGCTCGAGGCGTTCTTCAGGAGGATCGCGCTCTACTGGACGCGCTCGCCGCTCTCCGCGATGGCCGTCACGCTGGTCCATGCCGTCGTGGCGATCATGCCGTACGCCACCGTGACGTACTTCGGATGGGGAATAGGCCTCTGGTCGTACCTCATCCCGGCGCTCTCGTTCTTCCTCATGCTCTGGCGCTTCTCGTATACCGAGTATCGGGATACGCCGTTCGTGAAGCGGACGGTCGTCCAGCTCGACGAGTACGAGACGGGCGAGCTGCAGCTCGCGCTCAACGAGTACCTGCCGCCGGCCCCCGGCGAAAGCGGCAGCGGACGGTTCGTGAACGCCTTGTAGCGGGGCACGCCGCTCCTCGAGCAAGCTCGGAATGACGCCCCACGGCGTCATTTTTTTGACCCTTGCCTGGAGCCCCCTTTTCCTTTAAAGTGAGGGGACTATGGCCGACAAAGACCTGATGAAGACGTTGAAAGAAGCCCATGATGCGTTCGCCTCCGCGCGCCGCGAGATCATCGGGCTTGCCGCGAAGGCGCAACAGGCCTCGAAGCGCGCGATCTTCGCCGTCCAGCGCGATGACGACGCCGGCGCCAAGGCGCTCCTTGCCGAGGCTGAGGAGGCGCTCGAATCCATCCGCCGCCGCGCCAGCAAGAACGCGCGGCTTGCCCACGAAGGTTCGTATCGCGCCGCGCTGGAGGAGTATGCCGAAGCGCGCTTCGTCGCCCAGCTCGCATGGAAGGGCGCAGTCTCCGCCATCGAAGGGCTCGACGAAGAGACGCAGGTCGCCGGCCTGTGCGACGCCGTCGGCGAAGTCGTCCGCCTGATGGTCCGCTCCGCCACCGAAGGCCGCGACGATGAGGCGCGCGGGCTGAAGGACCGTCTCGTCCGCCTGATGGAGGGACTCGACGACCTCGATTATTCCGGATATCTCCGCACGAAGTACGATCAGGCCCGCTCCCATTACCGCAAGGCCGAGGACATCCTCTACGACCTTTCCATGAAACGATGAGCGTCTCCGCGATCGTCCCGGCCTTCAACGAGGAGAGTACGATCGGCGCGGTCGTGAAGGCTCTCAGGTCCGCGCGCGGCGTCGACGAAGTCGTCGTCGTGAGCGACGGTTCGTCGGACCGCACGTACGAAGAGGCATCCGCCGCCGGCGCGCGCGTCCTCAGGCTCCGTGAGAACATAGGCAAGGGAGGCGCGGTGAGGATAGGCGCGGCGGCGACGAAGGCGGATATCCTTCTGCTGTGCGACGCCGATCTCGTCAGGCTCGAACCCCCGCATGTCGAAGCCCTCCTGGCCCCGGTCGTCGAAGGGCGTCTGGCGATGTGCACGGGACTCCGCGACCGCGGTCCGTTCCTGACGCGCGTCATCGCTCATCTGCCGCTGCTTTCGGGTGAACGCGCGCTGCGCCGGGAAGTCCTCGACGGCGTGCCGCGTCGTTTCCTGGAGGGATTCCGATTGGAAATCGCGCTCAACTGGCACTGCCGCGCCAATCGGCTCCCGTACGGCTCCATCCCGACGCTCGGCGTCGGCCAAATCCGCAAGATGGCGAAGCGCGGCGTCCTCCGCGGCGTCGCCGGATATGCGGTGATGATCTGGGAAGCGGCGGAAGCGATGATCCGCGTCCGTTTCGCGAAAAAAGAATTCCTGAAGCGATGAGACGAAGTTCGCCGCAATCCGCCTTCTGCGATCGCAAGATCACGGTGATGGGCCTTGGACTCAACCAGGGCGGTTTGGGCATCTCCGCCTGGCTGCTGCGGCAGGGCGCGCGCCTGACGATCACCGACCTCAAGACGCGCTCCCAGCTCGCGCCTTCCGTCAAGGCGCTCGCGGCCGTGAAAGGCGCGCACCCCGTGCGCTACGTCCTCGGACGCCACTGCAAGGAGGATTTCCGGAATGCCGACATGATCATCCAGAATCCCGGTGTGCCGCGCGACTCGGAGTTCCTGAAGATCGCGCGCAAGGCAGGCGTCCCGATCGAATCCGACATATCGATCTTCTTCCGGCTGTGCCCGCATCCGATCGTGGGCGTCTCCGGCACCAAAGGCAAGACCACGGTCACGGCCCTGCTGGGCGCCATGCTCGAACGCGGGCTCGGGACGGCGTTCGTCGCGGGCAACATCCGCAAGTCGCCGCTGGATGGCTACGTCATGGAAGTGAAGCGCCCGATCCCGATCGTCCTGGAGCTGTCGTCGTGGCAGCTCGAAAGCCTGAAAGCCGCCGGCATGAGCCCGTCGATCGCGGTCCTGACCAACGTCCTGCCCGATCATCTCAACCGCTACGACGGCATGAAGGACTACGCCGCCGCTAAGGAACTCATCTACGCCTGGCAGCTGCCGACCGGCGTCGCCATCGTCCCGTACGACGACGCGTACACGAGGAAGATGGGCGCGCGGGTGCGCGGCGAGCGCTTCTGGGCCTCGATGAGGCCCCTGCCGCAGGAACAGAACGGCCTCTTCTTCCGCGGGAAGAAGGCGGTCGTACGTTCGCAGGGCATCGAGATCGCGCTGTTCGACGCGAAGGATGTGCGGATGCCTGGCGCGCACAACCTCTGGAACGCCCTGCTCGCCGCCGGTGCAGCGTACCTGCGCGGCGCGAAGCCGGAGGCGATCCGCGCGGCGCTCCGTGCCTTCAAGGGCGTGCCGCATCGCCTGGAACGCGTGCGCGACCTGCGCGGCGTCGCGTATTGGAACGACACCGCCGCCACCACGCCGGAAGCCTCCGTCGCCGCGATGGAGACGGTCTTCGCGAAAAAGAAAGGCGTACTCATCGCCGGCGGGGCCGACAAGGAACTGGTGTTCGGTGCCTGGGCCAAGGCCGTGAAGCGCCGCGCCAAGAAGGTCATCCTCTTCAAAGGCACCGCCACGCCGAAGATGCGCGCCGCGCTCGCGCGCACTGGGGTGAAGATCGAGGACGACGCGACGTCGATGCGCGAAGCCGTCACCCGCGCCGCCTCCGCCGCGAAAAAAGGCGAAGCCGTCCTCCTGTCGCCCGGCTGCGCCTCCTTCGGCATCTTCATCAACGAATTCGACCGCGGCGACCAGTTCCGTTCCGAAGCGAAGAAGCTGCGTTGATATGCTTTCCGCGCTCAAAAGACTCGCTCCCAAACCGCTCCTCCAGGCCTATCACTGGGCGTTGTCGCTCTTGGCGGCCGCGTGGTACGCCTGGCCGTCCAAGCGGATGGTCGTCATCGGCGTGACGGGCACCAACGGCAAGACGACGGTCGTGAACCTCATCGCCCGCATTCTCGAGGAGGCGGGGGAGAAGGTCGGGCTGACCTCGACCGTGAATTTCCGCATCGCAGGCGAGGAGAAGCTGAATGACATGAAGATGACGATGCCGGGGCGCTTCTTCCTCCAGAAGATGCTGCATCGCATGGCGGAGGCAGGCTGCCGCTTCGCCGTCATCGAGACGTCGTCGCAAGGACTCGAACAGCATCGCCACCTCGGCGTCGAATACGACGTCGCCGTCTTCACGAACCTCACGCCCGAACACATCGAAGCGCACGGCGGCTTCGCGAACTACAAGGCCGCCAAGCTCAAGCTCTTCCGTCATTTGACGCGGCAGGCGCGCAAGTCCATCCCGATGCGCGGCGACGTCAAGAAAGTCGCCGTCGTGAATCTCGAGTCGGAGCACGCCTGGGACTTCCTCGACGCGCCCGCCGACAAGAAATACGGGTTCCTGGCCGACGGGTCCGAGAAGGGGGCCGGCAAGGCCGCGTGGCCGATGGCCGTCGTGAAGGCCCTCGACGTGAAGCTGGAAGCGGACGGTTCGAGCTTCGTGGTGCGAGAGACGCGCTTCAATCTCAAGATGCCCGGCCGCTACAACGTGCTGAACGCGCTGGCCGCGATTTCCGTCGGACTCTCGCAAGGCGTGCCGCTCGAGACGATGGCCCGCGCGCTCGCCAAGGTCGATAACGTGCCTGGCCGTTTCGAGCGCATCGACGAGGGGCAGGACTTCGCCGTCATCGTCGATTACGCGCCGGAACCCGAATCCCTCCGCCAGGTCTACGCCGCCATCGACCGCATGCCGCGCAAGCGGCTCATCCACGTCCTCGGTTCCGCCGGCGGCGGCCGCGACGTCGCGCGCCGCCCGATCCTCGGGTGCATGGCGGGCGAGCACGCCGATATCGCCATCGTCACGAACGAAGACCCCTACGACGACGACCCGAGCGTCATCATCGGCCACGTCGCCGCGGGCGCGCTTGAAGCCGGCAAGAAGGAGGGGGAGACGCTCTTCAAGATCGACGACCGACGCGAAGCCATCCGCAAGGCCGTTTCCCTGGCCGGCCCCGGCGACGTCGTCCTGCTGACCGGCAAGGGCGCGGAACAGGCCATCGTCGGGCGAGGCGGCCGGCTTTCCCCCTGGGACGAACGCTCGGTCGCCAGGGAGCTCCTGCGCGAACGGCTCGATGCAAGCCACGTCGTTCGCGAACGACGTGGCAAGGTGTAGAATGACCGCGTATGGGACTTGAACGACGCCTTGGGCTCAAGGACGACGAAAGCCTGCTCGCGGTGGTGCGCTCGGCTCCGATCACGCTGCTCGCGCCGGGCACCCTCATCCTCGCGCTCATCCTGGCGCCGTTCTTCTTTTTGGTGCCGCTTCTGCGCCTCGAACTGCTCGGAAAGATCCTGATCGGACTTTCAGGATCGATCGGCGTCGTCTTGGGGCTGCGCGGCCTCGTCAGATGGCGGATGACGATATTGGCCGTCACGGAACGCCGCGTCATCATCGTCCGCCAGAACGGTTTCTTCGACCGGCACGTCACGGAGCTTCCGTTCTCGCGCATCCAGGAGGTCGCCTATCGCGTGAGCGGGATGGGCGCGACGATCTTCCGATACGGCACGCTCCTCATAGAATCGGCAGGCAGCGACGAGCCGCTGGCGATGGAACGCGTGCCGCACCCGGCCCGCCTCCAGGACCTGATCACCGAACTGCAGGGTGGGGAAGGGCAGCGCGGAGGCTTCGGCGACGTCCTGCACTCCGTCTCGCGGATGGGCGCGCGCGAGCTCGGACTCCTCAAGTCAGAAATCGAGCGGGCGGAACGCGCGCTTCCGCCCGAGGTACGCGCGTGATACCATCGATGCGCTATGCGGAAGCATGACCGACCCGAAGGCCGACTTCGATGGCTGGTCGCCGGACTGGCCGTTTTCGCGGCGCTCTCCGGCGGCGCCTTCGTCCGCGAGACGCTCCGCGCACGCCAGATCGACCGCGAGATCGAATCGCTCCGCGACGAGGCCGAACGCTTGCGCGTGCGCAACTTCGAGATTTCGGCGCTGGAATCGTCGCTTTCGAGCGGCGAGTTCCTTGAGCGCGAGGCCCGCACCAAACTCGGACTGCAGAAGGAAGGGGAGCAGGCCGTCGTCGTGCGCGCGGAAGGCTTGCGAGACGCGGCGGACGCGCCCGCGGACGGACCTGCCGACCCGATGATCTGGAGCAACGCGAAGAAATGGCGGATATCATTCACCGACCCAGAAGCTTTCCGCGACTATGTCGCAGACGCCCGAATCGCCGAAGATACGGCATCACGTTCCCGTTGAAAGACGCCGCCAGGCCGTCTGGATCGCGGGCGGCGTTTTCTTGGCGATCGTAGCCGTCTTCGGTTTCGGACTCTATCGCTACGGCTGGAAAGGCGGCGTGACGCAGGTCGTCACGCAGGTCTTGCCGTACCCCGCCGCTATCGTCGAAGGCCGCATCATCCGCTATTCCGAATACCGTGAGGACCTGGCGGTCCTCGAACGCTTCTACGAGGCCGAGCGCGGCCGCGCGGCGGCGGGATCCGTCTTCCCGACGCAAGAGGAACTGAAGAAGCGCGTGCTCGACCGCCTCATCAAGGATGAGCTGGCCTACGCTCTGGCCGAACGCTACGGCGCGGTCGTCAGCTCCGACGACGTGAAGGAAACGTACGACGCCACGATCCTGGAGCAGTCATCTATCGAGACTGCCGGAGGGAAGGCCCGCGCCGAAGCCCGCGCCGCCGAAACGCTCGAGAATCTCTACGGGCTGCGTCCCTCGCAGTTCAAGACGCGCGTCCTCCACCCGTTCCTCGTCCGCCAGAAGCTGGAAGCCGCCATCCGCGAGGACGAGGCGCTGAACGTCGAGAAGCGCAAGAAGGCCGAAGCGGCCGCGAAAGAGCTGGGGTCAGGCAAGGCCTTCAAGGACGTCGCGCTGGCCTACAGCGAGGATCCTTCCGTCACCGCGAACGGCGGCGACCGCGGCATGATCGGCCGCGGACTCCTGGCGCCGGAGGTCGAAATATCGGCTTTCGCCCTCGAGGACGGCGGGACGAGCGGCGTCGTGAAGAGCGCCTTCGGATACCACGTCCTGCGTGTCACCGACCGTCAGGACAGTGATGGTGAGACGACGAAGGTCCACCTCCACGAGATCCTGGTCCATCCTATCCAGCTCGACGATTACCTCGAGGCCCAGAAGAAGACCGCCTCCATCATCATCTTCGTCCAGTAACGAAAAACACCCCTTTGAAGGGTGTTTTTCGATGGAGCCACCTCGGGGAATCGAACCCCGGACCTTTGCTTTACGAAAGCACTGCTCTACCGGCTGAGCTAAGGTGGCAACGTCGCTACCCGACACGCTGTCGGTCGCTCCTCCTTCGCGGCTGGGCAGGCCCAGCCTTGAGGGCGGTTTATGGAGTTTTGCGCGGTCGCGCAAAACGGATTGTAGTATGGAGCGGGTAACGGGAATCGAACCCGTCTCTCAACCTTGGGAAGGTCGCATACTACCGATGTACTATACCCGCTTGGGCGTACGGCGGCGTTTTCGACAGAGGAAGAATACCTGAGGGCATCAAGGCCGTCAACGCCCGAAACGATATGGTATACTGATGCCATGATCCGCCTCAAGAACGTCAGCAAGATGTACGGCCCCGGCATCGTCGGGGTGAAGAACGTCAACCTGCACATCCGACCGGGCGAGTTCGTGTCTATCGTCGGCCAGAGCGGCACTGGCAAGTCCACGCTGGTGAAACTGCTCATCGCCGAGGAGGCGCCGACCGGGGGGTCGATCCAGGTCGGCGGCTGGGAGATCGGACGCATCCGCGACAAGGACGTGCCTGGCCTGCGTCGCCAGATCGGCGTCGTCTTTCAGGATTTCAAGCTGCTTCCCAAGAAGACCGTCCACGAGAACGTGGCCTTCGCGCTCGAGGTCGCCGGCGCTCCCGGCCGCCGCATCCGCGAGGTCGTGCCGCACGTCCTGCGCATCGTGAACCTCTCCGGCAAGGAAGACCGCTACCCGCAGCAGCTCTCCGGCGGCGAACAACAGCGCGTCGTCATCGCTCGCTCGCTCGTGCACCGGCCGAAGATCATCGTCGCCGACGAGCCGACGGGAAACCTCGACTCCATCCACACGCGCGAGATCGTCGACATCTTCCGCAAGATCAACGAGTTCGGCACGACCGTCGTGATGGTCACGCACAACCGCGAGGTCGTGAACGCCATGCGCAAGCGCGTGCTCACCATCCACGCGGGCGAGATCGTCGCCGACCACGAGGAAGGAAAATACCTGATTTAAATAAACGAGCATGTTCCTTTCCGCCGCCCGCGTCGTGAAATTCGCCTTCAGGGACTTCTGGAGGAATCTGGGGTTGTCGCTCATGACCATCTCGATCCTCGTCTTGACGTACTTCTCGTTGAACCTGCTGGTCATCGTCAACTTCTTCACGGACGCCGCCATCCAGGTGATCGAGGACCGCGTCGACGTCTCCGTCTACTTCGGACCCGACGTCTCCGACGAGCGCGTCCATGGCGTGCGCGGCAACCTGACCTCCCTGCCGGAAGTGAAGGACGTCGTCTTCATCTCGCGCGAAGAGGCTCTCGAACGGTTCAGGAAGAATCACGCGGAGGAGCCGGAGATCCTGGCGGCCTTGCAGGAAGTGGGGGAGAACCCGCTGGGTCCCGTGCTCGTCATCAAGGCCAAGGACGCCGGACGCTACGGCCCCATCCTCGAGGCGCTCGATAGTCCGGCCGTGAAGAGCCTGGTCGAGGACAAGACGGTCCAGGACCACAAGGCGCTCATCGAGCGGCTGACCTCGGTTACCGCCAGGGTCCAGCGCGCGGCGCTCGGGCTCAGCCTCGTTTTCGCGCTCATCTCGCTGCTCATCGTCTTCAACACCATCCGCGTCTCGATTTACATCCACCGCGAGGAGATCGCCATCATGCGCCTGGTCGGCGCCTCGAGCGACTTCGTGCGCATCCCGTTCCTGATCGAGACGGTCCTGTTCAACGCCATCTCGCTCGCCGCCGTCGCCGCTTTCGTCTTCCCGGCGCTGAACGTCATCGAGCCGGCCGCCAACGCCTTTTTCGACGCGAACGTCGGCGTGACGTCGTACTACGCGGAAAATTGGATGAAGGTTTTCGGCTACCAGCTCGGTGCCGTCACTTTCCTGTCGCTCGCGGCCACGGCGCTCTCGATGCGCAGGTACCTCAAGAAATAGCGGATGCAGAAACGGCGCCCGTCAGGCGCCGTTTCCCTTTTCCCACTTCTCTTCGAAGACGCGATGGATCTCGTCGTCGTCCATGCCGAAGTGGTGGCCGATCTCGTGGATGAGCGTCTCGCGGACGACGCGCAAGACGTCGCCGTCGGCGTCCTCCGCCTCGTCCTCGATGGGGCCTTGGAAGAGGAAGACGCGGTCGGGGAGCATCCCGCTCGTGTCGTAGGGCAGGTCCGCCTGCGAGACGCCTTCGTAGAGGCCGAGCAGATCCCCGGCTTCCACGTCGCCCTCTTCCGCGCCGACGGCGTTCTGCTCGTCGGTCGGCCAGTCCTCGATGACCACGACGATGTTGCCGAGGCGAGCGCGGAAGCGGAGCGGGATCGAGGCGAAGGCTTCGTCCGCGAGTTTCGAGAAGGCGTCGCGATGCATATCCGCCACGATAGCAAAAAAGCCCCCGAGGGGGCTATTGCGTGACGGTCGGGTCTCGCTCGAGGAGCCGGACGAGGCGTCCGTCCGGATCGCGGACGCTGACGGCCTGCAGGCCTTCGGATCCGGCGTAGACGCCGACCTTGCCGGGCTTGAGATCCATGGCCTTCACGCCGGCAAGGACCTTCTCGAACGCGGAGACGAACAGGACGAGCGCGACGGTGTCGCAAGGCTTGACGACGACACGGACGCGGAGCGGATAGATCTCCAGGACCATGCCTTGGAAATCGCAGGCGTAATGTACAGGGCCCTCGCCGTGCTTCTCCTCGACGAACGCGAGTCCGACGGTCTCGTAGAACTGCCGGGTGGCGACGGGATCTTTGGCATAGAGCACGATGGTCGGGGTGATGCCGTACATGGAAACTCCTTGGAAGGTACCGTGGCCACTGTAAGCTTCCGGGGGCCGATTCGTCTATACTGGATGCATATGACCAAACGCATCCTCGCGGCGTCTTTGGCCTTGTTCCTGGCGGCGCCGGCCGTCCGGGCGGAGCTCGTGCTCCCGATCCGCTTCCCGGTCGACGGTCCGGCCTCTTTCACCGACACCTTCAACGACGGGCGCTCCGGCGGCCGTTCGCACGAAGGCATCGACATCATGGCGGCCAAGATGGTCCCGGTCGTCGCCGCCATGGACGGACGCGTGCGCTGGATGACCGAGAGCGAGGCCTCCTACGGCTGGATGGTCGTGCTGGAGGACGCGCAGGACTACCAGTATCACTACATCCACTTGAACAACGACACCCCCGGCACCGACGACGGCGCCGGCGGACGCGTGAACGCCATCGCCTATGGCATCGAGCGCGGGGCGTATGTCACGAAGGGTCAGCTGATCGGCTGGGTGGGGGATTCGGGCAACGCCGAAGCGACGGCGCCGCATCTTCATTTCGAGATCCATCTGCCCGAAGGCGCGGCCGTGAACGCCTACTACAGCCTGCTCGCCGCCGAACGTCCAGGCGCGTTCCGTCCCGCCGACCTGCGCGAGGCCGTGACGACCATCGACGTCGACAAGTCCATCGTCGCCGCGCCGAACCCGCCATGCCTCGCCGGTTCGCGCATCCGCTCCGTCTCGAACCCCGCGGTCTATTACTGCGGCGCGGACGGCAAACGCTACGTCTTCCCGAACGACAAGGTCTACGCATCCTGGTTCACGGGTTTCGACGGCGTGCTGACGGTGAGCGACGAGCAGCTTGCGTCCGCCATGCTCGGCGGCAACGTCACCTACAAGCCGGGCGTGCGGCTCGTGAAGATCACGACCGACCCAAAGGTCTACGCGGTCGACCGCGGCGGCGTCCTGCGCCACGTGGCCACGCCGGAGCTCGCGTCCGCGCTCTACGGGTCCGGCTGGGCCAAGCAGGTGCACGACATCCCGGACGCCTTCTTCATCAACTACAAGATCGGCAGTCCTGTCACGACGGCAGGCTGAAGCGGAAGGGGACTGGGGACTGTACCTGGTACCAAAGGGACAGGTATTGATTCCTACCCATCGCTCGGCAAGACCGAGAAGGAGCGCCAGCTACGCTACAGCAACCTCGTCGCTAAGACGAGATCTGCTTCGTGAAACGAGACGCCCCGCACGGCACGACGCGCTCTGCCTGTCCCTTTGGTGCCAGGCACCGAATCACACCGAATCATGCGTGGTTCGCCAATCCGGTCCGGAGACATTTCTGAAGATTGACGAAAACCCACATTTGTGGTAAGCGTATTCTCGTATTCAAGCCTGCGGAATCTTCCGCTCCGTTTGAAAGCGCTGCGTGCGGCAGGCTCCGTACATGCTTTCCGAGGGTGAAGAAAGGCGTCGTCGCCTCGCGATGCCGCCGAAGACTGCCTGAAGAAGGAGGGACCGTGAGGTCTTCGAAAAAGGACGTCGGCCTTCCCAAGGCCATCCGCATCGCGCCATTTCGCCAGCGGGCCGCCGTCTTCTTCAAGCGCGGACGGCCGCCGCTCGCGACCTTCGTCGGCAATTCCGACGAAGTCCGCACGGCGCAGGCCAAGCGGCTCTGGTGTGACATCGGCGTCGCGCGCGAGCTGGGCTTCTCCAGCTTCGAGGCCTACCTCGCCACCATCCCGGAGATCCCCGAGGCGCTCCTCAAGCACGACCCGGGGTTCCCGCTCCGCGTCCTGGTCGAGACTCGCGTGGGGCTCAAGCGGCTCTGCGGCCTCGGAGGCGTCGTGTTCCCCGGGTGCGACGAGACGTTCGTTGAGCACGACGAACGGCACCGCGAGTTCGCGCAGCCGACCTGGATCCTCGTCCAGGACGGCCGCAAGAACCGGAACCGCGCCGTCCGCGACTGCCGGAAGTCCTTCGCCAAGGACGAACTCGGCCTCACTGTGCTCCAGGGCGTCTGCACCTACCTCCACCACCCGCAAGCGGTGACCGAGATGACCCGGGTGGACAGCCACGTCATGGACCTTTCTGGCTCCCTCCCTCGCGGCGACCGCGGCGGCGCGGCGTTCCTCGGGCTGTGGGGTGGCCAGCCGGAGCTCCACTGGTACTGGGGCGACCGTGCCCGCCCGCAGTTTGGTTCCGCTTCGCGTCGGGAGTGCAAGGTCCTCTGACCTCGGACCCTCGATCCTTCTCGAAAACTTAACACTCTGCCTGCGTCCGGCTCTCCTTCGGGAAAGCCGGGCGATTTTATTTTGACTTCCTCTTTCCTGGGATTCGGTACCTGGTACCAAAGGGACAGGTATGGAAAACTGCCACTGCTCACGCGTTACGAAAAAACACCGGAGTGACCGGTGTTTTTTCGTGGTTCGGAGGCTTGGATTCGAACCAAGATTCACGGCTTCAAAGGCCGCTGTCCTACCATTGGACGACCTCCGAGCGTCGCTATCGGGCAAGCTGCCGGTCGCCCCGTCAAATGACGGGGTTGATGGCGGTTCAGTGAGTTCCGCGCGGCCTGTCCTCCGAGCATGGCGCAGGAGGATCGTGCGGAACGGGCGTATCGTAACGTGAAAACCGGCGCATGGTCAACGCCGCGCATTGACCGCGACCCGGAACTGCCTGGCAAAAAAAGACCTGACGCGATGCGTCAGGGTCAGGGCTGGTCGACGGCTTCGGCGTAGAGCTCCTGCTTCCATGACTCGCGCTTGGCCTGCATGACCTGCTCCAAGGGCACGGCCCGGGCGTCGAGGTCCGCGGACAGTTCGCGGACGAACAGCTCGACGTCTCCGCGCTTCTTCACATGCATGCCCTCGTGTCGCTGGCAGAAGGCGATGAACGAAGGGATCTTCGAAGTGATTTGGCCGATCTTTTGGTCCAGGACATCGGTGGACGTGCCGTCGTCCGGGTCCACCAGCGTGACTTCGAGCTCCTCAAGCGACGCGAGGTCGTTGAGGATGCTCTTGGCGGCGGTTCGGACGGCCTGGAACGCCTGCAGCTGTTCGAGCAGACCCCGATATTCCGGATCCTTGGACGCGAGCATCGCGCCGAGCTTCTTGTCGATCTCTCCCGCAAGCTCGATGCGCATCTCGAAGATCTCGTCATGATGCTCGTCGAGTTCGCGGCGCTTGCGCTTCAGGCGGCCCCGTTCGCCGGAGATGGCGCGGAGCCTGCGGCTTCCCTCGGTCGGCAGCAGCGAGAGGATCCAGCCCCAGAAGCCGATGCCGGGCGTCGCCTCGAGGCGCTGGCCGATCTCGCCGTCGGCGACGTCGAGCTTGCGGAGCACCAGCGCCAGCAGGCGGATGGTGTCGCGGACGGTCGTCGAGGTCAGGTCGCCCTCGTGGCGCACGCGGACGATGGCGTCCTTGATGGAGGTCTTCACCCCGTTCCAGTTCACCTCGAGGATGTCGTCGAGGGTGAGCTCGGCGAGCGGGATGTCGCCGGTCAGCGTCAGGAAGACGTGGCGCATCTGCCCGTCCTTGTCGGGCCGGTGCAGGGATCGCGAGGGATGCAGCTGCAGGCTGCGCGGCGGTTCTTGCACGGCGGCGTCTTTGGTCATGGATCCTCCGAATCGTTCAGGTCGTGGAAGGAGCGATAGGGGAAAATACCAGTCCGGCGCTCCCATGTCAAGGATGAAAAAACCCCGACGAGGTCAGGGTTCGATGGCGTGATAGGCGCCGACGGCCAGCGCGTACTCGGCGCGTTCCGGGAACACCGGTTCCTTGCCGATGAGGCGGAGGGCGGCTTCCAACGCGCGGCGGACGGTGCGCGACCGCGATGGCATCGTGCCGACCACCACGACGTCCCTGACCGGCAGGACGAAGCCGTCGAGGGTCATCCGGCAGTCCGGGTTCTTGTCATGCAGGAGCAGCGAGCGCGCGACGTCGACGACCAGCATGTTGACGGCGCTGGCGGCGAAGCGACGGCGCCACTCGTCGTCGAGGAGGGGCGGGTTCGACGCCGCCTTAGCGAAGTGCGAGGCGACGAAGGCTTCATACGGCGTGCCCTTGAGGGCCGGAACGACGTCGCCGAGCATCAGGTCGAACGTGGGCGGCGCGGCATCGCTCTCGAGGAGCGCGTCGATGCCGGGTCCCGATGCGATGCCCATCGACGTCAGCAGGCCGTCGACCGTTCCGGCGCCGATGGCGCTGCCGAGCAGGGCCACGCACCCGCCGTCCTCGTCGCGGAGGGCGTAGGAGACGCCGGTGCCGATCGAGACCGCCATGAAGCGCGGCGCGACCGGGAGGCGCTGGTCCTGCAGGAGGCGCGCGGCGCCTTCGGCTTGGACGCGGATCTCTGCGCTGATCGGATTGCCCTGGGGCCGGTGTTGGGGGAACCAGTCGAACCCGTCGGTCGGACCGTTGCCCGCCGCGCAGATGACGTCGATGGCGTAGCGGTGCCTCAGCTCGTTGGCCAAGCCGCGGCGGTCGAAGCCGTCCATCGTCGAGAGGAAGTTGCGTTCGCCCGACGGGCTGATCCAGTGCGCCTTGACGTGCGTGAGCCCGAAATCGATTCCAGCTTTCAGCATCAGGGGTCTCCAGGTGAAGGTGCCGCCGACAGCATGCTATACTGAGGCCATATGCGCAAGGCATTCACCCTCGTCGAACTCCTCGTGTCCGTCGGCATCATCGCGGTACTGGCCACGGTCGTGACCGTGGCCGTCTTGCCGGCGCGTCGCAGGGCGCGCGACACGGCGCGCGTCGCCGAGATGAACCAGATGGGGCGTTTCCTGCTGGCGATTTCCTGCTACGAACCGAAAGCCGGTCCGGGAGATTACGACCTCCAGGCGCTGTTCGAAGATCTCGCCTCGGTGAACCCGAGCGTCACGCAGTACATGAAGGAGGCGCCGCGCGACCCGAAGGGCGGCACCCAAACCGCCTCCGGCTACCGTTACGCGTATACCGCCACCGGAAAGTGCGCGCTCTACGCCAACCTGGAGGACGCCGGCGGCCGGGTCACGCTCGACGGCGTGACGGCTCCGACGCCCGGCGGCGGCTCCGGCACGCTCCGCGCTTCCGCGCCGGGCCCGAACGGCGGCGAGCTGTATTATCAGATCGCGCGATAACAGAACGTATGAAAAAACTGCTTCTGATGACGGCCGTCCTGCTCTGCGTCGGCGCCGGCTGCGTCGTTCCTGCACCCTCCGCGCCCTCGACGCCGCCGGGCGCCGCGGGGACGGAATCCGTCGTCCCATCTTCGAAGAGACTCGATCTGAGCGGACAGGGGCTGACGTCCTTGCCGGCCTCGGCGCTGGCGAGGACGGATATCGAGGAACTCGACATTTCCGGCAACCGCATCGGTGGAGCGCTGCCCTCCGAAATCGGACGCCTCAAGGCCTTGCGCGTCCTCGACGCGAGCGGCAACGTGATGACGGGCGTCCCCGCGGAGATCGGACATCTCCCGGAGCTGCGCGTCCTCGACCTGTCGAACAACCGGCTGACCGGCCTGCCGCACGAACTTGCGGAACTCAAGAATCTCGCGACGCTCGACCTGCGCGGCAATGACGTATCGACGTACGACCTCGAGATCATCCGGAAAGGCCTGCCGAACGCGACGATCATGACGGACGTAAAATGATATGCCGGCCGAAGAAGCGAAGATCGAACGCAGCGAAGAGGAATGGAAGAAGACCCTGACGCGGGAGGAATATCGCGTGCTTCGCGAGAAGGGGACGGAGCCTCCCGGTTCCGGCGAGCTCTACCACAACACGGAGAAGGGGATGTACGTCTGCCGCGCCTGCGGCGCCGAACTGTTCTCTTCCGACGCCAAGTACGATTCCGGATCGGGCTGGCCGAGTTTCTGGCAGGCGGTCGATCCGGCCAAGATCACGAAGTCGACCGACGAAAGCATGGGCATGATCCGCACCGAGATCATGTGCGCGCGCTGCGGATCGCACTTGGGCCACATCTTCGACGACGGGCCGAAGGAGACGACCGGCAAGCGCTTCTGCGTGAACTCGATGTCGCTGAAATTCAAGAAGCAGTAAAGAAAAAGCCTCGACTTCCGTCGGGGCTTTCGCGTTTCAGAGGTTGCCTTCCCAGGGGACGAAGGCCTCCTGATCGAGGTTCATCCGGGATTTGCCGTCGCGGAGCGCCCCGGAATAGGCGGTCACGGAGGCGTTCTCCACCACGCGATGCTTGTAGCGGTCGAGGGCTTCCTCGATCGTGAAGCGGTGGACGAGCTTCTGGAAGAGGATCAGCCAGAAGCCGTGCACCACGATCAGTACCCGCTGGCCGTCATAGTCTCGGTTGAGCGTGCCGAGGAAGCTGTGGATGCGCTGTTCGATGTCCGGCCAGTTCTCGCCGCCGATCGGGCGGTGATGGTACAGGCCTTCTTTCTCCTTGCGGGCGACTTCCTTGGGGAAGAAGCGGTCGATCTCGTCCCGCGTGTAGGTCTGCCAGATGCCGCGTTGGGCCTCCGCCAGGCGGGAATCCTCATAGACCTTGGCTTTCGGATACATCAGCGACATCGTCTCTTTGGCGCGCGTGTAGTACGAGGTGTAGTAGGCGTCGAACTCGCCATAGACCTCGCGCACGTATTCGCCGGTGAGGCGGGCTTGCGCCCGTCCGAGTTCGGTCAAAGGATACTCTTGCGTCGGGACTTCATAGCGGGCGCGGTCGTCGAGGTCGGGGCGGACGTTGCCCTCGGATTCCGCGTGGCGGACGAGGACGAGCTTGGCGGGCCAGGACATCATGTCTCCTTGGTTGAAAGGGCGTATACTTATTGCATACGTTATCCACACCGCATATGCAAGGTTTCATCGATTTCATCAGGGAAAAGGGCGTCGTCGGCCTGGCCATCGGTTTCCTCATCGGCGGCGCGGTCTCCAAGCTCGTCGCCTCGCTCGTCGAGGACGTCATCAATCCGCTCGTCGGCCTCGCGCTCGGCAAGGTCGGCCTGGCCGAAGCGTCCTGGACGATCGGCACGGCCGAACTCAAGTGGGGCCATTTCCTCTCGTCGACGGTCGACTTCATCATCATCGCCGCCGTCGTCTACTTCGGCTTCAAGCTGCTGCGGATCGACCGCCTCGACAAGAAGCCGGAGCCCGCCAAGGTATGAGCGCCGTCATCCACGTCGACCAGGAAACGGAAGAGAACGGGAATTTCCGGAAAGTGCTGTTCACCGGCGCCAAGTCGCAGCTCGTCGCGATGTCGATTCCGCCCGGAGGCGAGATCGGCGAAGAGACGCACGACCATGTCGAGCAGACCCTCTATTTCCATTCCGGGGAAGGGGAGGCCGTGCTTGACGGGAAGGCGAGTCCGCTCGCGGCGGGCGACGTCCTGATCGTCACGCCGGGCACGCGGCATAACGTGCGGAACACCGGTTCCGCGCCGCTCAAGATCGCTACCGTCTACGCGCCGCCGAACCACATCGACGGCCGCGTCCACGCCACGAAGGCGGAGGCGGACGCCGATCATGAGGACGAGGCGTTCGGACACGGCATCGTATGACCCCCGCGCGCTTTTTCGGCTGGTCCGTCGCCCTGTCCCTGGGCGGGACGATCTTCGCCGGCTACCTGAGCGGCGTGAAGCTCCTGACGCAGGGATGCGCGTTCGACGAACCCTGCCCGTACTTCATCGGGTATCCGGCCTGTTACTACGGCTTCGCGATGTTCTTGGCGCTCTTGGCCGTCTCGCTGCTCGGACGCTTCGGCAAGATGGGGGAACGGAAGGCGGCGACGGGGATCCTCGCCGTCTCGGCGCTCGGGACGGCCTTCGCGGGATACTTCGTCGTCCAGGAAGTCGCGGGCTGGGTCGCGGCGGGCGATGTCGCGCTCTACGGTTTCGGCCTGCCGACCTGCGTCTACGGCCTCGTGTTCTACGTCGCGTTGCTGGCGCTTTCGATCCGCCAGCGCAATCGTTGAAATATGCATGCCTCGATCATCCTCGAATCATCCGCCTGGATACTGGCGGCCACCGGCATCGTCCTTGTCGTTTGGTACCTGGTAAAGAGCCTGCGGGCCGATTGGCCGAAGACGCGCGTCCTCGCCGCGGCGTTCGCCTTGCTCGCCGCGGCAAGCGGCGCCTGGTGGCTTGCGAACGCCTCTTGGCCGGTCCATTTCGCGCTGCCGCCGATGATGCAGGCCATGGCTCCGCATCCGACGACGCCGGCGATCCCGATTCCGACCGCGCTGCGGTATCTGCTCAAGCCGGCGCGCTTCGAGCGGGTCGCCGTCATCGGCCGCGATCCGAACGACGTGCCGCCGCCGATCGAGCGCACGCAGCCGGACGAAGTCGCGATCGAAGTCACCGCCAGGGAAGTCATCGGAGAGACGGCTGAAGGCGTCTACTTCAATTACTGGACGTACGACGGGACGGTGCCCGGACCGATGTACCGGGTCCGCGTCGGCGACTCCGTGACGGTCACGCTCCGCAACGATCCATCGAGCCTGCACGCGCACAATATCGACCTGCATGCCGTCACTGGACCGGGCGGCGGCGCGGCGGTCACGAACGTGAACCCAGGAGAGAGCAAGTCCTTCCGCTGGAAGGCGCTGCAGCCGGGCCTCTACGTCTACCACTGCGCCCAGCCGAACGTGAGCACGCACAACGCGCACGGACAATACGGACTCATCCTCGTAGAGCCGGAAGGCGGTCTGCCGAAGGTCGATAAGGAGTTCTACGTGATGCAGGGCGAGCTCTATACGAAAGGCGGCCTCGGCCGGAAGGGACTCAACGTCTTCGATCCCGACCGCATGCTTGCCGGAGATCCGACGTACGTGACCTTCAACGGCATGGTCGAAAGAGCTCCGAGGATGAAAGCGAATGTCGGTGAGCGCGTCCGGATGTACGTCGGCAACGGAGGGGTCGGGCTCGTCTCTTCGTTCCACGTCATCGGCGAGATCTTCGACGCCGTCTATCCTGAAGCGGCGATCGGTTCCGAGCCGCACAAGAACATCCAGACGACCCTCGTGCCTGCGGGAGGAGCCTCGATCGTGGAGTTCACGCTCGACGTCCCGGGGAAGTACACGCTGGTCGACCACGCGCTCGCGCGCATGAACGAGGGCGCCTGGGCCGTGCTCGATGTCGCGGGGGATCCGAACCCGGATGTCTTCAAGGCCCTTTCGGAGGACGATACGATGAATAAATAACCATGCGCGTATGTCATTCATGTCCGCCGACCGCCTCGACCGATCCGACAAGAAAATCCTGGCCGTCTTGCGCATCTCGCTCGGCTGGCTGTTCTTCTACGCCGGCATCACGAAAGTGCTGGCGCCCGCCTGGTCCGCCAAAGGGTTCCTGCTTGGCGCGAAGACCTTCACCGGCTTCTACGACTGGCTGGCGTCCGACGGCGTCCTGCCGATCGTCGACTTCATGAACGAGTGGGGACTCACGCTCCTGGGCGTCTCGCTCATCATCGGCGTCTTCGTCAGGCTCTCCAGCCTTCTCGGCGCCCTGCTGATGTTCCTGTACTGGTTCCCGGGCCTGGACTTCCCGAAGGTGGATCACGGCTATCTCGTCGACGACCACGTCATCTATGCGCTGGTCCTGCTGTATTTCGCCGCAGTGAAGGCGGGACGCTGGTATGGCCTCGAGGAACGCTGCGCGAAGCTTCCGATCTGCGCGAAATATCCGCGCCTGCGGGCGTGGCTGGGCTGAACGGAACGGAAAAAGCGCCGCGAGGCGCTTTTTCGGTACGCGAGCGATGCGGTCAGGCTTTGAACCATTCCTTGCGGCTCTTCGGCCAGCCCATGAGCAGGAGAAGGGCGAGCGGCGCGCCCCAGTTGGCCCAGCGCTCGACGAAGTCCCAGACCGGCATGCCGACGATCGGGCGGATGAGCGCCGTCCAGGCGCCCCAGAGCGCGGCCCAGAGGAGAGCGGCGCGGACGGGCTTCACGAGCACGATGACGGCGACGAGGATATCCATGATGCCGATGAGCGTGAGGAGCGTCGCCGCAGTCGCCGCGTCAGCGCCCGTCAGCTGCGAGATCCACTTGAGCCAATCCGCCTTCCCTTGGAGCGCGAAGACGCCGTGGCCAAGGAATTCTCCCGCGACCGCCGCGCGCAGCACCCACTGAGCCTTCGTGGAACCGTCCATACCGATATGATGAAGAATGATTCCGGACTTTCCGACGCTACGATCATATCACGCGCGGACTTCGACTTGGAGACCCGGCCGCGCCGCGCGTATCCTCGCCGCCACCGCCTCGAGATCGAACGCGGGCGCGCGAGGAAGGTCCTTCTCCAGCGTGACGCCGTATCGCACGTCCTGCAGGGCGTAGCGGTCGCCCGGACCGAGCTCCCGCGCGATCTCTTCCAGATCGGCCTCCGCGTGCGTCGCCGGATAGACCGTCGTACGGAACTCGCGCGGCAGTCCCGAAGACCTGATGACGTCGAACGTCTCGCGGCAGTTCTCGATGACGGCGGGCGCGGCCCGGCCGATGATCTCCGCGTAGTCCCCCCAGACGTGCTTCAGGTCCATGGCGATGAAGTCCACGAGCCCGCGCGCGATGACCAGCTCGATCATCCTCGGATGCACTCCGTTGGTGTCGAGCTTCACCTCGAGGCCGAGCGCCTTGACGCGTCCGAGGAAGTCAGGCAGGTCGGGGTGGATCGTCGGTTCTCCTCCCGTCACGACCACGCCATCGATGAAGGCGCGGCGGTCCCGGATGCGTTCGAGCACGTCCTTCGTCGGGATGGCGGCGTTCTTCGCTCCATGACCCGTCGCGAGCAGCTCGGGGTTGTGGCAGTAGGAGCAGCGGAAGGGGCAGCCCTGCGTGAAGACGACGGCGGCGATGCGCTCCGGATAATCAAGCAGGCTGAGCGGCTGGAATCCGGCGATGCGCATATGTCGATGCTTCGGCGGGCGCGCCGTACTCCTTGCGCTGCACGTACTCGCTCTTCTTGCCGGTGTTCCACTGGTCGACCGGGCGGAAATACCCGACGATGCGCGACCAGACTTCGCAGCGCTCGCCGCATTTCGGGCATTCGGGAGACTCGCCTGAGATGTAGCCGTGCGAGGGGCAGACGCTGAAGGTCGGCGTCAGCGTGAAATACGGGAGACGGTAGTTCTCCGCGACCTTGCGCACGAAGCGCGCGCAGGTCTTCCAGTCGCGCACCCGCTCCCCGAGGAACAGGTGCAGCACCGTGCCGCCGGTGTAGCTCGTCTGCAGCTCGTCCTGATGATCGAGCGCTTCGAGCGCGTCGTCGGTGTGCATGACGGGCAGATGCGACGAGTTGGTGTAGTAGGGAGCCTGCGGCGTCCCGGCCTGGATGATGTCCGGGTAGCGCTCGCGGTCCTCCTTGGCGAAGCGGTAGGTCGTGCCTTCGGCCGGCGTGGCCTCGAGGTTGTACATATGCCCGGTCTGCTCTTGGTAGCCCACGAGGCGGTCGCGCATGTACTCAAGGGTCTTAAGGGCGAAGGCGCGTCCGGCCTCCGACGAGATATCCTCTCCCAGGAAGTTCCGGCACGCCTCGTTCATGCCGTTGAGGCCGATGGTCGAAAAGTGGTTGCGCAGGGTGCCGAGGTAGCGCTTGGTGTACGGCAGGAGCCCGCGGTCGATGTTGCGTTGGACGACTTCGCGCTTGATTTCCAGGGAATCCTTGGCGAGATCCATCAGCCGTCCGAGGCGTCGGAAGAAAGCGGATTCTGACTTGGCGACGTGCCCCAGGCGGGCCAGGTTGACGGTGACGACGCCGACCGAGCCGGTCATCTCGGCCGAACCGAAGAGGCCGCCGCCGCGCGCTTTCAGCTGGCGCAGGTCGAGCTGGAGGCGGCAGCACATGCTGCGCACGTCTTTCGGGTCGAGCTTCGAGTTCACGAAGTTCTGGAAGTAGGGGATGCCGTACTTGGCGGTCATCTCGAAGAGGAGCTTCGCGTTCTCCGAATCCCAGACGAAGTCCTTGGTGATGTTGTAGGTCGGGATCGGGAAAGTGAAGACGCGGCCCTTGGCGTCGCCGGCCGTCATCACTTCGATGAAGGCGCGGTTGATCATGCCCATCTCCTCGCGGCAATCCGCGTAGGTGTACGGCTGCGGCTGTCCGGCGATGCGCGGGTTCGCCGCGACGAGATCGTCCGGCACGGTCCAGTCGAGCGTGATGTTGGTGAACGGCGTCTGCATGCCCCAGCGCGAGGGGACGTTCAGGTTGAAGACGAACTGCTGGATGGACTGGCGCACCTGGTCGTAGGCGAGCGCGTCGTTCTTGACGTACGGCGCGAGCAGGGTGTCGAACGACGAGAATGCCTGCGCGCCGGCCCATTCGTTCTGCAGCGTGCCGAGGAAGTTGACCATCTGACCGAGCGCCGTCTCAAAATGCTTGGCTGGCCCGGATTCGACGCGGCCCGCCACGCCGTTGAAACCTTCTTCGAGCAGCTGGCGCAGGCTCCAGCCGGCGCAATAGCCCGCGAAGAGGTCGAGGTCATGGATGTGGAAATCGCCGTCGACGTGGGCGCGCCGGACCGCCGCCGGATAGACGCGGCTGAGCCAGTACGAGGCCGTCAGCTTGCCGGAGGTGTTCAAGATCATGCCTCCCAGCGAATAGCCCTGGTTGGCGTTCGCGTGGACGCGCCAATCCGAGCGTTCGAGGTACTCGTCGAGCGTCGAAGCCACGTCGACCGTCGGGCGGGAGGATGAGCGTGTCATAGGAGGCGCTTTATGGACAAAAAAACTCGCGTGCGCGAGCTTCTGGAGCTTCTTGGATGGGGGCTCAGGACTTGGATTCGTGCGGGACGCGGTTGGGGCAGGGGTCGATCATGCAGAGGAGCCGATTGAAGCGCGACGCCTCGACCATCGTGACCGCATGACAGTGCTTGCACTTCACTTCGATGGACCCTTCGACCAGCAGGCCCTTGAAGAGCAGCTTCTTGCACGCGCGGCAGCGGTATTCTTTCAGGCAGGCGCTCATAGGGGCTTATGCACAGCCTTACACTAGATATGGTAGTTCAAATCAATTCATACAACAACATATGGTATCCACAGCCTGCGGCCATTTTCGGCACGCCCGGGCGAGGGCGTCTTTTCGTACATACTTTTCGTACATACGATTGACGGCGGCGAAAAACGCTGGTATGGTCCGACCTTCGCTCTTTCCACGGAACGACCGAGAAAAGGAGGGAATATGGCTTCGAAGATCATACGCGTTCATCCCGTGAAAGATGTCCTGATCGACGTCGACATCCAGCCTGCTTTCATGCCAGGCGGAGGCCTGCCCGTCGCGGACGGCGATGGGATCCTGCCCGTCCTGCAGCAGGTGCATCGCCACTTCAACAGGGAGCAGCGCTTCCTGACGCTCGACCGGCATCCGCCCGGCCACGTTTCGCTGGCCAGCTCGTATGTCGGACTGCCGCCCGGCACCGTACTCAACACGGTCAATACCGCCGGTTGGACCAGGGAGGGACAGAAGGGCTCCTACACGGCCCCGTACCGCGGCCTCGGCGAGAACGCCGGGTTCACGCTCGGTCAGCTGCACGTCTACCTGATGTATGTCGGAGAGCAGACGCTTTGGCCCGATCATGCGCTGGTCGGTTCCGGCGAGGATGTCCTGCATCGCGACATCGACCCGTTCGTCTACGCGTACGCGCAGATCAAAGGGACCGACCCGCTCTGCGATTCGTACTCCGGATTTCGCGACAATCTGGGGCAGCCGACGAAGCTCGTCAGACAGATCGCCGCCCGCGTGCCCGGAGCCGAACGGGTCTTCCTGACCGGGCTGGCCTATGACTTCTGCGTCGCTCGGACCGCGCTCGACGCGCGCAAGATCGGCTACGACGTCGTCGTCCTCAAGGACGCGACGCGCCCCACTGCAACCGACCGCATCGCGCTCGTCGATGAGTATTTCGCCGCGAAAGGCGTCCGCGTCGCGCAGTCCTCCGACCTCCGTTCCGCCTGACTCCGGCGAGCCTCCGGGCTCGCCCTCTTTCTTCCGCCGACGACATGTCGTCGGCGGAAGATCGAGCACCTTTACGACATGAGGAGAACGTCATGCAGATGATCGGACGCATCGGCAAAGCGCCGGAACGGCTCGTGTACAGCGGCTTCCGCGTCGAGCGGAAGGGCTTCGTGTCGACGCTGAGTTACGCGCTGGAAGGGAATTCGCATCGCATGGACATGCTGGAACGCGGCCATGCCTCGGTCGTGCTGCCGGTCGATTTCCGGACGCGCGAGATCTACATGCTCGGAGAGATCCGCGCGCATAAGCCGTTCGGGGCTTCGGAGAGCGGCCGTGCCTGGATCCGCAAGGTCATGCGCGACGGCTTCACCGTCCCTGCCGAGACTTTCGAGGTCCCCTCCGAAGATGCCCGCATCTTCGAGGTCTGCGCCGGTATGATCGATGCCGACAAGGCGACGGGCGCATTTCTCGAAACGCCCGCGGCCGCCGCCGTCCGCGAACTGCGCGAAGAGACCGGTCTCGTCATCGACGAAGACCGCCTGATCCACGTCGACTCCTACTTCCCGAGCATCGGCATCTCCTGCGAGATGATCCACGCCTTCGTCGCCGACCTTCCCGAGGGGCACTTCGAGTCGCGCGTGCCGCCTCCGGGAGACGGCAACGAGGAGATCGACGTCTACCGTATGTCCTGGGACGAGGCCTTCGACCTCATGAAAGCGAAGAAGATCGAGACCTCCTCGACGGGTCTCCTGCTCCGCGAACTCAAGATCATCGATCTGCAAGGTCGCCGCTGACCGCTCCGAAGGCTCCGTGCCTTCGGGTTTTCCTGGAACCTCTCACCGACCGCGTAAAGTCCCTGCGGGACCACGCGGCAGGTGGGCGCGTCCAGCCGAAACCGTGCTCTTTCCACGAAAGGACATCCTATGCCCATGCAGGTCGTCTACGCCCGCGAACCTTTTCCCGACCGGTGGACCAAGAGCGTCTTCCTGGCCGGTCCGACGCCGCGCGGCGACGGGACGCCCTCATGGCGCCCGGAAGCCCTGCGCGTCCTCGAATCTCTCGGCTACGACGGCGTCGTCTTCATCCCGGAAGACCGCGACATCACCGGATGCGCGATCACGCCGGAGAACTACGAGCCGCAGATCATCTGGGAGGACGAGGGCCTGAACCGCGCCGATGTCGTCATCTTCTGGGTCGCGCGCGATTTGCAGTCGATGCCCGCCTTCACCACCAACATCGAGTGGGGCGAGTGGTTCGACTCCGGCAAGGTCGCGCTCGGTTACCCTGAGAAGACGCCGAAGGTCGGCTACTTCCGCGCCAAGGCCGAGTGGCTCGGACTCCCGATCGCGCACTCTTTGAGGGAGACGATCACCAACGCGCTGTCGATGATAGGCGAGGGCGCTCTCCGCACTGGCGTGGAGACGCATCTCCCGATCGACGTATGGCGCGCGCCTGTCTTCCAGCGCTGGCACGCGGCGCAGAAGAAGGCCGGCAACGAGCTGCTCAAGGCGCGCGTCCTCTGGACGTATCGCATCGGCCGCGATCGCGAACGCCTGTTCTTCTGGGCGATCGAGACCGACATGCGCGTCGTAGCCGATAACCGCGTTTTCAAGGATGGCATCGTGCTCGGACGCCCCGACGTCTCCGCCACCGTGCTCTTCGGGCGCGACTGCGGCTTCAACACCAAGGTGGCGCTGATACGCGAGTTCCGCCCAGCCGCCACGACCTCCGACGGCTGCGTCCACGAACCGGCCGGCGGAAGCTCCTGGGACGACCTGACGCCCATCGAGCTGGCGGCGGCGGAAGCCGTGGAGGAAGCGGGCATCGCGCTGACGACGAGCCGCCTCAATGATCTCGGCGACCGTCAGCTCATGCCGACGCTCTCGGCTCATCGCGCGCACGTCTACGTCGCGCGCCTGACCGAGAGCGAGCTCGAGAAGCTCGAGGGTCTCGTCGGGCGTCCGCTCGGCCGCGAGCGCGAAGGGGAGCGCACCTGGATCGAGATTCGCACGATCCGCCAGCTGCTCGACCAGCACGACGGCTGTGCGCCGAACGACGTCGATTGGTCGACGCTCGGCATGGTCCTGTACGCTTTCTATAAGTTCGTCTGACCTTCTGGGACCGCGCCGGAAGTTGACCTATGGGCCGGAACGACGTATGCTCGTTTCGGTCCTTTTCTTTACGGAGGCGTGATGACTACTCTACTCAGCCGTCGTTTCAGGTACCTGCTCGATGTGCGCGGCCTGCTGGTCGCGCCGAGCGCGCACGAGGAGCGCTATGTCCTGCGGCTCTCGCAAGGGCCCATCGTCATCGACAGGCATCCGCGGGCCGTCCGCGAGGCGCTCATGATCGCCCGGGAACTCTACGGCGAAGGCGCAGGCGAGCACGGCGAGATGAGCGCGCTCTATGCCCGCCGTGACGAGCTCGGCGCTCCGCTGACGGAAGCGCGCGAGATCGCGTGGGTCCAGCGTACGACGGACGGTCCCGGACTGAATCCTGGCAAGTGGGTCCGACTCGACGCCTGGATCGACGACCAGTTCCTCATGGACGATGCCCTAAAGCTCCGCTACGAACACGTCGGCTGACAGCCATACCGATACGGCCTCCCCGGCCGTTTTTTCGTTTCGGCCAGGTCTGGTACGATGACCGCATATGGTCAAGCAGCTCACGCTCTGCATGATCCACACCGACACGCGCATCCTGCTCGGGATGAAGAAGCGCGGTTTCGGCGTCGGACGCTGGAACGGCTTCGGCGGCAAGGTGGCGCTCGGCGAGACGATCGAGGACGCCGCGCGCCGCGAACTCCGCGAGGAGTGCGGCCTCGAGGCCGAGATCCTGGACCGGCGCGGCACGCTCCGTTTCGAGTTCGCCGCCAGCCCCGAAATCCTCGAAGTCCATCTCTTCGGCGTCGTGAAGTACCGCGGCGAGCCGGTCGAGACCGAGGAGATGCGTCCGTGCTGGTTCCGTCTGACAGCGATACCGTTCGACAAGATGTGGCCGGACGATCGTCACTGGCTCCCGCTCTTCCTGGAAGGAAAACGCCTCGAAGGCACGTTCTACTTCCTCGACGAGGACACGCTCCTTCATCACTCGATTCACGAATCCGTCACCGAACACGCCGTATGAAACGCGTCATCGCTTCCGCCGCCGTCCTGCTGCTCGTCGGAACCGGCTGCGCCGGAGGTCCCGTCGTCACGCCGATCGTGACCGAAACGTATCCGCCGGTCCAGGCGCCCGCGCAGATCCAAGATCCGAACGGCCCCGAAGCCAAGGCTGACCTTGTCGTTGCGGACGTCGCGCCCGGTGACCAGGTCTCGAGCCCGCTCGTCGTCACCGGACGCGCTCGCGGCTACTGGTACTTCGAGGCCTCCTTTCCGGCCGAGCTGCTTGACGCCAACGGCGCCCAGCTTGCGATCGCGCCTGCCCAGGCCCAGAGCGATTGGATGACGACCGACTTCGTACCGTTCTCCGTGACCCTCGCCTATCCGACGCCCGCGACGGCGACCGGCACGCTCATGCTGAGGAAAGACAATCCTTCCGGAGAACCGCAGAACGACGACTTCCTCGCCATCCCCGTCACGTTCTAGCCTATGACCGATCGCGGCGACGAGCGCGCGCTCCTGATCTACGACGGCGATTGCGCGTTCTGCCGGTATTGGGTCGACGCCTGGCGCGCCGAGACCGGCGACCGCGTCATCTACGCCCCGTCGCAGGAGATCGCGGAAAAATTCCCGGACATCCCGCGCGCCAGATATCGGCGATCGATCCAGCTGATCGATGTCGATGGCCGCCGCTACGAGGGCGCGCAGGCCGCTTTTCGAGCGTTGGCGCACGCGCCAGGCAAGCGCTGGCTCCTCAGGCTCCACGAGGTGCCGCTCGTCGCTCCCGTCTCCGAGTGGGCGTACCGCGTCATCGCCCGTCATCGCGGCTTCTTTTTCCGCGTCACGAAGCTGCTCTGGGGGCCGCGCGTCGAGCGCGCGCGCCACGGTCTGACGGCCTGGATCTTCCTGAGGGCGCTGGCGCTCGTCTATCTCTTCGCCTTCCTTTCCTGGCTGCCGCAGCTGCCGGGATTGATCGGACAGGACGGCATCCTGCCGGCCGGACCTCCGGCGGCCGTCTTCCAGCTGGCCGCCCTGCTCGGCGCCGCCGCGTCGATCGCCGCGTTCTCGGGCCGCTTCATCGGGCCGATGTTCCTCGCGGCCTGGGTCCTGTATCTTCTCGTCGCGCGCGCGGCCGGGAATTTCTCCGGATACCAATGGGACGCGCTCCTGCTTGAGGCCGGGTTCCTGGCGATCTTCCTCGCGCCGTTCCGCAGTCCGCGTCCGGGAGACGGGCGTATCGCGGCTTCGCCGACCGTCGTCTGGTTGTACCGTTTCCTGCTCTTCCGCCTGATGTTCTCTTCGGGCGTCCTGAAGCTCCTCTCCGGAGACCTTTCGTGGCGCGGACTGACGGCGCTCCAGCATCATTTCGAGACTCAGCCCCTGCCGACGCCGTTCGCCTGGTACGCGCACAACTTCCCCGCCGCGCTCCTGAAGTCCGCGACGCTGGCGGTCATCGTCCTCGAGATCGCCGTGCCGTTCCTCTTCCTGCTTCCGCGCCGGGCGCGCCACCTCGGCGCGGCCTGTGCCGCCGCGTTCCAGCTTCTCATCATGGCCACGGGGAACTACGCGTTCTTCAACTGGCTGACGCTGGCGCTCTGCGTCCTCCTGCTCGACGATGGCGCCGTCGAACGCTTCTTCCCGAAGACGAAGACGCCGAAGAAGGAAGCGCACGCACCTCGCCGGCGCCTCGTCACGGCCGTCGCCGCGATCGTCGTCGTCCTGGGGCTCACGCATCTGGCGGCGCTGTTCGTGCCGGTGCCGCGCGCGGCCGCCGGACTCGCGAGCGCCGCGAGTCGCCTTCGCGTCGTCAACGGCTACGGCCTCTTCACGGTCATGACGACGACGCGTCCGGAGATCGTCATCGAAGGCTCCGCCGACGGGGTCGTCTGGAAGGAATACGCGCTTCGGCACAGGCCCGGCGACGTGAAACGGGCCCCGGGGCTCGTCGCGCCGTTCCAGCCGCGTCTGGACTGGGACATGTGGTTCGCGGCGCTTTCTCCGTCGGAGGCGAACCCGTGGTTCGCGCGCCTGATGATCAAGCTGCTGCAAGGATCCAAGCCAGTCCTCGCGTTTTTCAAGGATAATCCCTTCCCTGACGATCCGCCGACGTACGTGCGCGCCACGCTCTACCGCTACCGCTTCACCACGCCGGAAGAACGGAAGCTGGACGGCGCCTGGTGGCGGCGCGCGATGCGGATCGAATATTTTCCGGCGATGTCCCTGAATTCCTTGAACTGACCACGAACTTCGCCGGGACCGGCGGTTCGGTGGTTTTTTTTGCTCCGTCTCCGGCGCGGGAGTACTATGCCGGCATATGCCCACAGCCCGCGTCGTCATGATCGGAGCCGGCAAGATCGGCTCCGCCATCGGCAAGGTCCTCCGCAAAAACCGCGTCCGCGTCGATTTCTGGGACGCGCTTCCCGGCAAGGTGAGGCGCCAGAAGGCCCTCGCGGCAATCGTGCCGGGCGCCGACGCTGTCTTCCTGTGCCTGCCGTCGTGGTGCCTGCGCGACGCCGGCGACTCGATCGCGCCGCACCTCTCGAAGAGGACCTTCGTCGTCTCGGTCTCGAAAGGCCTGGAGAAAGGCACGCTGCTGCCGTCGGACGGCATCCTGCGCCAGACGCTGCCGGAGGGGACGCCGTTCGTCTATCTCGGCGGGCCCTTGCTCGCGGACGAGTTGTCGAAAGGACAGCCCGGCGTCGGCGTGGCCGCGTCCGCCGATCCCGCCGCGCTTCGCAAGATGAAAAAGCTCTTCGCCGGAACCCGCATGCGCATCGAGGCGAGCGACGACGTCACCGGCGTCGTCTGGTCGGCGGTGCTGAAGAACGTCTACGCGCTCGGCCTCGGCATGACCGAGGGCCTGGGCTGGGGCGCCAACGCGCGCGGCTGGTTCGTGGCCAAGGCGGTCGAGGAGGCCGGCGCCATCCTCGAGGACCTCGGCGGACGTCGCGAGACCTTCCACGGCGTCGCCGGCGTCGGCGACATGGTCGCGACCGGTTTCAGTCCGCATTCCAAGAACCGCTCGGCGGGGGAGGCGCTCGCGCGGCGCGGCAAGTCGCCGCACGTCAGCGAGGGCATGGCGTCCTTGCCGCAGGCGCTCGAGGTCCTCGGCGCCCGCGCGCGCCGGTATCCGCTGCTCATGGCGCTTAAGGAGGCGCTGCTGGATGGCAAGAAAGTACGGATTGTTTTTGAAGCTCTACTCTGACGAGTCGGCGGAAAGCGTCTTCGCAGCCGATGCGATTGACCATACTTCAGCCCGGGGCATTTTTGTCATTAATACTTGACAAAACCGCATTTTTATGCTATCCTTGCTACATCGCAGTACCTTTACGGCTTGTCGAATGACGTCCCATTCCGGGGTGTCGCAAGACGGGCCACAGCGCCAAAGGAGCGCGTCATGTCGAAGAAGATCACCGAGGCCGAGAAGGCCACCTACCTGGATCGCGTCACCGAGCTGTTCAACCGCGCGAAGAACGGCACCGTGCCGATGTCGCCAGTCCTCGCCGGTCTCCAGAAGCTGATCGAAGGCGACTTCGGCAGCAAGGTCGTCGATCTCGACGCCAATCCGTTCGTTCCCGACGGATGGTCCGTCGAGGAGCACCAGAAGGGTGGTCAGTTCGCCTTCGACCCCGCCAAGCTCGGCCTCCACCTCGCGAAGAAGCAGGAGGGCGCCGGGCGGATCGCGGGCAACAAGCTCCGCGCGGAGCTGCAGGCCCAGCCGGTCGTGAACGCCAACCTGCTCGACTGGCTCTACCGCAAGGAGAACCAGCATCTCATTCCCGAGGAGTGGAAGGGGAAGGCCGTGTTCTTCTGGGGGACCATCTACCGCGACGCGGACGGCAGCCTGTGCGTGCGCGACCTCTTCTGGCTCGGCGACGGGTGGTACTGGGGCTGCCGCTGGCTCGACTACGACTGGTACTCCGTCTTCCCGGCTGCGGTGTCCGCGAGTTAGCGCTTAGCGCTCGGTCCTTTGCCCCTGAGGCACTTAAACCCTTTGCCCTTAGCCCTCCGCGTTTTACGCGGAGGGCTGATGTTTTTTCTGAGATGCGTTATCTCGCGCTGTTCGCCATCAG
>JBBTWH010000022.1:18574-49879 GCA_038062835.1 Patescibacteria group bacterium | reverse complement strand
TCTCATTCTACCCACCGCCCGGGGGTGTTACCGATGTATCTCATCTTCTCCAGAACGCCTCAGAACCCGAGCAGTTGGACCTCTTCCTCGAGCTGGACGCCGTACGCGTCCCGGACCTTCATCTTGACGAGCGAGATGAGTCGGAGCACGTCGGAGGCCGTGGCGTTCCCGAGGTTCAACAGGAAATTGCCGTGTTTTTCCGAGACGCGCGCCCCGCCGATCGTCTTGCCCTTCAGGTCAGCCTGTTCGATGAGCCAGCCGGCCGGGACGCGCCTGGCCTTGAGGAACGCCTCGGGGACGTCCGCGAGCGACATCAGCTTGGCGATGTCGGCTTCATCCTTGAATTCAAAATTCTTGAACATGCAGCCGGCCGAAGGGCTGTCGCTCGGCTGTTCGAGCTTGCGCCGGGAAAGCGCGGCATCGAGCCTCGCCAGGCATTCCTCTTTCGGCGCACGCGTCAGCTCGAGCTCGACATCCAATACCACGTCGCCGCTGCGTTTGAACGCGGACTCGCGGTAGCTGAAACGGCAATCTTCTGGCGTATACGTGACGCGTTCGAGCTTCCCTTCCGAGACGCGCAGGGCATCGACGGACGCGAGGACGTCTTTCGTCTCGCCGCCGAAACAGCCGGCGTTGCCGCGCACCGCGCCCCCGATGGTTCCTGGAAGCGAGATGGCCCATTCGAGCCCGGCGAGTCCGGCCTCGGCCGTCTTGCGGGCCAGGAACGCCGAAGGCACGCCCGCTTCGGCGTAGACGCGCTCGCCTTCGATGCGCCAGTCGCGGTTCGCGGCCTGGATGACGAGGCCGCGGAAGCCCTCATCGCTCGGGAGGGTGTTCGAACCGCCGCCGAAGACGACGAACGCGACGCCGTCGGCGAGACAGGCCTCGATGGCCGCCGCGAGCTCTTCGGACGATTTCGCCTCGACATAAAAATCCGCCGGACCTCCGATCCGGATGTTGACGTGCCTGGCGAGCGGTTCATGCTCCTTCAACCTGTCGCCGAACGATTTCTTGATGCGGTCAGCGTGCATATTCGGAAATCGCGTCTTTATACGCCGCATCCATCTCGGCGCCGACGGTCCCCCAGCGGAAACGGTCGATGCTCTTCGGCGCGGCGTCCGACATCATCTTCCAGAAAGCCTCGTCGCTCAAGACGCGCCTG
Organism: Patescibacteria group bacterium; assembly: GCA_038062835.1. Lineage (GTDB taxonomy): Bacteria > Patescibacteriota > Patescibacteriia > SG8-24 > DYFX01 > DYFX01. The sequence goes on along the minus strand of JBBTWH010000022.1, from coordinate 48,717 downwards.
ATGGCTACCGCGAGCTTCTCCGAATCGCCCGGCGGAACGAGCAAGCCGTTTTCGCCATCCTTGATGACGTCCGTCGCGCCGGACTCGAGACAGCCGATGGCAGGCACGCCGCGCGACATCGCTTCGAGATAGACGAGGCCAAGCCCCTCGAACGCCGGACCATCGTGTTCCGACGGCAGCACGAAGAGATCCGCCGCGGCGTAGGCGTCTTCCAATTCATCCTCGGAAACGCGGCCGGCGAAACGCACGCGATCTTCCAGACCGAGATCCTTCACGCGAGATTCGAGGCGTTCGACGTATGCCGACGTCCCCTTGGAACCGAGACAGTCCGCTCTGAAAGCGAGCCCGTGCGCCTTGAGAAGACCGAGCGCTTCGATGAACGTGTGGAATCCCTTGCGCGGCTTCATGGCGCCGACGGAAAGGATGCGACGCTCGACGCTCATTCCGCCTCCTCTCGCCCGACGTCCCGCAGCGGCGAATCCTCCGGGCACGATCACGATTCTCGCTCGCGGAAACCGGCGGCGCACGACTTCGGCGGTATAACCGCTGACGGCGAGGACGCGCGACGCGCGGCGGAAGGCGAGGTGATACATCCAGCGGATGGCGGGGCGGTAGGCGCGGAGGTCGCCGTACGTGCCGTGCACCGACGCGACGTATGGAACGCGCGCGAGCAGGGACAGAAGGCAGGCGAGCGGCGCGAGCGGCTCGACGGCGGCGTGGATGACGTCGGCGCGGCGCGCTTCCTTGATGAGCGCCATCGCGTCGGCGAGCGTCGAAAGCGGCTGATGCCAGCTCGGCAACCTGGAACGCAGACTTTTCGGATCAGGGGCGACGATCGCCGACGCGCCGTTGCGGACGCGCGCCTGCTCCAAAAAGCCGGCGGAGTATCTCCCCCAGCCGTTCGTGACGTCGAGATCGTTGGTCAGGAACAGGATGCGCATGCGTCGTTTATCGCTTCAACGATACGCCCGACGAGCTTGAGTTTCAAGGCGAACGAGGCTATCCTGAGAGCGATATGTTCGGCGGAATCCGCAGCTTCAAACTGCTCGTGCTGGCGGCCGGAGACATCCTTGCCGCCTACCTCGCGCTCGCGCTCGCGCTGACCTTCCGCTACGGTCGGCAGGAGTTCGACGTCCATTGGAGCGGGCATGTCTGGCCGTTCACGGTCGTCTTCGCCGTCTGGTTCGTCATCTTCTACATCGTCGGCCTCTACGACTTCGACGCCCTGCGCAGCCGCATCGAGCTCGGCGGGCGCGCCGTCGAGGGTCTCCTGGCCGCGCTCTTCATCTCGATCGCGGTCTTCTACGCCGTGCCGAGCTTCGAGATCGCGCCGAAGACGAACCTGGTCATCGCCGTGGCGCTGTACGCCGTGCTGTTCTTCGGCTGGCGCCTGCTTTCCATGCACCTCTTCTCGCGCGAGCGCTTCCGGCTGAAGGTGCTCTTCCTGGGCGGGGGCGGCGAGGCCGCGACGCTCTGCGACATCCTGAACGCCAACCCGCACCTCGGATACACCTGCGTCGCCGCGATCGACGGAACAGCGCAGGCCGAACTCCCCCATGCCGACATCATCGTGGTCGCGCGAGGACTGCAAGGCACGCCGGAGATGACGGCCAGGCTGTACCGCAAGTTCTTCGAAGCCGTGGCGGTCGTCGACATGCCGACGTTCTACGAGAAGATCCGCCACTCGGTCCCCGAATCCGCGCTCGACGAACGCTGGATCGTCGATAACCTCGCAGGGCAGGAAGCGACGGTCTACGAGCACGGCAAACGGCTCTTCGACATCGCCTGCGCGGCCATCTTTTCCCTGCCGACGCTGGCCGTCTCGCCGCTCGTGGCCTTCGTCGTCTGGATCGAGGACCGCGGCCCGGTGCTCTACCGCCAGGCTCGCGTCGGCAAGGGCGGACGAGTATTTTCCATCGTGAAGTTCCGGACGATGCGCGTCGACGCCGAGAAGGCAGGCGCCGCTTTCGCGCAGAAGGACGATCCGCGCGTCACGCGCGTCGGGCGCTTGCTGCGCGCCACGCGGCTGGACGAGCTGCCCCAGCTCTGGAACATCCTGCGCGGCGAGATGAGCTTCGTCGGCCCGCGCCCGGAACGGCCGGAGATCGAGTCGGAACTGGCGAAGACCATCCCGCTCTTCCCGGTGCGGCATCTCGCTCGCCCCGGCCTGACCGGCTGGGCGCAGGTGAGCGCGCCCTACGCCGCTACGCGCGAGGATCATCTGCTGAAGCTGCGCCACGATCTCTACTACTTGAAATACCGCTCTCTCGCGCTCGACGTCGCCATCGTGCTGAAGACGGCGTACAGCGTGCTGAAGAGGAAAGGCCGCTAAAGGAAAACGCCCGGACGCGCGTCCGGACATTTCGGCTATTCCTTTTCCAGGACCGCTATCGATCCATAGCCGAAGTTCCGGAAGAATGGCAGGTGCTTGAGACGGTCGAGCAGCTTCACGAGCGGCAGGAAGGCGTTCAGGTAGGGCAGCATGATCGAGGCCGCTTCGAAGCGGACGATACGGAAGCCGCCGGCCTCCAGCCGTCGGCGCATGGCCCAGGGATAGCGCCAGACGTGCGGCAGCTCGCCGACGCCGGCGTATCCCTCCTGCACACCTTCGTGTCCGAGGTTCATGAGGATGCGCAACAGGCCCCACGGCAGGGCGACGAGCGAGCGCTTCGACGGACGCCAGAAATCCGCGCCGCCGAGCTGGGAAGCGGCCGCGAGGTTCAGGCAGGTCGGCAGGGCGACGATGGCGCGCTTCTTCGCGACGCGGCGGATCTCCGAAAGGCCCTTGTCGAAATCAGGAAGATGCTCGAGCACGTGCGACGAGACGACCCAGTCGAAGCTCGCGTCCGGGAACGGCAGGTTCTCGGCGTCGCCCAGCATGACGGTGACGCGGTCGAGGACGCCTTTCTTTCCGAGGAAGGCGCGGGCGTTCTCGACGTTGGGCTTCGAGATGTCCATCGCGGTGACCTTGGCGCCGCGCTCTGCCAGGTACCACGAGAGCACGCCTTCGCCACAGCCGGCGTCGAGCACCGTCTCGCCGGGCTTCACGAACTTGGCGACGGACTCGTAGCCCATGCGATGCGCGTGGCGGCGGAGCGGATACGGCGAATCCAGCCGCTTCTCGACGATGCGGTCGCCGTAGGTCCCGTAGAAATCCTTGATCTGAGCGGGGTCCATATCATTTCCTGCGGCGGAGCCGGAACGCCATCGCTCCGGAAACCGCCAGGAGCAGGATGAACGGTTCTGAAGGGAAACGGTAGCGCGCGAGCGGCTCCAGTCCCTCAAAGCCCTGAAGGCGATGCAGTCCCTGGAACATGATCGTCGCGAAGGCGAAGACGACGGGGATCATCATGCCAGCCTTCGCGAAACGCGGCATCCCCCCCCGCCAGAGGCCGTACGCGGCCGACGCGAGCATCATCCAATGGAAGAGCGTCAACAGGATCTTGGCGGCGGCTTGCATCGGCGGCTGGGGCGCGAACGGGCGCCTCGCGTCAAGATGCAGTACGACGTCACCGTCGGGATTCGCGTCGGCGATCGGTTCGCCCGTGCCGAGATCAGAGATGCGGTGCGGGAAACGGAAGTAGAGGAACGTCCCTTGCGGATACAGGTGCCAGCGTTCCGGCGCGAAGAGGAAGCGCATGAGCGTCGGCTCCGCGAAGGCCGCCTCGTAGTTCTTGGCGACGATGGGAGGAGAACTCAGGGACAGCCGTTCGGCGATGGCGTCGTTGCGGAATCCGATGCCCAAGACCGCGACGAGCGTCGGCGCCAGGATGGCGAGCGCGATCTTCCACGAGCGCAGGGCGATGCCGGAGAACGCGGAAAAGAGCGTGGCCTGATAGAAGCCGAGCTCGCGCGTGAGTCCGGCGGCCACGAACGCGGCGCCGGCGTACAGGGCATGGGCGAAGCGCCGCCCTTCGACAGCGAGGATGGCGAGCGCCACGGCCGAGGTCAGCCAGAACGTATACGTCGTCTCGGTGTAGATCACGCCGCTCTCGAGGACCATGGCCGGATAGGACGCGGCCAGAAGTCCGGTCGGGACGACGGCCTCGCGGCCGATCCAGCGGCGTGCCGAGAGCGTCATCACGAAGACGGTCGCGGCGGAGAACGCCGCCTGCCACAGGCGGATCCAGACGAGGTCCTCGCCGAACAGGACGCGGACGGCCGCCAGGAAGTGCGGGTAGAAGATCGGGTAGTAGATCGGCGCGGACGGAACGTCATCGACGAGTCCTCTGACGAGGTCGGAGAGCCCGAGATAGATTTCTCCGTCGCCGCCGGGGATCTTCACTTGATGGAAGATGGTGACGTACGCGGCGCGGACGGCGAAGGCCAGGGCCGCCAGCATGAGTTCCGTGCGGTAGCGTCGGAACCAGGTAAGGACAGGACGGGGCTCGGGCAATCCAGCGAGGACGCGCCTGGCGCGCTCCGTCCAGGAATGCGCGGCGGCCAGCTGAGCCGATCCGCGCGAGAGCGCTTCCGTCCTGACGGGGAGGTCGGCAAGGTCGTTGAGCGCGGCGGCGAGCGCCTTCGGGTCGGAGGGCGGCACGAAGACGGCGGCGCGCTCGTCGAGGACTTCGCGGACCGAAGGCGTATCCGTGGCGACGATGGCCTTGCCCGCGGCAAGATATTCGAAGAGCTTGAGCGGGGAAAGGAATTCGGCCGCGTGGCGATCGGACGCGCGCGTCGGCAGCACGGCGGCGTCGGCGGCGCGCAGGTAGAGCGGCACGAGCGCGTGCAGGACCTGTCCGACGAAGTATGCGCGCTTCGCGCCGAGCGATTCCGCGCGCGCCTTCAGTCTGGCGAGGTCGTCCGGGCGTCCGCCCACGAAGACGACGCGCGAGTCCGGCCGCAGATGCGCGCAGGCCTCAAGCAGGTCATCCGCTCCTTTATAAGGATAAAGGTGGCCAACGTAGACCGCGATGAAACCGCCGGTCGGCAAGCCTAGTTTCGAGCGCGCCTCAGCTTTCGTCTCCGCCGAGGCGAACGTTTCCGCGTCGACACCGTCATGCGCGACGACGATCTTATCCTCGGGGACGCCGGCGGCGGCGAAGGCCTTGCGCAAGCCTTCCGTCACCGTCACGATCCTCGAGGCGTGTCCCCATAGGCGGCGATGGATCGAAGTCACGCGCACCGGAAAATCATGCGCTTCGTATACGTAGCGCGCGCGAGGCGCGAGGCCGATGAACCATGGATCGCGCGCGTAGACCGCGTCGGGACGGAACGTCCGGACGGCGCGCGCGGCCGCACGGGAAAACCACAGCGCGTTCAGCCAGAGGGCGAAGCGGCCGAGCCATCGGTCGAAGCGGATGAAATCGAACATCGGTGCCTCGACGATCTCGAACGACGGCGCCATGCCGTAGTGCTCCCAGGGCGTCGCCCCGATGGCGTTGCGCCGCTTCGGCACGACGAGCCGAACCTCGTGGCCTTCCAGCGCGAGCGCGCGGCACATCTCCATGATCTGGATACCATGCGCGCGTTCGGTCGGCAGGCGGACGTTGGCGGCGTAGACGATCCTCATGCGATTTCAAGCAGGAAAAAACGATGGTACGGCGAATCCGGCTTCAGGTAGGTCGCGCGCAGGCGGAAACCGGCCGACGCGATGGCGTCGGAAATCCTCCGCAGCGGGTATCCGCGCTTGCCGATCTCCCAGAAGTGGTCGCCGCCCGGAGGATGGCGCTTGAGGCCGTCGAGCTTCCAGCACCATTCGACGCGCGGCAGGAGCGGCAGCTTGAAGGCGAATGAGAAGGTCCAGCCCCAGTGCGGCAGCGAGAGCACGACGGCGCGGCGCGTGACGCGGCGGATCTCGGACAGCGCCTTCGGGAACTCCTCGAAAGGCAGGTGCTCGAGCACTTCGGCGCAGAGCGTGACGTCGAACGCCTTGTCCGCGATCGGCATGGACGTGACCGAACCGACGATGTCCGGCGACAATCCGGGATCATTGTCGAGGCTGGTCAGGTCGAGGCCGCGGAACTTCAGGACGTTGCCGACGAGGCCGCTGCCCTTGCCGATCTCGAGCGCGTTCTCCGGTTCGAGGGAAAGCAGCTCGTGTATCTGCCGGTAGTAGCTGATCCAGCGGTCGAGATGCTCGTATTTGAGCGCGCGGTATTCGAAGCGTGGTGCCGTCATAATGCATGTATCTTGCCAGAGAACCGGGCGTCCGGCCAGCCGTTGACAGTGACCGCTTCGGACCGGATAATAGCTGGCGACAGCGACATAACCAGCACGCATGAATTTCAGCCTCGTCGGAACAGGATTCATCATGCCCCGCCACGCCGAGGCCATCCACGCGCTCGGCGGAAGGATCGTCGACGTCGTGAACACCGCTTACGGCGAGGACCGCTGGAAGGACGGCGTCATGGACAATCCCAAGACCGATTGCGTCGTCATCCTCGGTCCCAACGACCTGCACGTCCCGATGGCGCGCCTGGCGGCGGAGAACGGCAAGCTCGTCCTCTGCGAAAAACCGCTCGGCATCTCGGCGGAGTCGGTCCGCACGCTGGCCGGATTCGACAAGGTCTTCACGGTCATGCAGCTGCGCCATCACCCGCTGACCGCGGAGCTGCGCGCGCAGGTCGCCGCCGGCGGGACCTTCGAGATCGACATGGACATTTCCGTCTACCGCGACGAGAAGTATTTCCGTTCATGGAAGGGCGATCCGGCCCGCTCCGGCGGCGTGCTCTACAACCTCGGCATCCACTATTTCGACCTGCTGCAGCACGTCTTCGGCGCGCCGACGCGCGTCACGACGACGGAACTCTCCGACACGGTCGGACGCGGCGTCATCGAAGGCGAGCGCTACCGCTGCGCCTGGACAGTCGGCATCTACCGCGACCGCGCGAACCAGCAGCGCCGCTTCCTCGTGAACGGAAAGGACTATAACTTCTCCTCGCAGGACAACCTTTCCTTCGAGAACCTGCACCGCCACGTCTATCGCGAGATGCTGGAAGGCCGCGGCGTCCGTCCGACCGAGACCCTGCCGTCCGTCGAGCTCGTCGACCGTCTGTATGCGGCGCAGGCCGTCCCAGCCGCATATGCCGCATGACGGCGTGACGATCCATCCGACCGCCGACGTCTCTCTTGAGGCGATGGTCGGGGCAGGCACCAAGATCTGGCGACATTCGCAGGTCGTTTCCGGCGCGAAGATCGGCGAACGCTGCACGATCGGACATAACTGCACCGTCTTCGGACGCGCCGTGCTCGGCCATCGCGTGAAGCTCGAAGCCAACATCGACGTCTGGGACCTGGTCACGCTTGAAGATCGCGTCTTCGTCGGTCCATCGGTCGTCTTCACCAACGATCCGACGCCGCGTTCGCGCGACGCGTCGAACCGCGAAGGCTGGAAACCGACGCTGGTCCGTGAAGGCGCGGCTATCGGCGCCAACGCGACGGTGATCTGCGGCGTGACGATCGGCCCGTGGGCCATGGTCGGCGCCGGCGCCGTCGTGACGAAGGACGTCCCGGCCTACGCGCTCGTCGCCGGCGTGCCGGCCAAGCGTCTCGGCTGGGTCTGCGCCTGCGGCACGCGCATCGATTTCGGGACCTTCGGACAGGCCTCGTGTCCGGCATGCGGGAGCGCGTACGTGATGACCGGCGGCGAAGTCCGCGCGGTATGAAGCTGCTCATCGTCGCCCAAGTCGCCGACCGCGACGACGACGTCCTGGGGGCGTTCCACCAATGGATCGCCCGCTTCGCGGAGGTCTTCGATTCCGTGGACGTCATCTGCCTGCGCAAGGGTGCCATCGCGCTGCCGGCCAACGTGCGCGTGCATTCGCTCGGCAAGGAAGAGAAGCCGTCTCGCTGGCGGTACGTCAGCCGTTTCTATCGCTACGCCTTCGGCCTCCGCAAGGACTACGACGTCGTCTTCGTGCACATGAATCCCGAATACGTCGTGCTGATGGGGCTCTTCTGGAGGCTCATGGGCAAGACGGTCTTCCTCTGGTATGCGCACAAGAAAGGCGGCTTCCTGCGCACGCTGGCGCTCGCCTTCCTCGACCGCGTCGTCTCGGTGTCCAAGGAAAGCTTCGTCGACAACGCCTCGAAGAAGTTCATTGCCGTCGGGCACGGCATCGATCCAGACGTCTACCGCTGCGACGCCCCTGTCGCAGGCGGCCGGAAGATCATCCTGAGCGTCGGGCGGCTCTCCCATGTCAAGGAGTACGACCTTCTCATCGACGCTATCGCGCTGCTGAAACGGCGCCGGACTCAAGCCGATTTTTTCGTGCGCCTCGTCGGGGGGCCCGCCAATCCGGAGGACGTCGCCTACGTCGCGCGCTTGAAGGAGAAGATCGCCCGGCTCGGCCTCGCCGGCCTTTTCGAATTCGCCGGACCGATGCCGAACAAGGACATCCTTCCCCAGCTCTGCGCCGCTTCGTCCTTCGTGTCGATGCAGGACGGCGGCGGCGCGGGCAAATCGTTCCTGGAGGCGATGTCCTGCGGCGTGCCGACCGTCGTCCGGACGCCGGTCTTCAACGACCTGTTCGGTCCCTGGCTCCCCTCTCTCTACTACGACGGCACGCCCGAGGATTTCGCCGCCAAGCTCGACGCCTGCCTTTCGCTCGGCGAAGCGGACCGCGCGCGCATGGGCGCCACGCTCAGGAATATCGTCGTCGAACGTCACGACCTGAAGAAGCTGGTGCGGCGGCTGAAGGACGAATATGAGTCTCTACGAGCGCGAAGGTAAGGCGCCGATCACCATGAAATTCTTTTCTCAACATCTTTCGAAGTCGAATCGCGCATCCATCATGAAGCGGCTCTCCAGGGTCGTGGACCGCGAAGCCTTCATCAATGGACCGGAAGTCGCGGAACTCGAGCGGAAACTGTCCGCATATTTCAGCCGACCGGCGGCGACCTGCAACTCCGGCACGGATGCGCTGGTCCTCGGACTCAAGGCGCTCGGCATCGGCCCAGGCGACGAGGTCATCACGACCGCCTTCACGTATTTCGCCTCGGTCGAGGCCATCGCCGCCGTCGGCGCCACGCCGGTGCTGGTCGATATCGATCTCGCGACCTTCAACATCGACCCACGGCGGATCGGCGCGCGCGTGACGCGCAGGACGAAGGCCGTCCTGATCGTCCATCTCTACGGGCTCGCCTGCGACATGCCGCCGATCGTGAAGCTCTGCCGCGAACGCGGCCTGGCGCTCGTCGAGGACTGCGCGCAATCTTTCGGCGCGCGAAACGGCGGCAAGCTGACCGGCACCTTCGGCGACGTCGGCTGTTTCAGCTTCTTCCCGACCAAGAACCTCGGAGGCTTCGGAGACGGAGGCGCCGCGACCTTCCGCTCGAAAGCCGTCGAGCGCCGCTTCCGCCTGCTCAAGAACCACGGCCAGCCCAAGAAGTACGTCCACGCCGTCATGGGCGGCAACAGCCGTCTCGATACGATCCAGGCGGCCGTCCTGCTCGAGAAACTCGCGCGCCTCGAGGACGACCTGGAGATCCGAAGGAAGCGGGCGGCGGCGTGGCTGAAGAGGCTCTCCGGCCGCGAGGACGTGCTCGCCACGCCGACGCAGCCCGGCCACACCTTTAACGTGTTCTCGGTCCTGGTACGCGACCGATCGGCGTATGCCGCGGAATTGGACCGCGCGGGCATCCCATGGGCCGTCTACTATGACCTGCCGGTCTATCGCCAAGGCGCGTACCGTACGCTGTTCGGAAGACAGGAACCGCTCCCGAACGCCGAGTTCGCCGCCAAGCACGTCATCAGCCTGCCCATCCATTGAAAAGACTCCGGCCGCATGGCTGGAGTCTTCAGTCGCCGGAAGCGCGTTTCCAGAATCCCGTCACGCGCGCGACGATCTCATCCGCATCCGGCAGTGATTCCGACCTGCGGCGCGCGGCGGCGCTCATGAGCATGCGCGTATGCGGTTCCTGCGCGAGCTTGATCAGGGCTTCGCCCAGGAGATCGGCGTCGCCGACCGGCACGACGAAGCCTTCCGTGGCGTTGCGCAGGACTTCCTTGGCGATGCCGACATCCGTCATCACGACCGGCAAGCCGTAGGACATCGCTTCGGCCGGGAAGCGGCCGTAGCCTTCGCGATCGGAGCCGAGCGCGGCGACGTCCGCCTGCGCGTAGACCGACGCCATGTCTTCCGTCCAAGGGATGAAGCGGACGGCCTCGCCGAGCGTCCACTCCGCGACGGTCCTCCGCAGCGTCTCTTCTTCCGGTCCGGAGCCGGCCAGGAGCAGGCGCGCGTCGGGTACCGCGCGGCGCAGGCGCAGGAACGCGCGCAGCAGCAGCATCACGTTCTTTTCGGGACTGAAGCGCCCGGCGTAGAGCGCCGTGAACGGTCCGGAAGATTTCGGTTCGATGCGGCGTTCGGCCAGGCGCATGGAGACGGGGATCGTCTCGACGGGCACGCCCGGGGCCAGCGTCCGATACGGTTCGGCCGCGCGAGCGCTGACGGCTCGGATGCCCTGCGAGGAACGCGCGACGCGCCGTCCGAGCGCCGCCCTGACGCGGTTCATGGCCGATTCCGCGGCCCAACGCCCGTCCGCGAAGAAAGCGCCGTGATCTTCGATCACGTAAGGGATGCCCAGGCGGAATGCCGCGTAGCGGGCGGCGAATCCAGCCTCGAACGGGTCCTGCGCGACGATCAGCTTGACGCCGGAGTCCGCGGCGGCGCGCAGCGTCTCGCGGCAAAGCGAAATCAGCGACAGCGGACCGCGGCGGCCGTCCACGACGCGCGCCGAAAAGCCTCGATGCTCCGCTCGCGGCCTCACGGATGAGCGTCCGACCGCCACGACCTCGAGCGCGTCGACGCGCACCGCGTAAGCGCGCATGCGCCCGGCCGCCGACGACTCGGTATCGGCGACGGAGGGGTCGCGGCTGACGACCAGGACGCGCATCTTGCCGTCGCCCAGTATCTCTTCGGACGTCTCGCTGATCTGCGTCTCGACCGAAAAGCGAGCGAGATCCTTCTCCGCTTCCGCCGCGCATGCGTCGGCGAATCCGCGATCGCTCATGAACCTGACGATGGCGTCCGCGAGTCCGGCGGCGTCGCCCGGCTCGACGACGAGGCCGTTCTTGCCGTCTTCCATGAGTTCGGGGTTGCCGCCCGCTCGGCTGGCCACGACGGCCGCGCCGCAGGCGAACGCCTCGACGAGCTGATGCGAGAAGCCTTCGTACGCGCTGGGCAAGACGAAGACGCCTGAGGCCGAGATCGCCTGGCAGACTTCCTCGCGCTTCAGACGTCCGACGAGATTGATCCTGCCTTTCAGCATCGGCGCGCCTGCGAGCGAGCGGAGTCGCGTCTCCTCGGGACCGTCGCCGACGATCATCAGGGACGCGTCAGGGAACTTCGCGAGCACCCTGGGCATCGCCTTGATGAGCACGTCGAAATTCTTCCACGGCACGAGGCGTCCAGCCGCCACGACGCGATGAGGTCGCTTCTCGACGGGTTCCGCCGTTTTCGGAAGACGAACGCCGTTGTAGATCACGCGGACGCGTCCTTCCGGAACTCCCCAGCCCTTCGCGACGCCGGCGAGGTAGGCGCTCGGCGCGATGACGCGGTCGGCGCGGCGGTATACCAGGCGCTGGAGGACGCGCAACAGGAAGATGGACGGCGGTACGGACATGTCCTTCTGGAACTCCTCGATGGAATCGGCGTAGCCGTACGCGACCTGCGCGCGCTCCCATGCGAAATCGCCGGCGACCCGGACGACGAGCCTGCGTCCGCGGAGCTTCGCGACCACGAGCGCCGGCAATCCGGAAGCGATGCCGTCCTGGGCGAAGATGGGTCCTGGCGCGGCCGTGGCGCGCCAGAGCGCGCTGAGGAACGACCAGTATCTCCGCCATGCCGCCTGCGCGCGCGGGACGCGCCGCACGTCGTACGGACGCGCGACGCCGTCGTCGCCGACGTCGGAGTACGTCACGACGGCGACCTGATGCCCGCATGCCGCCCAGGCATCCGCCAGCATCGAGACGGAAGTGGCCGGTCCGCCGATGTCGGGAGGAAAAATGCCGGTTGCGAAGACGACTTTCATGCGGATATAGTGTACCTATCGCGCATTTCACGCGCAAACCCATGACGCACGCCCGACCGAAACTCCTTCTGCTCGTGACGTCGTCCTCGTGGGGCGGCGCCGAAGCGTACGTCGTCCGCATGGCCGCCGCCGCCTCGGCGGAATATGACGTGACCGTCGCCGCCGGTTCCTCCAAGTCAGGCGAACTGTTCCTCCGGCTGCCGCCCGGGGTGAAGAAGTTCGAGCTCGCCGATCTCGTGCGCGTCATCGCGCCCTGGCGGGATCTCCTTGCGATACGCCGCCTGCGCGCGCTGATAGACGAGGAAGGCTTCGACCTGGTGCATGCCAACAGCAGCAAAGCCGGGTTCGTCGGCGCGCTGGCGTCCCGGCTTTCGCGCGCGCGGCCGCGCGTCATCTACACCGCGCACGGCTGGGGCTTCGCCGAACGCCGAGCGCTCCCCTTCCGCCTGGCCGTGCTCTGGAGCGAGAAGCTCGCGGCGAAGTTCCGCGCGGCCACCATCACGCTGACGCGCTCCGAACGCGACATGGCGCTGAGACACGGACTTTCCGACGCCGCGCGGCTGCACGTCATACCTCTCGGCATCGACCGCGGAGAGATCGCCTTCCTCGAGCGCGGCGCGGCGCGTGCCGAGCTCGAGCGCGCCTGCGCGGCGAAGCTCCGTGGCGCCGTCATCGGCACGATCGCGAACGCGTATCCCGCCAAGGATCTGCCGAACCTGATCGAGGCTTTCGGGCGCTTCGCGACCGACGGGCCTGATGCCGAACTCGTCATCCTCGGAGACGGTCCGGAGATGCCGAAGCTGCGCGCGCTCCATGCCGCGCTCCCGCACAAGGAGCGAATACATCTTCCGGGGGCCGTATCGGACGCCGCCCGCCTCTTGAAGGGCTTCGACGTCTTCGCGCTGTCGTCCTCCAAGGAAGGCATGCCCTGGGCGATCCTGGAAGCCGCGCTGGCCGCGCTGCCGATCGTAGCGACGCGCGTCGGCGCGCTGCCTGAGATCATCGAGGACGGCGAAAGCGGCCTGCTCGTACCGCCGAACGACCCCGAAGCGCTGTCCGCCGCGCTTCGTGCCGTCCTGACGGACGAAGACTTGCGCATCAGACTCGAAAGCGGCGCCCCGCGCATCGCGGAACGCCGCTCCGGTCAGAAGATGATCGCGGCGACGCTCGAACTCTACCGCTCGCTCGTTTAGCCGCCGTTCGCGACGATCTGGTCGCGAGAACCGGCGATCTGCCTGATGAGTTCCGCGCGCTCAGGATACAGCGCGAGCGCTTCCTGGATGAGCGCGTCGCTCCTCGCCTTGTCGCCCAGGCCCCAGGCCGCGATGGCGCCGGTGAGATCCCATTGCACGTTGCGGACGCCCAGCTCCGCCGATGCCTTCTGCATGGCATCCAGTTCCTTCCAGCGGCGCGCGTTCATGGCGTGCAGGGTGGCGTATTCGATCATGCTCCAGGCTTCCGGATTCGAACGCACCTCGGGATGTTCCGCGACGTGCTTCACGCCCGCGGCCGGATCTCGGAATTCTATCTGCCAGCGCGCCCACCAGCCGTCGCCGATCGGGTTGCCGGCGTCGAGTTCCCTCAGGCGGAGGATGTGGGCTTCGGCCGTATCGAGATCGCCCTTCTCCCAGGCGATCTGCGCCAGCATCGCCTCCACCTCGTGGCGGTTCGGCGAGCGCACCGCCATGACTTCCGCCGCGTCCTCGAGCGCGGCCTGCTGCTCCGGCGTGCGCGGCCAGAAGCTGAGGTAGCCCGAGGTCGTGACGAGAGCGTGGACGTAGTCGCTGCGGTTCGTCGCCAGTCGGCGATATTCGTCTTCCGTCATGTCGATCAGGATGTCCTTGAACGGACCGTCGATGTACTCGCCGCGCGATCGTCCGAGATGCGACGCAAGCGCCCGAAGGTCGCGCTCGTAATACGGCGTCTTCACCGCGCGGAGCTCGGCCAGCATGCCTTTCCAATCCTCAGCCTTCACGTCCTGCGACAGAGCGATGATCATCTGCGCCGTCAGCCGCGCGGCCTTCATGGTGCCGACGATGGCGTAGCGGACGCACCAGATCGAGACGAAGGCGGCGACGAGGAACAGCGGGAGGGCGGCGGCGGACGATTCATCCGGTCCTTCCTCGCGCTCGGGGTCCCGACCGCCCTGGTCGGCGGCGACGAGCGCCAGCATGAAGAACAGCGCCAGATACGACATCGGCGTCTCGAAGATGAAGAGATTGGTGGCGACCTGCGAAACGGCCGCCACGAGCAGCACCGCTCCGACGGCCGGATCCGGACGGTCCTTGCGGAGCGCCAGTCGCGCGCCGAAGACGAAGACGGCGGCGTACGCCAGGAATCCGATGATGCCGAAGTTGTGCAGCATCTCCAGGATCAGGTTGTGCGGACGGTCCTGGCGCGTCTCATAATCCGAATAGCGGAGGGTGACGGGGTCGTAGTTGAAGTAGAACCCATCCTCGAAGTTCTCGGGTCCCCAGCCGAGCAGCGGGTGCTGTTTCACGCCCTTCACGGCGTTCTCGAGCAGCAGCTTGCGGGAACCGGTCGTCTCCTGGATGTACTGCAGCGAGATGCGGTTGGCGTACAGCCAGCGGTTGACCGGGGGGATCTTGTGGCCGATGAAGAACCCGGCGATCGCCAGGGCGATCGCGGCGAGTCCGAGGCGGCCGAACATGCGTACCCGGCCGGAACCGCGCAAGGTCGCGATGAGCGCGGCGAGGGAGGCGCCTACGAAGACGCCGACCAGGGCGCCCTTCGACTTCGTCATGAAGACGCCGACCATGATGAGCGCGGCGGATGAAAGCCACAGCCAGCGCAGTCCGATCTTCCAATGCCGGTAGATGAGCCAGCCGCTGAGGAAAAGGTGCGGGACGAGGAACTGTCCGAGGTAGCTGGGGTTGCCGAACGTGGCGCTGCCGCGGTCGTCGACGCCCTGCGACGGATTCGCGACCTGCGAGATGGCGTGGAGAGAAAGGATGGACGCCGCGATGATGGAGGCGACGATGGGCGTCGACATCGCGCGGCGCCAGACCGCGCCCGCCATCAGGAAGAAGGCCAGCAGATGGTACTGGAAGAAAAGCCCCGTGATGCGGTCAGGCTTGTCCCAGAAGCTGCGGTGCCGGTTCTCGCCGAGCAGCATCGCCAGCGTGGCGACGGCGAAATACGCGAGGAGCGCGTAGAGGAACGGATCTTTCGCCGGCCGGAACTCGCGGCGGCGAAAGGCTAAGAGGACGTAGAGCGGGAAGAGGATCTCTATGATGAGTTGGAAGCCCCAGATCTTGCCGGAAACCCAGGGATAGAGATACGAAAGCACGACCACGAACGGCAGCGCGAAGACGGCCAGAAGCCCGTAGCGGACGACGGTCAGTAGGAAGGAGTCGAGCGGCTTCATCGGGACGTTCGGCATAGCGGGTAAGCGATCGAATAAATGTCTCCGGCTCCCATCGTCAATATGATAGCACCTTCGGCATCGCGTCCTTCCAGCAAGGCGAGCGCGGCTTGCGGCCCGGCCGCGTAACGGACGTCCTTCACGACGCCGCGCGTCTTGACCGCCTCGGCCAGGTCGCGCGACGAGACGTCGCCTTCATGCTCCTTGCGCCCGGCCACGCCGTAGATCTCGCAAAGGATGAGCTCGTCCGCGCCGTCGAACGAAGCCGCGAAGGCGTCGAAAAGCTTGCGGGTGCGGTCGTGATGGTGCGGCTGGAACGCGAGGATGACCTTGCGCCCGGGATAGAACTCCCGCGCGGCCTTGAGCGTCGCCTCGACCGCGTCGGGCGTGTGGCCGTAGTCGGAGATGACGGGCGCGCCGTCGCGCTCCCCCACCTTCTCGAAGCGCCGCCAGATGCCGGCGAACTCCGCCAGGCTGGCGCGGACCGCGTCTTCTCCCGCACCCAGATGCCGTGCCGCGCCTATGGCCGCGAGCGCGTTGGAGACGTTGAACGCTCCCGGCACGCGCAATTCGAGTCCGCGCCAGGCCGATCCGTCCTTGAAGACCGCGTCAAAGCGCTGGAGACCTTCTGAAATCACGTGGTTCTCGACATGAAGATCCGCATCCGGAGTGAACCCGAACGTCCCGACAGGTCCGGCGTACCCGACGTACGCGCTGCGGCTGCCTTCGTCGTCCGCGTTCCAGATGAGCCGGCCGTCGGCGGGAAGCTTGGACGCGAAGGCGCGGAACGTCTCCTGGATATGCGCGAGGTCGCGATAATAGTCGAGGTGATCCTCGACGATCTTGGTGGTCAGCACGACCGACGGCTTGAGATGCATGAACTGCGCTCGGTACTCGCAGGCCTCGACGACGAAGACGCCGCCTGCGCCCATGCGAAGGTTGCCGTACTCGAAGGAAGGCACGCGGCTGCCGACGATGACCAGCGGATCGAGCCCGGCCCGCTCGAGGATGAGCGCGAGCATCGCCGTCGTCGTCGACTTGCCGTTGGTGCCGCAGACGGCGACCGTGCGATAGCCGGACGAAAGGAGGCCGAGGAATTCGAAATAGCTCAGCTGCGGAATGCCGAGCCTGGCGGCCTCGACGCGCTCCGGATGCGAATCCGGCGCGGCCGACGTGTAGATGACGAGGTCGAGGTCCGGAGCGACGTTGTCCGAAGACGGTTCCAAGACGCGGATGCCCGCGCGTTCGGCGTCGGCCGTCACCACGCTCGGCCGCTCGTCGGAGCCGCTGACCTCCTTGCCCTGCAGGCGCAAAAACTTGGCTGCGGCCGAGACGCCGATGCCGCCGATGCCCACGCAGTGGACGCGATGGAGATGATCGAGATCGAGCGCCATTTCCTGCCCAGCCTACCTGTTCGACGGCGATGTTTCAAGGAATCAAAAGTGGCCATCGATTCTTTACACGTTTTTCGGCGGATGCCAAGATGTCGAAAGTCGGAAAGATATGATAGTTCATTTTGAAAGGAGACAGCCATGGCCGACGACAAGAAGGCTGGGACCGACAAAGCGGCCGATCAGGCCAACGCTCCCATCAAGCCCGACGACGTCGTGGTGACGGTCAAGCCTCGACAGGAGAACCTCCCCCAGCGGCGCGGCAACGAGAAGGCTCACGAGGCCGCTCGGGAACGCAACGCCGACAAGAAGGAGCTGTCCGACAAAGCCAGCGAAGGCGCGGCCAGGGAAGTCCGCAAGGCTATCGAGAAGTCCGCCCCCAAGGGCCGCGAGGCCCAGAAGGACGCCGCCGAGAAAGCCGCCCGGGACGTAGGCGAGAAGCTCCCCCAGCGCATCTTCAAGGAGGTGCAGGTCGACATCCCCGGCGAGCACCCGATCATCAAGCCGGCGACCGAGGGTCCGCCGCCGGACCCGCCGCCGATCAAGAAGGGCATCTGACGCCGACGCGCCGCGTCGGTTTTTTCGTTCCTAGGCGCGCTTCCTCGCGACGACGACGAGGTTTTCGCCGCTCATCCAATCGACCAGTTCGCCTTTGCATACGTAATGCTCCTCGACCACGTCGAATCCGGCGCCCTCGCAGAGCTTCCGCATCTCCTTCTTGCGGAAGGCGTGGTAGTAGCGCGGGAATCGCGGCTGCTTCCAGGAGATCTTCAGGTCGCCGAAATCCCAGCCGTTCTTCCTGCCGAAGAACTGATGCAGCAGGACGCCCCAATGCCGCGGCTGCCAGAAGTTCCAGACGGCGATGAGCGCGTACCCGCCGGGGCGGACGACGCGCGCGAGCTCGGAGGCGGCGCGTGCGCGATACGCTTCCGAAGGCAGATGATGCAGGATTCCGGCGGCCACGACGACGTCGAAGCGGCCGTCCTCGACAGGGAGGTCCAGCAGGTCGCCGGTCTCGAAAGCGACGCGGCCATCGGCGATGTCCTTCGCCCAGCGAGCCTTCGCCCTGGCGATGACGTCGTCCGAAAGGTCGACGCCCGCGTACGAGACCCCTTTGTCCTTGAAGGCTTCGAAGATGCGTCCGTCGCCGCAGCCGACGTCGAGCACGGCTTCGCGTTCGCGCACGTAATCGACGAAGCGCCGGATCTCATCCGCGTACATCCGCTCCCGCACCGGCGCCGCTTCGGCCGCCGCCGTGCGGTAGCCGGAACGCATCTGCGCCAAGATCTTATCAGCAAGCGTCTTGTCCATAGGCCGCATTGTACCCCGGAAATCGTCTCTGGCAAAAATCGGAAGCCATGCTAGACTGGCCGCATATGTTCGAATCTTATCATGGAGCGCGCGTGTTGGTGACGGGAGGAGCCGGTTTCGTAGGCTCCCACTTGACCGACCGCCTGCTGGAACTCGGCGCCAAGGTCGCGGTCCTCGACGATCTCTCGACCGGCAAGCGCGAGAATCTCGCTCAGCACGACGGCAACCTGGATTTCACCTTCATCCACGGCGACGCGAACGACTGGGCCACGCTCGATGGCGTCTTCGACGCGCACGCGCCTGAATACGTCTTCCACCTCGGCGCCTTCTGCGGCGTGAAGCGGGTGGAGGAGCGCCCGCTCGACGTCCTCAATGACATCGACGGCATCCGCGCCATCTTCGAGTTCTGCAAGGACCGCAAGGTCAAGAAGATCCTGTACTCCTCGTCGTCGGAAGTCTACGGCGAACCCCTGCAGCTTCCCTCGCGAGAGCTCGGTCCGGTCAACCCGAGCCCGCGGGACCCTTACTCGCTGGTCAAGATGCTCGGCGAGAACCTCACCCATCACTACTACCGGCAATACGGCCTGAAGACCGTGGCGCTGCGCTTCTTCAACGTCTACGGACCGCGCCAGGAGAGTTCGCCATACGGATTCGTCGTAGGCATCTTCCTGAGCCGCGCCCTCCAAGGACAGCCGCTGCAGATTTTCGGCGACGGCACGGCCACGCGCGATTTCGTCTATTACAAGGACAACGTCAATACCGTCCTGACCGCCATGCTGAAGGACGAGACGGACGGCGAGACGATCAACGTCGGCAAGGGCACTCCGACCTCCATCCAGGAACTCGCCGAGAAAGTCAGGGCGCTGTCCGGAAGGGATCTCGCCATCGAATACCTGCCGGTGCGTAAGCTGGAGATAAAATATCGCACCCCTGATGTCAGCAGGATGCATGAACTCATCGGGGTGAGGGCCGAAACGCCGCTGGAGGTCGGACTGCGCGAGACGTTCGCGCACATGACGGAAAAGTCGCGCGCCGCCGCATGCGTATCCTGATCTTCACCGCCTTCTACGAACCGTTCGTCTCCGGCGCGGAACGGATGGTCGTCGAAACCGTCCGCCGCCTGGCCGGACGGTTTTCGATTGCGGTGGTCACCGCGCGCCTGGACGCCAAGCTTCCCCGCCGCGAGACGCGCATGATCGAAGGCACGACGCTGACCTACGAGATCGTACGTGTAGGCGTTGGGGCGAAATGGGATAAGTTCCTCTATCCGCTCCTCGCACCGCTCTGGGCGCTCCATCACCCGCACGACCTCGTGCACGCCGTGATGGAGTCGTACGCCGGCATCGCGCTCTGGTGGTACCGCGCCTTCGGAGGGAAGAAGCCGACGGTCCTCACCCTACAGAGCGGCGACCTCGACATGCCGGAGAAGAACCGGCAGATCCCACGCTTCGTCTGGAAGAACATCCATACGTCGCCCACGATAGCCGTCGGCATCTCGACGGCGCTGACGCGGCGCGCCGAGCGACTCGGGGCGAAACGCACGCTGACGATCCCGAACGGCGTCGATTTCGGCCATCTGGCGAAGGTGCCGCGCGGCGAAAAGGCACCGCATCGCGTGGTGACCGTCGCGCGCCTCTCGCCGGAAAAGGGCCTCCCCTTCCTCATCGAAGCCATCAAGATCGCGCGGCATTCCGTCGAAGACGCCGAGCTCGTCATCGTCGGCGGCGGCGCGCTTGAAGCCCAGCTCAGGGAGTACGTCGAGAAGCTGTCGCTCCAGGACGTCGTGCGTTTCCTCGGCGCCAAGCCGAACGCGGAAGCGATGGCCGAAGTCGCGAAGTGCGCCGTCTTCGTCCTTCCTTCTCTCGGCGAAGGCCTCGGCATCGTGCTGCTCGAAGCGCAGGCGCTCGGCGTCCCCGTCATCGGCACCGACGTCGGCGGCATCCCCGACGTCATCGAGCACCAAAAGTCGGGACTGCTCGTCCCGCCGTCGGACCCAAAGGCCATCGCCGTCGCCATCGTCCGCGTCTTCACCGAAGCTGGTCTCGGCGACCGCCTGGCCGCCGGCGCGAAAGTGCGGCTGGCGAAGTTCGATTGGGACCCGATCGCGGAACGGTACGCTGGGCTCTATATAGAACTCGCCTCTACTTCCGTCATTCCCGCGAAGACGGGAACCTAGAAAAAACGTTTCTCCTCGAGCCTCGGCACATGCGGGCAAAATTAAGCGGTCGGCGTCTTTTTGCGCGCTTGGTTTTTTTCTGGGTTCCCTCTTTCGAGGGAATGACGGTAGGACAAAAAACGACCGACCCCGAAAGGTCGGTCTTATGATTCCTTGCCGCCGGCGATGAGCTGAGGACGGAACGGTCCTCCGTCGATCTGCTTGCCGAGCTTCTCGGCCAGCGCCAGGCGGCGCGTGCGGGCGCCATTCAGGCGTGTCTCGAGTTCGACGACCTCAGCCTCGACCCGTTCCCATGCTCCCGACGCTTCCTCCGTCTTGGGGGAACCGAGAACGTCGAAAAGGTTGGTCGTGCCCTTGAGCCGTCGTCCGAGCAGGCCGGTCAGTCTTCCCAGATCATAGTGTTCGGTCTCCCAGGCCCCGCACGCGGCGCAGTACCGGCCGATCGGCTGCCATGTGACGCCGGTGCCGTCCTTGATCGGCGCAATCTCGTGCATCGTGATGACGACTTCGCCGCATCCGTACCGACACGCGTACTGCAGGTAGACCGTGCAGCCATTCTCGTCGGACGTCCGATGCGTGGCGTGGCGGTCGAGGTGCAAGATGCCGGAATCCGACGCGCGCGGCGAAACCTTCTCTTGGACGGCTTTCACGCCGCGGTTGGCGAAGTAGCGGCGTTGATCCTCCATGAAGGCCGCCTTCTCTTCTTCCACCTTCCGTTCGCGCTCTTCCCGCACCTCGTTCGCCTTCGTGAGCAGGAGGCGGCGGGAACGCACGAATCGGACGGCGGCGCGCGGGCCGCTGATGAGCAGGACGATGATGCCAAGGATCACGATGGTTTCAAACACGGTAACCTCCTGTCGATGGTCCTTGTATAACCGAAGACGCCGCTGCCGTCAAGACACGCGTTCTGCTACAATGGCCTGAGCACTTTCCACAGGAGGCCCCGATGCGCCCGTTCATCATCGCTCTCGTCCTGACGGCCTGCGCGTCGTCCAATGGGACCTTCGATCCGTCCGTCACGCCTCGTCCAGCCGACGAAGCGCCCGAGGCCGTCCTGGCCGCGCGCGCCCATGTCGTCGCGGTCTACGTGAACGCGACCTGCGACGCCCTGCCGACCTACGGCGTCCAACGCGGCACCGGCTTCTGGGTGAACTCCGGCACCGTCGCCACGGCCGGGCACGCCATGGACGTCCGAAACCGGATGTTCCCGGACTTCGCCATCGTCGGACCGGACGGCTGCATGAACGGCCGGTACGCCGACTGGTTCGAGCACGTCGACCTGCTCTTCATCATGGTCAGCGGACGCCACGAGGGCGCCGTCGACCTGGCGCCGCGCCTGACGTCCGACGGCGAATCGCTCTGGCAATACGTCTTCCAAGACCGTGACGACCTGACGAAGTCCGGCATCTTCTCGCCGGTGCGGATCAAGGCCAAGGATATCGTCGATTCGGACGTCTTCTTCGGCTCCCGTCCCGCGCCCGCGCTCGGCGATTCCGGCGCGCCGGTCTTCGACGCTTCCGGGCGCCTCGTCGGCATGACGCAGGCGATCGGCAGATACAGGGACAAGCCCAGCTTCGGCCGTATCGGCGTCCACCTCTCGTCGCTCGTCATCCGCCAACTCCTCGCGAGCTGCGCAGGCGGCGGACCGTGCGGCGACGACTGACCATGCATCGTACGGTGCATGGTCTTTTTCTTCTTTCCAAACTCGCGAGAGGCTGATACGCTTCAGTCAGGACCTTTCCGGAAAGGAGGATGCCGTGATCGTCGCGATCCGAAACATGACCAGCCTCGATCTGCACCTGGCGTCCTCCGCCGGCGAACGATCGATGCGTCTCCGCGTCACCGCCGCGCCGCCCGTCCTCAAAGAGGGCGAGCAGGCCGAGCGCCTGCGCGCCGGGGAAGGTCACGGATTCGTGAACTGCTCCGAAGGCCTCCGCGTCCAGATCGACGTCTCAGGCTCGGGCCTCACGATCCGCGTCGCCCGCCGCAAGGACGTCGTCGACAAGATCGACGACGACGGCCAGCTCGACGGCGAAGAGACGTACCTCGAGTTCATCCTCACCCTGATGAACTGACCCTCTCCCTCCTGCGCCTCGCGTGGGACTTTTTTCTCCCGACCATGCTGAAGCACCTGACCGCACAAGACCCAGACCTGGCGCGGATCATCCGCGCCGAGACGCGCCGACAGCGTGACGGCCTCGAACTCATCGCGTCCGAGAACATCGTCTCGGAGGCGGTCTTGGAGGCGCTCGGCTCGCCGCTCACCAACAAGTATTCTGAGGGCTACCCCGGCAAGCGCTACTACGGCGGCAATCTCCACATCGACGAGATCGAATCGCTCGCCATCGCGCGCGCCAAGGAACTCTTCGGCGCGGAACATGCCAACGTCCAGCCGCACGCCGGTTCGCAGGCCAACATGGCCGCCTACCTCGCGCTGGCCGAACCCGGTTCGACCATCCTGGCGATGGACCTCTCGATGGGCGGACACCTGACGCACGGTTCGCCGGTGAACTTTTCCGGCAAGCTTTTCAAGTTCGCGCATTACGGCGTGCGCAAGGACACGCACCGCATCGACATGGACGAGGTGCGCAAGATCGCGCTCGATACGAGACCGAAGATCATCGTCGCCGGCTTCACCGCCTATTCGCGCACGCTCGACTTCGCCGCCTTCCGCGCCATCGCCGACGAGGTCGGCGCGTATTTGATGGTCGATATGGCGCATTTCGCAGGACTCGTGGCCGGCAAGGCATTCCCCGACCCGGTCCCCTACGCCGACGTCGTCACCACCACGACCCACAAGACGCTCCGCGGCCCGCGCGGCGCGATGATCCTCTGCAAGGCGGATCTCGCAAGGAAGATCGACTCGGCCGTCTTCCCCGGCATGCAGGGCGGCCCGCTCGAGCACGCCATCGCCGCCAAGGCCGTCGCCTTCGGCGAGGCGCTGCGACCGGAGTTCGCCGCCTATCAGTCGCAGGTCGTGAAGAACGCCAAGGCGCTGGCGGAAGCGCTTGAGGGACGCGGCGTGAAGGTCGTGACCGGCGGCACCGACAACCATATGGTCCTCGCCGATCTCACCGAACTCGGCATCACCGGCAAGCCCGCCGTCGAAGCGCTCGACGCCGCCGGAATCTGCACCAACATGAACATGATCCCGTACGATCCACGCAAGCCGATGGATCCGTCCGGCCTCCGTCTCGGTTCCCCCGCCCTCACGACGCGCGGCTTCGGCGAGGACGAGATGCGCAACGTCGCCACCATGATCGCGCAGGTACTCAAGCAGCCGGACGACGAGAACATCCGCGCCGACGTCCTGCGCGTGGTCGGCAAGCTCTGCGAGGCGCATCCGATCTATCCCGAATGGAAGGCATGAGCGCGACGCATGTCATCGACGGGCGCGCCGTCGCCGCAGGCATTCGCCAGGCGGTCGCTTCGCATATCGCTTCGCTCGGCTTCACTCCCGGCCTCGGCGTCGTCTTGGTCGGCACCGACCCGGCTTCGCATCTCTACGTCGCGCTGAAGGAGAGGGCCTGCCTCGACGCCGGCGTGCTTTTCATCCGCCGCGACTTCCGCGCCGACGCGCCGCAGGACGAGATCATCGAAGCGGTCCGCGCGTTGAACGCGCGCGAAGACGTCGACGCCATCCTGGTCCAGCTCCCCTTGCCGCCGCAGATGGGCGCCGATGCGGTCGTGGCCGCCATCGATCCCGCCAAGGACGTCGACGGTTTCCATCCCGACAATCTGAAGAAGTATCTCGAGGGTGCCGGATCGGCTCCGGGCCTGATCGAAGCGATCTCGCTCCTGCTCGACGCCGGCGGCGCGCCTGCGCATGGATTGTCCTGCGTCCTGGCCAAGAGCCCCGTCTTCTCCGCGCCGCTTGAGACGATGCTTTCGCGCCGAGGAACGCCATCGACCGACGATTGCCGCGACGCGGACGTGGTCGTGACGGCGCTCGGAAAGCCCGGTTCGCTCGTCGCGGAGGCGATCAAGCCAGGTGCCGTCGTCATCGACGTCGGCACGACGCGCGTCGCGGGCAAGACCCTCGGAGACGCGGATGCCAAGAGCCTCGAAGGCGTCGCGGCCGCCCTGACCCCGGTGCCCGGCGGCGTCGGGCCGATGACCGTCGCCATGCTGCTCAAGAAGACGCTGGAGCTGGCGGAAGCGCGCCGCGGGAGATCCTGAACGAAAAAAAAATGAGGCGTCCCGACATGATGTCGGGACGCCTTTCGCGTCAGCGCGTCTTGCGGTCCGGATCCGGCAGCACCTCGCCGTCGAAGACGATGCGGTTGCGGCCGGGAGTGAACGTCCAGAACTTCTTGCCCTTGGCCTCGTAGAGCGAGGCGTCGGCGCGCTGGACCATCATCGACGCGGTATCATCCGCGCCGGTGAAGCTCGTGCCCCCGATGGAGACCGTCATCTTCAGCGACGTCCTCCCGTTCTCGGTCACCACCACCGTACCGGTGGCGCGGACCGCGTTCAGGATCTGCTGAGCGATGCTCTCGGCCTGGACCCGATCGGCGTCCAGGATGACGGCGATCTCCTCGCCCCCGTAGCGGCAGACCATGTCGCCCTGCCGCTTGACGATGCGCTGGATGCGCGTCGCGACGGCCTTGAGGGCATCGTCGCCGGCCTGGTGGCCGTACGTGTCGTTGACTTTCTTGAAGTGATCGATGTCGATCATCAGGAGAGCCAGCGGTTGGACGTAGTCGAAAGCGTTCAGCGCTCTCTGGGTGCTCGGCGGCAGCGGCCAAGAGCCCGCGTGCCCGTTCTCATGCTTCTCGATCTGTTCCTTGCGCTTGTTGAGGTGCTCGGAGATCCTCCTGCGCTCCGCGATCTTGCGCGCGAGCACGTTGTCGAAGGTGCTGCGGCGCCACAGACCGGTGAGGTCATCGAGGTTCACCGTCTCGAGGTTGACCATCGTCAGCTGGATCCACGGATGGCTGTTGTGGTCCCTGACGTAACTCATCGCCAACAGGACGCGGATCGGTCCCGTGGGCGACTGGTAGACGAGCTGTTCCGCGAGGGTGTACTCGGTCTCGAGCCCCTCGGACGGACGGCGGGCGCGACGATTGATCCGCGTGACCTGCATCGTGGCGTCGATCGCCTCACGCAGCGTCTGGCCGAAGCTCTTGGGCTTACCGTCATCCGGCATGAGGCCTGAAGGACGGCTCAGGCGGTCGATGATCAGGGAGTACAGATTCGCCCCCTGCTCGAAGACCGGTCCGCAGAGGTCCGTGGCGTGGTCGTTGGCGACCACGATGCGGCCGTCGGGCAAGGCCTTGAAGGTCGCCGCCTTGAGCCCGTGCGCCACCAGCTTCTCGAGGCTGGCGTCGAAATCCTTGCGCCGCATCTTGGCGATGAGCGCCTGATCGGCCGCCTGGCTCTCCTCGAGCGCCCGGATGCGGGCGCGGAGGACTTCGACGTTCTCGTCCTCCTGCGGAGGTGAGACCGCCGTGTTCTTCACGTCATCAATCATCAGGTCCGGCATGTCTCACTCCTGGTTTGGGGTCGGTTTGGCCTCGTGGGGCCGTGAAAGGTGCTTTTTTAAGGCAAACGGGGCTCGTCAGATACGATGCGCCCATTCAAGCCGTGAAGCCAAAATACACGAAAACACCCATTTTGTCAAGGGTGTATGACAAGGTCCGTTACGTCAGGATGGTATAGGCCATGCCGGCCGCGTAGACGCCCATCAGGACATGGACCAGCCAGTATGGGACGCGCATGACCCGCTCAGGATATCTGTCCCTGACCTTCAGATACATCCAGGCCACGAAGATGCCTTCGAGGCCGATCAGGAGCGCGCCGATGAGCTCGATGACCTGACCGAAGCTGCGGACGCCCATCAGGAACAGGAGAAGCGGGACGAACGTGGCTGTCACGACGGCGACGATCTTCGGCCAGCCGAAATCCTTCTGGAACTGGCTCTTCAGATACTCGCTGAAGACGATGTAGGAGGTCAGTATCGAGAAGAATCCTGCGATCGCGCCGATCAGCGGCAAGGAGCCGCCGAACCTGGCGTTGAGGCCTCCGACGGCTTCCTGCGTGGTGTCCGGGCCGAGCGCCCCGACCACGGACGTGGTGAACAGGATGGTGAGCGCGGCGGCCATCAAAGTGCCCGCCACGATGCTCTTGCGCACGGCCCCGGGACTGCCGCCGACGATGGCCTTCACTTCCGAGATGGCTGTCAGGCCTCCGTAGGCGAAAAGCACGATGCCGTACGGCAGGAAGGCCTCGTCCAGATGGACCGTAGCGAGGTGTTCCGGCTTGAGCCCCGTGAGCGCGATGCCGGCCAGGAGGACGAACGAACCGAACTCGACCAGCGTCAGCCAGAAATCGACGCCGGACAGGAATTTGGTGCCGAACCACGCCGCCGCCAGCCCGAAGAGGAACAGCATCGCGGAACCCTGCGCTTCGGCAAGCGGAACCCCCAGCGCCTGGAAGATGCTTGAGATGAACAAGCCTCCGAGGATGAGATAGGCGAGGTTCGAACCGAAGAGTCCGATGACCGAAGCGACCGTTTCGGCGCGGTGCGCCCAGGGGCCGAGGTAGAGCTTCACGTACCCGACGAGGCGGTGTTCGCCCGGCGTGGCCATGACGACTTCGCCGTAGAGCAGGTGCGTGAGCATGACGGCTCCGGCCAGGATGACCATCCAGAAGAGCCCCGGGAGATAGCCGGCGCGCTGGACCATGTACGGCAGGCCGAAGATGCCCGCGCCGACGATCGTGCCGAACAGCACGAACGAGGCTTTGATCATCCGTCTTCGTTCGATGGTAAGCGCCATATCGACGCCATGGTACCACGACTTTGACCTGTTCGATCTTATCCACAGGCTCATCACCCTTCCCTAGAAATGACGTCCCCGGCGTCATTTTTTCCATTTTGACGCCCCTATCTTCAGAGCGTACGATAGTGCCACTATGCACCCCTCTGGCGACCGAAAACCCGACTTCGTCCCGCCGCACAATTACGAGGCCGAAGCGGCCGTGCTGGGTTCCATCCTCGTCGATAAGGAGGCCGTCCTTCGCGTCGCGGACCTGGTGACGCCGGATGACTTCTATCGGGAGAGCCATGCGGACATCTACGACGCGATGCTCGCGCTCTTCGGCAAGTCCGAACCGATCGACATCATCTCGATCTCCGGCCGGCTCAAAGACGCCGGCAAGCTCGAGAAGACCGGCGGCCAGACGTATCTCGCCCAGCTGGCCGAATCCGTGCCGACCGCTTCGCACGTCGTGCACTACGCCAAGATCGTCCAGCGCGACTCCACCTTGCGCCGCCTGATCCTCGCCTCGCAGGAGATCGGACGCCTCGGCTTCGGAGGCGAAGAGGACGTCTCGACCTTGCTCGACCAGGCCGAACAGAAGCTCTTCGGCGTCTCGGCGAAGCACCTCAAGCAGAATTTCGTACCGATCCGCAGCGTCCTCTCCGACGCCTTCGACCGCATCGACCAGCTGCACAGCGAAAAGGGCAAGCTGCGCGGCGTCTCGAGCGGCTACAAGACGATCGACAACCTGCTCGGCGGGCTGCAGGACTCGGACCTCATCATCCTCGCCGCGCGCCCCTCCTGCGGAAAGACGTCGTTCGCCCTCGACATCGCGCGCAACGTGGCCGTGCGATCGAAGAAGCCCGTCGGCATCTTCTCGCTGGAAATGTCGAAGGAGCAGCTGGTCGACCGCATGATCTGCGCGGAAGCCAACGTCGACCTCTGGAAGATGCGCACCGGCCGCCTCTCCGACCGCCCCGGCGACGACGACTTCCCGCGCATCGCCCACGCGCTCGGCGTGCTCTCCGACGCCCCGGTCTTCATCGACGACACGGCCAACGTCAACATCATGGAGATCCGCACCAAGGTGCGGCGCCTCCAGAAGGAACACGGCAAGCTCGGCCTCATCGTCATCGACTACCTCCAGCTGATGGAGTCGCAGACCAAGATCGAGAACCGCGTCCAGGAAATCACCGCCATCACCCGCTCGCTCAAAGGCATCGCCCGCGAGATGAACGTGCCGGTCCTGGCGCTCTCCCAGCTCAACCGCGCCGTCGAACTGACCAAGCCGGCCATCCCGAAGCTGGCCCACCTCCGCGAATCCGGTTCCATCGAACAGGACGCCGACGTCGTGATGTTCATCTACCGCAAGGCCGCCGACCGCAACTTCCGCACCGAGGATCTGGCGCCCGAGGAACGGCATCTCGCCGAAATCCACGTCGCCAAGCACCGCAACGGCCCGACGGGCGTCTGCCGCATCTTCTTCGACGAGAACCGCGCGACCTTCAAGAACCTCGACCAGGACATGGCGACCGCGCCGTCGATGGCAGGTATCGAATAAAAATAAAATTTTGCGCGACCGCGCAAAACTCATTCAACCGCCATCAAGGCTGGGCCTGCCCAGCCGCGAAGGAGGAGCGGCGGACAGGCGATAGGGAGGACGGGCTCAGCCCGTCCGACCGGCAGCCTGTCCGGTAAGCGACGTTACCTATGACGATGTTTTCCAAGCTCAAGCAATTCAAGGACCTGCGCGACCAGGCCAAGAAGATCCAGGACGTCCTCAAGGACGTCTCGGTCGAAGGCTCCGCCGCCTGGGGCAAGATCAAGGTCGTGATGAACGGCAACCAGGAGGTCACCTCGGTGACGATCGAGCCGGAGCTTCTCGCCGACAAGGGCAAGCTCGAGACCGCCGTGAAGGAGGCCTACAACGACACGGTCAAGAAGGCCCAGCGCGCCATGGCCGACCAGATGCGAAAGTCCGGCGATCTCAAGATTCCGGGGTTGTCATAAATCTGTCATCCCGGCGGAGGCCGGGACCCAGAACTTCAACGTCGTTTGCTGGGCCCCGTCCTGCGACGGGGTGACAAGACCACTATGTCCCGTCTCCCCGCCTCGATCGAAAACCTCATCCAGGAGTTCAAGAAGCTCCCCGGCATCGGCGAGAAGACCGCCGAGCGTTTCGTGTTCCATCTGCTGGGGCGCGGCCGCGAGGCGCCCGTCCGCCTGGCCGACGCGCTCCTCGCGCTCGAGCGGATGATCCTGGTCTGCGCAGGATGCCGCTCCGTCTCCGAGACCGACCCGTGCCGCATCTGCCGCGACCCGTCGAGGCGCGATGACGAACTTTGCGTCGTCGCCGACCAGCAAGGCCTCTCAGCCATCGAGCGGACCGGCGAATACCGCGGCAAGTACTTCGTCTTGGGCGGCCTGCTCTCCCCCATCGAAGGCGTCACGCCGGAGACCCTCGGCATCGAGCGGCTCGACGACCGCGTGCGCGGCGGCACGGTCCGCGAGCTCCTCATGGCCGTGAACCCGACCATCGAAGGCGAGGCCACCATGAGCTACCTCTCGCGCCGCTACGCCCCCATCATCCCGCGCATCACGCGCCTGGCGCGCGGCCTCCCCCGCGGCGCCGACCTGGAATACGCCGACGACGTGACGCTCTCCGACGCGCTCACCGGCCGCCGCGACGTCATGCCGCGATAAAAAGACCGCCCTCATTCGGGGGCGGTTTCTTCGCGCATTGGATCCAGCGCGATGACGGCGGCGCGATCCATACCGTAGGCGGTCGTGAACTGCGCGTTAGTCATATTGAGAATGGAAGCGCACACTTCGATACCTCGGGCGCGGCATACGGCGCTGCGGCCGCGGAGAAGCGCCGGCGAGACCATCAGGAGCTTCGCGTAGAACACCGCATCGAGACCGGTCTCACAGACGGCGTCGAGCCCCGCGTTGGTGCGTTCGGCGGTGCAGCCGAGGAGCGGCGGCAGCTTGCGGACCATCGCCCGGACCTCGTCCTGGGAGAAGCCGTAGGCTTCGAGATTGGCGAGGAGCGCGTTGGTGCGTTCGGCGGTGTAGCTGAGGATCTGCGGCAGCTTGCGGACCAGCGCCCGGACCTCGTCACGGGTGAAGCCGTAGGCTTC
>JBBTWH010000022.1:0-18474 GCA_038062835.1 Patescibacteria group bacterium | reverse complement strand
AGCGCGTTGGTGCGTTCGGCGGTGCAGCCGAGGAGCGGCGGCAGCTTGCGGACCAGCGCCCGGACCTCGTCACGGGTGAAGCCGTAGGCTTCGAGATTGGCGAGGAGCGCGTTGGTGCGTTCGGCGGTGCAGCCGAGGAGCGGCGGCAGCTTGCGGACCATCGCCCGGACCTCGTCCTGGGAGAAGCCGTAGGCTTCGAGATTCGACTCTCGTTCTTTCTTCAAGAAACCCCCACTTTCGTCGCGAGATGCGACGTAAGAAGTTAGCAGATTCAAGCCGTCGTGTCAAGACCCGCGCGTCGCCGCGACGTCGTCACGAGATAAGAAAAGACCCCGTACGCGCAAGGCGTGACGGGGCGGTGCCGCCCTCACTCCGCGGGGGCGGTTTCCGTTTCGAGAGCGGCAGGGCCGTAGTTGACCATGCACATCATGACGACGCCGGCGGGGAGATGCGGCTCGATGAGCTTCATCCAGTCGTCGACGTCGTCGTAGTAGGGGTTGTTCGGGCCTTCCTTGATGACCTGGCCGAAGTCCTTGAACGCTTCCGTGCCGCGGCCGAGGTGGACGTAGGCGACGGCGCGATGCCACCGGGCCATCTGCGCGCCGCACGTCGGCTCGACCGAACGGGTGATGATGCCGGTCGTCAGATGGATGATGGCCTCCTCGACGGACGTCCCGTGATGGTTCTCCCGAAGCGCCAACACCTGGGAGATCACGTTCCGGGCGGGGTCGCCCTTGGGGAGCGTCCACGTGCCGCCCTCGCCCTTGTCGCACAGGCCGGCCGGAGCCTCGTCGCCCCAGTCCGGGATGCAGGCCTCGGCCAGCTCGGGGTCGTACTCGGCCCGCTTGGGCGCGGGTTTCTGGGTTGAGCCGCAAGCGGCCGCGATCAGGATGACTGCCGTGAATGAGCGCATCGTTCCCTCCTCCGCCGACGTCATAACAGAAAGCGCCTCCCTTGTAAAGGGGGGCGCTTGGGGCCGGTTCAGGCGATCTTCTCGATCTGGATCTTGGTGAAGGGCTGGCGATGGCCGTTGACGCGCGTGTAGCGGCTCTTCGGCTTGTACTTCACGATGCGGATCTTCTTGGCACGGCCCTGTTCGATGACCTTGGCCGTGACCTTGGCGCCCGCGACGTTCGGGGTGCCGACCTTCACGTCCTTGCCGTCGGCGTCGGCGACCATCAGGACCTCGAGATCGAGGGCGGCGCCGGCTTCCTTTTCGAGTTTCTCGACGTTCAGCGTCTGGCCTTCCTTGACCAGATACTGCTTCCCGCCGGTGGCGATGACTGCGTACATAAGGGGTTTTTATCTGAAAGTAGGCTCATCCTAGCAGAGCCCTCCCCAGACGTCAACCCTCGTTTTCAGGCACGCGGAGGACCACGTCATCGCCCGGTTCCAGGCCGATTTCCTGCGCCACGCCGGCATTCACTTCCAGGACGGCGTCGGCAGGTTCGATGGGGCTGAACGTGTCGAGCGGAAGCGTCTTGGGCGGCGGGACGGAGTGGTCGATGTCGACGACCTTGCCGTCGCGGATCCAGATGATGTCGATCGGAAAGCGCATGCCCTTCATCCAGAACACCCAGCGCCGCTCGGCGTCGAACGGGAAATACATGCCGTGATCGTCGGGCAGGCTCTCGCGCTCGCCCAGGCCCAAGTCGCGCTTGGCGACGGTGTCGGCGATCTCGATCGTGAAGACGCGGCCACGCAGGGTGGCTTCCATCATGACGGGATTCCGGAGTTCGACGGCCTCCTTGATCCTGATGCCCGCGGCGAATATCAAGACCAGCGCGCCGACGGCCAGGACGGCAGGCGACGCTTTCTTTTTCGGTTCAGCCGCGGGTTTGGCGAGCGTCGGTTCCATACGGGCGCGTGCGGATCCAAAGGGTGATCACGATGAACAGTATCGCAAGAATCCCGAGCGCGAGCAATTTTCCGCGGCCGCGGATGAAGAGGCCGGCGCCGCCGAACGCCGCCGCGAAGAGCCAAAACAGCAGTACGGCCGTCCCCGGCGAGAGCCCCCAGCGCACCAGGCGGAAGTGCAGGTGATCGACGCCGCCCTGCGTGATGGAGCGCCGGAGCTGAAGCCGCCGCGCGATCGTCCAGGCGACGTCCATGATGGGCACCGCCAGCACGAGGAGCGTCACGCCGATCTTTCCGCCGGAGAGGATGGCCATCACCCCGAGCAGGAAGCCGATGAAGGTCGAGCCACCTTCGCCCAGGAAGATGGAGGCCGGACGCGCGTTATAGAAGAGGAATCCCCCGACGGCGCCGGCAGCCGCCATGGCGAGGCGCGCCAGCTCAGGCTGAGCGACGTCGGGCGTCAGGCTCAGGATGGCGATGACGAAGAAACCGATGACGCCGAGTCCGGAGACCAGGCCGTCGAGGCCGTCGAGAAGCTTCGTCGTGTACATCATCCCCATCAGCCAGACGAAGGTGAACAGATCGGCCGGCAGCGTCAAGTGATACGGATTGCCGGCATACGCGAAGAGCGGGAACTCCCAGAGGTCCAGGCGGAACGTGCCGCCCAGCGGATTCGTGATGAGATCGGCGCCGATGCCGGACGCGATGACGGTGAGCGATGCCAACGTCGGGAAGATGAGCTGGAGGACCGGACGGAGCCGGTAGCGGTCGTCGAGCGCTCCGCCGATCATCAGCAAGAGGCCGCCGAGCGCGATGCCGGCGAGGTGCTTGGGAAGCATGAAGCCTCCCAAGAGTCCGCCCCGGATGAGCAGGGCGGCGGCGATGAAGGCGATGAAGATCGCAAGGCCGCCCATGAGCGGCGTGGGCCGCGCGTGGGTTTTCCGGTCGCCGTCCGGGACGTCGACGGCCCCGATCTTCCGGGCGAAACGGCTGGCCAGGGGGGTGGCGGCCAGGGCCAGCAGGAAGCCGGCGGTGAAGGCGTAGAGGACCATGGGAACCTTGACAAAATCGTGATTTTAGCCTATACTGCCCGGTCGGCTGAAGCAAGTCTGCAAACCCAAAACCCCCGAGCGGAGGCATGAAATGTCGCAGAACCATCGCAAGCCGTTGGACCTTCACGAGAAGAATGAGCTCGTCCCCATGGACCGCTACGTCGGCTCGTACGCCTACGTCAACCAGAGGAGATTCAGGAAGATCGCGGCCGTCGTCGACGCCGCCCCGCCGGAGGAGGAATTCGCGGATGACGTCCCGACTCGGAACTTCCGCCGGATCATCCCGCTTGCCGTGAACTCTCCCGAACCCAAGCCCGGGGCGTACCGCGACCCGGACCTGTGCTCTTGCCCCAAGATGGGAGAGGCGCTGCTCAGCAAGGTCGTCATGGTGATCGTGGCCGGTCCGGTCACGCTCGCCCCTGCGTTCATGCGGGAGGAGGCCATCCTCCACGGTGACTTCTCCGCCGATCGGCTCGGCAACGCCTACGACGGAAGGTTCTGGGCCTTCCGCCACTGTCCCTTCGAGGGATGCCTGCTCGACGAGCAGGTCGAGACGCTCCCCCAGACTGAGGGCATGTCCTGCTGCGGCAAGATGTCCCAGGCCGTCGAGCACGGCCGCGTCGAACTGCCGAATCTGAAGCGTATCAGCAGCACGCTGGCGCGGTTCGTGGATCATGGGCGTCCGGCGGTGTTCTTCACCCGCTGCCCGTGGTGCGCGACGGACATGTTCGATCTCGCCCTCGCCCGCCACAAGATCCATCCCGGTGCGTAGTCACATACCCGGCGACCTTCATGGTCGACCGGGAATTTTTTAGCGACAGGAATATGAAAAATCCTCCGATTAGTCGGAGGATTTGCGCGCCCGCAGGACGCATTGGATGAAGTCGGCGTCCGTGCAGAAGACGTCGATGCCTTCGGGGTTCTTATCGGGATCGACGGGCACGCGGACGCTGGCGACGAGGTCCGTCGGGCGGCCGAGCGCGTCGCTCCGGAAGCGGACGTCGTCGATGACGCCGTCGTCGGCCGCTCCCGGGGGGAAGTCGATGCCGATGCCGGAACTGCGCGGGAAATTGACGATCCGCCGCCAGAGATCGCGGCGCAGCTGGTCGAGCGAGAGCGGTCCGAACTCCACGTCATCGGTCGACACGATGAGCGAGTCGAACAGGCCCGGAGACGTCTCGATCTCGACTTCGACGCCGAATGAGTCGAAGCCCGGGATATCGGAGGCGGATGTCGACGGCAGGGGGATGACCTTCAGGATGAGGCCTTCCGTGACGCCGTCCGGCACCTTGTCCCTGCGCGCCGCGGCGGCTTCGTCCTTGATGCGGACGCGCCTTCCGGGCGTATACGTGCGCATGAGCGCGCGAAGCTTTTCCAGGGACATGGATACCTCCTAGCGTCATTGGGTTTCCGCGATGCTGCCTCCCCGTCAAGAAAGAAAGACCAGGTACGAAGCGTACGCAGGCTTCGTGATCTTGTCAACGAAAACGCCCCGTTGACACCCTGTCACCAACCCTTGACAAAATCCCTAAATAGGTATACTCTCCCTTGTCACGCTCGGGATGTAAGAAGATCTTCAGAACGAGCGTTGACGCGCTCTTTCGCTTGGGACCCCCTCGTGGGACTAAGTACAAGATCTTTCTTACGACTCTCCGAGCTGACTCACAAACGTGAGGCAAAGGAGAGAGAAAATGAGTCTACAATAACCCACGATTGGCCACCACCAAGAAACTCTGTGCGCGACAGGATCCAGAACACTGGATCTTATTTGTTTGTATAACTATCAGCCTGTTTCCACGCGAGCTCAAACAAAGTCCTAACCATTGTGGCCATTTCCTTACTTTCGATGATTACGCCGACGATCTTGCCCCTGAGGGCAACCATGGCGACGTGATTGCCGTAGACGGTGAGTTCACCGTGCATTGGGAAAAGCTTGTGCGGGAGCTGCTTGTATTGCCAAAGACCTCCATGGTCCGTCGTGGGCTTGCGGCCAGACTCCGAGGTGAACAGGGCCCTCCCTTTAATCTTCTTATTCTTCAAACGTTCACTGTGCTTTTTCCAATGCGACTGATCCAGTAGGTGGTTCAGGTCATCGTAGGAAATCACGTCTTCCATCTCCTCAACCTTTTGGCTAAATATCGTCTCTCTCATCGCTTCAAATCCCTCCTCACCCTCGTAAAAAGAAACCTTTGGGCGATCTCCGGCGGCGTCCGAAATGGCGTCCAAATCAGGAAGAAGACGTTTGATGACAGATTCCTTCTCGTCCACCGATGCGCGCTCGGCATGAACGATGCGATGAAGTCGCTCGGGCTTTTCAGCCGTATACAGAGTCTTCTTGCCCTTGTCGAAGGTGCTCATCAAGCCCTTCTGAAGAAGCGCCTCGATCATCACGTAGGTCGTGGCACGGTTGACTTCCGCCTTGCGTGAAATCACCTGCACTGGCGAGGGTCCAAGCTCGAGCGAGGCGAGATACACCAGTGCTTCCTTGTCAGAGAGGCCCAACTTCTGAAGTTCGCGCGAGAGAGCTTTCATGGCTTGTGTGATAACGACATGCTTATTCGTATGTCAAAGGTATCAAACAACTCCGTGTGCGTAAAGGCGCTTAAGCAAGTTCGACACTTGCCATACACGTTAGATGATGTCTCCTCCTGGGGAGAGGTGTCTAGTGTACGGGGTCCACTCCAACACTGTTCCAGGCTGCGTCAAAGAGCCTTTTGCCCACTTTCGCAATTTCCTTGCTTTTAACAAGAAAGCCGTGGGGTTTATCCAGATACACAACCAGGGCAATATAATCCCCGAACAATGCAATCTCCCCACAATCCAACTCGTCCGATTTCAAATATTTCCACGAAATGTTTTTGGAGCGCGGGTGGAAATTTTTCTTTTTTGTATACAACACCAGTTGCCGAATCTTGATTGAAGACCGCTCAAGACGAAAATTATGAGCATGTGTTGAGTCCGAATCAACACTCTCCTTATATTTCTCGGGTGCACCGATAACCCTAAGATCGCTTACTTTACTTGAAAACAGAACCGCCCTCATCGTTTGAAGACCTTCATGATCCTCATAGTAGTGAACTTCCGGTCGCGCACCGACAATCGAAATCAGCGCATGAAGTTTCGGCATCAACGCCTTGAGCCTTCCCTCGTTGGCCAGGATTTTCCTCTTCTCGTCTTCCAGCACCCTCATCAACACCTCCGGCCTCTCCGCCTGAATGTATTGCTTCTTCCCCCTCGTATGCGAACTCATCAGTCCCCGCTTCACGAGGGCGCCGACGACCACGTGCGCCGTCGGGCGGACGACGGCGGACTTGGCGGCGATCTGCAGGACGGTGGCGGCGCCCAACTCAAGCGAGGCCAGGTAGACCCTGACCTCATTCGGACTCAATCCAAGCTCTTCCAATTGCTTTTGGACGGATTCCATATCGTGGTCACATCATACCATCTTCACTCAAAAGTGTCAAGGCCTTGACACTTTTATTCTGACTGTGGTAGGCAGGAGTCACGAATCGTTATCCACACCCCATGGACCCATCGCAATCGTTCTGGGAGGAGGCGGCCCCTTCGTGGGACGCGCTCCTCACCGACGCGGGCGCCTTCGTGAACCACCAGGAAGCCTCGCGGCGTTTCCATTGGTTCCTGAAACGCGCGCTCAAGATCGGCAACCGTACCAAGTCCTATCGCCTGCTCGACCTCGCCTGCGGGACCGGCGAGGCCGCCTGGCCGCTCTGGAAGCGCGTGGCGTCCGTGACCTTCATGGACCGCTCCCCCGCCATGCTGAGGCTGGCGCGCAACAAGTACCCCCGTGGGGTCTTCGTACGCGGCGACGCGGCCTCACTCCCTTTCCTCGACGCGGAGTTCGACGTCATCGTCTCGCGCGGTGCCCTGCTCTCCCAGCTCGACCACGACCTCGTTCCGCAAGCGCTCAAGCATCTCTGGCGCGTCTTGCGGCCGCAAGGCTACGTCCTCTTCGATTTCCTGACCGCCGCGGCCGCTTCGCCGTGCCCCGCGCCCGTCTATCGCTCCGGCTGGCGCCGTCAGGACATGGAAGCCCTGCTCCGCGCGTGCCTGCCGACCGCCGCCATCCTCGCCTACGACGGCACGGACGCGCATGCCGTCAACCGCGTCCTCATCAGGAAGGGCTGAGTATGTCTCAAGAGCTCACGGTTCCGGTCGACTATGCCGCCGCCCGCGAGGCCCTGCTTTCGCGCTGTCCGGCGCCGAAGCGCTCGCAGATCGACGATACGCTGTATCGCCGTCCCGACGGCGCGCTGGCCCGCCTGCGGCGACAAGATATGGTCACGCGTTTGAGCTGTACCGCATCACCGAAGGCGCCTGGCACCGCCTCGATGCCGGGCGCCTCCCGCACCTCCCGGCTTGAACCTGAGACTATCGTGCTCGACGAGCACGCCTCCCGCCGCCTGCTCGAGATCCTGGGGTTCGAGGCCGCCGACCGGGTCCGCTTCATCCGAGAAACCTGGCGCTCCTGCCGATACCTGCTCCATCTGGACCGGGTCGAAGGGCTGGGCGATTACATCACCGTCCAGGCCGAACAAGGGGCCTATCCGCCCGACATCTACCGCCGATTGGCCTTGAAACAGCTGAAATCGATGGGGATACGGGCGGCGTGGGACCGTCTTGACAGTCCCCAGCCCGTCCCCTATACTGCTTCCATCACGCGCGCGGCTTCCGCGCCGTCCTAAATCTGACCCCCGTATGGCTACAAAAAAAGCAGGAGGCTCTACACAACTTGGCCGCGATTCCGTTTCCAAGCGCCTGGGCATCAAGCTCTACGGCGGAGCCCTCGCCAAGATCGGGGCGATCATCGTCCGTCAGCGCGGCACGAAGGTCCACCCGGGCCGCAACACCATGCGCGCCGGCGACGACACCATCTTCTCCACCGCGCGCGGCATCGTCACCTTCCAGACCCGCAAGGCCCGCCGTTTCGACGGCACCCTGAAGGCGCGGACCTACGTCCACGTCGACGAAGCCAAGTGACCCGCTTGCGGGTTCATCCCAGCGAAAGCTGGGATCCAAAACCGCCCGTTTCGAAGGGGCGGTTTTTCGTATCTTGACGCCAGGTCGAAAACCTGATACCTTCCTCCGTTAGGAGAAAAAATGCCCGACACCGTACCTTTGACGTCGCAAGAGATCGATGACGGATGGTGCCTCGACGAGGCGCCTCCGCCAGACCACGACTACGAGTCCTACGAGCTCGTCGTCGAAGAAGCAGCGCCCGCGAGCGGCTTCGAGGAAGCCTACTGGGAGCAGGTCGAGAATCGGAGGCTGAAGAGCCGCTTCGGCCAAGGCACGCGCGGCTTCGGCGCGAATAGCACGAGCTGATGCCGCCCTGCGTCTATCCGATCGGCATCGACGCGGTCATCATCCGCAACATCATCCTCTCCCCCGAAGCGTCCGCCTGAGCGGCGCTTTTTCATTTCCCGATCGCCGCCTTTCCGACGTCGTCGAGGCCTCGGCGGACTCGCTCCTTCTATTTCCCGATTGAGGCTCGGATGAAGGCGTTGAAGAGCGGGTGCGGACGGAGCGGGCGGCTCTTGAATTCAGGGTGGAACTGGACGCCGACGAAGAACGGATGGTTCTTGATCTCGACGATCTCGACGAGCGAGCCGTCGGGCGAGGTGCCGGCGATGGTCAAGCCAGCCTTCTCGAGCTTCTCGCGGTAGGCGTTGTTGAACTCGTAACGATGGCGATGGCGCTCGGAGACCTCGCGCTTGCCGTAGGCCTTGCGGGAGTGGGTCTTGGGCGCGAGCGCGCAGGCGTAGGAGCCGAGGCGCATGGTGCCGCCGTATTTCTTCTTCATCACGATGGCTTCCTGCTCCGGCATGATGTGGATGACCGGGTACGGCGACTCGGGATTCACTTCCGTCGTATGGGCGTCCCTGAGTCCCGCCACGTGCCGCGCGAATTCGATGGTGGCCAGCTGCATGCCGTAGCACAGGCCGAAGTACGGGATCTTCTTCTCGCGCGCGTAGCGGATGACCGCGATCTTGCCCTCGATGCCGCGACTGCCGAAACCGCCCGGCACCAGGATGCCGTCGTAGCCGGACAGCTCCTTGAGCTTCTCGGGATGCGACTCGAACTCCGTCGAGTCGAGCCAGTCGAGCTGCGGATCGACGCCGTTATGCCAGGCGGCGGCCTTGATGGCCTCGATGACGGAGATGTAGGCATCGGTCAGCGAGAAGTCGCCGCTCGCGAAATACTTGCCGACCACCGCGATCTTCACCGGCTTCTTTTCCGCATGGATCGTCCTGACCATCTTGGCCCACTCCTTGAGGTCGACGCGGCGCCGCTGGCGAAGGCCGAACTTCGAGAGGATGCGCTTGCCGACCTGGTCGCGCTCGAAGTTGATCGGGACGTCGTAGATGGATTCGGCGTCGGGCGCGGAGATGACGTCGCGCTCGTCGATGCTGCAGAACTGGGAGAGCTTGCGCTTGCGGGGCTCGTCGAGCGGCTTGGCGGCGCGGGCGATGATGAAGTCGGGCTGGATGCCGGCGGAGTTCAGCGTGCGGACGGCGTACTGCGTCGGCTTGGTCTTCATCTCGCCGAGGTTGAACGGAATCGGCAGGTACGAGACGAGCACGAAGAGCACGTCCTTGGGGTTCTTGAGGTGCATCATGCGGGCCGCCTCGAGGAACAGGACGTTCTGGTATTCGCCGACCGTGCCGCCGATCTCCACCATACAGATGTCGGCGTGCGCCTCCTTGGCCGCGCGGCGGATGCGGCGGATGATCTCCTCTGGCACGTGCGGCACGACCTCGACGGTCCGGCCGCCGTATTCCAGGTTGCGCTCGCGCTCGATGACCTCGCGGTAGATGCGCCCGGTCGTCATGTAGTTGACCGAGGTGATGTCGGTGTCGAGGAAACGCTCGTAGTTGCCGATGTCCTGGTCGGTCTCGTCGCCGTCCTCGGTCACGAAGACCTCGCCGTGCTCCACCGGATTCATCGTGCCGGCGTCGACGTTGATGTAGGGGTCGACCTTCACGGCCGTGACGCGAAAGCCTTTCGACTGGAGGATGCGGCCGATCGAGGCGGTGGCGGTGCCTTTGCCGAC
This sequence comes from Patescibacteria group bacterium, assembly GCA_038062835.1. Taxonomy (GTDB): domain Bacteria; phylum Patescibacteriota; class Patescibacteriia; order SG8-24; family DYFX01; genus DYFX01. Next base: position 8,493 of record JBBTWH010000022.1, on the reverse strand, counting down.
GCCGCTCATGACGCCTCCGACCACGAAGATGAACTTGGACATCGCTGGGTGGGATTAAGGACGAGGTTTCGGATGGCTGGGTTGGGGCTGCGGCTTGGCGACGGCCGGCGGACGACGTACGCCGAGGGTGATGAGCGCCTTCTCGAGCACGGGACGGACGTCCTCATAGCTGGATTTCTGCATGGCTTCGCGCGGGTCGACCCAGATGATCTTGCGGATCTTCTCGTCCTTCTGCGGGGAGCCCCATTCCCCGGCGGGCGATTCCATCAGGAAATAATGCACGAACTTGTGGATGAGCATGCCCTTAGAGCCGACGCGGTACTTCTCGCGGAACCAGAAATCGATGGTGCCGAGCGGCTGGCGGAGCTTGAGGCCGCGGAGCGACATCTCCTCGGCGGTCTCGCGGAGCGCGGCCTGCTCGATGGTCTCGCCCGGCTCGACGTGGCCTTTGGCGAAGGTCCACTTGCCGAACGGGTCGAGCATCAACGACATCTTGATGCCCTTGCGGGTGCGCTTGTAGACGATGCCGCCGGCCGAAATCTCCACCTGCACGCGCGGCGGCTTGCCTTTCCGCTGTTGTACGTGGCGCGGACGATGCCGCTGTTGTTGCGTGGGCGCCTGCATATCACTTCTTCTCTTCCTTTTCCGGCTCCGGAGGAGGCGGCGTCACGCCGTCGAACCAGGCATAGGCGGCGTCGCGCTGAGGATCCTTGTCGTCCTGGTAATCCTCCTCGCTGCGCGCGACGACGTAGTCCGGCGCGATACCCTCCGTGTTGATGTTCTTCCCCTTGGGCGTAAGCCACTCGGCGATCGTCAGCTTGACCGACGATCCGTCGTCGAGCTCGACGAGGTCCTGGACGGATCCCTTGCCGAAGGTCTGCTCGCCGATCAGGACCGCCTTGCCGTGGTCCTGGAGGGCGCCGGCGACAATCTCCGACGCCGAAGCCGAACCGCCGTTGACCAGGACGACCGTCGGGAGGTCCTTGAGGCGGCCGCGGCCGTTGGCGAGGTGGTCATCGGTCGTCTCGTCGGAATAGCGCTCGGAGACGGCGATCTCGCCCGGAATCCACTCTCCGAGGATCTGGACGGAAGCGTCGAGATAGCCGCCGGGGTTGTTGCGGAGGTCGAGGACGATGCCGTCGGTGTCACGCAGGGCGGCTTGCGTGACGCCGTCGAGGAAGCGGTCGAACGTGTCGCCGTTGAAATGCGAGATCTTGATGATCGCCAGCTTCTTGCCCTTGGGCGAAGCCGCGTACGAGATCTTGGCGCTCTGGACGGCGATGGTGTCGCGCGTGATCTCGAAGACCTTCGGCTCGCCGCCGTCGTTCTCGCGCAGGACGTGCAGCTTGACCTTCGTGCCCTTGTCGCCGCGGATGCGGCTGACGGCGTCGTCGATGGCCATGCCCGTCGTGTCGACGCCGTCGATGCCGACGATACGGTCGCCGGCCAGGAGGCCGGCTTTCTCGGCGGGCGAGTCCGGCAGAGGGGCGATGACGACGAGGTTCCCTTTCTTGATGCCGATCTCGGCGCCGATGCCTTCGAACTTGCCGGAAAGCTCCTCCGCGAATTCCTCGCTGGCGACCGGTTCAAGGAAGACGGAATGCGGGTCGCCCAGCGAAGCGACCATGCCGGAGAGCGCTCCGTAGAACATCTTCTTCTCGTCCACGGGCTGTTTGGCGTAGCGGTCCTTGATGAGCCGCCAGGTGTCCCAGAACAGCTCGAAATCCACGACGCCGCCGGAGAGGTCCATGTCGTCGTTCACGAACTCGACCGTCCCTGAAGCTGAGCCGGTCGGTTTCGAGGGCGCTCCGTTCGCGCCGAGGCGATATCCCCAAAGGAAGGAGGCGACCACGAAGACGAGCGCCAGATAGACGCCGACGACTCTGCGAGCGCGGCCGTGTTCCGGCACGGCGGAGCGCATATTTTCGCTGTCGAAAGGAGTATCCATGAGTTCAGGCTTCGTTTTCACGAATGATGACGGCGCCGACTGAGGCGAACCGCTCCTCGATGCGCTCGTAGCCGCGGTCGATGATTTCGGCCTCATGGAGCACCGTCTCCCCGTCGGCCAGGATGCCGGCCAGGAGGAGCGTCGCGCCCGCGCGAAGGTCCAGACTCTTGATGTCCTGGCCGTAGAGCGGGGTCGGACCGTTGATGAGGACGCGGTGGGGATCGCAGACGACGGCGTTCGCTCCCATCTTAACGAGTTCGTTGACGAAACCGAAGCGCCCTTCGTAGAGAGGCTCGTGGATCATGCTGGTGCCGGCGCATTGCGTGGCGAGCACGCCGAACGGCGCCATCAGGTCGGTCGGGAGTCCCGGATACGGCATCGACTGGAACTTGAAAGCCTTGAGGGCGCCCTGCGCGGTGACGCGGACGGAATCCGCGGCGACCTCGACGTTGGCGCCGATGGCCTCAAGCCGCTGGATGACGACGTCCAGATGATCGGGGCGCACGCGCTCGATGGTGAGATCGCCGCGCGTGAGGGCCGCCGCGATCATGAAGGTGCCGGCCTCGATCTGGTCCGGGATGATCTCGTGCTCCGCGCCATGCAGCGACGCGACGCCGTCGATCGTGACGACGTGCGTGCCGTGGCCCTGGACGCGGGCGCCCATGGCGTTCAGGAAATCGCCGAGGTCCTGGACGTGCGGTTCAGCGGCGGCGAGCTTGATGGTCGTGCGTCCATCGGCCAGTGCTGCGGCCATCATCAGGTTTTCGGTGGCGGTCACGGAAAATTCCGGCAGGACGACCTCGCGGCCGACCAGCTTCTCCGCGCTCAGGCGATAGCCTTCCTTGCCGCGCTCGCAGGCGGCGCCGAGCGAGGTGAGCGCGACGAGATGCGTGTCGAGCGGACGGTTGCCGATGATGCAGCCGCCCGGTTCCGGCAGTTCGACCTCGCGGAAGCGCGCCAGCATGGGGCCCAAAAACAAAACCGACGAACGCATGCTGCGCATCGCCTTCCTATCCAGTTTCGCGGGATCGGCCCCTCGCGGCTCGATCTTCAGCTCGTGGTCCCCTGTCCATTCGGCGCGGACGCCGAGGCTCCGAAGGATGTCGAGCATGCGCTCGACGTCGCGGATGCGGGGGACGTTCCTGAGGACGCTGGGCTCGTCCGAGAGCAGCGTGGCCGCCAGGATCGGCGTCGCCGCGTTCTTCATGCCCGCGACCCGGAGCCGTCCGCGGAGTTTTTTTCCGCCTTGAATCCGAAGCCGGCTCATAGTACGATTCACTTGAAGTCAGCCTACTCCTTTATGAACCCGCGCGCAAGACGGTTCCTCCGACGGACGTTCATCGCGGCGTTCTTCATCATCGCCCCGGCCATCATCCTTTCGACGGCCGGATTTCGTTATAATTTCTCACGCCATCGCTTCGAGCGGACGGGCGTGATGATCGTCGAAAGCCGTCCGGAAGGCGCCGCCGTGAGCTTGGGCGGCAAGCTCCAGAAATCCGAGACGCCTGCCCGTCTCCAGAAGCTCTCGCCCGGCCCGTACGCGGTCCGCGTCGAGAAGGACGGCTACCGCCCCTGGGAGAAGACCGTCGCGGTCAGGAGCCGCGAGACGACCTTCATGAACGAGATCGGCCTGTTCCGCGATGCGTCCCCAGCGCTCTCTGTCGAGACCGGCACGACCAGCAAGGAGACGTTCTCGCACGACGGGCGCTACGCCGCCGCCGTCGTCTCGACGGGTGCGGGCTCGGAACTGCTCGTCATCGACCTCCGTACCGGCGACGAATCGCGCCCGTACCGTACGAGCGCTGAGGCATCCGCTCTCCGCCTTTCCTGGTCCCGCGACGGGCGCCGCCTGCTGATCCGCCGCCAGGCGCGCTTCCCCGCTCACCTGCTTTGGGAGGCGGGCGCGCCGGACGGCGTCCGTGATCTTGCGGACGAGGCCGGCTTCGCGATTTCTGAAGCGTTCTGGGCGCAGGACACCGACCGGCTTTACGCGGCGTCCGCGGGCACGCTCTACGACCTTGACGCCGCGCTCGGCGTCACTTCCCCGGTCGGTCCCGCTCCGAAATCGGCGCTCGTCGCCGATGGCACGGTCTACGGCATCGAAGCGGGCGCGCCGACGAAGCTCGTGCGGCATCGCCTGCGCGAAGAGAAGCGCGAGACCGTGGCCGAGCTGCCATCCGACGACTTCATCCCTCTGCCAGGGCGCGGTCGCAAGATCGCGTACGTCTCGGCCTCGAGCGAACGCCTGTTCATCATCGATCCGTCCTCCGATCCGGCGGAAGCGTTCGAGGGACGCGGGCGCGGAGGCGCATGGTCCGTCGACGGGGAACGCCTCCTCTACTGGAACGACCTCGAAGTGCGCATCTACGACGGCGCGAGCGGCCGAGACGAGCTCATCACGCGTCTCTCCGGACCGATCCGCCAGGCGGCCTGGCATCGCCCCGAATGGAACGCGCTCTACGCGTCCGGCCACGACCTCTTCGCCGTCGAGACCTCCGACCGCTTCGGGCGCGTGACCGTCCCGCTCGCCTCTTTCGACGAGCTGCGCGCCTTCGCGCCGAACCGCAACGGCGACGAGCTGTACGCGTTCGGCGTCATCGAAGGCCGCCACGGGCTTTGGAGGCTGAGGCTGCGATAAAAGAAAATCCTCTAGATCTCCACGACCGCGTTGTCGCCGATCACCAGCTTATGTCCGCGCGGCAGGGTGGAATGCGCCGAGGCGACGGTGGCGTTCATGCCGATCAGGCTGTCGACGATGCGGGTCGAGCAGTTGAGGTCCACGTCGTCGAAGACGATGGAGTGCTCGATCTCGGTGTTGTAGATCTCGACCCCGTTGCCGATGGCGGTGTACGGACCGATGTAGGAGTTCTCGATGCGGCAGTTCTCGCCGATGGCCACGGGGCCTCGGATGAGAACGCGCGCGCCGATGACGGTGCCCTTGCCGACCGTGACCTTGCCTTGCAGGACGGCCGTCGCGTCGATCTCGGCGCCGTCGCGCGAAGTTTCAGCCATCTCGTTCAGGAGCAGCTGGTTGCCCTCAAGCAGGTCTTCCGGCTTGCCGGTGTCCTTCCACCAGCCAGTGATCTCCTCGTAGCCGACGGCCTTGCCGTTCTCGATGAGCCAGGTGTGGATGTCGGAGATCTCGTACTCGCCGCGCTTCGATGGCTGGATGTGCTTGAATGCCTCGAAGAAAGTATCGTCGTAGACGTAGATGCCGGTCACGGCATAGTCGCTCTTCGGTTCGGACGGCTTCTCGTCGACGCGGACGATGCGGCCTTCGCGTACCTCGGGCACGCCGAAGCGCTGGGGATCCTTCACCTTCGAGAGGGCCAGCACGCAGTTCAGCTTCTCGTTCTCGAACTTCGCGACGAAGCGTTTGAGGCTTCCGAGGATGATGTTGTCGCCTAGATAGAAGATGAACGGCTCGTCGCCAAGGAAGTCCTTGGCGTTGTTCACGACATGCGCGATGCCGAGCGGGCCGCCCTTCTGCTCGATGTAGGCGATCTTCACGCCCCAGCGCGCGCCGTCGCCGACGGCCTTCTGGATCTCCTCTTCACCCGGATTCAAGCTGATGCCGATCTCCTTCACGCCGACCTCCGCCAGCTTCTCGATGGCGTAAAAGATCATCGGCTTGTTGGCCAACGGGATGAGGTGCTTGTTGATGGTGTAGGTGATGGGCCGAAGGCGCGTGGCGCGTCCGCCGGCGGTGATCAGGGCTCGCATGTACTTCAAACCCTAACAAAAAGACCCCTTTCGGTAAAGGGGCCGCGATTCAATGCGGTACTCGGTCAGAGCAGTCCGCGCAGTTTCGCCAGCGTATAGGCCGTGACCGTATAGCCTTCATGGGCGAAGTGGATCACGCCGCCGATCTCCATCGAGCCTTCCTTCAGGACGGCTTCGTAGTCTCCCGGCGTCAGGGCGACGTGGCCGACGACCGTGGGATCATCCACGGCTTCAGGCAGCTCGCCCACGACACGCACGAGGAACATCGGCACGCGGCAACCGAGCACGCCGCGATCGGAAATGAACCCGGGACTCAGATACGTCATCGAGAGGATCGGCATGCCGATCTCGTCGCGCACGCACCGACGTATCGAGTCATCAAGCGCCTCCCCCGACCTGGCGATCGTACCTTGCCCGTCGACCAGCCATCTACGCACCGGATGCTTGTAAGAACGGTTGAGGATCAGGCGACCATCCGCTCCGACCGTGAGCAGGAAGATGCTGGGATTGCCGTTGGCGTTCTCCTTGTAGACGATGCGGATATAGGTCCCGCGCACTGGCTCTTCATGCCCCGCAGGCGGCGGGAAGAGCACGGGCTCGCGCAGGAACCAGACGTACTGGTCTTGATACATGATGCCGGTCGTCGCCAGCGAAGGATCCTTGCCTTGCGAGGCATAGCGTTCGGCGAGCGCACGCTCGTGCGCGAGGATGGCATCAGCCTCAGCGACGATCTCGACCTCGCCCTTGCGCCAATCTCCGAGCGGCTCGCCGAGGCGTTTCAGAAGCTCGAGATACGCGGCCACGCGGTCGGCATCCTGCTTCATGATCCTTCTCCGTCACGATGCTGGCACGGCCTCGCCGCGATCGCCTCGTCCGGAGCGTACAGCGTCGAAGCGATCGACAGCAGGATCGCCCCTGGACTCAGTCGCACGCCGTGCCAGACTCCGTTCGGAATCACGAGACCGCGAGTCGGCGACTCGAGGACTTCGCGGCCACATCCGGCTGCTGCGTGCAGATCGAACTCGATCCGGCCTTGCAGGGCGATAATCAGCTCCTTCTTCCCGCCTTCGGGATGGAAGTGGCCGCCACGCACGCTCCAGTCGCCGGAATCGTTGACGATGAAGTAGACGCGCGGCGCCGAACTGAAGAGTCCTAGGACATGCTTGGGCAGCTCTGCGATGGCCAGAAGCCCAGGCTTGCCGGACGTACGCACGCACTGCAAATCCACGATCTTCCATAGGTGATCCATGTCATGCCTCCGATGTAAAAAGGTCCGTCGGCACTTCACCACGGAGAAGCCTTCCAGTCAACCATGGGAGTCAGGGTTACGCTTGAGCCGGATAGAAGGACTAAGACGGCGTCGCCCCTTGCGACAAGGACCGGCGTCGCTTTCAACTAAAAACCGTCGAGCGTCGCTCGACGGCCTAACCCGGATTGAACTGGATGGTGCTCGATGCTGTTTTCCAGCGGCTTCACAGGAATACCGCGTGTCTTTTCACTTCTTCCGACAGATCGGCGGCCATCTCTGTTTCAGCGCCTGTGCGGATACGCTCGAGGCGCTCGTTATGCGTATGCAGTCGACAGAGAGGAATGCAGCCGGACAGGTCGAAGTCGGCGATTTTTGCCTTCCGTGATTCGCTTTCCAGCCATTCAGTCCAGGACGTCTCGCGCAAGGAACCCAGACGCGCCTCCGGCCTGCCGACGTGATGACAGCACATGTACAAATCGCCGTGCGAGTCCAAAACGGTGTAGAAGGAGGCGCCTTGACAGGAGCCGTATGAACGGCCCGGCCGACGGATTCGCGCATATTTCTGACGCGAGTCGAAAACACGGAACGTCGGCGGTTCCTCCAAGCTGACGCACTCATTGATTTCGGCGTCGATGTCTTCCGCCTTGAAGTGAAACGGGCGGAACTGGATGTAATCGACGCCGAGACTCTTGGCCAGCCTGGCGGCGTCGACCATGTTATTTCTGGTCCGATGATCCGTCAGGTAACCGACGCCGATCAAGCACTTCTCGCGTCCGACACCCGACTGGCTGCGCACGCTTACCAACATACGGATGTTTTCCAGTACGCTTTTCCACGACGCCTCGCCCACTCCATGCGTCATCAGGAACGACGACGCGTCATGCGCATCAAGGCTGATGCGAATGCCTCGACAGCATTCGATAGCCTGACGCGCGACGCTTTCGGTGAAAGCTTCGCCATTCGTGATAAGCGCCGTCGGAATATCATGCCGGTGCGCCGTCATGAGCAGTTCGCCGATATCAGGATGCATCAGCGGATCGCCGGTGTTGCCGGAAATCACGATGCCGTCAGGCGGAGTCCGCCAGACGCCGTCCAGAAGCCGAAAATCGAGGTCGCCTCCGGCCTTGGCCAGGCGTCTTACGTCTTTTTTCGAGATCGCGTAGATGGCCTGGCAGCTGGGGCAGCGGTGATTGCAGCGTTCAGTCGGCTGAATCTCGAGAGTCACCGGAGCGAAACCGATGTCGCCTCCTCGCCATCGCTCCAGCTTGTCGGCGAAGAGCAAGATCTTGTTCTCCCCTTCCGAGTAGATGTTCGGCCGGGGACGCATAAGCTGACCCGAGTCGTTCTCCGATGACTCAGACATGATGCACCTCATATGTCAAAAGATCCGACCACACAGTCACACGGAAGAGGGGGTACGTCAATAGCACATCTGCACGGTCGAGTCGGGCGGGCGCTCGTCCTCCGCATCGAGCGTCGAAGCAATCTGGCAGGATGTCGTTCGATCAGCTCGCATGTACATGAACCTCTTACAAAAAAGCCCCCGAGAGTACGGGGGGGGGGGGGGGGGGTT
>JBBTWH010000021.1:9074-45290 GCA_038062835.1 Patescibacteria group bacterium | reverse complement strand
TCTCATTCTACCCACCGCCCGGGGGTGTTACCGATGTATCTCATCTTCTCCAGGGCGGTCATGTCAGCGATATGGGGCGATATGGTAGCCCTTCAGGAACCGCTCGAAGGCGGCGTGGTCCTTGAGGTCGTAGACGAAGCCCGTCATGCCGACGTCTCGGGCGACGTCGACGAATTCGGCGTGGTCATCCACGAAGAGGATCTCGGACGGCACGACGTGGATCAAGGAACCTTGTGCCTCGTAGAAGAAGGACGGGTCGGGCTTGCCGATGCCGACCTGGTAAGACAGGCAGTGCATGTCGAACAGGTCGTGGATGCCCATGTCCTTGAGCTTGGCGTGCCGGAGTTCCTCGACATTCGAGCCTGCCACCATCATTACGCCCATGGCGCGGAAGCGTTTCCAAAGCGCGATGATCGGCTCGTTCGGCGTGAAGACGTCGGCAAAGGCGCGGTCGAACGTCTCATCCCTGCAGACCAGCTGGAGGGCGCGCTTCATCGCCTTGCGGAAGCCAGGCGTCGTCAGCTGGCCGCGCATGTAGGCATCGAACAGCTCACGTTGCTCTTTGAACATGATCTCGGTGAACTGCTCGGCTTCGAAGGCCGATGAGTGCTGCGCGAGCGCACGGCCTACCTTGCCGTTGTCGAAGTCGACGACGACCTTCCCCCAATCGGAAAGTATCGCCCGGATACTGGGTTTTTTCTTCGCCAATGTCGCCTCCTTGGAAAGAATCTATCCGACCAAAGCCAGTTTCTCGCGGGTCTCCGCTTCCGTCTTGCGGAGAGTCGCGTCGGCTCCGTCGGACTCGAGATTGTGCTTCAAATCGCCGAGGATGTCAACAAGGCGCTCCTCGATGGGACGCAGCGCGATACCCTCCTTCTCCAGCTTTTTCATCGAGAGGACGCAGTCGATGCGCTTGGCGAGCGTCATGCGGTTAAGCTCTTCCTTCGTGATGGCGGAAAAGACCATCTCGGGCTTCAGATGCTTCTTGAGAAGCTCGGCGATGTGCAGCGGCGTGGTGACGCCTGGGTTCGCCACGTTATAGAGGCCGGTCGCCTCCTTGGCGACGAGCTTGGCGGTGGCGTCCATCAGGTCCTCGACGATGGTGCAGGAGTTGGGCGTGTCGATGAACTTCGAATAGGTCATCATCTTCACCAGGGCATTCCTGGGGCTGACCATCGAGGACAGCAGCTGGCGGGGGCGGAGCATCAGGACCTTCAGCGAGCCGCGCTCCGCGCGTTCCGAAAGCAGGTTCTCGGCCCAGACCTTGGTCCAGGAATAGAAGCAGAGCGGGTGCGGCGCGTCCTCTTCCGTATGGACGACGTCGGCCGTCAGGCTTTCCTGCACGCAGCCGGAAGAGACATGGACGAGATAGATGCCGCGTTCCTCGGCGACCTTGGCGACGACGTCGGCGCCGAGCGTGTTGATGGCGAAGGCCTCGGCGCGGTTCATCTCGCACCAGTCGATGTTGGTCTTAGCGGCGACGTTGATGATGAGATCCGGCTGGGCGGAGGAGACGGCACCGGAGACGAACGCTTCGTCGCGGATGTCGCCTTCCGGAGATTCGACAGCAGCGCCTTTGGACGCGAAATGCTCCCGATAGAAGCTGCCGAGCTGGCCGCGGCCGAAGATCAGGACTTTCGTGGGAATCATATGGTTGAAATCATTGTCATCCCGGCGGAGGCCGGGACCCAGTGCTGGAGGATTCGGACCGCCTCAAGGGCTGGGCCCCGGCCTCCGCCAGGGTGACATTATGGCGATACGTTCTCTTTCAGGGTCTCCTTATAGTAGGTGTCGTAGTAGGCCTGATACTCCCCGCTCTTCACGCGCTTCCACCACTCGGGGTTGTCGCGGTACCAGAGGATCGTGTCGCGGATGCCTTGTTCGAACGGGACCGCAGGCTTCCAGCCGAGCTCGCGCTCGATCTTCGACGAATCGACGAGATAGCGGCGGTCGTGGCCGGGGCGGTCCGGCACGTAGGCCTTGAGCGAATCCGGCTTGGCGAGCGTCATCAGGATCAGGTCGGTGATCTCTTCTATGGAGCGCTCGACGCCGGTACCGATGTTGTAGACCTCGCCGAGTTTTCCTTTCCTCAAGATGGCGTCGACGGCGGAGCTGTGGTCGTCGGCGTGGATCCACTCGCGCGTATTCTTGCTGGACTTGAAAAGCGGGAGCGGCTTGTCCACCAGCGCGTTGGTGGCGAAGTGCGGGACGAGCTTCTCGGGGAATTGGTACGGACCGTAGTTGTTGCAGCAGCGGCTGATCGTGATTTCCATGCCGAACGAATGCGCGTAGGACATCACGACGTGGTCGGAGCCGGCCTTGGAAGCGGCGTAGGCCGAACGCGGGTGCAGCATATCCCCTTCCTTAAAGGCGCGGTCCTCGTCGAGGCCGAGGTCGCCGTAGACCTCGTCCGTGGAGACGTGGTGGAAGCGCTTCACGCCGGCGTCGCGGCAGGCCTGGATGAGCACCTGCGTACCGAGGACGTTGTTGCGGAAGAAGGCGTGCGGGTCAAGCACGGAACGGTCGACGTGCGATTCGGCGGCGAAATGCACCACGGCGTCGACGCCATGGAGGGCGGGCGCGACATCGGACGACTCGCAGATATCGCCTTTCACGAAGCGGTAGCGCGGATCGTCGGCGACGTCCTTCAGGTTCTCGAGGTTGCCGGCGTACGTGAGCTTGTCGAAATTGACCACCTCGAGCTCATGGTGGGCGCGGAGCATGTAGCGGACGAAGGCCGAGCCGATGAAACCGGCGCCGCCGGTGACGAGGATGCGCATAGAATACAGGCCAACCCTACCTTTCGCGGCGAGACCGGTCAACTTTCGTTTTAAGGCTTCGTTCGCGGAAAGACGCGGGACGCTTCCAGACGTTCGACGTCAGAGGCCGTCAGCGCCCGATGCTCGACCAACGCACCCACGAGCATATCCGTCTTCCGTTCGAGCTTGCGGTCATGACCGATCAGGTCGCCTTTCAGGTCGGCCAGTTTGTCGTCCAGGTAGGACTTGGTGACCATGGCGGCTTTGATCGGGGCGAGGCCCGCCTCTAATTTCTCGTCGACCATCATCTCCATCGCCGGCATGAAGTTCTGCTCGAAGACCTCTCCGACGTCTCCGACGATCCTGCCGACCAGGCGGTCCTCGAACGTAACGAGCTTCTCGTCGACCTTCCCATCGAACAAGGAGAACTTATCATCGACTTTCTTATCGAACGAGAAGAACTTATCATCGACTTTCTTCTCGAACATAACGAACTTCTCGTCGGCTTTCTTATCGAACGCAACGAACTTATCGTCGACTTTCTTCTCGAACGTAACGAACTTCTCGTCGACCTTCTTATCGAACAAGGAGAACTTCTCGTCGACGTTCTTCTCGAACGAGAAGAACTTATCATCGACTTTCTTATCGAACGTAACGAACTTCTCGTCGACTTTCTTATCGAACGAGAAGAACTTATCGTCCATGACCTCCCCGATCTGCTTCAAGTCATCCTTCGTGAGCATACCCATATGCGCTTAAGAATACTGCCCGCGTCCTAGCATGGGCAACAGGCCGGGTGTCAAGCGTTTTCCGACTTATCTATCCAACAGCGCGATAATGAGCCCGAGCACGCCGCTCACGGCGGCGATGACCCAGAAGCGCATCACGATGGTCGGCTCCGGCCAGCCTTTCGCCTCGAAATGGTGGTGGATGGGCGCGGAGAGGAACACTTTTTTCTTGCGGAACTTCTTGGAGGCGACCTGGATGATGACGGAAAGCGACTCGAGCACGAAGACCAGGCCGATGATCGGCAGGAGCAGCAGGCTGTTGGTCAGCATGGCGACGACGCCGAGCGTCACGCCCAGCGACATCGCGCCGGTGTCTCCCATGAAGAACTTCGCGGGGTTGATGTTGAACCACAGGAACGCCAGGAGCGCGCCGACGACCGCGCCGCAAAAGGCCGAGAGCTCGAACTTGTCCTGAAAGAAGGCGATGGCGCCATATGCGGCGAAAGCGGTGAGCAGCGTGCCGGCGGCCAGGCCGTCGAGGCCGTCCGTCTCGTTCACGGAAAAGGCCGTGGCGACGATGATGAAGATGAAGAGCGGGATCATCCAGACGCCGACGTCGATGATGCCGACGAACGGCACGCGCAGGACGTCCCATTCGAGCTTGACGTAGAACCACCAGGCCGCGGCCGCCGCGATAAGCGAATACGAAAGCAGGCGGTGCCAGACCTTGAGACCGCCGCCGTGCGCGCCGATCTTGCGGACGTTCAGGTAGTCGTCGATCAGGCCGACGATGGCGGCGAAGAACAGCGCGGCGATCGGCAGAAGCGTCTCGCGGCGCGAGATGAAGTTCAGCTCGATCCACGGCTGGTCGCGGATGACGTTGGCGGCGAGCGAGAACATGAACGCGACCGCCAGCACGGAGCCCCAGATCAGGACGCCTCCCATGGTCGGCGTGCCGCTCTTGCCGGCGTGCAGCTTGGCGAAGATCGGCGCGCTCTCTTCGCTGCGGATCTGCTTCCCGAGCTTCAGGATATTCAGGAGGCGCATGACGGTCGGCGTGGCCAGCATGGCGACCGCGAAGGAAACCGTCGAAGCGACGAGGATGGCGATGGCGTGGTCCATATCAGATGTTCAGCAGGATGGTCAGGAAGGCGACGAGCGCCAGCAGGGCTTCGAGCAGGATCGCGAGCGTCATCACGAAAGCGCTGGCGAGGCGATCCTTCTCGTAATGCTTCACGGAAAAGTACGCGTTGACCGAAAGGATCAGCAGGCCGAGCAGCGGAAGGCGCAGAAGCTTCCAGGGAGCGCCGATCTGGTCGACGCCGAAATAGATGGTGTAGTGCAGGGCGAAGAACGGGCTGGTCCGCAAGCGCGGCACCACGAACCACAAGGTCAGGATCCAGGTGAGCAGGTTGACGCCCGCCGTGAGGAGGAGCGCGAAACGCACGTAGCGCGCTTCGCGGAGGTGCAGGCGATGGCGCTCGAAGAGTCGGGCGAACATATCGAGTGCCATCCTACCGCGAAATAGGATATAATGCCAGCGATATGTATAACGACGCCCTGCTTCAGAAAATCCTCGCGACCGCCGGCACCTTCAAGCCCGCGGAACTGAAGGAACACGTCGCGGCGGCCAAGGAAAAGCGAGCGCGCTTCGAGGAATACCTGCTCGAGAAGATGCCGGAGGAGACGCTCTTCCGCATCGCCGCCGACTATTTCAAGGTGCCGTTCGTCGACCTGAAGGGCGTGCAGGTGCGCAAGGACTTCCTCGACCTCGTGCCGGAGCCGATCGCCACGACCCACGAGATCGTGCCTTTCGACAAGGGCGACAAGACGCTCATGGTCGCCGCGCTCGACCCGGAAGACCTACAGACCGTCGAGTTCCTCCGCCGCAAGACGGGACTCGAGATCCAGGTGCACGTCACGACGCCGACGGCGCTCCACGAGATCATCAAGCAGTACAAGCGTTCGCTCAAGGCCGAGTTCGAGGACATCGCCAAAGCGACCGGCGCCGAAGGAGAGGACGACCAGAAGAGGCTGCGCGAGCTCGCGCAGGACCTGCCGGTCGTGAGGATCGTCGAATCGCTGCTCGAGCATGCCGTCTTCGAAGGCGCCTCCGACATCCACATCGAACCGACCGAACAGGACCTGGCCGTGCGCTACCGCGTCGACGGCATCCTGCGCAACGTCATGACCCTGCCGAAGAACGCGCAGGCCGGCATCCTCGCGCGCATCAAGGTGCTCTCCAACCTCAAGCTTGACGAGCACCGCCTGCCGCAGGACGGCCGCATGAAGATCAGCGGCCCCGGCTACAAGTATTCGGTCCGCGTCTCGACGCTTCCCGTGATGGACGGCGAGAAGATCGTCATGCGTCTCCTCTCCGAGACCGCGCAGGCGCTTTCGCTCGAACAGCTCGGCTTCAACGAACAGCATCTCGAGACGCTCAAACGGAACATCATGAAGCCGCACGGCATCATCTTCGTGACGGGGCCGACCGGCTCGGGAAAGACGACGACGCTCTACTCGGTGCTCTCGATCCGAAACACGCCCGGCGTCAACATCTCGACCATCGAGGACCCCGTCGAATACCGCATGTCCGGCGTCAACCAGTCGCAGGTCAACCCGAAGATCGGCTTCACCTTCGCCATCGGCTTGCGCACGCTGCTGCGCCAGGACCCGAACATCATCATGGTCGGCGAGATCCGCGACGGCGAGACGGCCGAGATCGCCACCAACGCCGCCATGACGGGCCACCTCGTCTTCGCCACGCTGCACACCAACGACTCCGTCACCTCGCTGCCCCGCCTCGTCGACATGGGCGTGCCCCGCTTCCTGGTGGCTTTCACCTGCAACATCATCGTCGCCCAGCGCCTGGTCCGCAAGCTCTGCAAGAGCTGCAAGACCCCCTACAAGATCGACAAGCGCCAGCTCAAGGAGCTTTCCGAGGTCTACGACGTACCGCACCTTACCGAACTGCTCCAGCGCGACGGATTCATCGGATCGGGAGAAACGCTCGACCGGGTCGATTTCTTCCACGGAACCGGCTGCAAGCTGTGCAACAACGAGGGCTACAAGGGGCGCATGGGCATCTATGAGGTGCTCGAGGTCACGAAGTCGATGCAGGATCTCATCAACAAGAACGCCTCGAACACCGAGATGTACGCTTCCGCCGAAAAGGAAGGCATGATCCCCATCGTCGAGGACGGATTCGCCAAGGCCATCAAGGGCCTGACGTCGCTCGAGGAAATCCTGCGCGTCACCAAGGAATAATCGCCTATGCCCGCCAAGACGCTCGACGAACACATCGCGCGACTGCGCCGACGCTTCATGCGGATCAAGCTTCCGCAGAAGATCTTCTTCGCCGAGAACCTGCGCGTCATGGTCAAGGCCGGCCTCTCGCTGACGGAAGCCCTGCGCACGCTCGCGCTCCAGACCGAGCAGAAGGGCTTCAAGGCCGTCATCATGGAGCTCAACGCCGACGTCGAGAAGGGCACCAGCCTCTCCCTGGCGCTCGCCAAGCACGAACGCCTGTTCGAGCCCATCTTCGTGAACATGATCGCCGCCGGCGAGGTCTCGGGCACGCTCGAAAAGACGCTCGAGCAGCTCACGATGCAGATGCGCAAGGACTACGATCTGATCTCCAAGGTCAAGGGCGCGATGACGTATCCGATCGTCGTGCTCTCGGCCACCGTCCTGATCGGCATCGGCATGATGATCTTCGTCGTGCCGCAGATCCTCTCGATCTTCGAGGAGATCGGCACCGACGAGCTGCCGCTGCCGACCAAGATCCTCATCTTCTTCTCCGACTCCCTGAAGGCGTACTGGCCGTTCTTGATCGTCGGCGCCGGCGGCCTCGTCGCCTCCTTCCTCTGGGTCATCAAGACGCCTATCGGCAAATCCGTCTGGCACAAGATCCTGCTCAAGTCGCCGGTCGTCGGGCCGATCATCATGAAGATCAACCTGGCGCGCTTCGCGCGGACGCTCTCAAGCCTGCTGCGCACCGACGTCCCGATCGTGCAGGGCCTGAACATCACCTCCGACATCGTCCGCAACGTCTACTATCACGATGCCTGCCTGGCCATGGCAGAGGCGGTCAAGAAGGGCGAGCCCATCTCGCAGGTGCTCGAACGCAACGCCAAGATATTCCCCCCCCTCGTCATCCAGATGACGGCCGTCGGCGAGAGGGCCGGCACCGTCGACGAGATGCTCCAGGAGATCGCCGAGTTCTACGAGAAGCAGGTCGATCAGATCATGGGCAGCCTGAGCTCGATCATCGAGCCGATCCTTATCCTCGTGCTCGGCGGCGCCGTCGGCGGCATCGCGCTGGCCATCATCACGCCGATCTATTCGCTGACGACGAAGTTCGGGCAATAGCATGAAGACGCGCGCTTTCACGCTCATCGAGATCGTCGTCGCAGTCAGCCTCGTCTCGGTGCTGATCGTCGTCTTCGGCGTCTCGCTCACGGCCGCGGTCTATGCCCAGCGCATCAAGCTGAGGAACATGGCCTCGGTCCTGGCCGACCAGCAGCTGGCGGCGCTCCAGGTCTATGACACCTCTCAGCTGACTGATCAGGATGACGGCGCGCTCCTCGGCGTCCTCTTCACGCAAGGCGGCTTCGGCGCGATCGAAGACCTGACGGCGCCTTCGCCGTCGCGCGCGCTCAACTCCGCCACTTCGACGTCTTCCGGACTGACCGCGGTCCTGCCGTTCCCCAAGAACGCCTACGCCGACACGACCGTCGCCGCGAGCTTCAAGACGAACGTCGGATCCGCCGCCGCCTGGAAGGCCGGACTCCTGTTCCGCGCGCGCGACCTCCGGAACCACTACCGCGCCTACCTGACCTCGAACTCATTGGTGCTGGAGAAGATCGTCGACGGGGCCGTCACGACGCTGTATGCCGACGTCCGCGCCATCTCGCAGGGCAGCTGGCAGACCCTGAGCGTCTCCGGGACGGGTTCCTCCATCAGCCTGTATCTCAACGGCAACCTCGTCACGACCCAGGTGGACGCCACGTTCTCCGTCGGGCAAGCCGCGCTGGCCGTCTGGGAAGGCGCCTCGGTCAATTTCGACGACGCCTCCATCGCCGGCGAGAACTGGAACTTCGACGGCGTCACGCTCGGCAAGCTCCACGACGACTGGCTGCGCTTCGGGCTCGGCGACCTGCCGAGCGGCACCGGCACTCTCACCATCTCCACGCCGTACTCCGACCCGTCGTACAAGCGCTATTCGGTCGATATCTCGTGGATGGACCGCTCCGGCACGACGCGGACGATCACCCATAACACCGAGAAGGCCAACTGATATGCGCACGCCCGGCGTCACCACGATCGAGCTGGCCGTCTCCATGGCGGTCGCCGCCCTGGTCTTCACCATCCTGGGAGCTATCTTCATCGCGCAAGGCCGCTATTTCGCCATCGAAGACGCCATCGCCGAGACCCAGTACAACGCCTTCCAGATCCTCGACGCGGCCGGACTGAACGCCATCTCGGCCTCGGGCGTGATCGGCAGCCGCACCGTCAACGGCACCGCCTATACGACGAGCACGTCCACGCTGGTGCTCGAACTCCCGTCCATCGGACAGACCGGCGACGTCCTGGTCAACGCGTACGACTACGTGGCCATGGGCCGTTCCGCTTCCGACGCGACGCGGTTCGTCGTCGATATCGACGCCAGCACGAATTCCGCGCGCGTGGACGGCACCAGGACGCCCGGCGCGCTGGTGGACAAGCTCATTTTCCGATATAATGCAGTCGATCCGACGGCAGCGACGGCCATCGAGCTGTACGTCCGTACGCGCAAGGACGCCAGGGGGCAGACCATCCTCACGCCCCTCGGCAAGATCTACTACCTGGGTTCATCGTAATATGCTTGCAAGGAGGAAATCGCCCGGACAGGTCCTGCTCTTGTCCGTCGTGCTGTTGTCCGTGGTGCTGGGCCTCGTCGGGGCCTTCACCGGCTATTTGGGCGGCGTGCGCAAGGCCACCAACGCCTTTTCCGCGCGCGCGGCGGCCCGGCAAGCGGCCCAGGCTGGCATCGAAAAGGCGGTCTGGTGCCTGAACCAGCCGGACGGCGCGAACTGCGGCGGCACATACGGCGGCAACTACGCCGGCGAAACTGACGTCCCGGTCGGCGGGAACGCCTTCTATTCCACCTCCGTCGAGAGCGTCACCGGAAACCTCAAGACCGTGACCTCGACCGGCGCGTATCCCGACGCGGCGAATCCCGTCTCGACCGTGACGCTCAAGGCCGACGTCCAGACCGACACCGAGGCCGCGAGCTTCCATTACGGCGTCCAGGCCGGCAACGGCGGATTCGAGCTTGGCGGCAACGCCTACGTCGACGGAAACATCTACGCCAACGGCAGCGTCATCGGTTCGAACGGCGCCTACGTCACCGGCACGGTCTGGGTGGCCGGCGGCACCGCGCTTTCCCCCGCAGAGCAGGAAGTCAACAACGTCTCCGACCATGAATTCGGCCGCGTCTCGCCGGCGCTCGACATCGGCCAATCGTTCAAGCTGAGCGACGACGCCATCGTCAACAAGCTGAGCTTCTACGTCCGCAAGGTCGGGAGCCCCTCCAACGTCAGCGTGCGCATCCTTACGAACAACGGCGGAGTCCCGTCGAAGACGGTCGTAGGCACGGCCACGCTCACGGCCTCGTCCGTCACCGGCAGCTTCGCCTGGGTCGACGTCGCCTTCTCGTCCCCGCCCGCCCTGGCCGACGACGTCACCTACTGGCTCTCCATCGACACGAGCGCCAACGGCTCCAACTACTGGGTCATCGGCAGCCAGACCAACAACGGCTACGGCAACGGCGTGGGCATGAGTTCCGCCAACTGGAACGCCGGCTCCCCCGTCTGGACCGACGCCGGGCGTGACTTCGACTTCAAGGTATGGACCGGCGGCGTCGTGACCAAGATCGACAACGTCGACGTCTACGAGGACGCGCACGCCAATACCATCAATAGCGCGGCCATCACTGGCGACGCCTACTACCAGACCAAGACAAGCACGACCGTCGGCGGAACTTCGTATCCCGGCACGCCTGACCCAGGCCCCATCGATATGCCGATTTCCGACGCGCTCATCGAGCAATGGAAGTCGGAAGCGACCGCCGGAGGGACCATCACGGGCGACGTCACCTACGACGGCACTTCCAACACGCTCGGCCCCAAGAAGATCACCGGCAACCTGACGGTCACGAACAACGCCTCGCTGACGATGAACGGCACGATTTACGTCGTCGGAAACGTGACGCTCAGCAACAACGCGGTCGTCTCGCTCGCGACCGGTTACGGCTCGAACTCAGGAATGCTCGTCGCCGACGGCAAGATCGACGTCGGCAACAACGTCAGCTTCAACGGCTCGGGCACCGCCGGCTCGTACGTGATGGTGCTGACCACCAATACGTCTCTCGACGTCGCCAGCCCGGCGATGACGCTGTCGAACAACAGCACGAACTCCATCTTCTACGCCTCCGACGGCATGATTTCCGTCTCGAACAACGCCACGCTCAAGGAAGTCACCGGCTTCAAGCTGTATCTCCAGAACAACGCCGCCGTGCAGTACGAGAGCGGCCTGGCCAACGTGAACTTCTCGAGCGGCCCCGGCGGCAGCTGGGTGCTCAAGATCGGCACGCTCCGAGAAATCCGATGACGTCATCATGATCTTCTTCCCGGACCCCACGACCAGCGCCATCGGGCTCGACATCTCCGAGCATGTCTTCCGTTTGGTCGAGATCCGCCGAGGCCCCTTCTACCGACGGCGCCTCCAGCTCCATCGGTACTCCGAGGAGCGCGTGCAGGACGGCGTCGTCGTGGCCGGAGAGTTCAAGGATCCGGCGGCCGTCACCAAGCACCTCAGGAACCTGCTGAAGAAGGCCTATAAGCGCCAGGTCACGCGCGGCGTGGTGGCGTCGCTGCCGGAGACGCGCACGTTCATCAAGGTCATCAGCGTGAAGAAGCCGGAAAAGCCTGAGGCGATCGCCGCCGCCATCCTGGCCGAAGCGGAGCTGCACATCCCGACGCCCATCAACGACCTCTACCTCGACTGGCAGCACATGGTGAATCCCGACGACGTGCCGGTAGGCAAGCCGATGGAAGTGACGATCGCCGCGGCCCCGAAGCAGATCGTCGACAGCTACTCGTCCGCGCTCGAGGGAGCAGGCCTGATTCCGGTCGCCTTCGAGATCGAGGCGCAGGCGATCGTGCGCAGCGTCATCACGGATAAGATCTCGGCCGACAAGACGATCGGCATCGTCGATTTCGGCGCGACACGTTCGAGCTTCATCGTCTACGACAAGGGCACCATCCAGTTCACCGTCAGCATCCCGCTCTCCGGCGACGTCGTCACGCGCCGCATCGCGGAGTCGCTGGCCATCGACGTGCCCGAAGCGGAGCTCACCAAACGCCAATGCGGCGTCGACGCCCACAAGTGCGGGACGCGCCTCTGGAACATCATGGAACCGTTCCTGAGCGAGATGGCCGACCGCATCCTGGACGCGGTGAACTTCTATCGCGACCACTTCCCCGGCGGGCGCCAGCTCGACGAGATCATCCTGTGCGGCGGAGGAGCCAACATGGCGCGCATGGACGAGCTCCTCTCGGACCTGACCAAGACGCCCGTACACAAAGCCGACCCGTGGGTGAACATCGACCCGGGGCACTCGCCCTTGCCGCCGGAGATCATCCTGAGCTCGACGACGGCCGTCGGGCTTGCCTTGCGGCAGGTCGCGCCGGAGAAGAACGCCGTGAAGACGCTATGATCTTCCTCAACCTGCTGTCTTCCGGCCAGAAGGAAGCTCTCCGCGCGCGCGTCGTCTACGCGATGATCGAACGGCTGATGATCGCGTCCGTCGGTTCCCTGCTCGTCGCCGCCATCGCGCTCCTGCTCATCAAGATAGAGCTGACGAAGAGCCTCAGCCAGGTGCAGACGCGCCAGATACTCTCGTCGGAATACGTGACGGTCAACAACGACATCCGCCAGCTGAACCAGCAGATCGTCCGCATCGAGGCTCTGCAGATGATGGCCGTCTCGCCCTCGGAACTGCTCCGCGACGTCGCCGCACGGACGCCGTCCGGAGTGCGCGTGACCGGCATGGACTTCGACGTGAAGAGCCAGTCGATGCGGCTCAACGGCACGGCCGTCGGCCGCGAAGCCCTCCTGGCGTACGAAGAGGCCATGCGCGCGTCGCCGTTCGTGAAGTCCCTTCAGTCGCCCATCTCGAACCTCTTCCAGAAGGCCGACATCAACTTCCAGTTCATGATCGTCCTGGACGTGGACGCCATGAAGAAATCATACGGACCTTCGCCATGAAGCTCGCCCGCGCGAAACTCGTCGTCATGATGCTGACCTTGGCCGGCCTGGTTTTCGACGCCGGCATCCTGCTGTACCTGTGCATGCCGACATTCCGCGAGATCGGGCGGCTCACCGAAGAGATCGTCCGCGCGCATTCCGAACTCGAAGCGCAATACCTGAACCGCAGGAACCTGCTCTCAAGCGGCGAGAAGGTCGGGTCGGCGCGCGAGACCATGCGCGCTCTCGCGGCGCAGTTCCAGCCGAAAGGGCGCGAGCTTGATTTCATCACGGCCGTCGAAGGCGTGGCCGCGGCCCGCGGCGTCGAAGAGCGCCTGATGCTGACCGTCATCGAAGGCACCAAGGGCATCGAAGAGCTCCGCGTCGGCTTCGACCTCACGCTGAACGGCGCCTCGCCCGCCGTCCTCCAGACCCTCGTCGATCTCGAACGCATGCCGTCGCTCCTCATCGTCGAATCCGCCGTGATGAGGCCGGGCGAAGGGGCCGCGGGCGGACCGTCGTTCCTCTCGGTGAACCTGCGCGGCGCCATCGTCGCGCCGCCTGCTGGACTATGAAAAAAAACGCTTCGTTCTCCATCCTTCATCGCATCTTCGGCGCCGGGGCTTTCGTCATCCTGGGCGGTCTGTTCGGATTCCTGGCCTATCTGTATTTCGCCTTCAACGGCATCCTGTCGGGCGAGGTGAAGATCGAGGTGACGCCGGACCTGCTGGCCAACCTGCAATACAAGCGCTTCGAAGATTCCGTCGCGCGGATGAAGCGCCGCCGGAACCTGCCGGACATCCCGGCGGACATGCCTGACCCGTTCGACGCTCCGAAAAAATGATCATGCCCCTCCCGCCTCCCCTTTCAGGGGAGGATTTTTTTGAGGGCGCCGACGAACGCGTCGGCGTCTTTTTCCTCGCTGGCGAATCCGAGACTCGCGCGGATGACGGAACGCGCCCGGGCGTCATCCAGGCCGAGCGCGCGGACGACCGACGACGCCTCGCGGCTTCCGGACTTGCAGGCGGAACCTGCGGCAGCCATCACGCCTTCGCGGCTCAGCAGCAGCACGATCCAGTCGTTCTCCTTGCCGGGACATTCGATGGAGACGATATGAGGCACCACAGGTACGCCCTCGGCGATCAGCGGGTGCGCGCCCGGCGGCAGGCCGGCAAGAAGGCGCTTGCGCAGCCCGACGTATCGCGCGACCTCATCCGCGCGCTTCGAACGCAGCGCGGACGCGGCGGCTCCGAAGCCGGCGATGCCGGCGGCATTCTCGGTGCCGGAACGCGCTCCGCCTTCATGGCCGCCGCCCGTCAGGATCGGCGCGAGCTTCACGCCCTTGCGGACGCCGAGCGCGCCGACGCCCTTCGGTCCGCCGATCTTGTGCGCCGAAATCGTGAAGAGATCGGCGCGTACGGAACGCATATCCATCTCGACGGAGACGACGGCCTGGACGGCGTCGACGTGGAACAGCGGTTTTTTCATGTCGCTCCCGCGGAAGCGGGCGTCCAATCCCTTGCGAATCGCCTCGATGGGCTGCAGCGTGCCGATCTCGTTCGACGCGGCGATGACGGAGACGATGGCCGTCTCATCGCGCACGGCGTCGAGCACGTCATCTGCGCGCACGATGCCGTCAGATCCTGGTTGGACGACGGTCAGCGAAAGCCCGCGCTTCTCCATCGCCTCGAAAGTCTTGAGGACTGACGCGTGCTCGAGCGCCGTCGTGACGGCATGTACCGGCCCACCGGCGTCCAGGATCGGCTCGATGACGCCGCGTATCGCCAGATTGTTGGCCTCGGTGGCGCCGGAGGTGAAGACGATTTCGGAAGCGTCCGCCCCCATGAGCGCGGCGACTTCGCCGCGCGACTTCTCGAGCGTTTTCCTGGCGGCCTGGCCGAGCGCGTGGATGGATGAGGGGTTCGCATAGTGCCCATTCGCCTGCGCGAACATCGCCTCGAGGGCTTCGGGGCGCATCGGCGAACTGGCGGCGTTGTCGAGATACGCGATGTTTTCCATGTCATTCGGCGGTCACGGACGTGATTTCAGGGAAAGATCTCTTGATGAGCGGCTCGATGCCGAGCCTGAGCGTGACGGGCGCGAGCGCGCAGCTGCCGCAAGCGCCTCGAAACTTCAGCCGGACGACGCCGTTTTCGACCGCGACCACCTCGATATCCCCGCCGTGCGCACGCACCGCTGGCCTGACGGATTCAAGGACGGCGTCGACCCGTCCCGCGAAATCTTGGGGAAGCGGAATCTTCTCACGCATATCGGACGAGGATAGACCCGGAAACTCTTCTTGTAAACAGTATACCCCACATCCCGCGCCACGCCCGAAAACCCGATGTACCGTTTTGCGTCAGGTGTCGCATTTCCGTACAGCACGGTCGCGTACGAAAAAGCCTCCTGTCAGGGGTCCAGGAGGCCGAGCTTGCGCTTCACGACGGCGGAGACTGGGTGAAGGCGCTGGTCGAGGATGACGACGACTTCGCCCATGATGCCGAGCGCACGGAGGCGTTCAGCCTCGATTTCCGTTTCGGCGACGCCGATGCGGTGCTCAAGGAGATGGCCAAGCGCCGCGTCGCCGATGGAGTCGCCGATGGCGATGAGGCGATGCGGGTGCAGGGAGAATCTAGCGGCGAAATCGAGCGAACGGCTTCCTTTGTTGCCGATGTGGACGATCGTCTCCTCCACATGGTCGACGACGATGCCGTCGGCGTCGTGCACCAGGCGCGCGGCGTAGACCGCGTCGATCATTCCGCGCACTCCGTTGACCTCGAGGACGAATTCCACGAAGTCCGCGACGGCAGCGGAAACGACGGCCTGTCGGACGCCGAGCTGATGCAGTTCGCGGATGAGCTCGACGGCTCCCTCGCGCAGGCGCACGTGGCTCAGGGCGCGCCGCCAATCGTCGGCCTTGAGCTCGTAGCGCACGTACAGGGCTATCTCCTCGATGAGCCAATGGCGATACTGCGCCTCGGTGATGGCGCCGGATTCGTACAAGCCGACGTAGAACGTGCGCATGACGGCGAGCTCCTTGCTCGCTTCCTTCGGCAATCCCCGCCTGCTGACGGTCGGCATCAGCGCGCCGCCGACCTTCCCGATCAGCGTACCGTCGCAGTCATACAGCACGCCCCATTCTCGCGGGTCGGACATGGTTGGCCTCCTTGATCGAAAGTACCTTCCTGAACCTACGGGAAAATCGCCCCGCAGTCAACGGAATCCGGAGGAGAAACGCGCCGTGCAAACGCGAACCCTACCCATCCATCCCCTCAGCTTTTTTCAATGAAAACGCCGGAGGGTCACTCCGGCGGGCAGCGCGGCGGGTCGATGCCGAACGTCTTCGTCCAACGCTCGACGGTATCGTGAAGGCTTCGGACCATCGCGGCGACGGGCTCCAGATGCGAGCTCGGAGTGATGGTGACGAGGTGGAGGAAGAGCGGAAGGTAGACGTCGCGGGTCTCGATCGTCTGCTTGCGCTGGAACTCCTCGGAGCCGGCATCGAGCGAGGACATGTTGTCGTCGCGGTCGCAGAGCTTGATGCCGATCGTCTTCCAATCGCCATGGCGGCGCAGGCGTTCGACGTAGCCATTCTTCTCCGGCACCTTCGACAGCAGGCGGACCATCCGGTCGGCATCGGCGCCGCCGAGAATCCGGACCTTCATGGGCGTCATGTACTGCGGCGCGTCCTCGTACGCGTCGTGCAGGAGCGCGGCGACCACTGACGCAAGGTCGAAAATCTCGAGTCGGTCGAGCAGGCTGATGGCGACGCGCCGCGGATGTTCGAAGTAGCGCTCGCCGTCCTTCCGTTCCTGCGCCCGGTGCGCGTACTTGGAGAGGTCGTAGGCCATCTCGATGCGGGCGACGTCGTCGTCGGAGAACAGCGCGGCCGCGGCCGGGGCGCGAAGACGGGCGAAGAACGATTCTCGGTTTTCCATAGACCCTCCTATCCCCATCGCAACACGGAATCGCACTCTTGTCAATCCGCCTTCCGCGTGCTATAAAGGCGCATCGTCCTTTTGACCGACCTTAGGAGGCCTCATGGGAAAGAGTCTGAAAATCCGGCTCGAAGGCGCGTCGCGCGGCGGAAGGCTGCGAAGGCTGTCGGACTGGGCCGCACGCAGGCTCGATGCCGTGCCGGGGACTACGCCGAACCAGATCACGGCGCTCGGCCTGGTCCTGGCGATCAACGCGATCTTCCTGTTCTACGCAGGAGGCATCGTCCTCGGCGCGATCATGTGCGCGCTCAGCTACCTGACCGACTTCCTCGACGGCGCGCTGGCTCGTTATCAGGACGAGCATATGACGCCGGAGGAGCGCGAGATCGAACGCGGCAAGCACTGGATGAAGCGCCGCGGCAAGACGGAAGAAGAGGCGATCTTCTCCGGAGCCGCCTTCGACCCCTTCGTCGACAAGGTCCGCTACTTCGGCTGCATGCTGACCCTCGGCATCAGCCGTCTCTGGTGGCCCCTCATAGCGCTCGGCGGCGTCTTCGCCTTGGCACTGACGATCGGCCGTCCGATCGCCACCAGGCTGAAGCTCTCCAAGGGCAGGGCGAACTGGCTCGGCAAGCGCAAGGTGCACGTGGAGGCGGTCCTCATCGCCTGGCTCGTGTTCGTCCCGCCGGCCGTCCTCCGCAGCGGCGACGACATCCTGCTCCTCGTCGCCTCCCTGGGCGGAGGCGCCTCCTTCATCAGCCAGGCCTGGTCGGTCTGGAAGACCCACAAGGACGCGCGCGCCGCGTGAGCGAAGCTTTTACGCGGAAAGCCCCGATCATGTCGGGGCTTTTTTCTTTGTCCACTTAAACCCCGGGCGCAAGCCCGGGGTTCAGCTTTCCCTTTGTCCTTCAGGCCGGAGGTGGGTAAAGTTGGGGCATGGAATATCGCAAGCAGGCGCACTGCACCTACCACACGAGATACCATCTCGTATTCGTGACCAAGTACCGCAGGAAGGTGCTGAAAGCGGGCATGGGGAAATACCTCGTGTTCACGCTGCGACAGGTAGAGAGAAAGTCACCCGAGATTGAGATACTCGAAATGGAAACCGACGAGGACCACGTACATCTCCTGACCGTCATCCCGCCACGCATGGCCGTGAGCGAGGCGGTCCGTATCCTGAAGTCGAACAGCAGCCGCGAGATGCGCAAGAAGTTCCCGTTCCTATCAACCATGTACGATCACAACGAGCTAGGACTCTGGTCGGAGGGGTATTTCGTGTCGACCGTGGGGTGCGACGAAGCCACGATCCAGCGCTACATCCAGATGCAAGGCCTGGAGGACAAAGGACAAACGAAGTTTGTTTGGTAGAGATACCCCGGGCGCAAGCCCGGGGAGTGTCATTCTTCAAATCAGTTTCGCGCCACTTGCGGGACCGTCGCCATCACGTAGTCGATCTTGGGAGTCGGGACCATGCCCATCTCCTTCACCTTCATCTCGACCGCCTGGACTGACTGCTCCTTGGCGACCTTGAGTTCGATGCGCTCGCTCGTCTCCTTGAGTTCGGAAATCTCGTTTTCGAGCTTGCGGATCTGCATGCTTTTCGATGAAGCCGCGTTGATCTGCATCAGGTATCCCGCGCCGAAGGCGGCGACCGTGAGACCGATGAGGACGGCGGCCGGTTTGCCGGAGAGCCTGAAACCCGCCTTGCGAGGCGCGTGATGGGATCGGCGGGTTGAGAACTTCCTGGGCATGTTCAGCGTTTAACGGCGACGCGGAGTTTCGCGGAGCGCGCGCGGGGGTTGGCCTCGAGTTCCTTCTCCCCCGCCATGATCGGCTTGGGAGTGAGGACCTCGAGTTCCTCGTTTTCTTCGAAAAAGCGTTTGACGATGCGGTCCTCGAGCGAGTGGAAGCTGATGACGCCGAGCTTCCCTCCCGGACGCAGCAGGCGCACGGCCTGCGGAAGCGCCTCGCGCATGTTGCCCAACTCGTCGTTCACGGCGATGCGGATGGCCTGGAAGGCCTGCGTGGCCGGATGGATCTTGGGCTTGCCGCGGCGCGACCTCTCCGGCACGGCCGAAGCGACGATGGCCGCCAGCTGGGCGGTCGACGAAATGAGGAAGTGCTTTCGGTCGCGGACGATGGTATCGGCGATACGTCCGGCGGCGCGTTCTTCGCCGTAGTCGCGCAGGATGCGCGCGAGGTCCTCCTGCGCCCAGCCGTTGACGATATCGGAAGCCGTGAGGTCTCCGGCGCCGTCGTAGCGCATGTCGAGGGGGCCGTCGTGGCGGAACGAGAAGCCCCGCTCCGGATCGTCGATCTGAAAGGACGAGTAGCCTAGGTCGAACAGGACGGCAGAGGCGACTGGGACCGCGCACGCCCGCGCAAGACGTTCGAGCTCACGATAGCTTCCGTGGACAAGCATGGCACGGGAACCGTAGCGATCGAGCTTCTTACGCGTCTCCTCCAACGTGCGCGCGTCCCATTCGATCCCCAGGAGGCGCCCGTTCGGGGCGATCGCCTCCAGGAATGCCGAGGCGTGTCCGCCTCCGCCGAGCGTCGCGTCGACGACGTCGTCTCCGGGTTTCGGGTCAAGATACGAAAGGACTTCGTCCAGGAGCACCGGGATGTGGAGGCCGGCCATACTTACACGCCGAGCGCTCCGAGCTGTTCGGCGATGTCGCCGGAATCCTTCTCGGTCTTCAGCTTGTAGGCGTTCCAGGCCTTCTCGTCCCAAAGCTCGAGGTGGTTGTACAGTCCGGCGATGACGACGTTCTTCTTCACGCCGGCGTACTGCCGGAGGTAGTCGGGAAGGACGATCCTCCCCTGCGCGTCGATGGCGACGTCCATGGCACCCGCCAGCATCAGGCGAGCGAAGGCGCGGGAGTTCGACTGGCTCATCGGCATGGCCGCGAGCTTGTCGGCGAGTTTCTGCCATTCAGCCGCCGTGTAGACGTACAGGCAGCCGTCGAGGCCGCGCGTGACGATGGCGCCAGACTCAAGATCCCCGCGAAACTTCACCGGAATCGCGAGGCGTCCTTTGTCATCGAGCGAATGGCGGTACTCTCCAATAAACATCGCAGTTTTTCTTTGTTTCCCCACTTCTCACCACGATAGTACTATTATACTCCACTTTCTCCCACCTGGCAAGACGCCTTCCCCACTCCGGCGGGAGAGGTGTGGATATGTACGCGAGAATGATGTGCTAGGGTCGTCACGACGCACCGAAATAGGAGGATGCGATGACGAGACGCGAGCGAAGACCCAAGAAGGACCGGCGCCGCAATCTCCGCCCCGAATTGCAGGTGCTGATCGCCGACGACGCCAAGGACCTGCCGATCATTGCGACGAAAAAAGAGGGTGACGTGGGGTTCGACCTCTACGTGGCCCGCGAGACGATCGTTCCGCCCGGAGCGACGCTTCCGCCGACGGATCTCTACTGCGGCGTGCGCGTGAAGCTGCCGAAGGGCACCTGGGGGCTGCTGATGTTCCGCTCGGGGACGCATGGCAAGTATCCGAGCCTGCGCCTCTGCCAAGCGCCGATCGACGAGGGCTACACCGGCCCGCTCGATCCGCGCGTCCGGAACGTCGGACGCAAAGCCGTGCGCATCCCGCGCGGCGAACGCCTGGTCCAGCTGGTGATCGTGCCGGCCGTCATCCCGCGCGCCGCCGTCGTCGACGAACTGCCCGAGACTGAACGCGGAACGACCGGCTTCGGTTCGACCGGAAGATGAACGTCTTCCGGTCTTTTTGCGGACGAAAAAGACCCGTCGTGTCAACGGGTCTCGAAGAGCTCCAGGATGCGGGCGCGGATGGTCTCGGGCTTGGTGCCGATGGGGAAGCAGAACTGCGGGACGTCGGGGTGGAGGATCTTGGAATCCTGCCAGCTCCGCAGGGAGATGGTGACACCGAAGCTCCGTTCCGCCGGCGCGCCGGCGGCGGGCGCCGTGACCGTGAAGTCGCGGCCATCGCGATCTTCGCCAGAATTCGGCGCGTGCCGGACGAAGTCGACGATCAGCTTCTCGTCCTGCATCTTCTGCAGGATTCCCTCGACCTCGGCCTCGAACTTCCTGCCGATGTCGGAGTAACGCTCGCCGCGACGATGACGGGATTCGAAACGTTTCCGTGCCAGTTTTCCCATCGTTCCCTCCTACGGGGTGAAAGGTGCGATATGGACGCTACCCGAAAACGACGCCCGCGTCAAGCGTCCTTGTTCCCCATGAATTTCCTGCCGCGCCGAGCGCGGTGGTACGAGATGGCGAAGCGGTGCGCCTCGTCGCGGGCGTGCTGGAGGATCTTCTTGTAGCGCGCGGCCACGCGGACGAGCTCCGGCGTCTTCTCGCCGTAGACGAGGACGTCCTGCTTGCGATCGAAGCCCTTGGCCAGGCCGATTATGGGGATCTTGAGGTTCAGCTCGGCGAGCGCCTCCATCGCGGCGTTGACCTGTCCTCGGCCGCCGTCGATGACGAGCAGGTCCGGCATCTTCCAGGCCTCGCTCTGGTCGTGCGGCGTGGCGTGCGCGAAGCGGCGGCGGATGACTTCCTTCATCATGGCCGTGTCGTTGGCACCTTTGACCGTCTTGATGCGGAACTTCTTGTAGAGCGAGGTGCGCGGCAGACCCTCGACGAAGACGACGCCGGAGGCGACCGCCTGCTCGCCGAGCGTGTTCGAGATGTCGTAGGCCTCGACGCGTCCGAAGACGTTGATGCCCTCGTCGCGGTTCTCACGAGGATCATCTTCCCGCTTGATGACGGAGACGTCTTGGATGTGCGTCAGCGCGAACATCAGGTTGCGGAGCTTGGCGGCCTCCTCGAAATCCTCCCTCTCGGCGGCGAGCTTCATCTGCTTCTCCGTCTCCTTCAGCACCTGCGCCTTCTTGCCTTCGAAGAACAGGACGAGGCGTCGGATGACCTTGGCGTAGTCGCGCTTCGAGATCGCCTCGACGCAGACGCCGGGGCAGAGCTTGATGTGATAGTAGAAGCACGGCCGCGCCTGACCCGGATCGCAATCCGACCAGTGGAACATCTTGCGCGTCAGTTCCAGCGCGGCACGAAGCGAGGAGGAAGACGTGTACGGCCCGAAGACACATTTGAATTTCTTCTTGGGCGTAGCTTCCAGTTCGTACCCGCGGATCAGGATCGGCTTCGGGTACGGCTCGTTCGTGATGGCGAGATGCAGGAAGCTCGAGTCATCCTTGCCGATGACGTTATACGGCGGCTTGAGCTTGCGGATCTCGTTGGCCTCGAGGATGAGCGCCTCGATGGCCGTCGGCACCAGCTGCCAGTCGACTTCGGCGATGAACGGCACCATCTTCTCGATGTGCTCCCCATGCGGCCTCTGCCAATACTGCGGGATGCGCCGCGCTAGCGAAATGGCCTTGCCGACGTACAGCAACTTCCCCTCGGCGTCCTTCATATAGTAGACGCCGGGGCTTTCGGGAATCTCGGGTTCCTTGAGTTTGAGTCGTGATGGCAACCTCATGTGGGATACTGTAGAGCATTTCAGAAAAAACATCAGCCCTACGCGCGAATGCGGAAGGGCTGAGGGCTAAGGGTTTGAGTGCTGACGGGGAACGGGGCCGAGCGCTAACTCGCGGACACCGCGGCCGGGCTGCCGGAGCGCCAGCCGTGGGCGAGCCAGCGGCAGCCCGAGCACCACCACAAGCCCCACGCGCCGCCGAGCCAGTCGAGGCTGCGCACGCACCGGCGCCCGTCCGGGTTGCGGTAGATGGTCCCCCAGAAGAACACGGCATTCCTCTTCCACTCCTCGGGGATGAGGTGCTGGTTCTCCGGCTTGAGGAGCCAGTCGAGGAGGTTGGCGTTGAAGACCGGATGGGTCTTCAGCTCCTCGAGGAGCTGGTTGCCCACGATCCAACCGTTACCCTTCTGCTTCTCCGAGAGGTAGAGGGAGAGCTTGGAGGGGTTGAAGGCGAACTGCCCATTGATGACGTTGGGGGGTTGGTCAATGGGCAAGACCTTCCAGCCATAGTGGACGAAGGGATCGGCGTCGAGGTCGACGACTGTGCTGCGGGTGAACGTAGCGATCTGATCGGTCTTCATGGCAATCTCCTCTGACGTTGGCCCGTCTTGCGACGAGCCGGAAAGGTACTTTCGGTACCGAGTTTGTACACTCTATTCAAGCGATTTGTCAAGACGCCAGGGGGTCAGACCCCCTGGCGTTGACTCACGTCCGCGAGCGGACTTCCTTTTTCCGGCGGCGTATGATGACATGCAGGCTGGCTCCGAACGGAAAGGACCTTTCGATGAGGGAATTTGTCCTGACGGACGCTTCGCACGCCGGACAGCTTTTCGCCTTCCGCGACTTCTGCGTCGCGGCGCGCGACATGAAGGAGGACTGGGTCCGCCTGCGCATCCGCCTGGTCGACGCCTTCAAGCCGACCGCCTGGTACTGGCACGACGTCCTCAAGGCTGGCGTGACGCACGGCGTGACGTTGCCTGCGGTCGAAGCCGTCCTCGAAGACGGCTGTGTCCAATGCCTGCCGGCCCTGATCGTCTGGTGCGGCGCGACCGCCCGACACATCGAATCCGCGACGGTCACGACCCAGGGCGGCCCCGGATCTGGCGTCGAGTTCGACAAGACGGTCCGAGCCCTGGCCGCGCCCATGTGCTTCACCGAACGCGAAGAGCGCGAAGGCCTCCGTCGGAAGACGGCGACCGAATGGCTCACCCATCCGCGCATCCTGACTCCCGACGTCCTACGACGCCACTACTGGATGCCGCCCGACGTCCCCGCTCCCGCCTCGCGCCCTCGGCGCTGAGGCGTTTTCATTTCAGATACTTCTTCAGATACTTGCCCGTGACCGATTTCGCGTTGCGGGCGATCTCCTCCGGCGTGCCCGTCGCGACGACCTGGCCGCCGCGGTCGCCGCCTTCGGGACCGAGGTCAATGACGTGGTCGGCCGTCTTGATGACGTCGAGGTTGTGCTCGATGACCAGCACGGTGTTGCCGTAGTTCACCAGGCGATGAAGCACTTCGAGCAGCTTGTCGATGTCGGCGAAGTGCAGGCCGGTGGTCGGCTCGTCGAGCAGGTAGATGGTGCGGCCGGTCTGGCGCTTGGAGAGCTCCGAAGCGAGCTTCACGCGCTGGGCTTCGCCGCCGGAGAGCGTCGTGGCGCTCTGTCCGAGCTCGAGATAATCCAAACCGACCTCGCGCAGCAGCTTGATCTTGTCGTGGATCCAGGGGACGTCGCGGAAGAACGTCGCGGCTTCCTCGATCGTCATCTTCAAGATGTCGTGGATGGACTTCTCGTTGTACTTCACCTCGAGCGTCTCGCGGTCGAAGCGGCGGCCCTTGCAGACGTCGCACTGGACGTAGACCGTCGGCAGGAAGTGCATCTCGATGGCGATGGTTCCGTTGCCTTCGCAGTTCTCGCAGCGGCCGCCGGGGCGGTTGAAGGAGAAGCGTCCGATCTGATAGCCGCGCATGCGCGCTTCCGGCGTCGAGGCGAAGAGCTCGCGGATGAACGTCCAGCTGCCGGTGTAGGTCGCCGGGTTCGAGCGCGGCGTCCGTCCGATCGGAGACTGATCGATGACGATGACCTTGTCGAGATGCTCCAAGCCGAGCATCTGCTTGTGTTTGCCGACGCGGTGGGCGGTGCCGTAGATCTTGTTCGAGAGCGACTTCCAGAGCACGTCCTCCATCAAGGTCGATTTGCCGGAGCCGGAAACGCCCGTGAGCGCGATGAACTTGCCGAGCGGGAACTCGACGTCGATGTCCTTCAGGTTGTTCTCGCTCGCGCCCTTGATCTTGATCGAGCCCTTGTCCTTGGTGCGGCGCGTGCGCGGCACGGCGATCTTCAGGTCGCCGTTCAGGTACTTCACCGTCAGCGAATCCTTGTTGGCGTTCCCCTTCTGGAGGACGTCCGGCATCGATCCCTGCGCGACGACGCGGCCGCCGTGCTTGCCGGCGCCCGGGCCGAAGTCGACGAGATAGTCGGCGGTGAAGATGGTGTCCTCGTCATGCTCGACGACCAAGATGGTGTTGCCGAGGTCGCGCAGATGCGTGAGCGTCTCGAGCAGCTTGTCGTTGTCGCGCTGATGCAGGCCGATGGTCGGCTCGTCGAGCACATAGAGCGCGCCGACGAGCTTCGAACCGATCTGCGAGGCGAGGCGGATGCGCTGGGCTTCTCCGCCCGAGAGCGTGCCGGCCTTGCGCGAGAGCGTCAGGTAATTCAAGCCGACGTCCAGCATGAACTGCAGGCGCGAGGTGATTTCCTTGAGGACTGAGAGCGAGATCTCCTTCTCGGTGTCGTTGAGCTTCAGCCTATTGAAGAATTCGGCCGCCTCGTCGATCGAAAGGCTCGTGATGTCGAGGATGCTCCGCTTGCCGCCGAGCCAGACGTGCAGGGCTTCCTTGCGGAGGCGGGCGCCATGGCATTCGGCGCAGGGCTTCTCGCTCCAGACGGATTCGGTGCCGAGGCCGTGGCACTCGGGGCAGGCGCCGTACGGGCTGTTGAACGAGAAGAGGCGCGGCTCCACTTCCGGGAAGGAGAAGCCGTCGTCCGGGCAGGCGTACTCGGACGACATCACATGCTCGCTGCCGTCGGAGTAGATGAAGGTCACGACGCCGCCCGCGCGATCGAGGGCCGTCTCGACGGCTTCGGCCAGCTGGGAGCGGAAGCCCTTGTTGTTCTCGAGCGGCCAGCCGAGCGGCACGCGGTCGACGAGCAGCTCGATGGTGTGGGTGCCGTACTTGGCGAGGTTGATGCGCTGGCGCAAATTCTTCCACTTGCCGTCGATGCGCACGTCGGAGAAGCCGCCCGTATAGAGGTCGTTGAGCATCTGCATGTACTCGCCCTTGCGTCCGCGGACGATCGGCGCCAGCACCTGGATGTGGTCGTAGTGGACCTTCTTTTTCTTCAGGAGCGATTCCTTGCCGGCGACGGCCTTGTTCTCGGCGACCTGCGCGGAATGGATGGCCTTCGTCCGCTCGATGGCGGCGTCGACGATCTCCTCCTGCGTCAGCTTGCGGATCTCCTTCTTGCAGACGACGCAATGCGGCCGCCCGACGCGGGCGTAGAGCACGCGCAGGTAGTCGTAGATCTCGGTGATGGTGGCGACGGTCGAGCGCGGGTTGGAGGAATGCGCCTTCTGGTCGATGGCGATGGCGGGGGAAAGCCCTTCGATCTCGTCGACGTCCGGCTTCTGCATCTGGCCCAGGAACTGGCGGGCATAGGCCGAGAGGGACTCGACATAGCGGCGCTGGCCCTCGGCGAAGATGGTATCGAAAGCCAGGCTCGATTTGCCCGAACCCGAGACGCCCGTCAGGACGATCAGCTTGTTGCGCGGCAGCGTAAGGTCGACGTTCTTGAGGTTGTGTTCCCTCGCGCCTTTGATGACGATGTTTTCTTGCATGTTCTTGAGACAGTCGATGCTACCTTTTGGAACGATTATCGACAGGGTCGGGCGCTTTCTTTTTCTTCTTTAACGTCGCTATTTCGTCGCGCAGCAGCGCCGCGAGCTCGAACTCGAGCGACCGTGCGGCTTCGCGCATCTGCTCTTCTTTCTCGCGCAGGACCTCCTCGACCGGCCGTTTCTCGGCGGCGGCCTCCAGCTGGAGATTCTTCTTGGCGGCCCTCTCGCGCGATTTCTCGATCTCGCCGAACATCGAAGTCAGCGTCTTCTTGATGGTCGTCGGCGTGATGCCGTGTTCCTTGTTCCAGGCGAGCTGGCGTTCGCGGCGGCGGTTCGTCTCCTTGATGGCGCGGTCCAGCGATCCGGTGCCGTGGTCGGCGTAGAGCACGACCTGGCCGCCGACGTTGCGGGCGGCGCGGCCGATCGTCTGGATGAGCGAGGTCTCCGAGCGGAGGAAGCCTTCCTTATCGGCGTCCAGGATGGCGACGAGCGAGACCTCCGGCAGGTCGAGGCCTTCGCGCAGGAGGTTCACGCCGACGAGCACGTCGAAGACGCCCTTGCGGAACTCGTGCAGGATCCGGATGCGGTCGAGCGTCTGCACGTCTGAGTGGATGTACTTGACCTTCACCTTCAGCGATTCGAGGTACTGCGTCAGGTCCTCCGCCATCTTCTTGGTGAGGGTCGTCGCCATCACGCGTTCGTCTTTCTTGACGCGGTCCTTGATGCGCTCGATGAGATCCTCGACCTGGCCCTTGTAGCCGGACGCGAGATCCTCGGTGACGGGCTTCACGATGACTTCAGGGTCGACCAGTCCGGTCGGACGGATGATCTGCTCGACGGTCTGATCGGCATGCTCGGCCTCGTACTTGCCTGGCGTGGCCGAGACGAACAGCGCCTGCGGCATGCGGTCCTCGAATTCCTTCCAGGTGAGCGGGCGGTTGTCTGCCGCGCTCGGCAGACGGAAGCCGTAGTCGATGAGCGTCTTCTTGCGGGCGGCGTCGCCGGCGGACATGCCGCCGACCTGGGGGATCGTCACATGCGACTCGTCGATGACGAGCAGGAAGTCCTCGTGAAAATACGATAAGAGGGTGTCCGGAGGGGCACCGGCGGGGCGGCCCGAGAGTACGCGCGAGTAGTTCTCGATGCCGTGGCAGAAACCGACCTCCTTCATCATCGCCATGTCGAAGCGCGTGCGGCGCTCGATCCGTTCGGCCTCGAGGAGCTTCCCTTCCTTCTTGAACTTCTCGAGCTGGCCCTTGAGCTCGGCCTCGATTTCGACGAGCGCGCGCTTGCGGTCCTCGGCGTCGGTGATGAAGTGCTTGGCCGGGAAGATCCAGACGTCTTCGACGCGTTCGGCGCGCTTCCGCGTGATCGGATCGATGCGATAGATCTCCTTGATGTCGCCGAGGCCCGTCTCGATGCGATAGATCATCTCCTCGTTGGCGGGCATGACCTCGAGCGTCTCGCCTCGCAGTCGGAACTTGCCGCGCGTGAGGTCGGCGGTCGTGCGCTCGAACTGCATGTCGATGAAACGCCGGAGCAGTTCCGCGCGCGTGATGCGCTCTCCCCTCCTGAAGTGCAGGAGCGTCTTCTCGTAGGCCTCCGGCGCGCCGAGGCCGTAGATGCAGGAGACGGACGCCACGATGATGACGTCCTTGCGCGTCAGCAGCGCCTGGGTGGTGGCGTGGCGCAGACGGTCGATCTCCTGGTTGATCATCGCCTCCTTCTCGATGTAGGTATCGCTCGAGGGGACGTAGGCTTCCGGCTGGTAGTAGTCGTAGTACGACACGAAATACTCCACGGCGTTGTCCGGGAAGAACTCCCGGAACTCGTTGCAGAGCTGGGCGGCCAAGGTCTTGTTGTGCGCCAGGACCAAGGTCGGCTTCTGGACCTGCTGGATGACGTTGGCGACGGTGTAGGTCTTGCCGGAACCGGTCACGCCGAGCAGCGTCTGCATCTCGTGGCCGGACTTCAAACCGGCCACGAGCTTTTCGATGGCTTGCGGCTGGTCTCCGGCGGGGCTATATGGGGCTTTGAGCTTGAACTCCATGAAAAAGCAAAATACCGTTTGTCGACGGTCGTGTCAATGATAACAGGGTAGTTCGCCTTGTGGCGAACACGTCAAATGGACCCAGGAAAAGAAAACGACCGTCCTCAGTTGAGGGCGGTCGAGGCGGCCGTGGCGTCCGGGAGCGTGGACGCATCGTCTTCGTAAACGATGTTCGGAGCGGACATGGACGGCGAGTCCGGTTCATCGGGCGGAGAGGAGGCGTCCGTGACGCCGCTCGCTTCGTGAGCGAATTCGGAAGTCATGATCTTGCCGGTGCCGGCAGCGAAGACGAACCGATCGTCGAGGGCTGCAGGTCCGGACTTGGGCTTGGATGGCGGTTCGGGTTCCGCGGGCGTATCAGTGAGATCGAACTTGTCATGCGGCGAGGGCGCTCTCGAGGGTACGTCCTGCATGGGTTCAGACCGTGGCGGCGGCATTATGACGCCGGTCGTGACGAAGTTTCCGGCGATGACTTCCAGGATGAGGACGGTGCCATCGGGCAGGTGGTCGTACGGAGCGGAGACGATCGCCCTGAGTCGGCGATTCCGTCGCGAACCGACCAGGAGGCCGGAAAGGATGCCGATGCCGACGACGAGGAATGCGCAGATGATGCAGGCGGACACGTAGGCCCGGATATTCTTGACGGAATCGCGGTCGGGAACGAAGAGGCTGAAAGTTTCGGAGTTCGGATTCGAGCGGACTTTCGGCGCGAGCGCGGTGAGGACGTTCGGAGTCCTCGGCGATGCGTTAAGGATCGATGGCGCGGCCGGAGCCGACGCGAGCGGCGGCGTGACGGCGGATGGAACGACGATGAGAGAACCTGCGGCGGCCTTGGGATTGGGTCTCGGCCGCCGCGCGGCAAGCCGCTTCTTACGGAGAGCGCGCTCATCGGATTTGATCTGGGCGATCAGGCCGTCGAACTCCTCGGCGGCCTGGCGGTCGATCTCCCGAAGCCGGGAGGTGTCGATCTTGAGGGCCGCGAGGATGTCGTCATCGTTCGCGAGCGGAGCGGGCGACGGGATGCGGCGCATCTTCTCGGCCGCCGCGCGGACATCCGGATCGATCGGCTGCTTGGTCTTGAGCTCAGGCTCCCCCTTCGCCGAAGCGACGGGGGCGGACTCGACGGTGGAAGCCTCGACGGCCTCCGAGGCCTTGGCCGCGTGGATCGAGGCGGGCACGGAAGCCGGAATCGACCTGGCATGGACCTGGCGGCCGGCGCAAGCGATCAGGGCAAACACGAGGAACAGCGTCGAAATGGCGTATCTGCGCATCGGAACCCTCCAAAAAAGCGGTCTTCAGGCGGATGGATGGATTTTCGAAGAACGGTCCGAGGCTACCAGCATTTCGCGATATTGTCAAGCCGCGGAGGCTGAAAAAGAAAACGGACCCCGGAGAGGGTCCGTATCTAGGAGAGAGTCAGGGCAGGCTAGCGGCCGCGCAGATAGCGCTGGCTGGCGGTCGTGGAGCGGACGAGGGAACGAGCCTCAGGAAAACGGACCGGCTCGGGCTCGCGCATCGCGTTCACGGCCAGGACGTCGATCTGCGCTTGGATGAGCATCTGGTGGCGGACGATCGTCACCCGATAGTGGTGGTGGTGATGTTCGACGACAGTCGGCGGTTGAAGCGCCTTCATATCCGGCGATGGGATCGCGAATACGCAGGCGACTGCGGCGATGACGACGAGCGTGGTGAGCATCGGAGACGCTCCTTTCATTTTCGAGCGGAAGCGATTTCCCGTCCTAGGACCGTGCTTCGCGTCGGGCGAAGCGCCGTTGCCGCAGGATTCTTCGGAAGCGGCGATGGAGCCGCATGGCGCGTCGCGCCAAATGCGGCGAGAGACAGCGGAGGATGAACGCGGACACGGCGACGCCGAGCGCGATGCCGACGACGACGATCGCCTTCGGGACGAGCATGAAGCCGACGATGAATACGGCGTCGAGCAAGATGCAGATGACGATGAAGAGGGCGATGTCCTTGTTTCCCTTCACTTACGTCTCCTTACCGAGGAAGCGCCGGGCGATTCCGCCGGAGTCTCGCAGGTCAGGATATCCTGTCCGAGTACGCCGAGCCGCTCGGCGGCGCATGACATGTCGGCGACGCAGGCGTCGTAGGCGCGCTCGACGTCCTCGCAGACGACGGTCCGCGTCTCCGTCATCACGACGGCGGGCGCGGGCTGCGGTTGAGTAGCTCGTAAAATTCTGGCAGCCGCCCTGTGCGCACGCTGCTCATCATCTCCGCTGGCGTGCAAGCCGAGGTCATAGCCGATCTCCTCGCCATCGGAGTGTCCGATGGTATAGGAGAAGAACACCACGAATGCCACGGCTACCGCGACGAGGAATGGGACCAAACGGACGGGAGCGACGACGCTGGGCTTGAGAACTTTCATTTTTGGCCTCCTTGGCCGAGGTGGATGCCGGTCAATCTGGACAGGAGCAGTCTAGCATATTTCGATGATTTTGTCAATGCTTTGTGACAGCATTTATCAGCCGATTTCAGCCATAAAAACCGCCCCAAAGTACGGCGGGGCGGTTCGCTCTTCAGGCGTGCAGGTCGAAGACCTGTCCGGGTGACGGCACGTAGGCGTCGATGTGCATGTCGCGGCGTAGCTTGCGTTCGAGCGCTTCGGCCGCGTGTTCTTCGCCGTGCGTGATGAGCACGACTTTCGGCTTTTTCTCGGCCTCGCCGATCCACCTCAAGATTTTGGCTTGGTCGGCATGAGCGCTCCAGGCGCCGACGGATTTGACCGTGGCGTTCACGTGGACGTCCTGGCCATGGATGCGCACGACCCTCGCGCCCTCATAGAGCTTGCGGCCGATCGTTCCGGCGGCCTGGAAGCCGACGATCATCAGCATCGAGTTCGGGTCCGGCAGGTAGCGGACGAGGTGATGCAGGATGCGACCGCCCGTCATCATGCCGGCGCCGGCCAGGATGACCTTGGGCGCGACGACCTCGTTGATTTTCTTCGACATATCGACCGTCTTGGTCGCCAGGAAGCCCGGCAGCTTGAAGAGGTCGTGGCCGGAGAGGATCTCCTTCTCGGCGTCGTCGTTGAAGTAGCGGGAGTATTCCTCATAGACGTGCGTGGCGGCGATCGCCAGCGGACTGTCGAGGAAGACCGGCACGCGCGGGATCTCCCCCTGTTCGGCCAGATGATGCAGGGTCAGGATGATCTCCTGGGTGCGCTCGATGGCGAAGGTCGGGATCATCAGCACGCCTTTCTTGGCGATGACGTGCTTGATCGCCTCGCGCAGGGATTCGACGCGCGTCTCGGGCGCCTCGTGCAGGCGGTCGCCGTAGGTCGATTCGACCACGAGCGCGTCGAGGGCGGGCAGCCGCTCGGGCGGGCGCATGAGCGGCACGTCGTCGTTACCGACGTCGCCCGAGAAGACAATCGTCTTGCCGTCGACGCGGAACTCGATGAACGACGAGCCAAGCACGTGGCCCGCGTCATGGAAGACCGCGGTGACGGCGCCGGCGCAGATCGCGACCTCCTTGCCGTATTCGACGTCCTCGAGCTTCTCGGCGGCCCGTTCGACGTCGTGCAGGTCGTACATCGGTTCGATCTTGTCGCGCTTCTTGGCGTCCTTCATCACGTTCAGCATGTCGTGCCAGAGAAGCTGGGCCAGCTCGACGGTCGGCGGCGTGGCGAAGATCGGCCCGCGGTAGCCGCGCTTCACCAGCTGCGGCACGCGGCCGACGTGGTCCATGTGCGGATGCGTGACGAAGACGGCGTCGATCTCCGACGGCTTGAACGGGAATGGCAGGAGGTTGCGCTTAGAATCGCCGTTGCCGCCCTGAAAGATGCCGCAATCGATCAGCACCTTGTGGCTTCCCGTCTCGAGCAGGTAGCAGGTGCCGGTCACCTCCTTGGCGGCGCCGTAGAAGTGGACTTTCATGTGAGGAGGACGCTCGCCAGGCCGAGGAAGGTGAAGAAGCCGACGATGTCGGTCAGCGTGGTGGCGAAGACGGTCGAGGCCAGGGCCGGATCGATCTTCAGGCGCTTCATCGTGACGGGAATGAGGACGCCGCCGAGGCCCGCGATGAACAGGTTGACCGTCATGGCGGCCACGAGCACGAGAGCGAGCCTGAGGTTCTTCGTCCAGGCGAAGGCGACGCAGGCGATGATGAGACCGGTGACCATGCCGTTGGCGGCGCCCGTCAGCATCTGGCGGCCGACGATCTTGGCGAGGTCGAGCGGGTGCAACTGGCCCAGCGCCAGGGCGCGGATGGATACGCCGAGCGTCTGCGTGACGGCGTTGCCTCCCATGCCGGCGACGACCGGCATCAGGGCGGCGAGGATGACGAGTTCGGCGATGACGTCCTGGAACCTGGTCACGACCGCCGCAGCCAAGAGCGCGGTGGCCAGGTTGACGACAAGCCACGGCAGACGCCGCTTGATGGAGAGCCAGGCCGGGTCCGTGATGTGCTCGTCTTCCGACGTTCCGCTGAAGCGGGAGAGGTCTTCCGTCAGCGACTCCTTGATGACGTCGAACATGTCGTCGGCGGTGATGACGCCCATGAGCTTGCCGCGCGGATCGACGACGGGGAGCTCAAAGGCGTCGAGATCGCTGAAGCGATGGATGACCTCGTCCTGCGGCATCGCCGCGGGCAGGGATTCCGAAGTCCTTTGCATCAAGTCGTCGACGATCGTGCCGGCCGGCGCGGTCGCCAGGCGGACGAGCGAGACGGTCCCGAGCAGGACGCCGCCGGCGTCGGTCAAGTAGACGGTCGCCGACTTCTGGAAGCCCGTCGAGACGGAAAGCGCCCTGCGGACGTCCTCGACCGTCTTGCCTGTTTCCGCGCGAAAGAACTCCGTCTTCATGAGGCCGCCGGCCGTCTCCTCCTCGAATCCGAGCAGCGGCAGGATGCGCTTGGGGTCGGCCTTGCGGAGCGCCTCGACGATGCGATCCTTGCGGCGCTTATCGAGCTGTTGGATAAGGTCGACCGCTTCGTCCGATTCGAGTACGGCGATGAGCTTCAGGAAGCGCTCCGTCCCGAGTTTGGAGAGCAGCTCGTGCCGGGCGTGCGGACTGACTTCCCAAATGACTCGCGAAAGCTTCTCGTCGTCCAGCAGCGAAAGCGCCTGAAGCTGCTCCCCTTCGGAGAGGTTGTTGACGATGATGGCGAGCTCCTCGGGCCGGATGGCCTTGAGTGCTTCGCGCAGGATGGCGGTGTCGCGCCCGAAGAACGTCTTGAACGTCTTG
This sequence comes from Patescibacteria group bacterium, assembly GCA_038062835.1. Classification (GTDB taxonomy): domain Bacteria; phylum Patescibacteriota; class Patescibacteriia; order SG8-24; family DYFX01; genus DYFX01. The sequence continues at coordinate 11,949 of JBBTWH010000021.1, read as the reverse complement.
GCGAGCGGACTGAGGGTGCGGAGCGGCATGGCAGGTCTTTTCAGGTCCAGTGTATACTGAAGATACATGCGCCACAACACGAAAACTCGCCTGTGGACGTTCGGACTCCTCGCCCTGATGGCCGGCACGGCCCTCGCGGACGGTCCGAAGACGTTGGATGTGACCGCCGACGACCTGACGGCCGCGGGCGTCGTGGGCGTGACGGACGTCGAACCGGCCGTCGAACGCTTCGCTCCGCCCGTGAAGTACTTCCGCTCGCCGGAAAAGCTTTCCGAGGCCGACGCAAAGAAGGATTGCGCCGATTGCGCCGACATCATCGCCGTCTACGCCGCCGAAGCGCCGACCGTCCCCGGCTGGAACGCCGAAAAGGCCCAGCAGTTCGTGAAGATCGGCGCCCGCCTCCAGCTCCGCACCTACATCCCGTCCACCAAGCGCATCGTGACCGTCACCGCCGTGAGCGAACAGACGATGCGGAAGATCTCGAGACACCTGGTCGACAAGTTCTCTAGATAGTCACCGTGACCGAACTCGCCCTGCCCCCTCTTCAGCAAAGAGGGGGTCTTGTTTTGAAAATCCTCCCCTTCGCTAAAGGGGAGGTGGCCGAAGGCCGGAGGGGTTCTGTTTCGCATGCACCCCCGTCGGCAGCGGCTCATACGGCTGGTCCACCGCGTGCCCTATATAGCGGAGCATCTCGTGCGGAAGGCCGTTGTCCTCGCAGATGGCCTTGAAGACGCTGTAGCTTCCCCGCGGCGTGCGTTTCTGGGTGGCGAAATCGACTTCGACCAGGCCGAACTTGGCGGCGAACCCTTTCTCCCACTCCCAGTTGTCGATCAGCGACCAGAAGAAATAACCGCGCACGTCGACGCCGGACTGGATGGCATGCCAGGCCTCCTTGATGACGGCCACGAGATAGCGCTTGCGGCGGTCGTCGTTCGAGCTCGGCAGGCCGTTCTCGGTGATGTAGATGGGCAGCTTGTAGGACTCTAGGTCCTTCAGGACCTTGAAGATGCCCGCCGGGTTCAGTTCCCAGCCGACGTCGCTGGTGTCGCGCCGCTCCTTGCGCACCTCGGCGAAGAAGGTCGTCGGCGGCCAGCCGAACTTCTTGAGGCGGTAATGAAAGTAGTAGTTGATGCCGAGGAAATCGTGCGTGCCCTTGGTGAAGAAATAGAAAAGATGGTTCCACCACCAATCGATGACGCGCGTGCCGATCCAATCCTTGAAGGAGTGGCTGTCGTACGCCTCGATCGAGAGCACGTTCTGCGCCAGCCCGACCTGCGACTCCGGGCGGAGTCTCTTGATGGAGCGATACGCCTTGCGGTGCGCCTTGGCGAGGCGAAGCGCGATGATCTGCGAAAGAAGCGCGTTCTTCTTCTGCGGAGGCCAGCCGGCGGACAGGTAGCCCTGGCTGACGTAGACGTTCGGCTCGTTCATCGTGAGCCAGATGTCCACCAGATCTCCGAGTTCCTCGACGACTTTCTTCGTATAGCGCTCGAACCGCGCGACGGCGAGCGGATGCTCCCAGCCGCCCTTCGCCGCGAACCACTGCGGCAGCGAGAAGTGCCAAAGCGTCAGCATGACCTTCATGCCGCGCGCGCGGACGGCCTCGAGCACCTTGCGGTAGTGAGCGAGCTCGGTCTCGGACCACTCCCCTTCTTTCTGCTCGATGCGCGCCCACTCGATCGAAAGCCGGTGCGCGTTGTTGCCGAGGCCCGCCGCCAAATCGAGATCTTCCTCGTAGCGATGATAGTGATCGCAGGCGAGGCCGGAGACGGAACCGTCGCTGATCTTGCCGCGCGTCTGTTCCCACTTCCACCAGTCGGCGTTCACGTTGCCTCCCTCGACCTGATAGGCCGCGGTCGCGGCGCCCCAAAGGAATCCCTTGGGGAAACGGCGGGTCTCGTGGACGTGGTGGGAATGCGGATGCTCCGGCATATGTTCAGGCGATGGCCTTGGCGGCGAGGCCGATGATGAGTATGCCCGCGAAGTTGAACGAATAGGAAAGCGGGACGAACCAGCGCATCTTCATCTTCGAGAAGCCCATCAGGCTGATGCCGAGCTCGTCGGGGAATGGCGAGGCGATGATGAGTCCGCCGATGAAGAGCGAGGCGAGCCGGAAGGAGCGCGTGCGGATCAGGACCGCGAAGCGCGCCCATCCTTCGCTGTCCTTTAGATGTTCCATCAGGTGTTCCGAGAGACGGTCGCGGACGAGCGAGAAGATGAGCATGTCGCCGACGACGGAACCGAGCGCGCCGACCGCGGCGGTGGCGAGGACGGAACCGGATCGCGCGATCTCGCCGAGCGCGACGATCGCCGGCGCCGTCGTGAAAATCGAAGTGAAGAACATGCCGGCGAAGAAACTGCCGATGACGCGCAGTTTCGGCGTGGCGGTGAGCAGATGCTCGACGAGACCAGATCGTTCGAGCGCGATCGCGAGCAGGAGGCTGAGCGCGATGACCCCGAAGTCCTTGAGCAGGTGCTTCTTGTCGACCATACGCTAGACCTTGAGTCCGAAGACGCCGCCGATGAAGCCTCCGATCATGTAGCCGATGATCGCCGCGAGGGACGCGACTACGACCATCTCCATGCCGCCTTTCCACCGGCTGCGGCCTGTAGCGCCGGCCTTCACGAAGCCGATGGCGAAGAGCGCGGCGATCGTCGCGACGACCGAGACGCGCAAGGCGGCGCCGACCGGAAGAACAAGGAACGGCAGGACCGGCACCGCGCCGCCGGCGATGTACGCGGCGCCCATGATCAGCGCGCGCGACTTCGGCTCCTCCAGGTCGCCGGCGCCGATGCGCAGTTCCTTGGCCACCATCTCCTCGAGCCAGAGCTTCTTGTCGGCGGTGATGCGCTTCACCAGGATGGCGACCTCGTC
>JBBTWH010000021.1:0-8974 GCA_038062835.1 Patescibacteria group bacterium | reverse complement strand
CCGAGCGTCGAGACGAGGCCGTCCTCCAGCCCGAAGACCAGCTCGCGGATCGCATCGAGGAGATTGCCGAAACGTCGGTGCGGGACATGCGTCATATCGTCATCAGTATATGGTAGAATGCCGCATATGTATATCGTGAAATCCACCGGCGCCACCGAGAGTTTCAGCAGGGAAAAGCTGCGCGGCGGGTTGCGGCGTTCCGGCGTCCCGGACCATCTCGTGGACCGCATCTTGAACGCCGTCGCCGAACGGGTCAAGAACGGGACGACCACGCGCCAGATCGCCGCCCTGGTCAATCAACAGCTCAAGCGCGAAAGCCGCGCCCACAGCTACCGCTACACCCTGCGCGAAGGCCTCCTGAAGCTCGGACCGGCCGGATTCAAGTTCGAGAAATACGTCGGATCGATCCTGAACGCCTACGGCTACGAGACGAGCTATCCGGAGGAATTCCACGGAGCCTGCGTGGACCATGAAGTGGACATCCTGGCCAAGAAGGACGGCAAGACGGTCATGATCGAGGCGAAGTTCCGGAACGACTTCGATTATTTCGTGAAACTGCGCGACGTCATGGCCGCCTGGACGCGCTTCCAGGATCTGAACGACGGCGCCCGGCAAGGCAAATGCCCGAAGTTCGACTCGCTCTGGATCGTCACCAACGGCAAGATATCGTCGCGTTCGATGAAGTTCGGCGAATGCAAGGGCATCCGCCTGCTCGGCTGGAACTACCCCAAGGACGAATCCTTCGCGCATTTCGTCGACCACGCTTCGCTCTATCCCATCACGGTGCTTCACGAGCTCAGCGCCAAGGAACTCGCCTCCCTTTCCGATCGCGAGATGATGCTCTGCCGCGACGTGGCGCAGCGCACGCCGAAACAGCTCGCCCGCGCCGCGAAGCTCCGGATGGGGCGCGCGGAATCGATCCTGCGGACCTGCAAGATGGTCGTCGACCCTTCGTCCGATCCGCACCCGGCGGCGTTCAACGCGAAGGCGCGTCGGAAACCAGGAACCGCGTGATGGCCACGGCTCCGCGCGCGTCGCGGACCAAACCGTCGCGGACGGGGTCGAACGTTCCGTCGCCGTCGTCGCGCCTCAGGATGGCGTAATAGAAGCCTGTCGGCAGTCCCCCTTCGACCGGGACTCGGAAATTGTGCGCTTCGCCTTCCGGCAGGAGACGGCTCACGGCCAGGATCCTTCCCGGTTCGGAGCCTTCGGCGCGCACCACGATGAACGAGGGGGCGGACAGCGCCGCGTACGAGACGACGACGTTCGAACCGACCGCCTGGTCCTGGACCACGACGACGTTCCGGAGGCGCTTCAACGAGGAAAGCGGGCTTTCCATCCCGGGAAAATACGCTTGCGCGAAAAGCCAGAGGACGGCCGCGAGGCCGGTGAACAGGACCGCCAGGAAGACGCGGTCCGGGATGGTGACGTTTCGCCAGATGAAGTTCGGAGCCATGGCTGCTACGAAAAGATGCCGAGAGGTCTAGCGCTTAGAGTGTACCACGCGCGGTTCCAGTAACGAAAAATCCCCGCTCAGTCGAGCGAGGACGCGTTGAGGTCGAAACGCCAGTCGCGGCGTTCGGCGGAGGGGTCGGCGTCGCGGACCCAGAGTTCCCTGGTCTGCGGCCTGATGACCACGGTGGCCAGCGTGACGCTGGTCGGGTTCTGCTCTGGAGTGCGGTGCAGGACTCCGTCGTTGGTCGAGAGCAGATCGAGCATCTCTTCCGGCGTGCGCGGCAGTTTCTCCCGCGGCATCGACTTCAGCTTGGCCAGGCGGGCCAGGCTGTGGTTGCCGCCGGCCACGACCGCCGGATCCGGCTCCTTCAGCCGGAGCGAGAGTACGTGGTTCGTGTGGCAGAAAGGTCCGGGACCGACCGTCGCGAGCGCGACCGATTCGTGCGCGGTCAGCGCGTTGGAAACCTCGAGCGAGACGACCTGGCCCGACGGCCCGTGCGCCACGGTGTAGTACGTGGTCAGCGCGACGGGCGGCATCGCCAGCTGCTCGACCGCATCCTCGAGATCGGCCGCGAGCGAAGCGCGGAAGTGCTGGACCTGCTTGGAGAGGCCCGGGCGCGCTTCCGGCCAGAGCGAGTTGTTGGTGATGGCCACGCCCTTCGAGTTCAGCGAACCTGCCAGGTTCGGCAGCTGACCCGGATAGGTCAGGCCGACAACGCGAGGGCAGCCGTCGAATTCCGCGTCGAGCAGCACCATCTTGCCGTGATAGTGCGGCTCGTAGTCCTCGTTGTGGCCGATGAGCGCGCCTTGCGCCGTCGTCACTACGAGCGTAGAGCACTTGGCGGGCGCCAGCAGGAACTCCGACATGATTTCCTCCGAGTACGCGATGAGGGCGATCATCTCGAACGGGACGCAGGCGCCCTCCGACAATCCCTTCAGGAAAGCCGTCGCGGACGGCCAGGAACGGTCGGTCCGCTCCGAGTAGCCCATCGCGATTTCACGCATCTTCCGATAACTGCCGGCGGTCGCGTGCTCAAGCAGGTACGCGACGAGACGGTCGTGCAGGTCTGGAACGTCCGGACCGCACGCCTCGCCGACCTTGCGGCCGACTTCCGAGTATGAACCTCCACATCGAAGGTATCTCATATGTCCTCCTTTCGTTGGGACAGCCTTTCTGTAACGCAAAACCGGCCTCCCGTCAAGGAAGGCCGGCTGGAAGACCTTACATCTTCTGTCCGGGAGCCGGAGAGGCTTTCTTCTCGCCGCCCATGTCCGCGCCGCAGGAATCGCACTTGGCGCAGCACTTGCCGGCCATGAGCATCGCGACCGCCGAGAGGCCGACCAGCACGTACGCCGCGCGTTCCGCGAGCGGCCATGAGCCGAGGAGGGTCATCACCAGGTTGAACTTCAGGAGTCCGACCAGGCCCCAGTTGAGGGCACCGACGAGCACGAGCGCGGCGGCGGCCTTATGGAGGCCGCACATCTTCATTCCCTTCATCATCATACGATCGAAGCGTGAGCTTCTTACCGGGGCTTAAACGCCCCAATGACCGCCCCAGTATATCACGTTTTTGGGGACTTTTCCACAGGCTCGGATTTTTTCTTCCGCGCCTGGAGCAGCCGCCAGACCAGCCATGAGCACGCGATGGAGGCGCCCACGAGAGCGAACGATCCGAAGGCGGGCAGGTAGAAAAGGAAGTCATCGTACGTCATGGCTCCATGATACACTGTCGCCATGAAACGTCTCCTGCTGTTCATCGTGCTCGCCGCCGCCCTCGGAGGCGGGTGGTGGTACGTCCACGGCCGTCCCGACCTCCTCATGCCCATCGAAGACGCCGCGGAACGCGTGGCGGACACGGTGAAGGCGGCGGCTGGCGAAGTCTCCGCCCCTCCCCCGCTCCGCAAGAAGGAGGATGCACCGTCCGCGCGCCTGACCGCCGACGGCACCTTCACGGAGACGAACCGGCACCGCGCCGAAAACGGGCGTCCGGCCCTGCGGCACGTCGCCGCGCTGGACGTCGCAGCTGAAGCCAAGCTGAAGGATATGTTCGATCGTCAGTACTTCGCACACGAATCCCCGACCGGCGAAGGTCCCGCCGACGTCATCGAAGCGGCCGGATACGCCTATGTCACCGTCGGTGAGAACCTGGCGCTCGGGAATTTCGCCGACGACCGCGAGCTCGTGCAGGCCTGGATGGACAGTCCGGGACATCGCGCCAACATCCTCGAGGCGAAATTCACCGAGCTCGGCGTCGCCGTCGGACGTGGCATGTACGAAGGACGAATGACATGGCTGGCCGTGCAGGAATTCGGCAAACCGATCTCGGACTGCCCTGCCGTCAGCGCGGAACTCGAAGCCGCCATCGCGTCGGACAAGGTGCGGCTGACCGATCTCGAAGCCCGCTCGGATGCGCTCAAGAAGGAGCTCGAGACGTCCGACAAGCCGCGCACCCGCGAGGAGCGCGACGCATACAACGCCAAGGTCGACGCATACAACGCGCTGGCGCGTGAGACCAACGCCCTGATCGGACAGATCCAAGGCGAGATCACGGTCTATAACGGCCAGGTGCAGGCTTTCAATGCCTGCGCCGGATAGAAAAACCGCGCGGCGGCTGGGTCTTTCGTCTTATAGCTTGTCGATATCGATCATGACGGCCCCTTCGTCGATGGCGGTGAGCGTGAAGGCGTAGCCGAGCGCTTCGGCGGACGGCCGCGTGGTCTGGCCGAGCCGCACCTCGACCGGCTGGGCCTCGGGCGCCGAGAGCCGCATCGACAGCAGCGCGGCGAATTCTCCCGCCCAGATGCACTGTACGTCCTTGGGACAGCGCGAGTCCTCGATGGCGGCGAGCGTGATCGCCAGACCGCTCCCGGACGTTTTGGTCTCACCCTTCTTCAGCGTGAAGGTCCCGTCATCCAGGACGTCGGACGGAAGCGTCTCGACGAACGTCGTGCCTCCGGCGCGGCACTGGCGCGGAGAGGACTCCATCACGGGGTTCCCCGAGGCGGCGCATTCTTCGAACGACGCGATGTCGGCCTTGGCACAACCCGCTCCGACGAGGAGCAGTACGGACGCGATGATGAGGCGTTTCATGTCACTCGACGATCTTCGCGACCAGCGCGCCCGCTTCCGAACGGCTGATCATGACGTTCTGGAGGTCGACCAGACCGGTCTTGCCGGCTCCGCACTCGCCAGGGTCGGTCCACTGCGCGAGCGGAGCCTCGCGCGCACGGACGCGTTCAGGATTCGTCTCGAAGGAATTTCCGTGGGCCTTGAACTCGAGGCCCCAGGCCGTGCCCGCGTTGGCGTGCCAATGCTCTTCTTCTTCGCACTCGGGACCATGCGCCTTATGGAACTGTTTCGCGGGATACCAGGCGGTCCCGATATTGAGCATCTCGACGAACCAGACATCCTGCAGGTTCCTCGATTCCAGTCCCGAGACGTCGAGCGCCGTCGCCGGCGGATGCTGGGCGACCCATTCGGCCTTCGGCGACTGCGCGTAGGCCCACTCGATGAAGACGGCGTAGTTGCCGCGGTAGCGGTAGTTGTACATGCGCGCGCCGCTGACCGCGTACATGTCGAGCGCGCCGGATTCCGGCGAAGCCGGGTCATGGATGCCGAGGTACGTCTGGCCGTTCGAACCGAAGGCCCCGACGCCCGACACCATGTGCCCGCCGTTGCGGTCCCATGCGCGCGTCCTCTCGTTCCAGCTGTAGTAGCCGATCGCGACTTCGACGGCCTGGCCCTTGGCCAGCTCGACGGCGATCTTGCGGACGATGTCGGGATCGTACGTGCGGCTCTCGATGCGATGCGAATAGATCGGCAGGCCATGGCGCGCGGTGAAGGCGACCTTGGCCGGAAGCACGTCGTTCTTCATACCGGCGCCGACCTCGTACCGCCAGTTGAGGTCCGGCTTGAGCTCGTCCATCGTCTCTTCCTGCGTCTCCGGCATCTTGTCCTCGAAGCCGTAGCGCTTCGCGAGCCAGTGCAGGCCGTTGGAGATGGAGGTCGGCACGCATTCGTTGTGACCCTGGAAACGGTCCGGCACTCCGGGCTGGAAGACCTCGAAGTCCGAGCCTTCCGCGGGCGGAGCGTCCGCGGCCGGAACGACGCCCGCGGCGGCGGCTCCCGGCACGTCGCCGCCGGCATCCGAAGCGTCTGTCATGTAGGACGCGGCGTCCGGCGTCGTGAAGCGTTCCTTGGGGACGCTCGGCTCCGGGGTCGCCGGCGCATCCGGCGGCGCCGGCACGGCGTCGAGCATGCCGCCCGCGCCGCCGGTCTCCGGATGCGGCGTGAAGAGGTCGCCGAAATCCTCCGTCCGGAAGGACGGGATGGTCGCTTCGGCGGACGCGGACTTCGCGCGGATCTTCCCGTCCCATTCCCCGACCGACTCCTCCGTGAGCATGGCGACGAGATCGAAGTGGTCGCGCGTCGGAACGTCGGCGTCGACGATCTCGAACGAGAAGGTGTTGGCGCCCTCGATGACTTTAGCGCGCGAATTCTTCACGAGCCATTCCTCCTGCGTACCTCCGGTCACGACGTACGCGGCGAACTTCCCGTCCTTGTTGAGATCGATAGCGACGTTGGCGATCGTGTAGGCGTCGTCCTTCCTCGTGAACGGCACCGTGACATGCGCCGCTGGCGTCGCCTCTCCCTTATAGAAGATGCGCGCGGCCATGACGTCGCCGATCAACGTCATGTCGGGCTCCGGACGGAACAGCATCCATGCCCCGATGACGAGCAGGACGAGCGCGGCGGACAGGAATCTCTTTTGCCAATGAGGCATCATAGCGGACAGATACGTTTGAAAATCGTCGTCGCCGAGGCGTTCACGCCGCTTTCCAGTCCTTCCATCTTGCCGGAAAAACCGCAGACGTGCCAGGATAGGCGCATGCACCTTTTAGCCGCCCGGCTCGCAGCCTTGCTGAGCCTGGCGGCCATCCGGCTCGACAAGGCTCGCATCCCCTTGTGGGGCTACCACTTCGCGCTCTGGAAGCTCCGCGCGGAGCATCCCGACGCCCTGCGCGACTTTCCGACGCTTCCGCCGATGCATCCGATGTACTCGTATTGGAGCTTCCTGCCGATCGCGACGTCCATGGCCATCCTCGGCCATCGCGTGCGGCTCGTCGGCGAAGAGGGCATCCTGGAACTCTCCAGCATCGACGCCAAACGTGCGCTTGCCCGCCTCTCGGAACTCGGCTGGGGCGCCGAGATCGAAGCCGTCCGCCCGCTCGTCGCCCCGTTCATCGCCTGGTCGCAACCCCTGCGGAAGGAGCACGCCATGACGCGTTCGCCCGTCGACGCCTATGCCGACATCCTGATAGCCGTCTTCAGCCTGGCGGCCATCGGCCACGGACACGAGAAGACGCGCGTCTCCGACTTCCATCGCCTGATGGTCGCCCTGCGCAAGGAGTTCCCGAACGACATGCCGGAGTTCGACGTCGTCGGCCGCCCGCCGTTCCAGTCGTCGAACCTGCTGTCGGATGCGCTCCACCGCGCCCTCCAAGCCGATCCGCCGAAAATCGTCTGCGCGTTCAACATGTTCCTGGTCGTCGACCGCGAGACGGCCATGCGCAACCTGAACGCCTTCGACGCCTTCACGCGCTCACGCCTCGTGAAGTTCCATTCGAAGGTCGCCGAACGCTTCGTCGCGCTCCAGCGCGCCGAGGACGACGGCCCGACGCCGCTCGCCGGCGCCTGACGCCTCCCTCCCGATGAGGGAGTTTTTTTCGTAATGACGCTCCCCGGGCCTGGTGCCGTCAACGCACCGTCAGCAGTTCGTCCCAGCTCGTCGTGTAGCGCGGCGAGCGGCGTTCGGATTTCGGCCGCCAGGAACGGTCGACGCCCTCGGCCGCGAATCGGACGGTGCCCGTCCCCCACTCGGCATTGATGCCGTCGACGGCGCGCCAGACGGCCTCGCGTTTCGGGTCGGCCTCGCGGTTCCCGAAGAGCCGCAGCTGGTCGGCGTCGGCCGAGGCGAGCTCCCCCATCCGCACGCCCGCCTTCTTATACGAGAGGCCGGGTTCGTAGATGCCCTCCAGGATGCCGTGCGCGGCGCGGATGAGGTCTGGCGTGTCGTCGGTGGGATCGTCGATCCGGATAGTGCGTCCCGAAGGGTACGGCTGGCCGTAGCCTTGGCGGCGCAATCCGAGGAAGACCGTTAGGACCGCGGCCTTGAGACCGTCGCCGCGCAGGGTCTCGGCGGCGGAAGCGACGTGCGTCGCGATCGCTTCTTTCAATCCGGCGAGCGTCGTGACCGGGCGGCCGAACGAACGCGAGCAGATGACGCTCTTGCGATGCTCACGGACGGCGCCGTGTTCCCCGCAGGGCGTGCCGCGCAGTTCCATCGCCACGCGAAGCGCTCCCGAACCCATGTGCCGCAGGATCCAGGCGTCAGGCAGGTCGCGGAAGGCGCGCGCCGAGCGGATGCCGGAACCGATCAGCAGCTTGGCGTACTGCCGACCGATGCCCCAAAGACTCCCGGGGTCGAACGACTCGAGAAGGTCGTCCACTCGCGGATGATCGACGAGCGTCAGGACGCCTTCGAGCGACGCGTGCTTCTTGGCAAGCGTCGCTCCGGCCTTGGCGAGCGTCCGTGTGGTGGCGATGCCGATCGAGACGGGAATGCCCACGTGACGGCGGACATCGGCGCGAATGCGGCGGCAGACGGCTTCGTAGGGATCGCGCGAATCGAAGCGCAGGAAGGCCTCGTCGACGGAGTAGACCTCGACATCCTCCGCGCGCTCCATGATCGTCTTCATCACGCGATCCGACATGTCGCCGTACAGGGAGTGGTTGCCGGAAATCTGGACGACCTTGTTGAGCCTCAAAGATTCGCGCCACTCGAAGGCCGGCGCGCCCATCGGGATGCCGAGCGCCTTGGCCTCGTTCGAACGCGCCACGATACAGCCGTCGTTCGAGGAAAGGACGACGACGGGAAGGCCTTCGAGCTTCGGATCGAATACCCGTTCGCAGGAGACGAAGAAGTTGTTGCAATCCACGAGGGCGAAAACGCTCATGTGAACGCGTGGATGACGTGCGTGACGACGCCCCAGATCTCGAGTTCTTCGCCGCCCGTCGGCGTCCGGAAACGCTCCATGCGGATTTCCCCGCCGCGGACCGCCACCACGACCTTCCCCGGCACAGGCGCAGCCGCCCGGTCGACCACCAGCAGGTCGCCTGCAAGGATGCCGACGTCGCGCTGAGAATCCGATCCGGCGCGCATGAAGAACGTCGCCGCCGGGTGGCGGACGCAATGCGCGTTCAAGTCGAGCGGGCCGTCGAACTGGCGGCCCTCATGCGGTTGGAAAAACTGGACGGTGGGCATGCTCCCACCGTACGGGACGGGACGGCGAACAGCGCAAGATGCAACGTCCTTGCATCCTTGGGGTCTGACCCCGAAGTGCCAGGGCTAAAAGTGCCTGATTCGGTAGATTCGGTGCCTGGCACAAAAGGGACAGGCACTCCTGATGGCGAACAGCGCGAGATAACGCATCTCAGAAAAAACATCAGCCCTCCGCG
>JBBTWH010000020.1:0-50021 GCA_038062835.1 Patescibacteria group bacterium | reverse complement strand
TGACGCGCGAGCCCGGTCGCCTGCGAAAGCGGGCGAGCCGAGTTCCGCAGGAAGCGTAGGAGCCCCGCCGCGCCCGACCCTACTTCTTCTTGCCCGCCTTCAGCTTCTTCTTATTCCTCTGCTGGGCGTTGTTCCCTTTGGCCATACGAGTGAGGTGATGAATATTGAAGACAGTATAGCCGGATTTCGAGCGAAAGAAAACGCCCCTCGGGAGGGGCGGTCAATCGATGGTCGGCAGTTCGCAAACCCAGACGCCGGTGTTGTTCATGAAGCTGTTGAGCCGCGGGATGGGCAGGCTGTGGCCGATCTCGGACGCCGATGCGTCAGTCGCCTTCACTTGCGTGAACTCGGGATCTTCGGCCTTGGGCGGCAGCGGCAGGCGCTGCCGGATCTCGTCGCGATCGTACTTCACGATCGGTTCGACGCGGAACTTGCGGCAGGCCATCGCGATCGAGCCGGCATGCGTGACGGCGACGACCTGGTGGGCGAAGGGCGAAGGATGGCCGATGGTCGTGAGCAGGGCGTAGACCTTCATGCGTGTCTCCTTGGAAAAGGTGCTGTGGCGAATCTAGCGCAAAAAAACCGCGCGGTCAAGACGCGCGGGGCGTGGGAGGATGCCGTCCGGTACGTGCGTCGAAGTCCCCGGGGAGACGCCGGCGGGCACGGACGAACCTAGCGGCGAGCACGTAGTAGGCGATCGTCAGGCCGCCGAGCAGGAACGCGCCGAGGACGAAGGTCGCGCGGACCTTCCATGGCTTCATGCCGAAGCGGTAGGCCAGTCCGGCGCAGACGCCGCGGAGCCAGCCGCGACCGGGAAGACGCTTCCAGCGGATGAGCTGGCCGTCGTTCTCGCGGAGCGCCTTGCGATGCGCGTGCAGGTCGATGGAGCCGGGAGGGAGAATCGTTTCCCGGCGAAGTGCGGGGAGATGACGATGCTGTCCCATGCGGCCTCCTGAAGGTGCTGAAGATTCCCCAGACTACCGCTTTTGCCCGTTTCCGTCAATCCTGTAGAGTGATGTCCAGTCCCTTCAAGGAGGCCACAGTGTCGCGAACACGGCGGAAACGTCGCGAGTCCTTCGGTCCGACCGGCATCGTCACCGAACGCGAGCTCACCAAGCTCCTCAGCCATCAACGCGTCGTCTTCGGCACCTCGCCGCTGCTCGACCACACCCACAAGATCGACGCTCTGGTCCATGAGATCAAGCCGATCGGCGGCTTCTACGAGCCAATCGCGCTCCAGATCACGCAGAAGCGCGACGAGGCCGAGAAGATCCGCACCTTCTTCGAGACGGCGGCCAAGGCGACCAAGGGTCCCCTGCTCTACGCCGAGATCGACGGGCGCGTAACGCCCAGCACCGCCGCCGGCGTCCGCAACGCCCTCGCCGCCCTCTGGCTCGAAGTCCCGCGCAACACGACGCGCGAGCACCGCATCGTCGTGCGTTCCAACGGGAACTACGAGTGGCTGCCCACCCATCCGAAGCCGCCGGCCAAGGGCAAGCCCGCCGCGAAACGCCCGAAAACGTAAAACCCCGCGCCTTTCGGCACGGGGCTTTTCTTTCAACCTATGGAGGCTTTCCAAACGGGATGAGATGCGCAGGGCTGGAGCCGACCGCAGCCGTGAAGCGTACTGAACGTACGCTGGAACGGGGCGGGCGGCGAAGCCCAAGCAGATCGCCCGTTTGGTAAGCCTACAGGACCGAGTCCTTCATCGCCTTGGCGAGGCGGAACTTCACGACGGTCTTCGCGGCGATCTTGACCGGCTGTCCGGTGGCCGGGTTGCGGCCCATGCGCTCCTTGCGGTGCATCTTCACGAGCTTGCCGAATCCTGGGAGGACGAACTCGCCCGCCTTCTTGACCTCGGTCTCAGCGAGCTTCGCGAGGTTCTCGAGGAACATGCCGGCGTCTTTCTTGGACATGGCGCACTTCTCGGCCAACGCGGCCACGACCTGGGACTTGGACATCTTCGCCATACGAATCTCTATGTGGATAAGTCTTAGTACGTAGGAAGTATAGCAACTCTTCCTCAAAGGGGCCAACGTTTACAAGGGTTTCTTTCGGAACGTCACATCAACGGCTCGTCCTGGGTCCCCTGCTCGATGTTGTCCTGATCTTCGCCGTGTTGTGCACGGTCTTCGGCGATTTCCTTATCCATCTCGGCGTCTTCCTTGATGTCCGCGATATCCGGCTCCGCCGGTTTGCACCATTCGTCAAAGCCGCCGAGGAGGAACTCCACATTGGAATAGCCCTTGGCCTTCAATTGCTCGTGCGTTTCCGGGGCCAATCCGCGCTCCTCGCCGATGACGACCACGTAGGCGGCCTTGTGCGGCACGAGCGCCTCGATGTTGCCGTCGAGCTCGTGGACCGGCACGTGGACCGAGCCTTCGACGTGGCCCGCTTCGTAATCGGCGGCGTCGCGCACGTCGATGAGGACGTGCTCCTTCCCGTTCTCCTGTATCTTCCTGAGGTCCCGGCAGCTGATGGCCGGAAGCCCGTGCTGGGTTTCCATAGGGTTCTTGGTGAATCTTCCCGAAAAGCATACCCCAGCGGGCCCGAAACGCGAAACCCCCGACGTACGTCGGGGGCTTTTCATTTACATCATGTCTTCGGACTCGTCTTCCATCTCTTCTTCGAGCTTGCGCTTCATCTTGCCGACCTTCTTCTTCACCTTCTCGGCGACGCGCTCGGCCTTCTCGACGACCTTCTCCTTGCGCTTGGCCAAGTAGCTGCCTAGCATCTTCATGCCGGCGGCGGCGATGCCGAAGGAACCCAGGGATGCTTCGACCTTCTCGCGCACCGTGCGGACGGCGTCGTCGATGGCATTGATGCGGTCGCGGATCTCCGAGACGGCGTTCGAGGCGTCGCGCAGGATGGTGATGACGTAATAGAGCGCCCAGCACACGAATGCCGTGAACCAGAGGATGCTGAACGCCAGCACCAGGTACAGGATGTCCTTCGAAGATTCGAGATACATAGGCTCCCTCGCCTTACGACGAAGATATTCCTCCTAAAGCCTCACGCCGACAGCATATCACTTCTGAAGCCGTTCGGCGACCTTGGCCTCAAGATCGGCGAGCTCGCCGAGCGGCGCCTCGCCGTCCTGGGCTTCGAGCAGGTCGAGCGCCTCGTTGACCTCCTGAAGCAAGTCGCGCAGTTCGTCGTCGTCCGGTTCCTGCAGGAGCTTCTCTTCCATGCTCTCGCGATGGCTCGCGAGCTTGGCGATCAGTTCGTCCACTTCGTTGACGTCGGACATATCGTCAGAGTTTCTTCGCGAGTTCAGCCTCCTTCATCTGCCAGTCCTCGATCGTCTGCGCGTACTGGACGAGCTCTTCCGGGTCGACGCCGGCGTTGTCGAAGTCGGCCAGGACCGGCTCGAGCGCGGTGACGCCGGATTTGGCGTCGTCGACCGCCGGCTGCCACTCCTCGGCCTCTCCCCCTTCCTGGATCTTCTCTTCGAAGGCTAGGACGAGCTGACGGAGCTTGTCGAGCGTCTCGCGGACCTCATCGTGCTGACGTTGGACGAACGCGCTGCGGGTGGACATATGCGTGTCAGTTGATCATGAACGTATTTCGGCGCCGAAGCCTTCCTTGAGACGCGCGCGGACCTGCTCCATCACGCGGTCGACCTCTTCGGCCTTGAGCGTGCGGTCGTCGGCGCCGAACTCAAGGTGGTAGGCCAGGCTCTTCTTGTCCCGACCGAGCGTCTTCACCTCGTAGATGTCGAAGAGCTCGGCCGACTTCAGCATCGGATCCGTGTTCCGAAGCTTCTCGATGATGGCCGCGTGTTCGGCGCGCCGGTCGACGACGAAGGCAAGGTCGCGCTTCACGCGCGGGAATTCGGGGATGGGCCTGTAGAACTTGGCCGTCGAGGCGAGGTCGAGCACGCGGTCGAGCTCGATTTCCGTCATGGCGACGCGGCGCTCGATGCCGAACTTGGCGCAGAAGTCCGGGTGGACCTCGCCCAGATGGCCGATGACGATGCCGCCGAGATTCAGTTCCGCCGTCCGTCCGGGATGCCAGACGCCGGCGGTCTTCGGGTTGCGCTCGAACTTCAAGCCGCGGATGCCGATCTCCTCGAACAGGCGTTCGATGAGGCCCTTGGCGCGTAGGACGGCGGCGCCGGCGGCGTCGCGATCCCAGCAGGCGATGAGGAGATGCGGCCGCTCCTTGGGGAGGTCGGCTTCGCGCGTCTCGTAGACGTTGGCGATCTCGAAGAGCGCGCCCTCTACGGCTTCTTCCTGGTTTTCGGCGACGACCTTGAGGGCGCTGGGGGCGAGCGCCGTCCGCATGAACTCGAACTCTTCCGTCAGCGGATTGGAGACGCGCAGGGTCCGGCGCTGGCCGACGTCGCCATGCGGAGCTGATTCGGCCAGCGCGCGCGAGACGAACGAGTACGTCATGATCTCGGTCAGTCCCCAGTCCTTGAGGTGGCGCTTCATGCGATCCTCCCATGCGAGCGAGAGTTCGGGAGCGGCCAGCGGCAGTCGGCCTTCGGGCACGACGGACGGGAGACTGTCGTAGCCGTGGACGCGGGCGACTTCCTCGACCAGGTCGCGCTCGCCTTCGATGTCGTGGTCGCGCCAGAACGGGACGGTCACGCGCCACGTTTCGTACATGGATTCCCGCTTTCGCGGGGACGGCATCTTCGATGTCGCCTTGAAGCCGAGCGCGGCAAGGATGCGCTTCATCTCCTTGGCGGGGATGTCGACGCCGATCAGCTTGGCCGCTGCGGCGGGGCGGAACGGGAAGACGAGCGGCTTGTAGGCTGAGGCGCGGGCATCGATGCCCTTCGAAGCGACTTCGGCTCCGCAGATTTCGGCGGCGAGTTCGGCGGCGCGGGCGAGCGCCATCGCCGTAAGTTCGGTCGAGAGGCCCTTCTCGTAGAGCTTGGAAGAGTCTGAATGCAGGTTGAGGGCGCGGGCGGTGCGGCGGACGGAGACGGGGTCGAAGGCAGCCGATTCGAAGACGACGGTCGTCGTCTTTTCGGTCGCGCCGGATTCATCGCCGCCCATCACGCCCGCCACGGCGACGGGGCGCGCGGCATCGGCGATGACGAGCTGTCCGGACCTGAGCCCGTATTCGACGCCGTCGAGCGCCTTCATCTTCTCCCCCGTGGCGGCTTCGCGCACGACGATCTTACCGCCTGAGAGCTTCTCGTAATCGAAGACGTGCATCGGCTGACCGAGCTCAAGACGGACGTAGTTGGTGATGTCGACGAGGTTGTTGATGGAACGCACGCCGGCGGAGGCGAGGCGCTCCTTCAGCCAGGCCGGGCTGGGGCCGACCTTCACGTTCCGCATCACGAGCGCCTGATAGCGCGGGCAGAGCATCTTGGCTTTCAGCTCGACGGAAAGCGGCAGCATCTTCGCGCCTGCCTTGGCCTTCGGCATCTTAGGAGCTTTCCAGGCCAGCGGCGCTTTCAGGATGGCGGAAGATTCAAGGGCCATGCCGAGCATGCAGTAGGCGTCGGGGCGGTTGGAGGTGACTTCGACGTCGAAGACGACGTCGTCCATCTTGAGGACTTCGGCGAGCGGCGTGCCGGGAGAGGCCTTGAGCGACGAGAGGTCGACGATCTCCTTCTCGCCCTGCTTCGGGAACATGTCGACGAGGCCGATCTCGTCGGCGCCGCAGATCATGCCGTAGGAGGCGACGCCTCGGAGCGCCGCTTCCTTGATCTCGACCGGCTCCCCTTCCCCGTGCCACTTCACCCAAGCGCCCGGCAGCGCGACGGCCACGAGCATGCCCTCTTCAAGGTTGGAGCCGCCGCAGACGATGTCTTTCGTCATCGAGCCTTGCCCCGTGGGCGAAGCCTTTACGGGGCCGAGCTCCACTTCCACCACGCGGAGCTTGTCGGCGTTCGGGTGCGGTTTCACTTTCAAGATTTTTCCGACGACGACTTTCTCAAGACTCGCGCCCTGCGGGTAGATGCGTTCCACCGAAGGTCCGGACAACGAAAGCCGCGCCGCGAATTCCTGCGGCGTCTGCTTGAGCTTCACGTATTCCTTCAGCCACTTGTAGGAGACGAGGAGGTTCATGGCTATTTCCAACTCACGAGGATGATGGCGGCGACGGCGAAGGCCATGCCGAGGTAGTTCTTCCAGGTGAGGTGGTCCTGGAAGAAGTAGACGCCGGAAATGGCGGCGAGGAGGACGCCGAAGACGCCGAGCAGGATAATGGTCTTCGAGAGCTCCATCTTGGAGAGGCCGTACATCAGGAGGACGAAACCGAGTCCTGCCGGAACGAGCGTCAGCAGGAACTTCCATGAGAGGAGCGTCTGCCAGGAGAAGCCTTTGCCTTTCAGCACGAACTTCTGTCCGGTGTCGGCGACCGTGTAGAAGAGCTGGGCGAAGAAGATGGCGGCGATGGCCGGCATATCAGAATTGCGTGAGGAAACGGAAGTCGTTGCGGTAGAAGTGGCGGACGTCGTCGATCTTGACGCCTTCGCGCATCATCATGGTGCGCTCGACGCCCCAGCCGAAGGCGAAGCCGCTCCACTTTTCCGAATCGACTGAGCAGGCCTTGAGCACGTTCGGGTGCACCATGCCGGCGCCGCCGAGCTCGAGCCAGCCTTCCTTGCAGATGCGGCACTTGGCCTCGCCGATCCGTCCGGTGCCGCCGCAGAGGTCGCAGGAGATGTCGATCTCGAAGGACGGTTCGGTGAAGCGGAAGTGAAAGGGGCGCAAGCGTGTCTTGCGTCCGTGCCCGAAGAATTCCTTGGCGAAGTGGTCGAGCACGCCCTTGAGATGCGTGACGGAGATATTCTTGTCGATCATCAAGCCTTCGAACTGATGGAACATCGGGACATGCGTGACGTCGCTCTGGCGGCGGTACGTCTTCGAGATGTTGATCATGCGGATGGGCAGCTTCCCCTTCTTCAGCTCGTGGATCTGCCCGGAGGAGGTGTGCGGCGTGAGGACCATCTTGCCGAGCTTCGGATCTTCGGGCGCGGCCATGAAGAACGTCTCCCACTCGTCACGGGCGGGGTGGTCCTTGGGCATGTTGAGCGCCTCGAAGGCGTACCAATCCCACTCGACTTCGGGATAGCGGACGCGCGTGAAGCCGATCTTCTCGAAGATGCCGGTGACGGCGGCGATGGCGTCGGTGACGACGTGGACGTGGCCTTTCGGCGGGCGCGTGCCGGGCATGGTGAGGTCCATCCACTCCGAGGTCGCGATGGCACCGCGCTTCTCGGCTTCGAGCCCGGCGCGGCGGTCGGCCAGCGCGCGCTCGACGGCGATCTTCACTTCGTTGGCGAGCTTGCCCATCATCGGGCGCTCGTTGGACGGCAAGCCGGCCACTCCCTGCATCAGGGCGGCCATCAGGCCCTTGCGGCCCAGATACTTGATCTCGGTGGCCTCGAGTTCGGCCGCGTCCTTGGCGGCCGCGAAGGCCGCGGACGCCTCGCTTTTCAGCTGGTCGAGCTTGTCTTTCATACGGCCACTTTAAGGGAAAGGCCGTATTTTGTCATCTTCCTGCCCGATAAAAACGAAAACTCCCCTTTCGGAGGAGTTTTCGACGATGCCTCGCGGCTGGTCGTGTTGAGCGCGCCTTGACAATGGAATCGTACTTGATCATGACGGTTCAGTCAAGTCCGTGTGGTGGACAGGAGGGGTATTGAACCCCCGAAGCGTGATGTCAAGGCACACTCACGGACCATCCGTCCTGCCCCCACGCCGGGGTCCTAACAAATTGTCTTCTATTCACGCAAGACCTCTTTTGCATCCCGTCCCTACACCACCCCAAACAGTCCCTTGAGCGCCTCGAAGATCTGCTCCCGGTATCGCGTGAGGTCCTTGATCGTCACGAGGACGACCAGGCCGAGGAGCAGGAAGAAGGCGATGCGGTGGGTGACGGCCTCGACGATGGGGCGGACGGAGCGGCCGCGGAATTTTTCGATGATGATGAAGAGGAGGCGTCCGCCGTCGAGCGCGGGGATGGGCAGGATATTGATGACGGCGAGGTTCACGGAGAGGAGCGCGGCGAACTGCATCAGGTAGGTGAGGCCGAGCTTGGCGGCCTGGCCGGTCAGGACGGCGATGCCGACAGGGCCGGAGAATTCGACGCCGGGCTTCTGTCCGACGAACAGGCCCTTGATGAGGTCCGCGAGCGAGAGGACGATTTCCTTCACATAGAAGCCGGTGGCGTAGATGCCTTTGCCGATGGCGTGATACCACGGGTACGAGACGATGGCCGATTCGACGAGCGCGACGCCCATGATCTTGCGGCCCGACTCCTCATCGAGCTTCGGCACGAGTTCCTTCGTCAGGATTTCCTTGCCGCGCTTCAGTTCGACGTCGACGGAGCCTTCCGCCGCGTTCACCCGCGCCTGGATGTCCTCGACGCGTCCGAGCGCCTCGCCTTCGATCTTCAGGATGACGTCGCCGGGCGCGAAGCCGGCTTCGGCCGCCGGGGATTCCGGCAGGACTTCGATGATCTGCACGCGCGGGTCGCGGACGCGGGCGGACGCCGGCAGGCCTTCGGCGATCTGCGGCAAGCCGACCGTGAAACCGACGGCGAAAAGCAGGGACGAAAGCACGAGATTCATGAAGACGCCGGCGCAGATGACGATGGCGCGTTGGTAGGCGGGCTTGTGCGCGAAGTTTCCGGGGCCGGTGGCCGACGGGTCGTCTTCTCCCTTGATGCGCACGAAGCCACCGAGGGGGATCCAGTTGACGGACCAGATCGTCTTGCCCTTCTTCACGCTCCAGGCGCGCGGCGGGAAGCCGATGCCGAATTCCTCGACGTCGATGCCGAAATACCGCGCGGCCAGGTAGTGGCCGAGCTCGTGCACGAGGACGAGGACCGCGAGGACGACGATGAAGAGCAGGACGGTCGGGCCGTGGGTGAGGAGGGTTTCCATCAGGACGTGATTTCAGCTTTATGGACCTCGATCGGCGCGCCGATCCAGGCGGAACCGATCTTGGAGAAGGCGGGCGTCGGGTCGGTGACGAAATAGGACGCGCTGCCGCTCCGGTCGAGAGAGGCTTCGAGCGCCGCGTCTTTTTCAAGTGTAGCACGGAACTCGGCGACGACGGCTTCGGCGGAATCGATGAGCGCGACGCCCTCCCCCATCATGACGGCGATCTGCGGCTTGAGAATCGGGAAATGCGTGCAACCGAGGATGAGCGCGTCGACGCCCGCTTCGCGGATGGGTGCGACATATTTGGCGACGACCGACGACGTTTCCGGTTCGTCGGCCCAGCCTTCCTCGACGAGCGAGATGAGGAGCTGGGCGTGGCGCGCGACGACCTCGACGGACGGGTCGGCGGCCTTCAGCATCTTTTCGTACATGCCGCTGCCGACGGTCGCGCGCGTGCCGATGAGGCCGATGCGTTTCGTCGACGACACGGCGAGCGCGGCGCGGACGGCGGGACCGACGACTTCGAAAATCGGAAGCTCCGGGTGACGGGCGCGCAGATGCTCTGACGCGAGGGACGACGCGGTATTACAAGCGATGACGACGGCCTTGGCGCCCTTCGACAGGAGAAAATCGGCGCAATCTTCGGCGTAGCGGCGGATGGTCTCGGGACTCTTGGTGCCGTAGGGCGCGCGGGCGGTGTCGCCCAGGTAGACGTACGACAAATCCGGCCGCGCGGCCCGGAGCGCGCGGACGACCGTCAGGCCGCCGATGCCGGAATCGAAGATGCCGATCATATGGACAGTGTAGCCTATTCCGTGATACATCTCACGGTAACAGTACCTTGAGAGGAGTCCGCGATGAGTCACCCGATGGAAGGCTATTACGACGGCGCGCGGCTGGAGGAGGCACGCCTCTGGAGCCGCCGCGACAAGATGGAGGCGCTGCTCTCCACGATGCCGCTCTCCAAGTTCACGTTCGCGCAGTTCGCCGATCTCGCGCTCGTGGCCGACCGTACTGCCCCGCATGAGCGCCGCCGCAGCCTCGAGCAAGCGCTCGACCGCCTCGACGCGTTCCTCGCCGCCAAGGAACAGAAGCCCGCCAAGTCCAAGAGGCGTCGGCGATGACGCATGGAGGAGAGAAAGCCGGACCGCCGAAGTCGCTTCAGGAGGCGCTCGACGAGACTGAACGCGTCGTGAAGGTGCTCAAGCTCTTGCGCGTCTCCGATCTCGCCGACATGCCGCTCACGGACTTCGATGCCGCGCTCCGAATGGCGCGCGGTGACGTCCCGACTCCGCAGCAGCTCGAACGGATCGCCGCGTACCTGACCAAGAAAGGATTCTTCGGCCTGATCGATCTCACCGTCAATCAGGACGGATTCGACACCCTTCTCCGCGCCCTCAAGGCCGCCAAGGCCGGACGCCGCACATGACGGCGTCTTTTTTCACGAAAAAACGCCCGCGGTCAGCGCGGGCGTTGCGGGAGCAGGGCGTCGAGATGCGGGATGTCGGTGAACGCGAAGTCGCCGATCGTCTTCCCCTCGGGGATGACGTGGTGGGCGATGCCTTCGAGCTTCTCGCGAGGCGAGAGCCGGTGCGGGACGCCGACGACGAGCATGCCGGCGGCCCTGGCGGCGTTGGCGCCATGCACGGAATCCTCGAAGACCACGCAGCCGCTGGTCCTCACGTGGAGCAGCTTGGCGGCGAGCAGGTACGGGTCCGGATGCGGCTTGCGAAAAATGAGACCAGGGGTCTCGGCCGTGACGCGCGCGCCCGGATAGATGTACTGCTTGAAGCAGAGCTTCTCGAGCACGAAGCGGGCGTGCCAGTCGGTCGCCGACGTGACGAGGCCGATATTGGCGCCGGTGGCGCGGCTCTTCCTGAGCGATTCTTCGGCGCCGGGCATCGGCTTGAGGTCGACCGCCAAGCGCGTCTTCAAGCGCGTCATGAAGCGGTCGTAGAAGTCATTCGGATCCTCCGCGATGCCGAAGCGCTTCAGTACCTCGGGGACCTTCTCGTCCTCTGGCGTGCCGATGATGCCGAGATAATCCTCGAGCGTGTAGACGGCGCCGTAGGCGGCGAGCGCCTCCACCCAGACCTCGAAGAGCAGTTCTTCGGTGTCGGCCAGCGTGCCGTCGAGGTCGTAGAAGATCGCCGGGATGCGCGAACAGAGCAACTGGTATTGGTGCACGACGCTTTTCCTCCCATCAAGCGGTAATGAGCGAGACGATTTCCGTCTTTTTTTCTTCCATCATTTCCCGCGTCGCGGCTTCGACGTTCAGTCGGAGCAGCGGCTCGGTGTTTGACGCGCGAATACTACACCACCAGTCCCCGAAGTCAAGCCTCAGACCGTCGATTTCCGTGATGGAGGCGGCTTCCGGGGCGTATTTATCGCGGATGGCGGCCATGCTGGCCCTGGCGTCCGACACCTTGAAGTTGAGTTCGCCCGAATGGGCGTAGCGGCGGAAGGGCGCGACGAGCTCGGAAAGCGGCTTGCCCTGCCGCGAGAGCAGCTGGAGCGCCAGCAGCATCACGTAGTCGGTGTTCTCAGCGCCGAAAAATTCTCGGAAATAGAAGTGGCCGGAGAGTTCGCCGCCGAAAACGCCGCCGTTGGCGCGGAGGATGGGCTTGATGAGCGCGTGGCCCGTCGGCGTCATGACCGGCACCCCGCCCGAGGCCCTGATCTCCTCCGGCGCGACCGAGCCGCAACTCACGTTGTAGGTGACGGCGTCGCCGATGTTGCCCGGCAGGAGCACGTGAGCGAGCATGGCGATGATCTGGTCGGCGCGGATGATCTCGCCCTTCTCGTCGACGAGGCCGATGCGGTCAGCGTCGCCGTCGAGCGCGATGCCGACGTCCGCTTTCACCTCGGCGATCTTCTTCTGGAGATCGGCGAGCGTCTCCGTCTTGAGCGGGTTCGCCTCGTGGTTCGGGAAGGTGCCGTCCGGTTCCCAGAAGAGCTCGTGCACTTCGACGTCCGGCAGCGCCTCGAAGATCTTCGGGAGGATGACGCCGCCCATGCCGTTGCCGGCGTCGACGACGACCTTCAGCTTCTTGATCGAATCCGCCGGAACGAGCGCGAAAAGACGCTCGAGGTAGTCGGGCACGATGTCGGTCTGGACCAGCGTCCCCTCTTTCGCGTCGGGGAACTCCCCCTTATCGACCAGCGCCTTCAGTTCCTCCATGCCGCTCCCCTTGCCGATCGGCATCGCGTCGCCGTGGACCATCTTGAAGCCGTTGTATTCGGAGGGGTTGTGCGAAGCGGTCACCATGATGCCCGCGTCGTGCAGGTCGTAGTCGGAGACGGAGAAGTAGAACATCGGCGTCGAGACCATGCCGACGTCGATGACGTCCGCGCCCTGCCGCATCATCCCGCGCGTGAGCGCCGCGAAATACCCTGGCGAACTCCCGCGCATGTCGCGTCCGGCCACGATGGCCTTGGCGCCGGTGTGAAGCACGAAGGCGCGGCCGAGCGCCTCGCAGAAGTCGGCGTCGAAATCTTTTCCGACCAATCCGCGGATGTCGTATGCCTTGAAGATGGAGGGGTTGTAGTCCATAATGAAGCCATCTTAACTTCACGCCGAAAAAAGCACCACACGCTATGGGAATGGGACTCTCTATCGTCCTCGGCATCATCGTCCTCGCCGGAGTCTGGCTCTGGTCGGTCTACAACGGATTGGTGACGCTCAACGTCCGCACGGAAGAGGCCTGGTCCGACATCGAGGTCCAGCTCAAGCGCCGCTACGACCTGATCCCGAACCTCGTCAATGCGGTGAAGGGTTATGCCGCGCACGAATCGTCCGCCTTCGAGAACGTCACGAAGGCCCGCGCCGCCGCCATGGGCGCGCAGACGCCGGCCGCGCACGCCGCCGCCGAGAACATGCTGACCGGCGCGCTCAAGTCACTCTTCGCCGTCTCCGAAGCGTACCCGGACCTGAAGGCCAACCAGAACTTCCTCGACCTCCAGCACGAACTGCGCGACGCGGAAGACAAGATCCAGGCCGCCCGCCGCTTCTACAACGCCAACGCCCGCGACCTGAACATCAAGATGCAGGTCTTCCCCAGCAACATGGTCGCCCGGTCCTTGGGCTTCAAGAAGCGCGAGTTCTTCGATCTCCCGGACAATGACGCCGCCCAGCAGAACGTCGAAGTGAAGTTCTGAAGAAAAGGAAAGACCGACCCTGTGCGGGGGTCGGTTTCGTTTCAGCTCCTTTTCTTATTCAACGTGAGCACGGCGCGGAGCGGCGGACCCTTGCGCTCGTCCAGGAGATACTGGCGTAAGAAGAGCGCGGCCCATTCGTCGGGCTCCCAGCCTCCCTGCGTCCAGTGTATCCAATGGCCGAGCGCGCAGGGCTGGCCGTAGCCGGGGTTCGCCGGATACTCCCTCCACCCTTTATGGCAGTCCTCGACGATGTAGCCCTCGAACCGCACGGTGCCGGTCTCGTCCGTGACGCGCAGGTAGTCGCCCGTCTCGAGCAGGTGCAGGCTTTCGTAGCCAGACTTGCCGTCCTCATAGACGGCCCAGCAGACGCCTGCCGTGCCGGTCTCGAAGTATTCTTTGAGAACGCCACGAATGACGACTTCGGGCAGGTTCGCGATCAAGCGCCGTGCCTCCCGCCGCAACGCGCGAAGGCGATACAGGTCCAGTCCGGCTTCGAAGAGCCGTTGCTGGTAGTCTTTGCGGGCGGAGAGGTCGAGGAATCTCTTCAAGGTGATTATGCCGCTCGTCATGAAGATATCGACGGTTTCCTCATCTAGTCCTGGCCAGTCCTCCACTAAGATGTCGCGCATCGGAATCTCCTTTCTTAAGGAACCGTCGGTACCTTAGCACGAGCAGCGTAAAGAGCCACCTGAGAGGGGTCACCTGTCTTTTCTTCTTATCCAATTGCCCCTGAGCCTAAAAAACGGTAGAATATTGCGTATCCGGCGCTTTATAGATGTATCGCGCGTTCAATGTACTCACAGATAGACTCAAACAAGCGTAAAAGCATCGTCCTGATCGGAAGTTTCCTGGTCCTGGTCGTCGGGCTCGGCTGGCTCATCGACGAATATTACGGGGGCGGAGGCGTCATCACGCTCGTCGCCCTCGCCTACTCGGTCGTGACAGCGCTCGTCTCGTACTACAACGGCGACAGGATGGCGCTCTGGGCCTCGGGCGCGAGGGAAATCAAGAAAGAAGACTCCCCCGAACTCTGGCGGCTGGTCGAGAACCTTTGCATCGCCAACGGTCAGCCGATGCCTAAGGTGCATATCATCGATGACCCCGCCCCGAACGCCTTCGCTACCGGCCGCAAGCCTGAACTCGCCTCGGTCGCCTTCACGACCGGCATCCTCCAACGCCTCGACCGGACGGAACTCGAAGGCGTCGTCGCGCACGAACTTTCCCACATCAAGAACTACGACATCCGCGTGATGACCATCGTCGTCGTGCTGGTCGGCGTCGTCGCGGTGATGGCCGACCTCTTCCTGCGCGTCAGCTGGCACGGCGGCGGCAACCGCAAGCGCGAAGGAGGCGGCATCCTGATGATCCTCGGCATCGTCGCCATCATCCTGGCTCCCGTCATCGCCAACATCGTGAAGCTCGCCGTCTCGCGGCGGCGCGAATACCTGGCGGACGCCTCGGGCGCCCTGCTCACCCGCTACCCCGAAGGACTGGCCCGCGCGCTCGAGAAGATCTCTTCCTACGAAGGCCCGCTGAAGCACGCGCACTCCGCCACCGCGCACCTGTACATCTCGAACCCGTTCGGCAAAGGCGGGTGGGCGGCGGGTCTCACATCCACGCATCCTCCGGTCGAGAAGCGCGTCGCCGCGCTCCGGCAGATGGGCACGACCTCGTAATTCAATAGATCCCTCGGCTTCGCTCGGGATGACAAACCCATTATGAACCCGGAAATCCTGGACAAGTTCTCCACGCATCTCAAGAACGCTCTCGTCCGCGCCTACGCGCTCGCGCAGGAATTGCGCCAGAGCGCCATCGAGCCGCAGCACCTGATGTACGCGCTCGCCGCGCAGAAGGGCTCGATCGCCTCCGAAGTCCTCACCAAGCTCGGGCTCTCGTCCGACGACATCAAGCGCTTCGTCGCCGAACGCGCCGACGGCAAGCCGTTCGCTCCGCCGTCGCTCGACGCCGCCGCCGCCGACGCTTCGCCGAAGCTCTCGGCCGAAGCCAAACGCACCATCGAGAAGGCGGTGCTGACGGCCAACACCCACGAGCACAAGTACGTCGGCACCGAACACCTCCTCTCCGCCATCCTCCAGGTCGCGGGCGAAAAGCTCGAGGCGTATTTCGAATCGCGCGGCGTGCCGCTCAAGGCGGTGAAGGATCAGATCGCCGGCGTGCTGAAGTCCACATCGAAGTTCCCCGACATGACGGAAACCTTCGGCGCCAAGAAGGCCGACGGCAAGGACGCGAAAAAGGACGCCAGGGGCAAGAAGCCCGCAGTCGGCCCCAAGACGGCCAAGACGCCGGCGCTCGACTTCTTCGGCGTCGACATGACCGAAAAGAAGTACGTGCAGAAGCTCGAGGACGTCATCGGCCGCGAAAGCGAGGTCGAAAGGATGATCCAGGTGCTCTGCCGCAAGACCAAGAACAACCCGGTCCTCTTGGGAGAACCGGGCGTCGGCAAGACCGCCATCGTCGAAGGCCTCGCCAAGAAGCTCGCCGCCGGACAGGTGCCGCCCGCGCTCGAAGGCAAGCGCATCATCTCGGTGGACCTCGGCCTCATCATCGCCGGAACGATCTACCGCGGCGAGTTCGAAAGCCGCCTGAAGCAGATCATCGACGAGGTGAAAGCGCATCCGGAGATCGTCCTCTTCATCGACGAGCTCCACATGATCATGGGCGCCGGCGCCGCCTCCGGCTCCATCGACGCCGCCAACATCCTGAAGCCCGCCCTCGCCCGCGGCGAGATCCGCTGCATCGGCGCGACGACGCTGGCCGAATACAAGAAGCACATCGAGGCCGACGGCGCGCTCGAGCGCCGCTTCCAGGCGGTGCAGGTCGCCGAACCCACGCCGGAACAGGCCGTGCACATCCTGAAGGGGCTGCGCGAGTCGTTCGAGAATTTCCACGGCATCAAGATCAGCGACGCCGCCATCGAGGCCGCCGTGGCGATGTCGGTACGCTACGTGCAGGACCGCTTCCTGCCGGACAAGGCCATCGATCTCGTCGACGAGGCCGCCGCGATGCTGCGCGTGAACGAGGGCCAGGACGCGCGCTCGCTCCAGGCGCGCGAAGTCGAGGGCAAGCTCGAGGACGTGCGCAGCAAGAAGCGCGAGGCCGTCATCGGCGATAACTTCACCGAAGCGCTCGCGCTCAAGGAGCACGAGAAGGCTCTCAAGAAGAAGATGGAGACGCTCGAACGCGGCCGCGCCATCGGCGAGCGCGCGGCGGAAGTCACCGCCGCCGACGTCGCCAAGGTCGTCGCCCGTTCGACGGGCGTGCCGGTCGAGGACCTGATCTTCGAAGAGAAGCGCCAGCTCGTCGACCTCGAGAAGAAGCTCTCCGCCCGCGTGGTGGGGCAGGACGAAGCGGTGAAGACGGTCGCCGAAGCCATCCGCCGCGCCCGCCTTGGCCTCGCCAACCCCAACCGTCCGCTCGCCTCCTTCCTGTTCATGGGACCTTCGGGCGTCGGCAAGACGGAGCTCGCCAAGGCCATCGCCGAGACGGTCTTCCGCGACAAGGAAGCCTTCGTGCGCGTCGACATGTCGGAGTTCACCGAGAGCTTCAACATCTCGAAGCTCATCGGCTCCCCCGCCGGCTACGTCGGCTATCGCGATTCCAACAAGTTCGCCGACGCCGTGAAGCGCCGCCCGTATTCGGTCGTGCTCTTCGACGAGCTCGAGAAGGCGCATCCCGACATCCTCAACCTCTTCCTGCAGATCTTCGAGGACGGGCACTTGACCGACGCGACCGGCAAGAAGATCAACTTCAAGAACACCATCATCATCATGACGTCGAACGTCGGCTCGGAGCATCTCCGCACCGCCACGCTCGGCTTCGGCACCGGCGCCAGCAAGGACGCCACCATGGCCGAGAAGTTCCGGGACGTGAAGAGCTCGATGCTCCAGGACCTTGAGCGCCAGTTCCGCCCGGAGTTCATCAACCGCATCGACAAGGTCATCCTCTTCCGGCCGCTCGATCTCGCCAGCCTGCAGAAGATCGTGAGCCTGCACATGAACGACCTGAACCGCCGCCTGGAGGCCGAGCACCGCATCAAGGTGGCGCTCACCGCCCAGGGCCAGAAGCTCCTGGCCGAGAAGAGCTTCATCCCGCTCCAGGGCGCCCGCGGCGTCCGCAAGACCATCCAGGATATGGTCGAGAACCTCGTCGCCGAGCGCCTTCTGGGAGGCGGCCACGCCCCCGGAGAAACCGTGCGGCTGACGGTCAAAGATGATACGCTTATCGTGAAGCCTTAGCGTTTTTCAGGTATGGCCGGACCCGACGTCCAACGCGAGGGCGAGAACGAGAGCCGGCTCCGCATGGAGCGGCTTGCCTCGAGTCGCGCACGGGACGACCGCGCCGGTCAGACGTCTTGGCAGCCTCCGCCGCCGGTCGCGAACTCCTCCCCCGGCGGCGGAGATCAGGCGATGGGCGGCGTCGCCCGGCAGCGGCAGATGGAGAACCGGCTGAATCTCCAGCGCAGGCAGGAAGAGAAGCCGGAGAAAGAGGAAAAAGGCGAAGGGGGGCTGTCCCTCCGCGATGCCATGGCGCTCGCGAAGGCGTCGCCGACCGGGGCGCTGGCGAGCGCCGCTCCGGGGCAAGTCCTTTCGAAGGAGGAGATCCAGCGTGGAATCGGAAGAGGCTGCATCATGATGCTCTGGAACTCGCTGTGGCTGTCGTTCGGCCACACCATCTATCTCATCGGCATCCTGTTCTACGTCGCCTGGGCCTCGAAATACGCTCGCAAGTACTTTCCGGAGGTCGGCGAAGAATGGTTCCCGTCCCAGATCCTCAAGAAGATCCCGAAGGCGGCGCTCATTCCCATCAAGCTGGCTGAGATCGTCGGGATCTCGTTCATCCTGTTATGGACGCTCATGCTCGACATAGCCTGCATCGGCCTCCTGGCGCTGATTCTCGGAGTCATCATATCGGCGAAGGACTTCGTCTCTTGAAAGTATGCTCAAGAAAATCATCCTCATCTTCATCTTCGTCGGCGTGACGGTCGGCGTAGCGTTCCTGCTGTACCGCTTCTTCTTCGCCTCCGGACAGCCGACGGAGCCAGGCGCCGCTCCCTCTGTCACGACGCCGAGCGGAGGTCTTCCGACGGCCGGCGAGGGCGCTCCGACGGCGCCTGGCGAGGCGCCTGGCGGCTTGCCTGCGTCCCCTGGTACACCCGCCGCCGAGACGCTCGGCCTCGCGCCGCCTGGGACGGCGAGCGACGCGCTCGGCGCGCCCGGCACGATCGCCACGTCCGCGAGGCCGACCTCCGGCGGACTGAACTATTATAACTCCTCCGATGGCCGCTTCTATCGTATCGACGGGCGTGGAAACTCCGTGAAGATCTCGGATCGCGACTTCCCGTCCGTCAGCGGAGCGACTTGGGCTGACGACGGCAGCAAGGCGGTCATCGAGTTTCCGGACGAGTCCAAGATCATCTACGACTTCGATAAGGAAACCCAGATCAGCATCCCGAAGCACTGGGAGGACTTCGACTTCAGCGCCGACGGGGACATGATCGTCGGAAAATCCATCGGCCTCGACCCGGCCAACCGCTGGCTTATTTCCTTCGCATCGGACGGATCGAACGCGAAGCTCATCGAGCCGCTCGGAGAGAACGCGGACAAGGTCACCGTCAGCGTCTCTCCTGACGAATCCATCGTCGCTTTCTCCGATACCGGAGACCCTGTCGGTTTCGACACGCGGGATCTCCTGCCGATCGGACAGAACCAGGAGAACCTCCAGGCGGTCCGCGTCGAGGGATTCGACTTCATCCCGCAATGGTCCCCGGACGGCAAACGCCTGCTCTATAGCGCCGCCGCCGCCGGAGACGACTACCTGCCGACTCTGTGGGCCGTGCGCGCAGACGGGACGAGCGTCGGAGGAGGACGCGTCAAGCTGGACGTGCATACCTGGGCCGACAAGTGCACGTTCACGGAGAGCGACGTCGTCTACTGCGCCGAACCGCTCAGCCTTCCTGTGGGCGCCGGACTGCAGCGCGACATCGCCGACGCCACTCCGGACCGACTCGTGAAGATCGACCTGAGTTCCGGCACGGTACGCGGCGTGACGCCGGCGGCCTTCGATTCCACGGTGAGGACGCTGACGCTTTCGGACGACGGTTCCGCCCTTTTCGTGGTCGACGCTTTCGGGCAGATCACCCGTGTCGACCTCTTCTGACCTATGCAAGCGAAACGCGCGATCTTCACCATCGTCGCCGCAGCCATCTCGCTCGCCGTGTTGACGTCGTACTGGCGCTCCGCCGCCGATTCCGGCAAGGCGCCGGCTGAAGGTGACTTGGCGGCTCCCGCGCCCATGGACGCGCCGTTCGTGACGATGATCGATCCGGCGAAGGGTCCGAAGGATGCCAAGATCACCATCGTCGAATTCGGCGATCACGCCTGCCCGTACTGCAAGTCCTCGCAGGACGCGGTCGACCGGCTGCTCGCCGCGCGACCCGACGCCGTGCGCTTCGTCTGGAAGTCCGCGCCGAGTCCCCTGCACCCCGGTTCCGACATCGCCGCGGAAGCGGCCCTTTGCGCGGGTCGGCAGGGCAGGTTCTGGGAATATCACGCGAAACTTTTCGACGGCGCAAGCGCCTTCGATCAGGCGTCGATGGCCATCCTTGCCAGCGGCCTGGACCTCGATTCCAAACGGTTCAACGAATGCCTCGTCCAAGGGCTTACGCGGCCGCTCGTCGAAAGGACGGTGACCGAAGCGAGGGCCCTTGGCATGACGAGCATCCCGACGCTGTTCATCGACGGCGTACGGTACGAAGGCGCACTGTCCTATGAACAGCTCCTGGAAGCGACGGGTCTCTAGTCTCCTTGTTCCGGCCGCGCTGGTCTTCGCGGCTCTTTTTCCGAACCTGCCCGCCGCCGCCGCCGCCGGATGCCCGACGACCGCTGTCGATGAAGAGGGCGGAAAGCATTGGTGCTACAACCACGACAGCGCCAAAGGTCACGTCCACCTTTGGACCCCGGCCGGATTCAACGCTGAAGGCGCCGTCACGGCCGTCTACGTACATGGCCACGACCTTGCCGGAGATGCCTGCCCTTCCGAGCACTACGTCGATTGCGCGTGGGATGCGCACAAGCTAGCCTCGCAATTCAAAGCCAGCGGCGTGAACGCGCTCTTCGTCGCCGTCGAAGGGTCGACGTCATCCGATGACAGCAGGAAATGGGGGTCGCTCAGCAGCTTGCTCGCCTCGATCGCCGACAAAGGGAATATCGCTCCCTCTCCCGACGTCACGGTACTGGGACACAGCGCCGGCATGTACACGGCGAAATCCCTCTGGGCCGACGCGCGCGTCAGGCATCTCGTCGCGCTGGATTGGCTGAAGCCTGACCTGGATAAGAACGTCGCTTCTTGGTACCGGGGCGGCCAAGACAGGAGACTGACGATCGTCAGCGGATCGAGCGGACAGACCGCCATCGGAATCGAGCTGGCCGCGTCGCTCGGCTGTCCGACCGTGACCGGCACATCCGGCCTGAACGCGGATCAAATCGCGGCACGCTGCCTGCACATCAAGGGCGTGGCAGGAGGACATATGGGCGTCGTCACCGGTCAAGCCGCGATTCCGCTGGCGCTCAGGCGTTCCGACTCGGGCGCGGCGACAGGGACTGGGGCAGCTTCGACGACCGGAGGAGGAGCCACGACGTCGGTCGGGACTCAACCTCTGGAAGACGCCGTGATCGGCGGCCCCGCCCTCGAGATTCCGATCCCGAACGTCGAATTTTCCGACGCCATCCGCCAGAACGGCCAGATCACCATCCCCTGGCTGGCGCAGTACATCGGCGGCGTCTATATATTCCTCCTATCGATCGCGGGTCTTACCGCTGCCGTGATGATGGTCGTCGGCGGCTTCCAATACGTCACGTCCGGCGGCGACAAGGGCAGGATCGGCGCCGGAAAGAAACGGATCGTGAACGCGCTGACGGGCCTGGTGCTGGCGCTGGGCTCGTACACGATCCTGTATGCCATCAATCCGGAACTCGTCGCGTTCGACGGGCTCAAAGTCGGCGGCGTTCAGACGAGCCTGTTCATGGATACGCAGAACGGCAGCAACGAAGGCGGGCTCATCTCCGCGACGGAATCGACCTCTTCCGCCTCTTCCGCCGCGCTTCCCGGCGGCCGCCCGTCAGCGCTCTGCAACTCCGAATCGAGCTGCAAGAGCTATTGCGACGAATATTACCGTGATCCGACGAATATCCCGCAGGTCGCGCCTGGCATGGCGTCTACTGACCAAGTGGCGATGATCCCGACAGACATCCCGGGCGTCAACGGTTTCGGCAACTCGGCGTCGCCGACCACGATCGCCCTGCTCAGGAAGGTCGGCCCCTTGTTCGCCGCCGATGGATACAAGCTCGCCGTAACATCCGCCTACCGCGACTTGCGCGGGCAGTTCAAGCTCGCCTGTGGCGCATATAAGGAAGGCCATGGCACCAAGGTCGGCAGGACCATCGCCAATCCCGGCGGATCATTCCATGGCGTCGGGTATGCCATCGATGTTCAGCTCTGGAGAGCAGGCAAGCAGGTCACGATCTCCGGAAATTCCAGCGCCCAACAGAAGGAAGACCCGCAGGAAGCCAAATATCTGGCCGAGACGATGCTGAAAGCCGGCTTCCGACGCCTTAACAACGAAATCTGGCACTTCGAGCCGTCCGCTGCGCCGGCTGCCGACTGCCGTTGCTACAGGATCGAGGACTGCACGCTGCCGCCGAACGTGCGCTGCCCGAACTGAAGATCGCGCTTACCGACCAGTTGACACGTTCGCCCTTCCCTCTCCTATAGTGCCCGCATGAGCGCCAAGACCGCCGCGCTGTTCATCTGCACCAAATGCGACGCCCAGTCCACCAAGTGGAGCGGGCGTTGTTTGGAATGCGGGGGGTGGGGCACCGTGGCGGAAACGGCTGGCGTGCCCGAAACGAAGAAGCCGTCTCCTGCCGCAGCGGGTCGGCCCGGAAAGACGTTCTCGCTCGCCGAACTGAAAGGCTCGAAGACCGCGCATCGGCCGACCGGAATCGCCGAATTCGACCGCGTGCTCGGCGGCGGATTGGTCCCCGGTTCCCTGGCGCTGCTCTCGGGCGAGCCGGGCATCGGCAAATCGACGCTCCTCCTCCAGGTGGCGGCCGCGCTCCCGAACGTCCTGTACGCTTCGGGCGAGGAATCGGCCGAACAGGTCGCGCTGCGTTTCGAGCGTCTCGGCCTGGCCGCGCCCACCCTGAAGTTCCTGGCCGAGACCGACCTCACGACCGTGCTGGCCACCATCGACGCCGTGAAGCCTTCGCTCGCCATCATCGATTCCATCCAGACGCTCTCCTCCCCCGAGAACGGCGGCGCCCAGGGCGGCGCGACGCAGATCCGCGCCATGACCGCCCAGCTGATGGAATACGCCAAGAAGAGCGGCGTGCCGATGATGATCGTCGGCCAGGTCACCAAGGACGGTGACGTGGCCGGTCCCAAGACGCTCGAGCACCTCGTGGACGTGGTCATCTCCTTCGAGGGCGACCGTTCCTCCAACTATCGCCTGCTCCGCACCGCCAAGAACCGCTTCGGCGCCACCGACGAGGTCGGCGTGTTCGAGATGGGCGCTTCGGGCTTGAAGGAAGTCGCGAATCCGTCGTCATTCTTCCTGAGCGACCGCTCCAAGGACGTGCCAGGCTCGGTCGTGACCTGCATCATGGAAGGCACGCGGCCCATCCTGGTCGAGATCCAAGCGCTGGCCTCGCGCACCACCTTCGGCTATCCCCAGCGCCGCGCTTCCGGCTTCGACGCCAACCGCCTGCAAGTCCTGCTGGCCGTGATGACGGAACGCCTGGGCATCCCCACGCAGACGCACGACGTGCATCTGAACGTCGCGGGCGGCTACAAGGTGAAGGAACCGGCCGCTGACGCCGCGGTCGTGCTGGCGGTCGCCTCGGCCCTCTCCGGCAAATCCCTACCCGCCGACCTGGTCGCCATCGGCGAAGTCGGCCTGGGCGGCGAGCTCCGCGCCGTCCCGATGCTCGACAAGCGTGAGGCGGAAGCGAAGCGCCTGAACTTCACCCACGTGGTGAGCGCCAATGGCGCCAAACATCTGAAGGAAGCCTTGGCAAAACTCTTTTGAACTTGTAGGCTTGGAGCAGGAGGAAACAATGGACATCAAGGTCATTCTCGATCGCATGCCGGATCTGTTCCCGAAGACCGATCAGAATTATCCTGGCATTGAGGGCTTGGCAGAGGGCTGGCGCACCGTATTCATGCGCAAGCACGTGTTGCTGCATTTTTCCAAGCAAGCCGGATTGATGGCTGGCATCCTCGAACAAGCGGATCATTCCGGTAGGCATGTCTTCGATTGCGACGCAAAAAACGCCATGCTCGACATCGTCTGCAAGATGCTCGTGAACGCGTTCTCGCTTGCGGCAGCGGAGGGCTTCTCGGCCAAGCAGATCACGCAGCGTTTGGAAGAACTCTTTCCCAAACTGGCAGAAGAGCCGCACGCGCCGTAAGCGTCCACCTCACTCCAGATGCACCGTCTCGGCCTCGGCCGAGATTTTCTTTTTGAGCGCGACGTGCGCGAAGAGGTCCGGATCGTCCTCCATCAGCGAGACGACTGCGCGCTTGGCTTCCTCGATCATGCGCGTGTCGTCGGGACGGAAGCGCCGGAGATCGCCGAAACCGGATTGCTGTTCGCCGAACAGGCTGCCGGGGCCGCGGAATCGGAGGTCGAGCTCCGACAGCTCGAAACAGTCCTTGGCGCGGACGAAGGCTTGCAGACGCTCGATGGCTTGAGGCGCGCCGTGCGTGGCGGCCAGGTAACAGCGCGAAGGGAGATCGCTCCTGCCGACGCGGCCCCGCAGCTGGTGCAGCTGGGCGAGACCGAAGCGCTCGGCGCCTTCGACGATCATCGTCGTGGCCTTCGGCACGTCGACACCGACCTCGATGACGGTCGTCGAGACGAGGACGTCCGTGGAGCCGTCGGCGAACTCGGCCATGACATCGCGTTTCTCCTGCGGCTTCATCCGACCGTGCAGAAGCGCGATCTCCAGATCAGGAAGCTCACCGCGGAGACGCTCGACTTCTTCCTCGGCGGATTTCACGCCGAGCGTATCGGACGGCTCGATGAGCGGGCAGACGACGAAGGTCTTGCGGCCTTCCCCGGCCTCGCGACGGACGTGATCGAGCATCGCGCGCCTCCCTTGCCCGCCGACGAGTTCCGTCGCGACGGGCTTTCGGCCCGGAGGCATCTCACGCAGGGCAGAGAAGTCGACATCGCCGTACAAAGCGAGCGCGAGCGAACGCGGGATGGGCGTGGCGGTCATCGAGAGGAAGTGCGGGATCTCCCCTTCCGTCGGCGGGGGCAGCTTGGCGAGGAGCTCCTGCCGCTGGGCCACGCCGAAGCGGTGCTGTTCGTCGACGACGACGAGCGCCACGTGTTTCGGCGCGAAGCCTTTCGAGAGGAGCGCGTGCGTACCGACGATCACCGACGCTCCGTCGTGATCGTCCTTGCGGGAGGCGGTGCGGAGCGCCGCGCGGAACGGCGTATGCTCCAGGAGGCGGCTGATGGTGGCGAAGTGCTGTTCGGCCAGGATCTCCGTCGGCGCCATAAGCAGGCTCTTGTGGCCCACGAGCGCGCAGGCATGCATGGCCATGGCGGCCACGACCGTCTTGCCGCTGCCGACGTCCCCCTCGACCAGCCGCTGCATCGGGCGGCCGCTGCCGAGGTCTTGCAGGATGCGCCAGACGACGCGCTTCTGGTCGCCGGTCATCGCGAACGGGAGCGCGGCGACGAACGCGCGCGTCGAAGCCTCGTCGAACGGGATCGTCGGCCCTTTCTTCAGTTCGAGCGCGCGCCGCGCCCAGGCGCCGCGCAGCTGAAAAAGGAAGAGCTCTTCGAAACGGAAGCGCCGGTCGGCGGCGTCGGCGGCCGCCATCGAATCCGGGAAGTGGATGACGCGCAAGGCCTCGCGGAGTCCGAGCAACCTGGCGTCGGAGACGACGGAGGCGGGAAGGGACTCCTCCAACTCATCCGCGGCCGGCAGCGCGTCGTGCAGAAGCGCGCGGATCTGTTTCGGCGTCAGGTCGCCTGAGGAAGGGTAGACCGGTACGAGACGGCCCGTGTGGACTGGGGCGTCCGAAGTCTCCTTCTCATACGTCGGATTCACGAGTTCCAGACCCCACGGCGTCGCTTCGAGCTTGCCGGACATGAGCACGCGGTCGCCGGGCTTGAGCACCTTGGCGATGAACGGCTGGCGGAACCAGACGACCTTGGCCGTCCCGGCTTCGTCGGAAACGGTCGCTTCCGTCAGGAGCATGTTCTTCTTGGCGGATCGGCGTGAGCGGATCATGTCGATGCGGACCCTGACTGTCACCGGGCCTTCGGAAGGACCCGTCAAGGGTGCCGCCTGGGAGAGGTCGTCGTACCGGAACGGCAGATGGAAAAGCAGGTCACGCACAGTGACGATGCCCATTCCCTTCATCTGTCGCGCCAGCCTGGCCCCGAGCCTGCCCAGCTCGGACACCGGCGTTTGAGGAGAAATCCCCATAGGTAGGGGCAGTATAGCACCCGCCTATGGCGAACAGGCCAGCCAGTGCCAGATTGACGTTTCCTGACGTTTCAGATACAGTATCCCCGTTCAAAGGACGTTTTCGCGCGACCGCACGAAACACCTTGAATGCCATCAAGCCCCGACGTACGTCGGGGCGCGAAGGAGGAGCGACTGACGAGCGATAGGGAGCGCGGGCTCAGCCCGTGCGACCGGCAGCTCGTCAGGTAGCGACGTCGTGAGCCCATAGCTCAGCTGGATAGAGCGCAGCCCTGCGAAGGCTGAGGCCGAACGTTCGAATCGTTCTGGGCTCACCACGTAAAAACCGCGCCCGTGAGGGAGCGGTTTTTACGTGCCGCGTGTCCTGGTGAGAGCGAGGATCTTGCGCGGCTTCCTTCAGCGCGGTTCACGTGGCAGGCCATGCTAGAGCTTGAGGACTCGTCCGAGGAGGTCACCGAGCGGCTCTTCCGTGCGTCCGTCTTCGTTCAGATATTCGAGCAGCGCACGGCGCACGTCGACCGGATCGGCGTCATCGATAGGGACGACGATCCTGGGCGTCAGCGCGTTCTTGTGTTCGATATAGAGGTTCTTCACGTACGGCGGCTCGTAGACGATCCAGAAGTCCTTCAGCTCCTTGAACGGCACGAACAGGTGCCCGACGGCGACGCCGCGGGTCGTGACTTGGAAGAGGATCCGTTCCGGATCGCGCAGCGTGGAGAGGCCGATGATGACCCCGAACATCACGAGGATGATGGCGAACAGGAAGTTCTGGGTGATGAGGGCGTACAGGATGAGGGCGACGCCGACCAGGAACGAGATAGCGTACCAGACAGGTCCGCGCTCGTGGCGCTCGTATTCATCGACAAGCCAGCCGAAGACGCGCTCGCCCTGGTCCTCGATGGCGTCCAAGATGTCCTCCTTGGTATCCATTGCCATATGGGACAAGTATACCATAAAAACGTCAAAATCGGAGCCTCCCGGCTCCGATTTTCATGGCGGAGGGTGTGGGGATCGAACCCACAAGACCAGTTGCCCGGTCGCAGTTTAGCAAACTGCTGCCTTACCATTCGGCGCAACCCTCCCGAACAGGCGTATTCTAGTGGTTTCCCCGTGACTTGTCCATGGCGGAGGGGGTGAGATTCGAACTCACGGATCCTTGCGGATCTACAGTTTTCAAGACTGTTGCCTTAAACCGCTCGGCCACCCCTCCATCCCGCTCACATTACGATTTTTCCTAGTCCTTGGGAAGGCCGCTCCCCCAGGCCAGCGCGAAACCGTGGACTGGCCCGGAACCCGCCGCACGTAGGGCCGCGGCGCACTCCCCCATCGTCGCGCCGCTGGTACGGACGTCATCGACCAGCAGGAACGGACGGCCGATGAGCGCGGCAGGCAGACGTCCGCAGAGGAACGCCCCGCGTACGTTCCCCTGTCGGTCGTCCGTGCCGGTCTGCGAGCGCGTGCGCCTGACGCGCGCCAGGAAGCCGTCCGCGCGCTTCCGACCCGTCGCCGAAGCGACCGCGCGCGCAAGGCTCTCGGCCTGGTTGAAGTCCCTCGAGCGCAGACGCGACGGGTGCAGAGGAACCGCCGCGACGGCCGCATCCGCCGGGAAGATTCCGCCGGCCTTGGAGGCCCATCGACGCGCGAGCGTCTCGAGCGGATCCAAAGCGCAGGTCCATCCTTCATATTTGGCGTCGTGCAGGAGTCGTCGCACGAGCGGCTGGGCGTACGCGAAACCGACGGCCGTCCGCGGCCCCCCATCATCGAAAAGCCTCGGCGCGAGCGCCACGGACGCCAAGCACGCGGCGCAAGCGTGCGTGCCTGGCTCTCCGCAGGCGACGCACTCGAGCGGAAAGATGATATCCAAAACGCGCCCCATACGGGCGCGTTTGTACTCTTTTCTGGGCGCGGGCGTCAACTAATCCTCCCACGA
This sequence comes from Patescibacteria group bacterium, assembly GCA_038062835.1. Taxonomy (GTDB): domain Bacteria; phylum Patescibacteriota; class Patescibacteriia; order SG8-24; family DYFX01; genus DYFX01. The sequence goes on along the minus strand of JBBTWH010000020.1, from coordinate 22,552 downwards.
TGAGGCGTCGACGCGCCAGTCGTCGCCGACGAGCTGAAGCTCCATCCGGAGCGTGCGATAGCCGACGGTCGGGGCAGCGCTTCCGGACGTCCTCTCCTGCTGGAGAGAGACGGCGATGACGGCGGAGTCGTCGTCGATGTTCCTGGTTTCGGCCGAGACCTTCTTGCTGGTCACGCCTTCGAACGGCTGGCCCGATCGGCTCTCGGCCGTCTTCAGGAACGCCTCGGTCGATCGGCGGTATCTCGCGGTCATGATCGGCAAGAGGTCGCGCAGGTTCTCGTAGTCGCCCTGGTTCGAGTAGCTTCCATACCGCTCCGCGAACAGTTCGGCCATCTGCCGGCTTGCCGTGCTGCCCAGCGCCGGCTCGGGCTCCACGATAAGCGGGTTCACGAAATCGCTCGGCGCAGGCGCGGACTCGGTGATCTGCGTCAGGTCAGGCTCGACTTGTTCAGGAACAGGCGGCTGAGCCACCGTCCTGCGGAGGAGCAGCACGGAGAACACGATAATGCCGATGAGGATCAGGGAGAGTCCGACGATGAAGAGCGCGCGGCGGCGTGGCGTCATACGTTTGATTTGCCTTCCGCCGCGGCAAGGAGCTGAGCGTCAAGTTCTTTCTTGGAGTTCTCGATCTCCAGCAGCTGCTTCGGATCGGAGGTGATGATCTGGTCTTCCGCGTAGGAGGCGACGACCTTGATGGCCGCGTGGCGCGGGCCGGCGAAGAAGATGCCTTCGCCGACGCCGGCTTCGAGCAGCAGGAACTTCTCCCCTTCCGTCAGCAGGAAGGTCTTCTGCACCAGGTCGACGGAGGCCGAGGACTGCTTGAGCAGCATCTGCATCGAGGAGTTGGTGACGATGGCCTGTCCGTACGGCGAACGCAGGAAGTCGTTGACGTCCTGGGTGATGGTCGTGACGCCCAAGTAGTATTTGCGGCAGCGCTTGACCAGGGCGAAGATGAACTTGGCGGAGTCGTCGTGCTGCATCAGCCACCAGGCCTCGTCGATGACCAGGATGCGCTTCTTGCGTTCCGAGCGGACGATGTTCCAGATGTAGTTGACGATGGTGTAGACGGCCATCGGGCGCAGCTCGTCCTCGAGGTCGCGGACGCTGAAGATGACGAGCTTGTTGTCCATCTCGACGGTCGTCGGCGAGTTGAGCAGCCCGGAGAAGGTGCCGTCGATGTACTTGCGGAGCTTGATCTGGAGATCCTGGGTACCGGTGATGCCCTCCAGCACCTGCTGGAAGTCCGACATGACCGGCGGCTCGACGGTCGCGAGGTCCACGCCCGGAACGATGTCCTTCTTGGCGTAGGTCTCGAGAAGCGCGCGGTCGATGATGGAGTCTTCGGCCGTCGTCATCGTGCCGAACATGATGCGCATCAGCCCTTTCACGGCGATGACGGCGGAACGGATGATGTCTTCGGAGCGCACGTCCTCCCCCACCGGGCGCGGCAGGTCGAAGACGTTCAGTTTCGCGTCCGACGCGAGCGAGATGTTGATGTAGGTTCCGCCGACCGCGTCGGAAAGGTGCTTGTACTCCATTTCCGGGTCGATGATGATGACCTCGACCCCGACCATGAGCGAACGCAGCACCTCAAGCTTGACGGTGTAGCTCTTGCCGGCGCCGGAAGTGGCGAAGACGACCGCGTTGGCGTTCTGCAGCGAGAAGCGGTCGAAGAGGATGAGGCTGTTGTTGTGGCGGTTGATGCCGTACAGGATGCCGTTGTCGGACGTCAGGTCGGCCGAGACGAACGGGAAGCCCGAGGCGATCGGGCTCGTGTTCATGTTGAAGGTGATCATCAGCTCGTCGTTGCCGATCGGCAAGGTCGAGTTGAAGCCTTGCTCGGACTGGTACAGGACGCGCTTGGTGTAGATGAGCCTCGATCCGAAGATTCCCTCGATCTGGTTGTTCAGCTCGTCGAGTTCCTTCTCCGAAGGCGCATAGACGGTGACGTACAGGGCGAACTGGAAGAAGTGCTCGATGCCCTGGGTCAGGTCGTCACGCAGGCCTTCGATGTCGCGCAGCGCCGTCTCGCGCAGGGGGTCGCGAGCCGCGCCCTTTTCGGCGTCGCTCATGATCTGGGCTTCCAGGATGCCGACCTTGTTCTTCAGCTGCTTCAGGATGATCTCCGGCTTGACGGGGTAGAAGAACATGGCGACGTCCATCGTCGCCGAGAAGTTGATGATCGGCGTGAACCAGCCCATCGACAGGTAGCGAGGGTAGGTGACGACGAAGATGGTGCGCGCGTAAAGGTCGCCGAGCCTGACCTTGTCGGGCCTGACCTCCATTCCGGAAGGCGCGATGAGGTCGCGGATGGAAGCGGCGCCCTTGCGGTAGACGCGCTCCTCCTCGAGCTTGATGCGCTCATCTTGGGAAAGGCGCTTGCGCTCTTCGGCGGTCATGGCGCGCTTCTCCCGCTTGGGGGCGGGCGCGACGTCCTGTTTCAACGATGCCGGCGTGAATGCCATAGCGCGTTATGGTTCGACCTGGACTTCGCCCACCTTCGGGAGCTTCTGCGACTCCATCGACTGCGGGTTATAGGCGGAGTAATACAGCTCGATCAGGCTCTGGGTGTCGAGCATGGCGTTGGCGAGGCTCATCGAGTTCAGGCTGGAGCGCACCGAGTCTACCTTGACCATGAGTTCCTTCTTGCGCGCCTGGAACTGGTCCTCGCGGATCTTGGCCGAGACGAGCGGCGAAAGCACCTCCGACATGCGCGCGAAGAAGCCTTTGCGCTGGGCGCTGGCGGGATTGTACGGCACGACCACGATGAACTTCTTCTGCATGATCTCGCCGAGCGTGACGAGTTCGCCGACGAATTGCCGGTAATCGGCGATCTGGTTGCGCAGCAGTTCGTTCGTCTGCGTCTTCTCGTGCTCCTTGAGGCGGTTCAGGTAATCGTCGACGTTCAGCTTCCGGGACTGGACCAGGATCTGGATAGGCGACTCGAGCGAGTTGAGGAACGACACGTAGCCGCCGATGATGGCCTGCTGCTCGTCCTCGGACTTGAGGGAGAAGTTGATGCTGGAGACGAGCAGGACCGCGCGTAGCGTGCCGTCCTTCATGACGACGATGTCCTCGCGGATCTCGGCGATGTCCAAGAACCGCTGGGTCGAAGCGGCGGGCTTCGATCCGGCGAGCTTCTTGCTTTGCATCAGCTGTTCATTGGCCATAGCTCCTCCAGCAGCCGATTTAGTCCTCCGGGCGATAGACGCCGCCGGTGTTCACGATAAGAGCGAGCTCCGAAAGCCGCGAGGTCGTGGGAGCCTCCTTGTAGATCTTCGCTGGAAGCGGCGGCGGGATCTCTACCTTCGAAAAGGCGATGATCTCGGCGTCGGTAAGGTCCTTGTTCCAGACGCGGACGTTCGGACGCCGGAACGTCTGGAAGAAGTTCAACAGGAAGTAATGGAAGGGCTGGCCGTTGACGCGCACGAACGCCACCGTCAATGCGGCCCCCAGCAGAGGCACGTCGACCGCGAGCGCGAACCAGATGCCGTCGACGGGCCGCAGCGTGACCAGGATCTTGTAGATGATGAACATCACGAGCGCCGTGACCATGAGGATGGCGAATTGGCGGGTCGTGATCGGCCCGAGAATCTTGTCCTCGACGTCGATGAATTGAGGTACCACGAACTGTTGCATGAGGCGATTATATCACAGATTCCCGGCGAAGTTTACCCCGGCGAAGGCCGGGGCTCGGGATGCCGGTGAGGCTAATACCTGAGCTGTCTGCTGAACGCGGCGACCGCCTGGAACTCTTCCGGGGTCAGGTATGGCTTCTTGGCCGCCTGACGAGCGGCGACGGCGTCCTTGAGCGGCGTGCCGTTCAATCCCTCCCCCATCAGCTCCAGGTAGGTGCGCACCGGCTCCGAAGCCCTCCAGGCCGCGATGGCTTCGGTGCGTCGGGTGTAAGACTGCTCGGCCAGGATATCGATCTTGTCCTTGATCTTCAGGCAGGCTTCGGAAGGATCCTTGGAAAGCCGGCGGAAGTCGACGATGGCGATGGCGCGGAGTTCCTCGACGGGACCGGTCAGTCTCGCCATCGGCTTCACGTCTTCCATGCGGGGCTTGGGCGCGTCCGCCGTGCCCTGGACCTGGGGCATGACTGCGACCCCGGGCGTCGGCCGCACCAACGTGAGCGGCGGAAGGACGGGGCTCGGCGCGGGAGCCGTGGCTGGCGGCGGCAACGGCACGATGGCGGGCGCGCGAAGCTCGGGCGGGACGGGGTTCGTCGTCGCGATCGGCAGGTTGGGCGGAGGCGTCAGTGCGGAAACGGCAGGTACCGCTGCGATGACGACGGCGGGCGCGACGGGCGCGTTCTGCTTCGCCTTCTTGGATTTGGAGACGATGCTCGAATACAGGCGCTCGAGATCCGTCTCGGCGCTCTTCTGTTCGAGTTCCGCATTCTCAGCTTTCTGCGTCCGTTCCTTCTCGACCCATTCAGTCTTCTCGGTCATGGTCTGGACGGCGTGCGCGTCGTGGACCTCGCGGAGTTTCGCCTGGATGGCGTTCAGGAGCGCGCGGGCGGCGTCCTGGCTCAGGCCCAATCCCCCGAGCTCCTTCGGCTGGACCATGGTCTCGAGCGTCTCCATCTGGTCGCGCACGTCGCGCACGCGGTTGGCGATGACGGATTTGACGCGCTTCGCCATCGCTTCGTCCTCTGTCCGCAGGCCGGACGCGAGATAGATGCCGTCGATGGAGGCTTCGATGCGCTTGGCGGTCTCGTCGGCTTTTTCCACGCCCTTGGCCGGCAAGACGACCTGCTTGAACTTCTCGATTTCCGCCTCATCCTCCGGCTTGATGGTGGAGAAATCGTCCTGTTTCTTCTTGACTGGGGCAGGCGCGGCGGACGCCTTCGCCGTGGCCGCAGAGACCTCGCGGTCGATGATGACCGAACGCGTCTCTTCCCGCGCCTCCTCGAGGACGCGCGCCGCATCCTGCGGATTGAAGCCGAGTCCGCCGATCTTCTCCGGGCGCGTCAGGACTTCCTTGGTCTGATCCTCGGTGCGGACGCCCGCCAGGAACGATTCGACGACGCCGCGCAATCGAACCTGCGTACGCGGTTCGGCGACGCTCGTGACTGATTCTTCCACGATGTCAAGCGCCGCCTCTTCCGGCGTGCGATGCTCGATCCGAACGCGGAATTCCGGGTACTGCGCCGGATTCCCCCCAAGCGAGCGGATATGGCCGTCCACGTCGCCGAGCCATTTGTCGAGAGGAAGGAGGCGGAAGCCGGCGATGTCGACGGCGAGCTGCCTGGATCGGAGCTCATCGAAGCCGAAACGCTTCTTGACCTCGCTGCCTAAGTCCTTCATGGCGAGTTCCTTCACGAAAATCTCGCGGAGCAGTCCGAAGAGCGCGGGCTCCTGGTCTTCAGCGAGCTTGTTGCGCGTGATGATCTTGTCGTTCAGGTCGCCGGCCGCCTCGGAGTACAGGTAGTCCTGCACCGGGCCGGGGAGCGCGGCGATCTTTCTCTGCAGGACGTCGGTGAGCGTCATAATTCGGATCAGCCTTGGCGCCGGCCGCCGCGGTTCTGGCCGCCGCCTTGCTTGCCGGCGTCGAATTTGACGCCCTTCACGTCGGCGACCGTCTTGGCGATGGCATTATCGAGCTCATCCAGCCGCTTCTCGAAGCCTTGCGCGGCGGACTTGAGGGCGTCGAGCTGTTCCTTGGGCATCGGCAACGTAGCGGCGACCTTATCGTTTCCTTCGGCCATGCCGATCCGATCACGCATCGCTTCCAGGCTCTTCAAGGCCTCGTCGCGCTTCGCGACGGACTGCTGGAGACCCTGGATGGCGGCCGTGAGCTTGCCGACCTCTTCGGTCGCCGCAGCGGAAGGCGCGACTGCTGAGCTGGCCTGCAGGGCCGAAAGCTGTTTCTGGAGTGCGTCGAGCATCTCCGGAGCCTCCGAACCGAGCGAAGCGCTCTGCGCGCTACGCGCCTGCGACGCCCTCGTCTCCATCTCGCCTCTCGAAGGCAGGACGTGCTCGTTCATTCCGCTCTTGCGCGCGTTCTGGATCTTCTCCGGGTTGACGTCGCCGATGAGCAATGCCATCGCCACGGCCGCGTCCGTCTTTTCCGTATCGCTGACCGAGATATTGCGGCCGAGTCCCGGGATATCGATCTGGTTGGCGTTCTGCTTGATGGCGGCCTGGAGCTTCGCATCAGAGTTGATGGCCGAAGTTTTCAGAGAACCGAGGGAAATCGCGTCCGGAAGGGCGGCCACGAACTTGGTGGAATCACCCTGAGGTCCGAGCGCCTCCTCCAGGCGTTTCCCGGCGCGGGCCGCAAGACGCCCATCCTTATCCTTCGCAAGAGCGTCGCTGCGAGCCTTGGCGTCGCCCTTCGTGCGATCAAGGACGTTGTCCGCGATTTCGGCGTTAGCGAACCACGAAGCCGGAATTTCACCGGCGGCGATCTTAGCGAGCATGTCCTTCCGTACGGCGTCATCTTTGGTGTCCTTATATGCCGCCAACATCGCCTCATGCGTTGCCGGAGTCCCGTCCTGCGCCAACTGTCGCATCTGCCCGGCGTTCAAGTACGGCATGAACTGAGCCATCGCTTCCTTCGGAAGGACCTTCAGGTCATCGACAGGCATCTTCGGCACGATGTTCTTAAGCTTGCTTCCATCGATCTTGCCCGTCGAAAGGAGCTGCGGAGCGAATTTCTGCTCAAGTTCCCCGATGGTCTTGAGCATGCTGGCGTCCTTGATGCCGCCGTTCTCGTCGAATGCCTCACGCTTGACCTTGTCGTACATGGCAGCCGCGAAAGTAGGGTCGTTCTTCGCCCACTGTCTGGCGTTCGGATCCGACATGGCAAGGCCGACGGCATCCTGAAGACCCTTGCCCTTCGAACCGGCCACCAGCTGACTGAGCGCGAAAGCTCCGTCTCCGCTCTTGCCCATCGCCTGGGCCGTCTTCGGATCGGCGAGACCGGCACGCACCATGCCGTCGAGACGCTTCTTGTCGAGCGGATCCATCGAGCCCTTCTTGGCAAGCGACTTGAGATTCCGATTGAAGGCGCCGGGACTGAGGCGCGCGAAGTCCTCGGCGCCGCCGGCGAATTTCTCCGCGGATGCCTGGCGTTCCTTCTTCCATTTCTCGCTGGTCAGGACCGCAGCGCGTCCGAGACCGCCGATGAGCGGCACTTTCGCCAGTACCCCGCCTCCGACGCTCATCAGTGGGGACGCCGCGCGCTTCATGTCGCGCTTCAGACTGCCCGTACCGAGCCTCAAACTGCCCATCGCGGCGGCACGCGCGTACTTTTGAGCTCTGCTCCTGATGCTGCCTGCCACTCCCGCGCCGAGGACCTTGCTCTCAGACGCGAACTTGAGTCCCGCGAACATGATGCAGATGGCGATGATCATGTTCATGATGACGTCCGACGAGGCGCCCGCTTCAGTGGGGATTTGGCTGTCGCCGATCCTGGTGGCGCTCGCGGCCTCGCCCCTTGAAGCGGCCGAACCCGGCGGCAATCCCTGGCTCGCGAGGCTGCACGGCGGCGTCGGGCAAGGCTGCGTGCCGGCGTGCTGGACGCTGGCGAGGGCCAGCCACAGGAAAAAAGCGATGACCGGCCCCGTAATGATGTACTTCTTGAATTCCGTCCACCATTGGGAGTAGTACTCCCCTCCTTTGGGTACGGCGCTCGCCAGGAAGGCGATCGGCGAAAGGATGATGAGCACCCAGAGCATCACGACGCGGTAGATCATGATGACGAGCATGACCAGCACGACGCTGGCGGCGATGGCGGTCAGGATGAACGCGAACATCATCGCGACGACCATGCCGAAGTCATACGTGCCCCCGCCGGAGTCCGCCAGCGCCAGCAGCTTGTTGACCTGGAAGGCGTTCACGAAGTTTCCGCCGGCGGCTTCCTTGAAGCCGTTGACGAACGTGAGCATGATGACCTGCCCCATGTCGATGAAGATGCCGCAGATGGTCTTCGAGAAGTTGATGACGACGGCCATGATGAGCAGGCGCGCCAGGTTCTTCTCGTAGTGGTAGGTGCTCGAGCCCAGGATGGTGCCGAAGGCGATGATGAGCAGGACGACGATGAAGAACATGTTGGCGAGGTCGCGCGTGACGATCCAGCCGACCTGCACCGCCGACGGTCCGGGCGAGACGAAGTTGTGGTACTGCGAGATGCGGATGAGCGCGTCGACTTCCAGCACGAGGATCCAGCCCATCAGGGCGGTCAGCAGCTGGAAGATCTTGATGAAGATGAGGGCGACGCACGATGGTATATCGCTGATGCTACAGGCCTCGGCGGGGTTCGGGATCGAAACGGTCATCAAGGCGGCGCTGCCGATGAGCGCCATGACACGCAGAAGCCACGCCTTCTTCACGAGGGCGGGGCGGACGGCGTCTGCGATGCGGCTGAAGAAGTTCATGGGGCAGTGATCGACGTGAAGGCCTGGCCATCGCGGAAGTTCGGGGCAAGACGCACCTCACCGCCGAATTCGGTCCACGGTTTCGCGTTCGCGGGAGCGTTCGAGATGTCGCAGCCGTCGGCCGCGCCGTCGATCGAGCTGTAGGCGCCGAAGTTTTCGTCGCAGCCGCTGCCGGTGCAGTTGCACCAGCCCCAGTTGTCGACGATCTGCACCTTCGGGCGATAGACGCACACCGGCGACCCGGCGATCATGCGATGGCACGGGGCGTTGTCGGCGGGATTCGTCGGGCTGCATGCCGGCATCGCTTGCAGGTCGCGCAGGGAGCAGGTGTAGGTGTGGTCGAATTGGTACGGCGCGGCCGCGCAGGCTCCGGGCGTGTTGCCGAAATGGTTGCCGACCGTCGTGCAGGCGCCGTCGTCCGGGCAGTCGGCCGAGGCGTTGCAGGTCAGTCCGAGGCCGTTGTCGCACTCGCCGACCGCGTTCTCGTCGGTCGTGTCGGGCGAACAGAACGGCTTCTGGTTCTTGTACCAGCCTTTCGCCTGCGGCTCGCTCGGAGAGAAGTCTCCCCACATGATGGAGCGGCTGACGATCGGCATGGCATCATGTCCGGCCCAGGCGAAGAACTTCGCCGTCACGTTCATGGCTCCGTCCGCCCCCGGTACCAGGCCGTCGTCCCTGCCGTTGACCGTCAGGGCGCGAAGCCGCATAGGCGCGCATGATCCGTCCGATCGGCAGGTGTCGAGGTCGACTGAAGCTATGCGCGGCGGGTACCAACCCACGCTGTTCCTGCCGCGTATGAGGAGCGACGTCGAATCGACAAGGGAAGTCTCGTCGAACGTCTGGTTCGCGCCCGTCGCGCGCGTGTAGTCCCCTTGCGTAGCGTCCGGAAGGAGCCGCCGATAGTCCCAGACCGCGAAAACGCTGCGGAACAGGCGGCGAACGCTCTGGCCCCAGAGCTCGAGCGGGGTCGGGGCCGGACTCACGGCGCTTCGCTGGTCCTCGGGGCGCTCTTTCCAGTACACGACGCCCTTCATGAAGTCCAGATCCGTGCATTGCGCGACATCGTCGACGCGGCGGCCTGCGACGTAGGTCCACGGCGAACGCGTCGCGCCGACCGATCCGGCCGCGGTCGGGGCGCTCGTGACGGCGCCGATGGCGCCGTACGGGCGGCAAGCGTCGCCGAAATTACGGGAATCGTTGAACGTGTCGCGCATGTTCGACGCCTGGAAGTCGCGGTAGGAGTTCACCGAGTCCGTGAACGCGACCGTCGCGCCGAACTCGTCCGGCTGGTCCACCTGCGCGATCTGTTCGCAACCCGGCTTGTATTGGAAACCGACGCGGTTGATGCCGAACGCGCCCTCTTCGTCCGAATCCGAAGCGGCGAGCTTGAGTCCGATGAGCTGCCCGTTGCCGTTGAAGGACGCCGAAAGGATGATGACGCCCTCGCCGTCGGACGGATCCACCCTCCAGCCGTTCTTCTCTTCCAGATGGAAGACGCTCCGGACACGGCCGTGGTCCGGAAGGGTCACGACGTCGCTTTCCGAGACTGGGGAACTGTCGATGCTCTCGTTATCCTCGTTGTCGATGTTGTCGCCCCCATCGTCGTTGCAGTCGGCGATGACGTTCTGATGCGGGTTCGTGATGACGTCGGCGAAGCTCGGGTGGGTCTGATGGCTGACACTGCAGCCGCTTGGCGGGCAAACGCATCGCGGGTCGCCGGGACACGTCACGGACTCCGTCGCGCGGACATTGACTTCGCCCGGCTGGAGCGGAGCCTCGTAATCGTAGATGTCGTCCGTGATCTGGAAGTAGATGCTTGCGAGCTGCTGGCGGTAGACCGGCGGGCCGATATACGGCCATTCGATGTACTGCTGGTCGGTCGAGCCGCCGTCGGCAAGCTCGTAGCAGCCGAGGATGCCCAGCGCCTGCGACTGCAGCGTGTAGTCGGTCTGATCCGAGACGCACGCGCCCTCGACGTCGTCGGGCGTAATGGCGCAGTGATACCCGCTCCCGCAGTCCGACGTCGGCGAACTGCAGCTCACGGACTTGCCATCCTCGATTTTCGGCTTATTGCTAGGCGTCGAGAGTCCCGGCCAGACGCACCAGCCTCCGGTGCTGGATTCGTCGCCGTTCACTTCGCAGTCCATCCGCCAGCCGGACTGTCCGGTGGCGCCGGAAATCGTTCCGGGACCGAAGAATTTCATGATGTCCAGGTCGAGCGGGGTGAGCTCTCCGTCCCCGTCGGCGTCAAAAGCGAGGTCTCCTGCGAGGTTGTTGTCATGGTCGTCGTCGTCCTTGTTGAGCGCGGGGATGTCGAACTGGAGCGTCCAGCCCGGCTGATGGCCGACGCAGTAGAAGCGCCGGTCCGCGGCCGCGAAGTAACCGGCGGACTGGTTCTGGTTGTAGATGTCGCGGGAGCCTCCGATAAGGTTGACGGGTCGCCAGGTGACGCAGGCGAACTCGTCGCTGCGCCCGTTGATCGGGGTCGTGAAGTCCCGCTCGAGGCACTGACCCTCGTATCCGACGACGCGGTCCACCTTGCTCAGACGGACGCACTGCGCGCCGTCGTCGCAGCTGTTATCGAAAGATACGAGGCCCTGATCGGCGGTCTTCGTGCAGCAGGAAAGGCTCTTCGGGCTGCGTGCGCCCGTCGAGAGAGGATCGCATTCGTGACCATCGAACTGTCCGCCTACGCAGAAGCCTTGCGGCACGTCCCCGCCTTTGACCGGGAAGTACCTGGACTGGCCGCCGTACTTGGCGATGATATAGCTGCACTCGCATGAGGAGACCTCGACGCCCTTGACGAGCCGGCGCTCGCAGACGTTCGCGCTGGCGAAAGCGGGTGACGGTCCGATCAAGACGGGATTGCCGTTGTTGATTTCCGAGGCGGAATTGTCCCAGCCGCCAGGATCGGCGACGGACGACGGGAACGGGGCGGCCTCCTGCGGATAGACGCGGCAGGCGGTGCCGGGGTAACCGGAAGCGTTCTGCGGCTGGCGAAGTTCAGCCGTGCTGCTGACGCGCCGGCCGCCGTCGATCGGGTAGACGCACCGGCGCGGACCCGGACCCATGCATGTGCCTTTGTCGCCGGCCGGGCCGCAGGCGGCGCCGTATGCCTCGCTGCACGTCCCGATGGAACGCACCAGACGAAGTTCGGGCGACGTCGACGAAGGACCGACGTTGAACGTCACGAGCTCCTCGACCGGGTAGCGGTTCGGGATGCCGTAGCCGGAATACTCCATACCCTCCCAGCTGACGTCGCGGCCGGCATAGATGCCGGGCGTGAGCGTCCGACCGGAATAGGAACTCTCCACGTAGCGCACGCACCTCGTCGTGTCGCCGGCGCGTTCAAACTCGGCGCACAGGCTGAAAGCGGTGCAGACGCTCTGGTATTGGCCCGTCGTGGCGTTGAAGACGTTCTCGCTGGAGCGGCAATCGAGCCACTCGCCGCACTGGCGGTCGCGCTTGACCTTGATGATGACGTTGGCGGTGTCGTCGGCGCCTGAGAGCGGCGTCACGAGAGCTCCGTTGGCCGCCTCGGAGGCTTCGTAGGTGAGCTTCGCGTCGTATCTCTTCTTGAGATCGTCGGTCTGCCAGAAGAGGACGCAGGCGGAAGCGTCGTTGGCTCCCAAGGGAGACTGCCGCAGGCTGGCGCGGCCCTGGCACGTCTTCACGTCGAGCCTGTCGTTCATGATCGCGAAATACGCCTTGCCGCCTTCGTACCCGGCCGAACGATCCTCAGGATCGATGAATTCCTTGCACATGTCGTAGCGGGCTTCGCACGTTCCGGCCCACCCCTCATAGCGGGCGTCGGAGTTCTTCCAGATGCCGAAGCGCGTACCGGCTTCAAGGAACTCGTCGTCGCACGGCTCATTCGATCCCTTGCGGAACCAGCCGTTGCCGTTGACGCCGTTCGACGACAGCGTCGTGGCTTCGCGGAATTCGCAGACGCGCGTGTCTGGGTCCTTGAAATAGACCTGCGCTCCATCGGCGCGGCTGGTGTAGGCCTGGCAGAATTCCTCGGACGACTTGCAGAGCGTCGTCGCGTACGAGCTGGGCAGGTTCTTGAGCGTCTTCTTGCTCCAGCTCCGCACCGCCAGACGGTCCGGGTTCATGGTACGGTCGCCGAGTTCGGAGCAGCCCATGTTCGAAGACTCGCAGCGGAAGCGCTTGTCGTTGACCAGGTAGACGATGCCGTCGGCGGCGACGCGGGCCGTGTCGCCGGTCGGACTGACGTTTTCAGGAGGGACCTCTTCATCCGCGTCGAAACGGCACGACGACGAGCCTAGGACGACCTCGCAGACCTGTTTGCCGGAGAAGGCGCACGGGCAGGAGAGTTCCGTGCAGACGTCCGGAGCGGCGCCGGCGTCGGGACCGTCGGGCAGCGAACAGACGGCGTTGAACGCCTGTGCGTACGGCGACTCGCTGTTGCGCGTGTCATACAAAGCCTCGCAACCGACCGCTTCGGGACGGCAAAGCTTCTCGAACGACTTGAAGTGCGCGCGGATCCTGTCCTTGTCGGAGTAGGCGCGGCAGCCGAGCATATACTGGGGCGCGGCGTCTCCCGCAGGCGTCTCGTCGCAGGACGCTGGGGTCTCCCAAGAACCGTCGATCAGGAAGATGTTCTCGGTCAGCTCCCGGAGCTCGATATTGTCGAGATACATCAGCGGGCTCCCTCCCCCGAGGCGTTCGATGACCACGTGCTCGTCGGAAGCCGGGGCGGAGGCAAGCTCGATCGGACCGACCTGGTACGGCTTCCACTCCGTCGTGAGCGAAATCGGCTTCTCCGTCCCGGAGACGCGGTCCAGGGTGAATGACGCTCCCTGCATCCGGTTCAGGCGCGCGGTAAGGTCGCCGGTCCCCTTCGCCCAGAACGTCAGGACGTACTGACGGCCGCGGCGGAGCGAGAGCGCGACATCCTTGAAGACCTCGGCGCGCGCGACCTTGAGAGAGTGCCCGGCGGCGGCGACGGATTCGTTGCTGTTGACGACGTCAAGGGTGGAACCGGCGCCCGGGGCGGAAACCCATCCGTCCGTCGTGCCGTTCTCCAGGGTATCCGTGAAGACGACGCGGAGGTTGCGCGAGGCGTTGCCGGAATAGGCGCGGCAGCCGGCGGCTTCGGCGCGACAAGAGACGCTTTCGGCGGCATAGGAGCGGTAGCGGCATTCGCCGTTCTTCCAGAAGCCTCCGTGGCTTCCGCACTCGGTCTCGGTCGTCTTCGTGATGCGGTATTCCTTGCACTCCTCGGTCGAGACGACCGTCTTGGAATACAGGCGATAGTGGATGTTGCCGGCGTCGTCATAGAACTCGCGGCAGTCCGGATACGATCCGACGAGTCCCTTGGAACAGGAGGCTGCGGCGACGCTTACGGCGTCGTCGGCGCAGACCGGCCGTCCGGAGACGTCGTACGCCAGCTTGGTGCAAGGCGCGTTGCCTCCCGTCGGATCGGATTCGCCGATCGCCGCGGCGGCGATATCGCTGCGGAGCAACGCCCAGCTGCGAAGACGGATGCCATCGCCGCTCTCGCCGCTTCCTTCCCAGGTGTAGTACGTGGCGGATCGGGGGCCGGGTTCCGCGCACAGGCGCAGATACGAGTAGTATTCGCGCGACTCCCCTCCCGCAGCCAGGCGCTCGATGTTCGTGAATTCCGAGCATCCGGCTTCCGACGCCGTGCAGCTCTGCGCCGTAGGCGGGATGAGGAAGACCGGGAATTCGGCATCGTTGAAATCCGAAGGCTCCTGACGGAACGTGTCGTAGCCGGAGCATTCGGACGGGCAAGCGTCGGCGTCTGTCGTCACGGCAGGAACGGCGATACCGCCGTCGAGCGGCTGGTACGAGTTGCAGCCGACTTCGTCTCGGCGGCAGGACGGCGCGTACTTGGCGCACTCCGGCGACGGGTTCGAGCCGACGCAGTTCAGGCCTCCAGGCGCCTTCTTCAGGAAGACGCGCTCGGTCGCGGCGGAATACCCCGCGTGGAAGCTCGTGGCCCTGACCGAAAGCTCCAGCTGGGCGGCGTCCGCCAGTATCCTCGGGGCGAGCGCGTTCGCCGAAAGAGAGATGACGGCGGAACCGGCTTCCTGCGGAGTGGTGAAACGGCACTCGGAGAGCGCGAAATCGGCGCCGTCCGCGAGATCGACGACGATCGCGTCGCCGACGAGGTCGCATCCGTCGACCGCGACGGGCGCGACGGGCGCGGGCGGGCGGCTGGAGTCGTAGATCTGGATTCTCGCGGTGCCGGAGGTAGCGCCGGAGGCCTCGCGGCGGCTGAAGACGGAGAAAGCGTACGAAGCGTCCGCCGTGATGCCGTCGATCGTCTGCGTTATCGGTACCGTCGAGAGGGCATACGCCGAGATGCCGTTTTGGCCGAGCAACGTGCTGTTCTCGTAGCGCGAAGCGGACGCTCCCTTCCAGAACGCCGGAAGGTCGCCTTCCGCGTCCTCGAAACTCGGGTTGCGCAGCACGTTGAGCGTGCCCGTCGCAAGACGCGCGAATCGGCTGCAGCCGGCCTGGTCATCCGCGCACTTCTCGGCCTTGGCGTTCATGAAGACGGCGTCGTATGGCGAGGCGGAGAAGGACCCGCCGAACAGTCCGATCTCGTCGAACCAGGTGCGGTTATCGCCGGCGGCGTCCGAGAAAATCGTGATTTCGGCGGCGACGGCGTCTTCGGGAAGCGTGATCTCGCACGCGCCGGAAAGATAGCCGAGGCTCGTCGAGACGATATCAAGGTCGACGGCGGTCCCCGTGCCGTCGCTTTCGCACGTCGTCGTCAAAGTTCCGGCATCGATCGCGGCGCCAGCGTCGTCAAGCAAAGCGACCCTGATCGTGCCCAACGCGGTCGTGTTCTCGTCCTCCTGCATGACCGAGCCGGAAAGGCGATAGGCGGTACCAGGAAGCAGGCCGCCGACCCGCACGCCGCCGCGCGCTCCGCCGCTCACGCCCACGGCGCCCGAACCTCGCGATGAAAGTCGTCCGCCTCGGTGATATCGCGCTTGAGCGGAAAGAGTCCAGTCGCGCGGCTCGTCGCCGAGCGCGTCTTCGAAGCCCGGATTCGGGACGGCATTGGGCGAAAGGCTGTACTGTCGGCAACCGGCGTTCTGCGAATTGCACGCGGCGCCATCGAGGGTGTTTGAAAGATACGAGACCGTACCGCCGCCGGCGCGCTGATACGTGCTGCAGCTTGCGTAGTGGGCAGGGCAGGCATCGGCATCCAGCTTCCAGGCGCTCTTCTCACGGACGCAATATCCATAGCCGCCGATGCAATTGCCTGACGCGTCCTCGGAAACGCACGTCGCGACGTCGACGCAGACCTGGGCGCGGTTCGCCGACTGGCTGCTGACCGGCGTCGGTCCGGGCCCGCGCTGGCGGCACAGCGACGCGGGATACTTCAAGACCCACTCGGGGTCGACCAAGTGGCACCAGGGATGGGCGGGGTCGGGAAGACGCGTCGTATCGACGACCTGCTCGCCGTCCGCGTCGGTCGTCATCGGGCAGTCGTTGAATCGGTCCATCGCCTCGCCGAGCGTGACAGGACGGGAAGATTCGTTGAAGGGCGAGTTCGCGGCGATCTCCCAACCGGCCGGGATGATACGCGCCTTGCGGAGCTTCACGAGGTTGCTGTAGCAGAACGCCTCGTTGAAGCAGTTGCCCTGAAGATTCTTCCGGTGCGCCAGCGGCAAAAGCTGCCAGTTGCGGTTCAGGTAACCCTGCTGGATGGCCTGGCGCAGCGTGACGGTGACGCCCTGTTCGACGCGCGAAAGCGCGCCATAGAACTGCTGGTCGATGACGCAATTGCTGGGAGTGCGGTTCTCCTCCGGACACGACGCGAAATCGAGGAGCTCGTTGTAGTTGCTGACCGTGAGGATCTTCGGGGTCAGGAGGGACGCGTTCGCCAGCTCGGCCGTGGCTCGGCCGCCCATCGAAGGCGCGGCGTCGAACTCAAGATTCTTGTCGCCGTCATCGCCTCCCAGCAGATCGCTGATGGAAATGAGGCCCTGCTCGAAAATCTTCTTCGTCAGCTTATCGGTCAGGACGCCCGCGAACGTCTTCAGCGCGGGCGACAGGACGCCGAGCGCGCCGGCACCGAAGGCGCTGCCGGCGATCAGCGTCGTGTTGTCCTTGACCTTGTACCCTTCGTCTACGCTGTATTCAAAGGTCTTCTTGACGGTCGACGCCGGCGTCTTGAGCGTTCCTGAAATCTTATCGACGACAGGCTTGAACCCGTCGCCCACCGCCTGTTCGATACCGGCCGTATAGGTGCGGAGGTTGATTTCCTTCAGCGCGACGCTGTTGACCTCGATCGCGGCGGCGAGCGAGCTTTCACCGGGCGAGAACATGACGCCCACGTTATCGAGGACGTCCGCGCTGCTCTGGCCGGTAAACGTCTCCCAGTTGGTGGAAATGCTGTCCCACGAGCACTTCGAGACGGGCGCGCTGCCGACGCCGAAGCTCGGGAGGCTCTTCAGGAATCCCAGCTTCAGGTTCAAAGCCAATTTAGGATCCTTCGGGACGCACAGGTTCACGCCGTATTTTCCGAACGTGGCAGGGTCAGTCGTGAGCGTGCCTAAGATTTCGCCGGCCGCGTCCCCGGTCACGCTTTTGAAATACGCGCCCGGACGATCGAAAATCAGCGGAACCTGCCCCTTGCCGCCGGAACTGACGTAGACGGCGGCATCGTAGGCGATCTTTTGAGCGAAATAATTGAGTCCGTTCAGGACGGCGACTGCGGCGGTGTTCGTGAGGGAAACGGTCCACTTCGCTTCAGCTTCCTTCCTGGTCTCGCGTCCTGCCTGCGCCGAATCATGCAGACCAGCCTTGATGCCCTGCGCCGTCTGCTGCTTCTCGTCAGCGATCAGGACGGCTTCGCCCGGGCTGACGTTGGTCACCTCGACCGGGGCCGCAGTCGCCGACCTCGACGCGAACAGGAAGATGCCAAACGAGACGATCCCGACGAACGTCGCGAGCGCTGCGGCAATCGATTTTTTCCTGAAGGACGGGATCCGGCCGCGCATAGGCTATTTTGCTGGGGGAAGTTTGGCCTGGGCTTCCGCCAGCGATTGGAGATAAAGCTCGAGCAGGGTCGCGTCGTCGATATCCTTGATGTCTTCCGGTTTGACGCCTGCTTGGAGGAGCAGCTGGCGGATCTGTTCGGGCGTCGGATTCATGAACTGCCGCAACGCGATATCTTCCTGCTTGGCCAGTTCCTCGGCCGCGGTCGCCGAGAGAGTGGCCTGCGTTTCGATGGCTCCCAGGAGGCCGCCGCATTCCTTACCGACCGGGCAGTTGGGGTCGTCGCCCTTCGCCAGCTCGGTCTTATCGTCGACGCCGTCGGAATCGGAGTCGGCGAGGTACGGACTCGTCAAATAGACCTTGCTTTCTTCGTAGTCGTTGAGTCCGTCGGCATCAGTGTCCTTCGTCTTCATTTCCTCGAAGCGCTGAGCCTCGAGTTCCGCGGGCGTCTTGAACGCGTCGGTGCGCTGCGCGAAGACTTTGCCGAACGATCCGCGCCATTGCATGACGCCGATGCCGAGACCGATGACGCCGACAAGCAAAACAACCCACGCCCCTGCGCGGTGCCGTTGGGGGCTTTCGTCCGTGATCATCCGATCATCGGGCATGACCCGATTGTATCACACCTGCTGAGCCAAAGTAATCCACTGTTCTAGCGAAGTTTCCTCCGGTCGCGCCTCAGGAGCAATGCCGGCTTCGCGGAGTCGGTCGGCGGCTGCCGGACCGAGGACGGACGCGAGCGTGTTCTTCAATTGCCTGCGCTTTTCCGAGAATCCGGCGGACAAAAGCCGGAAAAAAACGGCTTCTTGCGGACCGGTGAGGGGCACCCCGGAGCGAAGATCGAGGCGGACGACGCAGGAACGGACCTTCGGGGGCGGGGAAAAGGCGCCGGCCGGCACGTCGAAAATGACGCGGGAACTCGCGTAATATCCGCAGAAAACCGCCAGACGGCTCATTTCGCCGCGCTTGGCGACGATGCGCTCCCCCACTTCCTTCTGGAGCATCAGGGTGATGGATGTCGGGCCTTTGCCTGTCTCAGCGCGCATCGGCAGGAAGCGTTCGAGCGTCCTGGCCGTGATCTCGTAGGGCAGGTTGGCGACGAGCTTCCAGTCCGCGCCGAGCTTCTCGGAAAGCGTCTCCGGCTCGATGTCCAGGGCGGAGGCGCGGATGAGCTCGACGTTCGAGGGCAAGCCCTCCTCGACGAGCAGCGCGTGGAGGCGGCGGTCGATCTCGACCGTCAGGACCTTGCTGGCGGACTCCGCAAGGGCGCGCGTCAGGATGCCGCGGCCTGGGCCGATCTCGAGGACCGCGTCGTCCTGGCCGACGCCGGACGCTTCGACGATCCTGCGGACGATGTTCGCGTCAGTCAGGAAATGTTGGCCGTATCGACGGATAGCCATATCAAGGAAGTTTCGCGTACAGCAGCGAGAAGATCGCCGCCAGGACGAAGAACGGCAGGAAGGCGTCCGGCCATATCATCGCGACGACGACGCCGACGGCCATCATGAGCGCCTTGCCGAGCATGATGCTCATCTCGAGGCTGATGAGGCGCTCGAAGAACGGGCCTTTGCTCACGCGTTCGTAGAGGACGGCCATCATCGGAATGCCGAGGAGCGAGCGGGAAGCACGGTAGAAGAAATCACCCGCCAGGACGCCCAGCGGGCCGATGAGAAACGGGCGCAGGGCCCATGAAAATGAGGTGAAAATCGCGCCGGTGCGCATGACGGCGTGGCGACTCTGGAGGTCGGTGATGCGGCCGATGAAGAGCATCGTCAGCGTCGTCAGCAGTATGGAGACGGAGACGACGACGCCGGTCGCGGCGAAACCCTTCAGGGTGACGAACAGGAAGATCGGCCAGATGGCCTGGACGACGAACTCCTCGCCGAAACCGGACATCGCGGCGAGATCGGCGCGGCGCTCCTTGCTGAAGACGCGCTTCAGAGCCGGCAAGTACGCGAACCCGTCTTTCGAACGTTCTTCCGGAATGGAGATGAGCGGGATGTTCGAGGCGAGGATGAGCAGGCTGGCGGCGATGAACGCGACCGGGAAGCCGTAGAGGCCGATCAGCACGCCGCCGAAGGTCGGACCGAGGATGGTCGCGAAGGAAGCGAGGCTGGCCATGTTCGAGACCTCGCGTCCCCGCTCGCCGTCGCGGCCGAACCTGGCCATTTCCGCGTGGAAGGCCGGCCAGTACAGGATCTTCTGGACCGCGAAGGCGACGACCGCCAGGCCGATGAAGGCCGGGTGGCGCGGAATGGCGTAGAGCGCGAGGAAATAGACGATCAGGAACGGACTCGAGAAGAGCATCGCGTGCTGGAAGCCGAGGCGGCCGACGTAGCGCGCGCCGAACGGCAGGAGGAAGAACGTCAGCGCGTAGATCGCGAGATAGAACGCGCAAATCGAGGCGAGCGACCAGCCGAGCGCGTAGAGGTAAATCGGCTCGAACAGCGCGATCGAGGAGACGGCGAAATCGAGGACGGCCGTCGCCGACATCAAGCCCTTCACCTGGCGCGAGGCGTGGGTGGCGAGGAAGCGTTCGAAGACGTCGCGGAAGGCGGTCATAGGGTCCTCATCAAGGCGCGATGCAGGTCGTCCTCGGAGATTGGGCCTTCGCGCAGGATTTCCATGACGCCGCCGGATGGGCGGACGACAGTCGATGTCGGCGATTTCTTCAGCGTTCCCGCATCGAGGACGAGGTCAGGTAGCGTGCCGAGATCCGCGAGCGCGGAGGGGACGTCATACGCCGTCTTCCCGCCGGAACGGTTAGCGGAGGTGGAGACGATCGGGCGTCCGAGAGCTTTCGAAAGTGCGGCGGCGACGGGATGCGTACTGACGCGGACGGCGAGCTCTCCCCTCTTGGAAACGACGCCAGGCGCGAAGCGCGCGGCGGCGGGCGTGACGAGCGTCAGCGGCCCCGGCCAAAACGCGTCGGCCAGCACGCGGGCAAAAACGCCCGACCGCGTAAAATTGCCCGCTTGGGATTTCGTGGCGGCGATGAGCGGCAGCGGCTTCGAGGCGTCGCGCTTCTTCACGGAAAAAAGCCGCTTCACGGCTTTCGGATTTTTGGGGTCGCAGCCGAGCGCGTAGGCAGTTTCCGTCGGATAGACGACGAGGCCGCCGGATTTCAAGATCAAGACGGCTTTCTTCAGCGCCTCGGCGTCGGGCTTCTTCGGATCGATCTTCAGGATGAGCATCTCAGAGGGATTCGACGAATTCCAGAAGCTTGTCGCGATCGTGCCCGAACTCCGCGATCTTCCGGAAGGATCCCTGACCGAACGCGTCCTCAATCAGCCGCGCGAGTTCCAGGAGATGGCCGTTGAAGGCGCCGCCGGCGAACATCTCGAAAATCTCCTCCCGATCCCTGAACCTCTCCGGGGTTTTTTCCATGAGCTTGTCGATCAAGGCGTTCAGCGCCTGACGCTCCTTCGGGTATCCGAAACCCTGAAGTATGTACTCGACCTCGCCTTTCGGTCCGCGGACCTGCTTCGCCCTGAAAAAATCCGGACGATCGGGTTTTCCCCACTTGGCGTACAGCCGCTCCTTGGCTTCCCGTTCAGGTTTGATGAAGGGGTGATCGGCCATCTTGCGCATGAATCGAATCGTCAGCTCCTCGGTAACGGCCTCGTTCAAGGCGCCGAACGCGACGATGTCCCCCTCGGCAAGTTCGGCCGAGAGACCGACGCGCCGAAGCGAGGTCTTTTCGCCGTCAGGCTGGAGGCTCTGGAAGGATTTGAAGTGGACCATCTCATGGAACGCGATATGCATCATGGCCGCCCGGGAGGTGTCCGCTTTCAGGAACATCGCCTGCATCGCTGGCTTGAACTCGCCCGGCGCCCTCATGAAAGGGTCGTCGGGCATCATCAGATGCACGTTCTCGGGTGGGACGCGATACGACGGCAGTCCGTATTTCTCGCGCAGGAGATCGATTTCCGCGGCGATGAGCTCGAGCATCTCGATATCTTCGCGGGTCTTCGGAATCTCGCGGCCGACGAGTTCGTCGAACTCCTGGTCCTTGAAGAACTTTTCCGCCTGCTTGCGGACGCGTCTCTGCTCCTGGTCCGTACCGCCGACGACCCTGTCGATGGAGGACTTGTCGCCGAAAAGCTTGTCGAACATCCCCATATCAACGCCGCGTCTTGAACCAGGCGACCGTGCGGCGGATGCCGAGTGCGACGTCGACTTCCGGTTTCCAGCCGAGATCCTTCTTCGCCTTCGAGGTGTCGAGGCAGCTGCGCAGGACATCGCCGGAGGGCATCGGACCTTTGCCGAAACCCTTCTTCCAGCCGAAAGCGTCGGCGATGAGGCGCGCGACGGCGTTCACGCTCGTCTGCTTGCCAGTGGCGATATGCCAGACGCCGGACTTCTTCGATGAGAGCGCTTTCAGATTGGCTTCGACGACATCGTCGACGTAAACGAAGTCGCGCGTCTGCTTGCCGCCGCCGAAAATCGAAGGTTTCTTGCCGTCGAGCAGCGTCTTGCAGAAGACGCCGATGACGCCGCCTTCTCCTTGCTGGTCCTGGCGAGGACCGTAGACGTTGGCGTAGCGCAGGGCCGCGTAGGCGAGCCCGAATTGGTGCTGGGCGGCCTTCAGGTAGTGCTCGAAGGCGAGTTTGGCGACGCCGTAGGGCGTGAGCGGCGACGGCGGTTCCGTTTCTTTCGTGGGAAAGGACTTCGTATCGTGATAGATGGCGCCGCCGGAGGAGGCGAAGACGAGCTTCTTCGCGCCGGTCGCGATGCAGGCTTCGAGGACGCGGAGCGATCCGTGGATGTTGATCTCGGCGTCGTGGATAGGGTCGGCGACGGAAACGCGCGCGTCGATGTGCGCGGCGAGATGGAACACGAAGGCTGGCTTCTCCTTGGCGAAGACGCCGGCGAGTTTCGGGCTCGTCAGGCCGACCTGGTAGAAACGCGCTTCGTGGTTCACGTATTCGCGGCGGCCGTTGGAAAGGTCGTCGACGATGGCGACCGAAAAACCCTCCGCCAGCAGGCGATCGACCAGCGTCGAACCGATGAACCCGGCTCCGCCGGTGACCAACGCCTTCTTCCCTTTCGTCTTCATATTCTCTTGTTATTCCCCCTTCCCCAAGGGCGCGGCGGGATTCCGAAGCGAGCGAGGACTGTCTGAGGCAGGCGAGCGCGCGCTGACGCGCGAGCCGGTTC
>JBBTWH010000019.1:0-5825 GCA_038062835.1 Patescibacteria group bacterium | reverse complement strand
GATCGACGCCGTGCTCCTGACGCACGCGCACCTGGACGCGGGCGGAGGGCTTCGGATGCTTTCCGATTGGGCCGCCGCGCACGGCGTCATCCTGCCCGTCTACACCGAACACGCCACTTTGCGGAGATACGGCGCCTTTTCAGGACTCGACTACCGCTGCGTGAAGGCTGGCGCCACCGCCAAGGTCGGGCCGATGAGCGTCCGGTTCTTGCGCGTGCGGCACAGCCTGAGATCGGGATTCCCGACGTTCGGTTTCCGCATAGGGCGTCTGGCCTATGCCAGCGATGTCGCCTCGATTCCCGCGCCGAGCCTGAGGCAGCTCCAGGGAGTCCGCACGCTCATCCTAGACGCGGCTTTCTGGTTCGAGCAGAAGTATCGCGGCCACCTCACGCCGGACAAATCCGTGAAGTACGCCCAGTGGCTCGGCGTCGAGCATCTCGTGCTGACGCAGACGGGGCACACGTATCCGCCGCATCACGAGGCGGAGGCATTCCTGAAGCATTACGCGAAGTCGCGTGCGCCGCACCTCAAGATCTCGCTCGCATACGACGGCATGCGGCTGAAACAGGCGTGAAAAAAAAGACGCGTCATGTTGACGCGTCGCGGAAGGGCGGCGTAAGCGCCGCGCGGAGGATCGCCTCGTCGGCCATGAGCCATTCGAGGATGAGTTTCGAGGACATCGCCAGGCCGAAGCGGTACGGTTCCGAGCCGTTCGCCGCGGAAGCGTGCGCGAGATTGATCGTGCGGAGCGCGTCGGAAAGCTCGTCGTAGGGGAGACGAGGCTCGAGACGCGATTCGGGGAACGTCAGGCGCAAGACGCGCCCGTTCCGTTCGTCGTGGACGAGCGTCCAGCGCGCCATATGGACGGACATGCCGGGCGTCGGAGCGCGCTTGTAGAGCATCTCCGCGTCGAGGAAACCAGGACCGTCGGGGTCCGTCTCGAGACGGATCTCACCGGGCAAGGTGTTCTGCCAGAGGCGCGCGAGCGTCGATTCGAAACGCGGAGTGAGCAGGATCGGGCGGAAGCCCATGAGCACCTCCTGGTCCGAGGATAGCAAAACCCCGCGCTTTCGGCACGGGGTCTTCGTTTACGCCAGGGGGATGAGGTTGGACGGCGTCTTGTCGGCGAGGACGTCGATGATGGCTTGCGCGGCGAGCCGGGCCATCTCGGAACGCGTCTCGACCGTCGCCGAGGCGGTATGGGGCGTCAGGATGACGTTCGGGAGCTTGGCCAGCCCGGGCGCGAGCTTCGGTTCGCGCTCGTAGACGTCCAGCCCCGCGGCGCGGATGCGCCCGGCCTTCAGCGCCGCGACGAGCGCCTTCTCGTCGACGACGGGACCGCGCGCCGTGTTGATGAGGATGGCCGTCCGTTTCATCGACCTCAGGGCCTTGGCGTCGATGAGGTGGCGGGTCGTCGGCAGGAGCGGCACGTGGAGCGAGACGACGTCGGCCGTCTTCAGGATGTCGGCGACCGGCGCGAAGGTCGCGCCGTATTCCTTCTCGACCGCCTCGTTGCGCCTCACGTCGTAATACGTCGCCTTCATGTCCATGCCGCGCACGGCCCGCTGGATGATCTGGCTGCCGATGCGGCCGAGCCCGATGACGCCGATGGTCTTGCCTGCGAGTTCCGTGCCGAGCAGGAGTTCCGGCTCCCAGCCTTTGTACTTCCCGGTCCTCGTGAAACGATCGGCCTCCGTGACGCGCTTGGCGCAGGCCATGATGAGGGCGAAGGCGTGTTCGGCCACTGCCGCCGTCAGGATGCCGGGCGTGTTCGCCGCCAGCACGCCGTGGCGCTTGAACGCCGCCAGGTCGAAGTTGTCGTAGCCGACCGCCAGATTGGCGACGATCTTCAGTTGAGGCCCGGCCGCCGCGAGGAGCTCCTCGTCGACCTTGTCGGTGAGGAGCGAGAGGATCGCATGTGCGCCCTTCACGCCCTTGAGCAGGCCCTTGCGGGAGATGGCCGAGCTTTTCGGATGGACCTTCACCTGATGGCCAGCGGCCCTGAGGAGATTGAGGCCGTTCCTGGGGATCTTCCGCGTGACGAAAATCTTGGCCATATCAGGCTTTTCCGGCGGAGCCGAACAGCTCCATCTTATGCTTCACGACTTCCTTCATGAGTTTCTTGGCGGGGCCGAGGATCTTGCGGGGGTCGAAGGCCTTCTTGTCGTTGATGAGGGTCTCGCGGACCGCGGCGGTGAAGGCGATGCGCAGGTCGGAGTCGACGTTGATCTTGTTGATGCCGAGCTTCACGGCCTTGCGGATGGCCTCGTCGGAAACACCATGGGCGTTCTCGAGGCGCGCGCAGTCGCCGAGGATGGAGCACTGCGTCTTGGTGCGTTCGACGAGCGCGGCGTCGATGCCGGAGGCCCCGTGGAGCACCAGCGGCACCTTCACGAGCGCCTTTATCTTCTTGAGGCGGTCGAAGTCGAGGATAGTCTCGCCCTTGAACTTGAAGGCGCCGTGCGCGGTGCCGATGGCGATGGCCAGCGCGTCGCACTTCGTGGCCTTGGCGAACGCGAGGGCCTTCTGCGGATCGGTCAGATGCGCGTCCTTCTCCTCGACGGAGACGAAATCCTCGATGCCGGCGATGGCGCCGAGTTCGGCCTCGACCGAGACGCCCTTCTTCCGCGCCCACGCCACGACTTTCTTGGTGTTGGCGAGGTTCTCCTTTTCCGGCAAGGAGGAGCCGTCGTACATCACGGAGGTATAGCCGGAATCGATGGCTTTCTTCACGACCTTCAGGTCCTTGCCGTGGTCGAGATGGAAGACGACGGGCACCTTGGCCTTAGCAGCGGTCAGGATCATGGCTTTGAGGTACTCCATCCCAGCGTATTCGACGGCGCCTTCGCTCGTCTGGAGAATGACGGGCGACTTCATCTCGACCGCCGCCTCGATGACGGCCAGCGTGATCTCGAGGTTGTTGGTGTTGAACGCGCCGACGGCGTAGTTGCCGCGATTCGCCTTGTCCAAGACCGGTTTCAGCTTC
Source organism: Patescibacteria group bacterium (assembly GCA_038062835.1). GTDB lineage: Bacteria > Patescibacteriota > Patescibacteriia > SG8-24 > DYFX01 > DYFX01. The sequence continues at coordinate 2,839 of JBBTWH010000019.1, read as the reverse complement.
ATCAGCATACTAGAAGAGGCGAGGCTTGATCTTGGAGTAGCGCTTGAGCCAGGCGGCCATCCGCGACTTGGTGAGGAGCCCGGCTTGCGGCCCGACCTTCGTGATGACGGAAGCGGAGTTCATCGTACCCCACCGCATCGCATCGGGCACCGACTTGCCGATGTTCATCGCGGCGAGGAAGGCGGTGGCGAAGGAGTCGCCGGCGCCGGTGCGTTCGACCACGGGCGTGTCGGTGATGGCGCATTTCCAGAAGCTCTGGCCGTCGTAGGCGTACGAGCCTTTCTCGCCGTCGGTGATGACGATGATCTGCGGGCCGACGTGGCGCACGGCCATCAGGAGCTCCTTCATATCGGCGATCTCGCCGACGAGCCGCTTGGCCTCCTCCTTGTTCACGAACAGGACCGTCGTCACCTGCAGGAGCGGCCGGAGCTTCTCGAGGCCCTGCTTGAGCTGGTGCGTGCCCGGGTTGAAGCCGAGCTTCACGCCCGTCTTTTTCACGTGCTTCAGGAGCTCGTTGTGCAGGTTCTGATGGTTCTTGCCCATCGAGGTGAGGTAGATCCACTTCGTGGACTTCAGCTTGGGGAGCTTGTACTTGCGGTCGATGTGATAGACGAGGATGGTGCGCTCGGCCTTGTAGTTCAAGACGACGGAGTAGTTCGATTCCTGCTTCTTGTCGATGTGGACGTACTCGCAGGAGACTTTCTCGCGCCTGACCGTTTCGAGGATCTGCTCGCCGGTCTTGTCGTTGCCGACGATCGAATAGAAGGCGGCCTTGAGGCCGAGCCGTGAGCTGCCGACGGCGTTGTTGGCCGCGTTGCCGCCGATGACGCGCGTGACCTTCTCGACCGGGATCTTGTCGGCGTAGGAGAGGCACAGCTGGCAGACGTCTTTCTGGAGGTTGCAGAGCACCGAGGCTTCGATGAGGTTGACGAACACGTCGAGCGTGGCGTCGCCGATCGAGATGATGTCGTAGACGGGCTTCTTCGAGGCTTTGGGCATGGCTTTGGGCTAGTGTTTTCCGCCCAAAGTATAGCACAAAGGCATCAAAAAAGAGCGTCGTTCAGACGCTCCAATCCTTGCGGAGTTTGCGATACGGACGGAAGGAGCGGGCCGCTTCGGAGCCGAACTTCAGCTTGTGCTGGGGCAGGAAGGCGTACTGGCCGTTCGCGAGGGCGACGAGGTGCAAGAGATCGTTCCCCTCGTACCAGTCGATCGTCAGGACGTACGCGCTCCCCATCCATTCGTCGCGGCGTTTCAGGTAGGCCTGCACCGGACCGGAGAGCGCTTCGTACCGGTTGACGCAGATGGCGCCGTCCGGACAGTTCTGGTAGCTCAGGTCCAGGTCGTCGAGCGCCGTCCCTGGGCGGAAACGGGCTGGGTCGACGAGGGCCTGGGGCGGCAGGTAGGAGAACACCGCGCCGTCCTCGAGCAGGACGTTGAAGGTCGGCACGGAGCCGAGGTAGCTCGAGACGGAAAAGGCCGTCGCGGGAATCAGCGGACCGGCCATGGACGGGTCCAGGTCATAAAGGAACTCCTGGCGCACCGCACAGCGCAGCGGCTCGATCTCGGCATGGACGCGCGACGTCTTCGGCGCAGGCGCGTCCATGGGGGCGCGTTCCGGCAGGCTTGATTCGAAGTCCTCATAGACCGCGTCCAGGTCGGTGAACGTGCCTGGCGCGGGGTTTCCCGCCTGCGGGTCCGGATAGAACCGCTCGAAGCGGTACGCGCGGACCTGCACAGCGGGGTCGGACAGCAGGCCGCAGGCGGCGAGGTGCGACAGATACGCTTCGATGACGCCGATGCCGCCCTCGAAGACGGTGCGCGCGACGTCGCACTCGTCGCATTCCAGGAATACGACGCGGTCGGCGCGGGGGTCAAACAGGTGGACGAAGTCGTGCGGATTCCGCACGCCTTCGATGACGCTGCCCGCTTCGAGGTCGTACGCCGCGCGTAGATGGCGCACGTTGACATCCGGATCCCGCCGCAGGACCCCGATCGAGAACCGGGTGATCCTTTCGACGAACGCCTGGCGGTCGGCGCTTTCGCTATCCGGCAGGTGCTTCCGGAACCATTCGGACGCCCCGATCCTCGGGACGCCCAGGCGCGCGGCGACGCGTTCGGCGAACGGCGTCTTGGCGGAGCGGCTGGCGCCGATGACGAATATCTTCATAGCGGCCTCCTAGAACGGGTTCTTGGCGGCAAGCCAGCGCTTCATGAGCGGATCGTATTCGGACACGATGGAAAACGCGATGTGCCCCTTGGGCACGAACTCCGCCGAGGTCTGACGGACGATCAGGCCGATGCCCTCGCGGCGGCTGCCGTCGGGGTACTCGACGTTGATGTACTTCGCCTCGAAGCGGTCCTCGGGGAAGACCGACGTCTCGAGGTAGCGTTCGATGTGCCAGCCCGCCTCGGTGATCGCTGCGGCGTCCTGCTCGCTGTAGGCGTCGCCGAAGGTGACGTGCGAACGGGTCAGGCACTCGAACTCCCAGCCGAACTCATAGGCGACGCGCTCCTCCAGATACTGCGCGCGCCAGGCCATGCCGACGCGCTTGTTCTTGCGCAGGGTGCCGGAGGCGTGGCGCTCGATGAACGCTTCCGCGTCCATCATGCGTATCGCGAGCCGGTTCTTGAGCGCCGGAGATTTACGGACTTCAGCGCTGACGGATACGACCGTGGTTTCCATGATCCCTCCTTCGGAAAGGGCGACGCCGTCCGAAGCGGACGACGTGCCTTTTTATCACGGTTTCCGGCCCATGTCAAGGCGCAGATCTCGGGACGCGCGGCTGGAGAAGATGAGATACATCGGTAACACCCCCGGGCGGTGGGTAGAATGAGA
>JBBTWH010000018.1:0-28947 GCA_038062835.1 Patescibacteria group bacterium | reverse complement strand
CAATTTCATCTACCGCCACGAGAAGTTGTTACCCATGTATCCGTCTAGTACAAGGGCTTGACCTGGCCGGTAATACCTGATATGAGGAAGGGTCCGCCATGGACACCGACGATACGATTGGAGGCCGAAATGACCGTGCGTAAAGAGATTCGCTGTTCCGTCAAGGGTCGGGGCGTCGCGGAAACCGGGCCGGGGAAGTCCGAGGAGGCCTTTGCCGCCCGAGGAAACGCCCTCTCGCGTCATGTGCGCGAGACCGGAGAAATCTCCGAACCGTTGAGCGCCGAGGCTGAGTTCGAGATGACCTCCGCTATCAAGCAGGCTCTCGCCTCTGCCGTGGAGGCGTTGAAGGCAGGACTGCCGGCTGCGGAGCGGTATCGCGAATGGGTGCCGCCGAAACGCCCGTCAAAAAAGGCGCTCAAGATAGCGGCCATGCGCGCGACGCTGCTCAAATTCAACCCGAGCGGCCTGAGCGATGAGAAGCTTGTCGAGCATATCGACGATACCGCGAAAAACAGCCTCGGGCTCGCCATGATCGAATGGCACGACCCGCAAGCGTATCGCATCGCCGAGCGTTTCATCCACGCGAACCTTCGCCTGGTGATATCGATCGCGCGCCGCTATTCCCGTCACGGCCGTATGGCGCTCGAGGATCTGGTGCAGGAGGGCAACTGCGGCCTTATCGTCGCCGTCCTCCGCTACGACCCCGGTCGCGGTTTGCGCTTCTCGACATATGGGAGCTGGTGGATTCGCCACGTCATCGGCCGGGCGATGTCGGACAAGGGAAGGACGATCCGCCTGCCTGCCGGCATGATCGAATTCTCCATGCAGGCCAGCCGCACGCGCAAAGATCTGATCCTCGGTCTTGGACGTCTGCCGACGGAGGAAGAGCTCGCTGGGGCGCTGAAATGCGGCGTCGAAAAGCTCCGGCTCCTGCGTGGAGCGTTGAGAGAACCGAAATCGCTCGATGCGCTTTTGGACAGCCATCGCGACGACGGCCGCGACTACTGCAGCGGATTCGACTACAGTCTCGGCAGCATGCTCGCCGGCGAACCCGAGGACGTCTCCGAGTGGGCGACTCTCGTTCCCGATAAAAAGCTGCGGATCGTCAGATCCGCGATCGAGGAGCTGAAACCTATCGAGCGGGACATCCTCCGCCTGCGCTTCAGCCTCGGCGAAGAGGAGGATGAGCTGACCCTGCGGGAGATCGGCGAGAAGTGCGGGCTCAGCGCGGAACGCATCCGACAATTGCATGATCGCTTGATCGAAAGACTCCGACAGCGGCTCGCGCGCCGCTTCGCCGCCGCCATCTGATGGCGGCGTTTTTCATCCGCCACCCAGCAGCCATGGCCGCCGCAGGTCAGGTCAGCCCGTCTTGACATCAAGACCCCATAAACGTATACTCCCACCAGTCCTCATGCGACGCGGGATAGAGCAGTTGGCAGCTCGCGAGGCCCATAACCTCGAGGTCGCGGGTTCGAGTCCCGCTCCCGCAACCAAAAGACCCCCATCACATGATGGGGGTCTTTTCGTTCCTACTTCTTCATTTTCGCCGCCTCTTCATAGACTTCGAGCGTCTCCCCTGCCGTCTTGTCCCAGCGGTATTCGGTGGAGCGCTCGAGACCGCGGCGGCCAAGCTCCGAACGCTTGAGGTCGTCCTCGAGGAGATGCTTCATGGCCAGCGAAAGTTCCGCCTCGCGGCCCGGGTCGACCAAGAGCGCCGCGCCTCGGCCGGCGATTTCCGGCAGGGCGGTGACGTTCGAGGTGATGACGGGCACGCCGAGGTTCATGGCTTCCAGGACCGGCAGGCCGAAGCCTTCGTGCCAGCTCGGGAAGACGAACATCGAGGCGTGCGCCATGAGCGCGTGCTTGTCCTTGTCGGGCACGTAGCCGAGGACGCGCACGCGCGGACCGGAGTGCGCCAGGCGCTTGTTGGCTTCCTCGACGGCGGCGAAGGCCTTCTCGGACTTCCAGCCGCGGCCGCCGGCGATGACGAGCTCCGTCGCGCCGACGATCTTCGGATGTCTCTCGGAGAGCGAAGCGTAGGCGCGGACGAGTCCTTCGACGTTCTTCCGCGGCTCCACGGTGCCGAGATAGAGGATGTACGGCTTGCGGAGCCCCTTCGGCGCGGGCGTCTCCCAGGCTTCCGGAGGCGGCGGCTCGACGCCCTCGTGCACCACGGCGATCTTCTCGGACGGCACGGCGAAGACGCGCTGCACCTCGCGCTTGGTGAAGTGCGAGACGGCGATGATCCTGGCGGCGCTACGGACCGAGGCCGGCACCACGAACCGGCGCGAGAAGAACTGCCCGCCCGGGAACCACTCCGGATGCGAATAGATGGCGAGGTCGTGGACGGTGATGACGCTGCGTCCTCGGTAGGCCATCGGCAGGCTGCCAGTCGTGCCGTGATAGACGTCGGCATCGGCCCGCGCGATGGCGGAAGAGACGTAGCGGTGCGAGTAGGCGTACGGCAGGAACTTCTTGAAACGCGAAAGCGGCAGCACCTTCGCCTCGGCGTTGCTGGCCGGACCGATGATATCGCCGATCATGCCGCGTGAAGCCCGCTCGTCGAAGAACAGGACGTAACGGTTCTCCTCGTCGATGCGGAGGAGGTGCCGTACCAGAAAACGGGCATAGTGGCCTATGCCGGCCATCTCTCCCATTTCCGGACTGACGATCGGACGGCAATCGATGGCGATGCGCATACGCCTCCTATTCTAGCACGTCACCATGAGAACGTTTTGAAACCCCAGAAGAGCAGCGATTTCGCGTCCTGGAAACGGTCCTCCGAGGTGGCGCTGCCGAGCGTGACGGCGATGACGTCAGCTTCGCCTTTCTTCGCCCTTAGCACGAGCGTGTAGCCCGCCTCCTCCGTATATCCCGTCTTGCCGCCGACGACGGCGGATTCGCCCTCGTTCAGGAAGCTCCCCAGGAGCTCGTTGGTGGCCGGGACGCGGCGCTCGACGCCCGCTTCGGTGCGCGCGACGAATTCCTTGCGCGTGAGAGCCTCGCGGATCTCGGGCCGCTCGAGGGCGGCGAACGCGAGTCGGGCGACGTCCATGGAGGTCGAGACGTTCTCGGGACCGTAGCCGGTCGGATCGGTGAAGATCGTGTGGAAGAGCCCGAGTTCGCGCGCCTTGGAATTCATCCTGGCGACGAAGGCTTCGCGCGTGACGCCGAGCGAGCGCGAGAGGGCCATGGCGGCGTTGTTAGCGGAGCCGACAAGCATGACGTCGAACATGTCATCCGTCGCGAGCCGATCGCCGACGCGGAGATACTGGATGCCGGCGAGAGCGTTGTCGCCGGATTCGATCGTCACGGCCTTGGACCAGTCAGGCTTCATGTCGAGAAGCGCCATCGCCGTCATCAGCTTGGTGATGGAGGCGATCGGGACGATGCGGTCGTCGCCCTGCGAAAAGAGCACTTCCCCGCTCCGCGTGTCGATGAGCGCGGCGGAGGGCGCGGTGAGCTTCACGCCCAGGCTGGCCTCGTCGATCTTACGCGGCCCGGAAGGCTCTTCCTTCGTCGGTTCCGGCGCTGCCACGGACGCTTCCGCGGCCAGGGTGATGCGCGGCGGGCGCAGAAGATCGGTCCTACCGGTGACGCCGGAGAAGACGGAGAGGAGGAGCAGGTGCAGCAGGAACGTGGCCATAGGTCAGGAGGCTTCCTCCGATTGTTTTTCCGAGGCGGCATCCTGCGCCGAAGCGGACTTGGCGGCGGAAGACTCGAGAAGCTTCTGCAGGTTCTCGTCGGATCGGAGGCTCTCGTAATCCGGAAGCTCCTCCAGGCGGCGGACACCGAGATAGCGCAGGAAATCGAAGGTCACTCGATAGCTGGCGGGGGCGATCGGATCGTCGGCCTTGCCGCCCTCGGTCTCGACCAAGCCGCGGATCATGAGGTTGCGCAGGATGAGGCTGCAGTTCACGCCGCGGATCTGCTCGAGCTCCGCCTTGGTGAGCGGGCCGCGGTAACCGACGATCGTAAGCGCCTCGAGCGCGGGGCGCGTGAGCTCGCCGAAGGACTCGTCCTTCAGGAACGTCTTGACCATCTCGGCGTTGTCGGCGGAGGTCGCCAGCTGGATCTCGTCGCCGTTCCTGAGCAGCATCACGCCGGACGTTTCGCGCGCGTCGTAGTCGGCGACGAGCGCCTCAAGGGCTTCCTCGACCTCCTTCTTTGCGTGTCCGGTCGCCTCGGCCAGCCGCTTCGCGGAAAGCGGGCGGCTGGAGACGAAGAGGAGGGATTCGATTTCGGATTTGACGCTCATACTTTTTCAAGATGGATTTCGCCGAAGCTGTCGCCCTGCTTCACCGTGACGTGCCGCTGCTTGACCATCTCGAGCAGCGCCAGGAACGAGACGATGATCTCGGCGCGCGTGGCCGCGTCCCGGAGGACGTGATGGAAGCTGAGCTTCGCGTGCTTCTTGATGAGGTCGTGGATGCGCTGGATCTTCTCGTGGATGGAGACCGTCTTCTCGATGACGCCTTCGGGCGTCTTGACCGCCGGGACGAGCCGGCGCAGCACGTCGCGGAAGATCGCGGCCATCTTATCGCCGGTGAAGTCCTTGGGCGGGGCGAAGCCTAGAGCGGAAATGGGCGGCTTCTCGCGGACATAGGTGTGTCGCTTCTCCGAGAGCATGGCCTGCACCTTCTTGGCCGCCTCGACGTACTCCTTGTACATCCGGAGGCGCCGCTCGAGATCGCCCTCCTCTTCTTCCTCGCCCCAGTGCAGGAGCGGGAGCAGCATCTTCGACTTCATGTAGAGCAGGCGCGCGGCCACGACCAGGAAGTCGGCGAGTTCTTCGGCGGGAATCTCCGGCAATTTCTTGAGATGCTCGATGTACTGGTCAGTGACCTTGAGCAGCGCCACCTGCGTGATATCAAGCTCCTCCCGCTCGATCAATTTGAGCAGGAGGTCGAGAGGACCTTCGAATTTCTCGATCTTGACGTCGTACATCGCGGTGATGTCATCCCGGCGAAGGCCGGGACCCAGGACTCCGACGTCGTTGGCTGGGCCCCGTCCTACGACGGGGTGACATTAGATTTTCTTTTTCTTCGCGGCCTTCTTCAGGACCTTCTTGGCTTTCTTGACGACGCGCTTGGCGGACTTCTTGGCCTTCTTGAGGACCTTCTGAAGCTTGATCTTGGCCCTGTCTCCGAATTGACCGAGCGTCGCGCCCTCCTTCTCGTGCAGGTCGCGCACCTTCACACGGAGCGCTTCGGTATGGGCGCCGGCCGAAGCCAGCACCTTCTGCGACTTGAGCAGCGCCTTGTCGAGCAGGATCTCGAGCTTGTGGTAGCCGCCGAAGGGCGTGATGGCGCCGGGGTTGAGCTTCAGCGACTTCAGCGTCTTCTCGACCGCCATCGAGACCTTCTTGGCCTTGAGATGCTTCTTGATCTTCTGGAAGTTGGCGCGATACGAAGCCGGAATCACCAGGATGTAGTGCTTCCCTTTCTTGTCGACTTTCGGCAGTTCGACCTTCACGAGCAGGGTCTTGGCGATGCCGTCGAGCTTCTCTCCGAGCGTCTGCGCCAAATCGTAGGCGGTGTAGACCTTCTTATGCGGGACGATCTCGTACTTGATCTCGGCCTTGTCGAGATACTTGAGGAGAGGTTTGGCGACGGCCATATGAGTATTGTCACCCCGAGCGAAGCCGAGGGGTCTATTTAACAGCTTAATCTTAGCCCTTTTTCTCCTTCGGAGCGAGGGCGAGGATGTGGGCTTCCTGGAGCTGGGCTTCGGGGAGGGTCGAGGGGGCGCCCATCATCGGGTCGCGGGCGTCGCCCGTCTTCGGGAAGGCGATGACTTCTCGGATGTTCGGTTCGTTCGAGAGGATCATGGCGAGGCGGTCGATGCCCGGAGCCATGCCGCCGTGCGGAGGCGCGCCGAACTCGAAGGCTTCGAGGATGTGCCCGAAGCGCTTCTCGATGGTCTCGTCGTCGAGGCCGAGCAGCTTGAAGATCTTGTTCTGGAGCTCGCGCTGATGGATGCGGATGGAACCGGAGGAGAGCTCGTAGCCGTTCAGCACCATGTCGTAGGACGAAGCGCGCATCTTGAACGGATCGGTGTCGAGCAAGCCGACGTCGTCCGGATGCGGCATGCAGAACGGATGGTGCGCGGCCTGGAGTCCGCCGGCGGCGTCCTTCTCGAACATCGGGAAATCCAAGACCCACGAGAAGCCGAGCTCGTTCGGGTCGGACTTGTCCTTGCGGATGTCGGGCTTGTCGCTGCCGAACTTCTCGAGCGACTCGGCGTGCGTGAAGCGCGGGAACGGCACCTGCGTGATGGTCTTCTCCGGCGCGACCTCCTTGAGGACGTCGATCATCATGCGCTCGCAGGTCTCGAGGACGTCCTCCTGCGTGACGAACGACATCTCGAGGTCGAGCTGGGTGAATTCCGGCTGGCGGTCGCCGCGCTGGTCCTCGTCGCGGAAGCAGCGGGCGATCTGGAAGTAGCGTTCCATGCCAGCGACCATCAAGAGCTGCTTGAACTGCTGCGGCGACTGCGGAAGCACGTAGAACTTGCCGGCGTGGAGGCGCGACGGCACGAGGTATTCGCGGGAGCCTTCCGGCGTACCCTTGGTGAGGATGGGCGTCTCGATCTCGGCGAAACCTTCGCCACGGAGCCATTTGCGGAAGGCGAAGACGATCTCGTCGCGGAGCAACAGGTTCTTGCGGAGTCGCTCGGTGCGGATGTCGAGGTAGCGGTACTTGAGGCGCAGCTCCTCGTCGACGGCGCGGGTGTCGGCCGTCAACTCGAAGGGCGGCGTCTTGGAAGCGTTCAGGATAGTGAGTTCGAGCGCCTCGAACTCGACCGTGCCGGTCGGCTGATCGGCCATGACCTGCTTCTCCGGGCGCTTGTTGACCTTGCCGCGGATGGCGACGCAGTACTCGGAACGGAGTTCGGCGGCGGCCGCGAGGGCGTCAGGGTTCCCCGGATGAAAGACGACCTGGATGATGCCGGAACGGTCGCGCAGCTCGATGAAGATCATCTTGCCCATGTTGCGGCGCACGTGCACCCAGCCCTTGAGCGTGACTTCCTCCCCGATCCGGTTCAGCGTGTCCAATACGAAAATGCGGTTCATAGCGGTGATTTCCTTCGCACTCTATCACGCGTTTCCGCCGACCGCAACCTCGCTCGATGTATGAAAAAATGGCTCATTTGAGCCATTTATCCGACATTGAAATCCTTGTCCCATCGCCCAGGTAGGTCGCGTTCGATCTTCACCCTGACATCCTTGCAGTGGAAGTCAGTGCGCACGGACGCATCGAAGAACGTGCTCTCGTGCCGTTCCCACTCCCCCTTCCGGATGCGCACCAGCTTGATCTCATCCTCGGGGCTGTATCGGATTCGGGAGCAGCCTCCCCTGCGATTCCGCACCAAGTATCTTCATGACGGGTCCGGCGACGGCACGCTGGCGCTTGACGTATCGCCAGCCATTCCGGCCTGACGCTCGAACCCAGACTCGACCGCCCGAAGCCGTGACCGCAGGCTGTCATCTTATCCGCGCACATCTTACCAAAAATAAGTGGGCCGCGCGAGATTCATCTCGCGCGGCCTGAGGATCCAAGGGCAGCCAAGTGCCGAGGAACCAAGTTTCCGAGTGCTACTTGCGAACGACGAGGCACAGGCCGACGTCGAGCCAACGGGGCGCGGGGTCGCCCCAGTCCAGGCACAGCCCACGACCGCCAGCGCCCCCGCAGAGATACGTGAAGCAGCGGCTGCCGTCGTGGAACACCTGCGAGGAACCGAGAGCCGCGATCCAGTCCTTGCCGTTCCACTTCTCTTTGGCGTAGACGAGCTGTTCGGCAAGGGTGGCGGGGCGGAAGCCCTGCCTGTCGATGGCAACCTCGATCTGGGTGGTGGTCATGTTCTGGCCGCCGAGGTCCTTCTGGCTGACCGTCAGCATGTCCGCAACGTCCGCGACCGGGCTGCCGGTGAGCGGGAAGTTCGCCTCGGTGATGTAGGGGTGCGGCGGGTAGTCGAACCGGCAGGCGGCGATCATCGCGGCGAGGCTGGCGCCATCACGGCGGACGAGCCGGTCAGCCAGCTCCCCGCAGAGCGACGCGTCGGAGATGATCCGACGCAGGCCATCGAGATCACCGCCTCGCTCGGCGACCGCCTGGGCCAGCTTGTGCACGATGTCAGTGGCGACGCCCGAAACGCTGATGAACTGGACGATATCCTTGTTCTTCGACATGACGTTCTCCTCGATCGTGAGCGCTTCCCCCTTCCCGCCAACATGGCAGGACCTGGGCCTCGCTCCAAAGGTACGATGTAAGAATGACAGCAAAAAGCGGCGATTTCGTCAAGTATTTATGACGCCATCCTAGGGGGTCAGACCCCGAAGTGCCCACGGTTTGCGTGAAAACTGGCCATCGTGGTAGGTCATGCGGGCCGTCTGGTCTTGACAAGGACCATGGCTATGATATGATATTATCATATTAAACTATCATATGTCCACGCTTTCCGTTCCCCTTCCGAACGCCCTTGAGGCTTTCATCGACGAGATGGTCCGTCGCGGCGTCGCCGCCAACAAGGCCGAGGTCGTGCGCCAGGCGCTGGTTCGTTTCGCCGAAGATCAGGCCGTCGAGTCCGTGCTCCGGTCGGAGCAAGAGGTCCGCGACGGCAAGATCATGCGCGGAGATCTCCGCAAGATCGCCAAGCGACTCCCCTGACGCCGTATGGACGTCTCGTATTCGCCGACATTCGTCAGGATGTTCAAGGCGCTGCCGGAGGCTTTACAGGATGAAGTCATCGAAAAAATCGAGGTCTTCAAGGATTCGGCGAACCATAAGGCGCTCAAGGTCCACAAACTTTCCGGCCGTTTGAAGGACCGCTATTCTTTTTCCGTGAATTACAAGACGCGGATCGTCTTCACGCATCTGAACAGGGAGCATCGAGAAGCCTGTCTTCTCGCCGTCGGAGACCATGCCGTGTACGATCGTTAGCGCCCTCTCTTCAAGAGCTCAAGGGTAATCTTGAACGCAAATGACAGATCCTCGACGTCGCCCACCCTCCTCGAGGAGGATAAAAGCGGGGACGGGATGAGAACAGGCTACGGCTTTAAGCGGTTCAGGAGTCTGGCGAACGGGATCGTCTCCCTGACGTGCGGCAGTTTGCAGATCCAGGCGACGGTGCGTTCGAGGCCGATGCCGAAGCCGGAGTGCGGGACGGAGCCGTAGCGGCGGATGTCGAGGTACCACTCGAAGGCTTCCTTGGGCAGGCCATGCTCGGCGATGCGCTTCTCCAGGAGCGCGAGGCCGTCGATGCGCTGGCTTCCGCCGATGATCTCGCCGTAGCCCTCGGGCGCGAGCATGTCGTCGTTCAGCGCGCGCGTCGGATCCTGGGGGTCGGGCTTCATGTAGAAGGCCTTGATCTCGACCGGGTAGTGATGGACGAAGATGGGCTTGTCGTACTGCTGGGTGAGGATCGTCTCGTCGTCGGCGCCGAGGTCATCCCCTTCCTTGATGTCGCTGCCGAGCTCGCGGAGCTTGGCGACCGCTTCGGCGTGGGTGATGCGCGGGAAGCCGCCTTCGGCGACTTTCTCGAGCGGGGCGACGTCGCGTTCCAGCGTCTTCAGATCCTCGCGGCGGTTTGCGAGCACCTTCTTCACGACGTGGACGACCATGTCTTCCTGGAGCTGCATGTTCTGCTGGTAGTCCATGTAGGACGCCTCGGCTTCGAGCATCCAGAACTCGGTGAGGTGGCGGCGCGTCTTGGATTTTTCGGAACGGAAGGTCGGCCCGAAGCAGTAGGTCTTGCCGAGCGCGGCGGAGGTAGCTTCGAGGTAAAGCTGGCCGGACTGCGAGAGGTAGGCCTTGTCGTCGAAGTATTTCACCTCGAAGAGATCCGTCGTGCCTTCGACGGCGTTGGGCGTGAAGATGGGCGAATCGGTGAGCGTGAATCCCCTCTCCTTCATGAACTCGCGCATGGCGAAGGCGATCTCGTCGCGGACGCGGAGGATGGCCTCCTGGCGCGACGAGCGCAGCCAGAGATGGCGGATGTCCATCAGGAACTCGACGCCATGTTCTTTCTTGCCGATGGGGAATTCTTCCGTCGGAAGCGCGACGACGCGGACGGACTTGGCGCCGATCTCATAGCCGGAAGGCGAGCGCGGTTCGGCCTTCACCAGGCCTTCGATCTCGACCGATGCCTCGATGGAAAGCGACTGGCAGGCGTTCCAGGCCTCCTCGGAGACTTCCTTCTTGGAGATGACGGCCTGAAGACGGCCGCTGCCGTCGCGGAACTGCAGGAAGAAGATGGAGCCGGACGAACGGAAGTTGTGGCACCAGCCTTTCAGCAGGACTTCCTGGCCGGCATATTTCGCGATGTCGCGGACGAGGACGTGTTCCATAGTGCGCTTACCTTAGCCTGAAACTTCACGAAAAACAAGACCCGCCGAGCGGCGGGTCTTGAGACGCTCAGCCGTTCTCTTTCAAGGTTTTCGTCACGATATCGAACGATTCCACGGCATCCCATACCTCACCCCCGATGAGATTCACCGTATAATCGGAAACCATGACCGTCGCTGATCCCATGCTGCCTTCCGGGCCGAAAACCGCATGCGCTTTCGTTAGGTCCGAAAATCCGAAGGAAGTTCCCATCATTGTGCTGGCGGCAGGGAGAAGAGCCGATGACTCATGGTCGCTCTTGAACAACACCATGCCTCCCAAGAACGCCGCGTCCTCTGGCCAGTATGTATAGGTACCTGTGACCGTGGCGGAGCCGCTCAATGAAACACTCCGAGGATAGCCAGGCTCTGTGCCCTCGATTTTGATGACCGTCCAGGCGCCGACACGATCGCCCACCTTGACCGTCGATGGGTCGAATACCGGCCTCGCAAGCGCTTGAGGTTTCCCGATCTCTTTCGTCTTTTCCGTCTCTGCAAGCATGGCGTCTTGCTGCGCCTCCAACGCGCTGATTTTCAGCTCGAGCTCGTTCCGGACGCCCTCGACATACAATCGGCCTCCGATGAGGACGGCGGCCAGTAAGATGACGATGCCGCCGGCGATCGGCTTGACGGGTCCGAAAGTCGTTTGATCCATAGGGATTTATTCCAAGATTTTGAAGCTGGAGACGACGCGGTCGAAGGACGCCCATGCCTTGTACTGCCAGGTGTAGAGCCACCAACTCTGCGTGCCGATCGTCAGCATGACGCTCGTCGAGGTCCCCGGCTTGTATCCTTGCTTGTCGGGAGCGCTGGGGATCTTGATGACCATGATCGGCAGGGCGCCGCGCGGCGTCGGGTCGGCCATGACATAGGTGACGCCTTCGCTCAGGACGATCTTCGTCCCCGGCGGCAGGCTCACCTGGTACGAGCCGTCCGGGCTGGTGACCGTGCGCCAGTCCGTGGTGGGGGCTGCGAACTGCGACGGCGCGGCGCTTCCGGCAGGCTTCGGAGCGATCGTCGGCTCGGCGTCCGACGCAGGCACCTGCGCCGTGTCCGAAGCGTAGCTGCGAAGACGCTCGATCTCGGACGCTTGCCGACGGACGACGTCGTCGTACACCGCCCAGACCGCCAAGAGCGGAATCATGGCGAGGACGAGCATCGCGTACGGACGGGCCTTGGGCGGAAGGATGGCGAGCGGATTTTTCATCTTCTTCATATACGTTTCAAAGCGCTTTGAAGCTGGCGGCGACGGCGACGAAACCTTCCCAGCCCGTAATCCAAAACGAGGCCTTTCCATCATCCGTACGAATGACGCGCAAGCCGAGTTCGGGCTTGTAGGACGCGTACGGTTCCTTATGAGGGTCGACGAGGCTGATCGAGATATCGTAGCGGTGATCCGTTTCTACGCCTTGATCCGAAACGACACGCGCGGTCAAACCGTCCTCATCGAATTCCAGGTGATGGCCCTCGGGCAGATCGACCTGGAACCGGTAGTCGCCGAGTCCTGCGGCGTAGGTGATGGTCTTGGGAGCGGCGGGCGAAGGCGTCTCCTTCTCCTCCGCGGCCTTGCGCGCGGCCCGGACGGCCTGAAGGTCCGCCGCGACGGAATCGACCTTCATCTCGAGCTCGTTCTTGACCATGTCGACGTACAACCAGCCGCCCACGAACAAGGCGACGCACAGTACGACGACGAAGCCGCCGATCGGCTTGGTGAAGGCTTGCTTGGGCGCGGACTGATCCATATCACTTCTTATAAGCGTACGATTACGGCTTCATCATAGCACGGACGAGCGGCAGGCTGGAGAGCGGGCGGTCGAGGCGCGCTTCCATGAAGGAAAGCGCGGATGAGAACGCTGCCGGATCGTCCGCGTGCGAAGGCGAATTGACGTCGTCGAGCATCCTGGCGACGGCTCCGGCGGATCGGCTGGCAAGCGTCTCGCAGCCGACGAGCGAGCGCTCGTCGAGATGGCAATTCCCGCAAGCCGCCGTGCCGGGCACGGGCAGGAAGCGCGCCGACTCGAAACGGAGCGAGCGGCCGCATTCCGAACAGTCGTCGAGCTTCGGTCGGTAGCCGAGGCGCGACATGAAGCGCCAGACGAACGCCGAAAGGTGCGCGGCGACGCGCTCGACGGGGACGACGGAGAGATCGGCGTACCAGGCCTCGATCAGGCGCCAGAGTTCCGGATCCGGGTCGCCCGTCTTCACGAAGTGGTCGATCATCTCGGCCGCGAACGAGACGGCGAGGTAACGTCGGTCGTCCGCCGCGAACGGATCCGGCGGGCGCACCATCATCGCGCCGCAGACCGTCTCCGTCTTGCGGCCGCGCGCGAGGTGGAGGTCGACGACGCCGTACGGTTCGAGATGCGGGCCGAGCTTGGAAAGCACCTTGCGCGTTCCGCGGCCGACGGCCAAAAGCTTCCCGGCTTCGCGGGTGTAGATGGTGTAGAGGCGCGCGGCGTCGCGCCAGGTCTCGCGGCGAAGCACGATGCCGCGGACGTGATAGGTGGAAGACATACTACTGTCATCCCGACCGAAGCGCAGCGCTCGGGATGACAAAAATCACTCGGTTTTCAAACGATCCAGGTAGGTCTGGAGGAAAAGGGTGGCGGCGGCGGTGTCGCGGTCGAGGCCGGAGGCCTTCCAGGCCTTGCGTCCGCCCATCGCGTTCATATGCGCCTCGATCTCGCGGCTGGAGAAGCGCTCGTCTTCAAACACGACGGCGACGTCCGTCTCATCCTCCAGCTTCTTCGCGAAAGCGCGGACCGCGTCGGTCTGCGATGAAGAAGATCCGTCGGTCGAGAACGGGAGTCCGACGATCACCTGATCGACCGACTCGCTCCTGATGACGGCCTTGATGTCCTCGATGAGCGCGGCGTCGCCGCCGTGACGGAGGATCTTGAGCGGCGCGGCGGCGCCGGAATCGGTCGAACCTATGGCCAGGCCGACGCGCTTGGAGCCGTGATCGATTCCTAGAACATTCATGCTTTTGTATGTCATCCTGAACGAAGCGAAGGATCTGCTTTCTTCTCCGAAGCACGAGGCAGATTCTTCCCCCGGCCTTCGCCGGGGTCAGGATGACATGGGCTAAATCGGCAGCGGCGTGAGGATCTCATAACCGTCTTGCGTGACGACGAGCGTCAATTCCCAATGCGCGGCGAGGCTGCCGTCTTCAGTGCTGAACGTCCATTCGTCGGCGCCGAGGTCGACCTCCCAGGAACCTTCAGTGACCATCGGCTCGATGGCCAAGACCATCCCTTCCTTCATGGTGACCCTGGGCATGTCGGGATCGTCGTAGTTCGGGACCGAGGGCTCCTCGTGGACGGCGCGTCCGACGCCGTGTCCTACCAAGGCGCGCACCACGCCGAATCCGGCGCGCTCGACGACCGGCTGGACGGCCCGACCTATCTCGCGGATCTTGGCTCCGGGCCGCACGGCGTCGACCCCGGCCATGAGCGACTCCTTGGTGACGCGGATGAGCTTCAGGGCCTTTTCCGAGACCTTGCCGACCGGCACGGTGACGGCCATGTCGGTGCAGAGTCCTTTGTAGCGCAGGCCGATGTCGAGCGCGATGATGTCGCCTTCCTTGAGCTTCCTTCCCGGGTGCGGCGGCGCGTGGACGACCTCGTCGTTGATAGAGGTGCAGACCGTGCCGTTGAACGGAACTGATCCGCCGGCCTTGTATCCTTTGAAGGATGGCTCGCCGCCGGCGTCGCGCATGCGTTTCTCGGCGTGCAGGTCGAGTTCGGCGGTCGAGACGCCTGGTTTCACCATCAGGCAGAGCTCGCCCAGTATCTCGCTCAAAATAGCCCCGCCTTCACGGAGCTTAGCGATCTCTTCCTGCGAATAATGATTGATGGCCATGGCTTCAGGAGCTTAGCCCTTCCGTGACGGAACGGCAACTAGCGGGAATTGATGATGCGGCCGGTCACCGTGAAGGCGGCGGCGACGAGCAAGACGACGATGGCGGCGACGATCGCCCAGGCGCGGAATTTCCTGAAGCCGCGCTTGCTTCGCAGGAACTCGTCGAGCTTGAGCTGGATGTCGCGGGCGACGTCGGGGATGTTGGCGTTGGCGTTGATGAGCACCAGCTTTCCCCGCTGGCTGAACCAGCCCTTCAGAGGTTCGGTGACCTCGTGATAGTGGCGGAGGCGCTCATCGACCAGCTCGGGCGTGTCGTCGGCGCGCTTGATCAGCTCGCCTCCGCACATGTCGCAGACGCCCTTCGGGTTCTGCGGAGGCTGGGTGATGATGTTGTAGTTGGTCTTGCACTTCGAGCAGATGCGCCGGTACGAGATGCGGCGCTTGGATTCCTCGTCCGGGACCTCCAGGTACAGCACGGCGTCGGGCCGGAAGAACGGCTCGCACTTCCTGGCCTGATCGACCGAGCGAGGAAATCCATCGATGATCCAGCCTTTGGGATGCTTGTCGACCCACTCCTTGAGGAGCGGCATGATGATGCCGTCGTCGACGAAGGCGCCCTTGGACATCTCGAGCTTGGCGGAACGGCCGCGCTCCGAATCCTCGTTCTGAAGGTCGCGCAGCAAGTCGCCGACCGAGACGGCCGGAACGCCCATGGTGATCGAGAGGACGTGCGATTGGGTGCCCTTGCCGGAGGCCTGGGTCCCGAGCACCGCGAGCTTCATCTTGTTCATGGGGTGACGATGAGGATTGAGAGGAGGTATCCGACGGTCGCGCCAAGCGCGATAGGCGGAAGAGCCGGCATGGGCGCGCGCTTCGTCTGGGCCAGGAACAGCATGTACATCAAGGCGAATCCAGCGGAGGCGCCGGCGAGCGACGCGACGGCGGGAATGACGCCGACGCGAAGCGCGGCGGCGGCGAGCATGGACGGTACGGCGACGTCACCGGTGCCGAGGAGCATGCCGCGGCCCGGAGCGTCGCCGTTCGGCCGCGCGACGAGCTCGCGGAGGCGGAGCGGCGGCAGGACGAAGGCGAGGACGACGCCGCGCGAGGTGAGCGCGCGGAACATCTTCACCATGTGGCGTGTACGATACACGGCCACGATATCATAGAAGGAAAGCACGGCCAAAAGGATGATGATGGCGTTCGGGGAGATGTCCGCGGCGATGCTCGCGGCGATGCCGGCGATGCCGATCACGAGCGTCAGGTTGGCCGTCAGGACCGATTTCCACAGGAATCTCAGGAGGATGGCTGCCGAACCGGCGACGAGCGCGATTTCCGGACGGAAGTAGATGTCGGCGATGAACCATGCGCCGGAAAGCATCGCGAAGGTGAAGAGCGCCTGGAAGAGCGCCGGCTTCTTGACGGTCTTGAGCGCCATGACGAGGAGCAGCGTCCCCATGAAGACGACCGTCAGCAGGTACGGCGCGGAAATCGCCGCCGACGGCGCGTATCCGCCAGCGAACCCAGCCTTCTGCGCCGCCGCGATCGACAGCCCACCCGTCGCGAAGAACACGAGGATCCCGTGCCACAAGATGCTCCTCTGCTCCCCTTTCGGAGCCACGGCGATGGGATGGTGGGCGGGGTCGGGCATACGTCTGCAGTGTACCAAAAACCCGGCCATGAGGCCGGGTTTTTCCTCAAAACGGTTTCTTGACGTAGAACGCCAGTTTCTCGTCAAGATAGTTCTTGGTCACGAGCCGGTTTTCCATGTCTTCCATGTGTTCGTGCACGGCATCGAACTTCACGTTCATTCGTTCTTCAAGCTCGTCAACACCGGCCTTAATCATGGGCGGCACGAGATCCTTGATGATCTTGGGCACCTCCTCGCGGATCTGTTCCCCGACAAGCGTCCCGATGGCCTTAAGGTCGTCCTGCGTAAGCATGGGCATATCGTTAAGAGTATACCCCTGCCTCCTACCACGGATGCAATCTCGGGTGTCAAGAGAATGGATAGAAAAACTCACTTCCTGCGGGAAATGAGTCGGGAGAGGAACCCTCGGAAAAATGGGCAACGCGATTTCGAAGGTCTTGGCGGAGCCGACGACTGGCGACATGATTCGCAGCCGCAATGCCTGGGCATCTCGTCTGGCGACCTGCCCAGATTCACGATGGAGTCATGGATCTCCCGAAGGGAAATTTTGTCTCCTTTCCGCAGCACCCGCGCCGTGCGCAGGATCTCTTTGGCTTCAGCGACTTCGAGTGGCTCGGACAAAATGGCCTCCTGAATCGAAGCATAGAAAATCGTAACGCATATGTCAATCAAAAGAACCACCTTCCGGCGGCTCTTTCTTTTTTTCCTTTTCCTAGACTCGGTGCGATCAAATGGCGAGCGCGACGCGCGTGCCGATGCGCAGACCCGTTGGTCGGAGCATCGGTACCGCGTCAGAGCGAGTTATTTGATCGCGTCGTAGTCGTACTCCCGCATCGTCATCTGCGACTGGATCTGCCGGACGATCTCCAGCACGACCGAGACGATGATGAGGAGCGAGGAACCGCCGACCACCAGGTTCTGCGTCCCCGTCAGGAACTGCTGGACGAGAAGCGGCAGCACGGCGATGACCGCGATGGCCACGGCGCCGGCCAGCGTGATGCGGTTGACCGTGTACATCAGGTACTCGGCCGTCGGCTTGCCGGGGCGGATGCCCGGGACGTAGCCGCCCTGCTTCTGCAGGTTCTCGGCGATCTGATCCGGCTTGAAGACGATGGCGGTGTAGAAGTAGGTGAAGGACAGGACCAGGACGAAGTACGAGATGCCGTACACGAGCTGGTTCTGCGCGACGCCGATGATCCAGGAAGCCGCAGAGGCGACCCAGGCGGTCTTCGCGTTGACGAAGAATTGGGCGACCATCGACGGGAACAGGATGATGGAAATCGCGAAGATGATCGGGATCACGCCGGCCATGTTCACGCGGAGCGGCAGGTGGGTGTTGGAGCCGCCGGCCATGCCGGCGCCGACCACGCGCTTGGCGTAGGTCACCGGGACGTTGCGCTGGGCTTCCGAGATGATGACGACGCCAGCGACCGTCGCGATCGCGACCGCCAGGAAGCCGACGTAGGCCACGAGACGGGACGGGTCGTATGTCAGGATGGCCTGCTGGATGACGGAAGGCAATCCGGAGACGATGCCGGCGAAGATCAGGATGGAGATGCCGTTGCCGACCTTCTGCTCGTTGATGACTTCGCCGAGCCACATCAGGAACACGGTGCCGGCCGTCATGGTCAGCATGACGGTGAAGATGTGGAACGGGTCGAGGTTCGTCAGCACGCCGGACGACTGCTTCAGCAGGCTGATCATGCCGTAGCCTTGCAGGAAGGCCATCGGGACGGACAGGTAGCGCGTGTACTGGTTGATCTTGCGCTGGCCCTGCTCGCCGTCCTTCGAAAGCTCCTCGAGCTGGGGGACGATCATGGTGAGCAGCTGGAGGATGATCGAGGCCGTGATGTACGGACCGACGCCGAGCGCCACCACCGAGAAATTATCGAGGGTACCGCCGGAGAAGACGTTCATCAGGCCGAGCAGCTGGTTCGACTGGAAGAAGTTCCGGAGCGCCGTCAGGTCGACGCCGGGAATCGGGATGTGCGCGGCGATGCGGAAGATGACCAGGATGCCCAGCACCTTGAGCAGGCTGGTACGGAGGTCCTTCTGTTTCCAGAGCAGGGAGAATTTGGCCCACATAGTAACGGCAGTCTACCGCGTCGATAAAGTCTTAGGCAACCGAACCGCCGGCCTTCTCGATGGCCGCTTTGGAGCCGGCGGAGACCTTCAGTCCCTTGAGCGTCAGTTTGCGGGAGAGTTCGAGCTTGCCGACGATCTTGACCTGAACGTGCGCGCCCGAAACGATGCCGCGCTTGGCGAGTTCGGCGCGCGTGACGATGCCGCCCTGCGGGAACGCCGTCTGGAGTTCCTTGAGGGTGATGGATTCGTCCTTGGCGTGGTGGCTCTTGAAGCCGCGAAGCTTCGGGATGCGGCGGATGATCATCTTCATGCCCAGCGCGCGCAGGCCCTTGCGGCCGCCCGTACGAGCCTTCTGTCCCTTGCCGCCCTTACCGGCGGTCTTACCGCGGCCGGAACCGGGTCCGCGGCCGATGCGGCGGGACGTGAACTTGCTGCCCTTCTTGGGCTTGATGGAGTGGAGTTTCAGCATATCAGGCGGCGCTGGACGCAGCGGACTTCAGGCGAAGCGTCTTGAGGGCTTCGATGGTGGCCTTGGCGTTGTTGATCTTGTTCTTGCTGCCGCCGAGCGACTTGCCGACGATGTTGGGGACGCCGGCGAGCTCGAGGACGACGCGCATGGCGCCGCCGGCCTTGACGCCGGTACCGGCCGGAGCCGGTTTCATCATCACGACCGCGGCGCCGAACTTGGCATCGACGCGATGCGGGATGGTCTCCTTGACCAGCGGGACGGTGAAGAGGCGCTTCTTGGCCTGAGTGACGGCCTTGTTGACCGCCGCCGAGACGTCAGCGGCCTTGGCCACGCCATAGCCGACACGGGCCTTGTGGTCGCCGATGATGACGGTGGCGCGGAAGCGCATGCGCTTGCCGCCCTTGGTGACGCGGGTGACGCGATCAAGGGAGAGGATGCGCTGGTCGAATTCCTTGGGCTCCTCGATGCGGGGGCGGCGCGGACCGCGGCGGTCTCCGCCTCCACGTCCTCCCGGACCACGCTGCTGCTGTGTGTTCTGCATAGTTCGGGTTTAGAATTCGAGTCCTCCGGCGCGAGCGCCGTCGGCCAGCGCCTTGACGCGGCCGTGGTAGGTGTAGCCTCCGCGGTCGAAGACGACGGAGGTGACGCCGACCTTCTTGGCCTTCTCGGCCAGATCCTTTCCGACAGCGAACGCCTTGGCGATCTTGGCTTCTATGCCTTCGGCATCGGCCTTCTTCATCTTGGCGTCCGTCGCGGCGGCCAGCGTCTTGCCGCCGGCGTCATCGATCAGCTGAGCCGAGATATGCTTGGCGCTGCGAAAGACGGCCAGGCGCGGACGCTTGGAGCTGCCGATGACGCGGGCGCGCACGCGGATGCTGCGGCGCTCGCGGGCTTCGATCTTCTTTTGGCTGGTGGATTTCATAAGCTTTGGCCTTAGGACTGGATCCCGATTTTCATCGGGATGACTTCGCGGGAAATGTTCATATCGTTAGATTGCCCGCTCGTCACTTGGCTCCGGCCTTGGCCGACTTGCCGGCCTTGCGGCGGATGACCTCGTCGACGTACTTGATGCCCTTGCCCTTGTAGGGTTCCGGCTTGCGGATGCGGCGGATGCGCGCGGCCGTCTCGCCGACGAGCTGGTTGTCGATGCCGGTCAGGGTCAGGGTGTTCTTGTCGACCTTGGCTTCGATGCCGGCCGGGAGCGGGAAGTCGACCTCGTGCGAGAAGCCGACGTCCATCTTCACGGTCTTTCCGGCGAGGCTGACCTTATAGCCGACGCCGACGAACTCGAGCGCCTTCTCATAGCCCTTCGTCACGCCGATGACGAGGTTGGACGCCAGGCGGCCGAAGAGGCCCCAGAGCGCGCGATCCTTCTTGTCGGTCTCGTCCTTGACGGAGACCGTCAAGACGTCGCCGAACTCATCATGCTTCGAGCGCGCGATGCGCACGTGCGGATGAAGAGCGAGCTTCAGCTCCCCTTTCGGACCCTTCACGCGAAGTTCGGTCTCGGTGACCGTCACGTCCACGCCCGATGGGATCTTGATAGGTTGTTTGCCGATGCGGGACATAGGCGTGCGATTAGTAGATCTCGCAGACGATCTCGCCGCCGAGGCCGCGCTTGCGCGCTTCCTTGTTGGTCATGAGACCTGAGGAGGTGGAGATCACGGCGATGCCTTGGTCGTTGAGGACGCGGGGCAGGTCGGACTTTGCCGCGTAGACGCGGCGGCCGGGCTTGGAGATGCGTTGGACGTCGCGGATCACGGAGCCGTCCTCGGTGTAGCGCATCTTCAGCTTGAGCTGACCATGATGCGCTTCCGTGGTTTCGACGCCGGCGAGGTAGCCCTCTTTCTCGAGGATCTTGGCGATCTCGAACTTGACCCGCGACAGGGGCAGGACGACTTCCTGCTTGCGCACGGCGGCGGCGTTGCGCAGCCGGGTGAGCATGTCGGCGATGGGATCGGTCATCATAGGGTTACCAGCTAGCTTTCTTGATACCGGGGATCTCGCCGCGGTTCGCGAGTTCGCGGAAGCAGATGCGGCAGAGATCGAAGTCGCGCATGTAGCCGTGGCGGCGTCCGCAGCGCCAGCAGCGCCGGACGATGCGGGTCGTGAACTTCGGCTTGCGGTTGGATTTGGCGATTTGATTGGCTGTTGCCATAGGGGTGCGGCCTTAGCCGTTGAAGGGGAAGCCCATGAGTTTGAACAGTTCCAGTCCCTCTTCGCGAGTCTTGGCCGTCGTGGAGACGGTGACCTGGATCCCGTGGAGCTTTTCGATCTCGTCGGGGCGGATCTCCGGGAAGGCGATGTATTCCTTGAACCCCATGGACAGGTTGCCCTGCTTGTCGACGAGCTTCGGCGAGATGCCGCGGAAGTCGCGGACGCGGGGCAGGGTCACGTGGACGAGCTTCTCGAGGAAGTGCCACATGCGGGCGCCGCGCAGGGTCACCTTCATGCCGATGTTCTGGCCCTCGCGGACCTTGAAACTGGCGATCGACTTCTTCGCGAGCGTCTTGACCGGCTTCTGGCCGGTGATGCGGGTCAGCGTCGCTTCGACCGTCTCGGGAATCTTGGGATCCTTGAGGAGGTTGGTCGACATGCCCACGTTGACGGACACCAATTTCAACTTCGGAGCCGCCATGCGGTTCTTGTAGCCGAAGCGTTCCATCAGCGCCGGAACGATCTTTTTGTCGTACGTTTCTCGCAACATAGGCTTTATTCGACGGTTTCCCGGCTCTTCTTGGCCACGCGCACCTTGCGGCCGTCTTCCATGACCTTGTAACCGACGCGGGTCGGCTTGCCGGACTTGGGATCGACGAGCATGACGTTCGAGGCGTTGATGGGGCCGAAGAACTCGATCTTCTGGCCCTTCTCCCCCTGCTTGCGGGTCTTGGCGTGCTTGTAGGTCTTGTTGACGCCGTCGACCACGATCTTGTTCTCGTCCGGGAAGACTTGGATGACCTTGCCGGTCTTGCCCTTGTCCTTGCCGGAGATGACCATCACGTTGTCGTTCTTCTTGATCTTCATAGGTGATGGGTCAGACGACTTCGGGAGCGAGCGAGATGATCTTCGTGTAGCCGCGGCCGCGGAGTTCGCGGGCCACAGGTCCGAAGATGCGCGTGCCTTTCGGCTCCTTGCTCTCCTTGTCGATGATGACGCCGGCATTGTCGTCGAAGCGGACGTAGGAGCCGTCCTTGCGGCGGGTCTCCTTGTGGATGCGCGTCAGGACGGCGTGGACGACGTCGCCCTTCTTGACCATGCCGTGCGGCACGGCCTCCTTGACGGCGCAGGTCACGATGTCGCCGAGCACGGCGTAGCGCTTCTTGTAGCCGCCGAGCACGCGGATGACCTGGAGCTTGCGGGCGCCGGTGTTGTCGGCGACGGCGAGCATCGAGCGATGTTGGACCATATGCGTGGGTTAGGCGGCCTTGCCGGTGACGCGCCAGCGCTTGTCCTTGGAGAGGGGGCGGCACTCGACGAAGACGACCTTGTCGCCGGTCTTGTACTCGCCTTTCTCGTCATGGACCTTGTAGCGCTTGGACACGATGAACTGCTTGCCGTATTTCGGGTGCGTCTTCACGCGGTCGACTTTGACCACGATCGTCTTCTGCATCTTGTCAGAGACCACCAGGCCGACGAGCTCGCGCTTCTTGTTTTCTTGCTTCGTCATACGGCTTCTTTAGACTGCGTTCTGCTTCAGTAAGGTGAGGATCCGGGCGATGGTCTTGCGAGCCGCGCGGATCTTGCGGACTTTGGTCTCCTGGTTGGTCGAGACGGCGAAGCGCAGGGCGCGCACGCTCTCGCGTTCTTCGCGGAGGGACTTTTCGAGCTCCGCGACGGATTTTTCCTTGAGTTCCTTGAGCTTCATATCAGTCGTGTTTGGTGATGAAGCGGGAGCGGAACGGCATCTTGAAGGACGCGAGGCGCATCGCTTCACGCGCCTGTTCCGTCGTCACGCCGTCCATCTCGAACACCACGGTGCCCGGGCGGACGATGGCGACGTAGTGATCGACGCCTCCCTTGCCGCCGCCCATGGGGACCTCGAGGCCCTTCATGGTGACCGGCTTGTCCGGGAAGATGCGGATCCAGATCTTGCCGCCGCGCTTGATGTAGCGGGACATCGTGCGTCGCGCGGCCTCGATCTGGCGGGACGTGACCCAGGCGGGCGTCAGCGACTTCAGGCCGAACTCGCCGAAACTGAGCGAGAGCTTGGTGGTGGCCTTCTGGAGGCCGGAGCTCCGCAGCTTGTGCCACTTGCGGTGTTTGACTTTTTTCGGAATCAACATAACGGCGGCTTAGGCGGCTTTGGCCGGAGCGGCCTTAGGGGCAGCGGCGCTGGGCCCTGCAACGGACGGTGCAGTGCGGGGGGCCGGGCGGCCGACGGGCGGACGGGATCCGCCGCGTGGGCCTCCGCGGAACGGGGCGCGCTCTTCGGGACGCAGCGGGGCCTTGAGGGCCGGGGCGATGCCGTCCCTGTCGAAGATTTCGCCGCGATAGATCCAGACCTTGACGCCGATGGCGCCGAAGATGGTGCGGGCGGCGTCGGCGGCGTAGTCGACGTCGGCGCGCAGGTTGGTGAGCGGGACGGAACCCCACGAGAGCATCTCGCGTCGGGCGATTTCGGCGCCGTTGAGGCGGCCGGAAACCACGACCTTCACGCCGAGCGCGCCGGCCTTCTGGGCGCGGTCGATCGTCGTCTTGAGGATGCGGCGGAACGGCATGCGCTTCTCGAGGTCGGCGATCATGTTCTGGACGGTGATCGCGGCCGAGAGGCTGGGGCGGGTGATCTCGATGATGTTCAGCTGAAGCTTGGTCTTCTTCTTGTTCGCGAAGAACTTGTCGTGGAGCTTCTTCTTGAGCTCCTCGATGCCGGCGCCGCCGCGGCCGATCACGAACCCCGGCTTGCCGGAGTGGATCGTGACGGTGACGGTGTGCGCGCCGCGGTCGATCTCGACCTTGTCGAGGGCGGCTTCCTTCAGCGTGGCGCGGAGATAGTCGCGGATCTCGACGTCCTGGCGAAGCAGCGTCGTGTAGTCCTTGCGGTTGAACCACTTCGAATCCCAGGTGTAGATGGTGCCGACGCGGAAGATTTTCGGATTGACTTTGTGAGCCATATTACTTCTTCTTCGCGGCGGTTTTCGTAGCGGCGGTCTTCTTCATGGCCTTCGGCTTCTCGTCGTGGGAGTGGTCGTGGCCGGCGTGGTCGTGATCATGGTCGTGCGACTCGGCCTTCTTCGCTTCCTTCTTCGCGCCGGTCTTCGATTCGAGGACGAGCGTGACATGGGAGGTGCGCTTCAGGATCGGAGCGGCGGAGCCCATGGCGCGCGGGCGCCAGCGCTTCAGGGTCGGACCCTGGTTGACGAGGGCGGACTTGATGTAGAGGCCTTCGCGATCAAGCTTGAAATTGTGCTCGGCGTTGGCGATGGCGGACTCCAGGAGTTTCTTGACCGGGCGGGCCGCGGCGCGCGACATGAAGGTCAGCTGTGCCAAGGCGGGCGCGACGGCCATCCCGCGGACAGCATCAACCACGAGCCGCACCTTGCGGGGCGACATGCGGAGATGGCGGGAGTGGGCTTTGACTTCCATAGGAGATTATTTCTTGGCGGCGGGCGCGGCGGCGGGAGCCGCAGCGGCCTTGGCGGCCTCGATGTCCTTCGTGAGCTTGCCGCCGTGACGCTGGAACTTGCGCGTCGGCGAGAATTCGCCGAGGCGATGGCCGACCATGTTCTCGACGATCGTGACGGGCGTATGCTGGCGGCCGTTGTGGACGCCGATCGTATAGCCGACCATCTCCGGCGTGATGACGGAAGCGCGAGACCAGGTCTTGATGACGGTCTTGTCGCCGGCCTTCAGCTTGGAGACCTTTTCGATGAGTTTGAGGTCCGTGAACGGACCTTTCTTCAGGGAGCGGGACATATTACTTGCGGCGCTTCACGATGAATTTCGACGACTGCTTCTTGCCCTTGCGGGTCTTCACGCCGAGCGCGGGCTTGCCCCACGGGGTCTTCGGATGCTTCATGCCGATCGGGTGCTTGCCTTCGCCGCCGCCGTGCGGATGATCGACCGGGTTCATGACCTTGCCGCGGACGCGCGGGCGGAAGCCCCGGTGGCGCATGCGGCCGGCCTTGCCGAGACGGACCAGCCAATGGTCGGGGTTGGAGACGGAGCCGATCGTGGCCGAGCATTCCTTCGAGACCATGCGGTACTCGCCGGAGGGCAGCTTGATCTGCGCCATGTCGCCTTCGATCGCCATGAGCTGTGCCGAGTTGCCGGCGCCGCGGACCATGCGTCCGCCGGAACCGACGTAGAGCTCGAGGTCATGGATCGTGAGGCCGATCGGGACGTGCTTGAGCGGCATGCGGTTGCCGACCTTGCTCTCGATCTTCTCCTTGGAGGACATCACCGTGTCGCCGACTTTGACGCCGGCGGGCGCGAGGATGTAGCTCTTCACGCCGTCCTGATAGGTGAGGAGGGCGAGGCGGCCGCCGCGGCCCGGATCGTATTCGATGGCCGCGACCTTGGCCGGAACGTCATACCGCGCGCGCATGAAATCGACCACGCGGATCATCCGCTTGGCGCCGCCGCCGCGATGGCGGACGGTGATCTTGCCCTGGGAGTTGCGGCCGCTGATGCGGATCTTGTGCGTCAGCAGCGTCTTCTCGGGCTCTTTCTTGGTGACGTCCGCGAACGAATCGACGCTTGCGCCGCGCCGTCCGTAGGTCGTCGGTCGGTAGGATTTGATCGGCATACGGAAGTATTAGGCGTTGGCGAAGAGATCGATGCGGTCGCCCTTCTTGAGGGTCACGATGGCCTTGCGCCAGGAGGAGCGGCGGGACATGCCGGTGCGCGAACGGACCGGCTTGCCGAGGACCGTGATGACGCGGACGCCGGTCGGCGTGACCCCGTAGACGGACTTCACGGCCTTGCGGACTTCCAGCTTGTTGGCGCCCTTGGCGACCTCGAAGGCGTACTGGCCGATCTGGCTGAGGGCGGTCGTCTTTTCGGTGACGAGCGGGCGCACGAGGACGCGGTAGGCGGAACCCGTCTCGCGCGTCACGTAGGCGGCAGGCTTAGGGGCCTCTTCCTTCTTTTCCCCGACCTTCGCCTTGGCGGCCGTGCTCTTGGCAGGCGCCTTCTGGCCTTCGTCGTTTTTCTTGCGGTTGAAGAATCCCATATCAGTTCTTGCTCTTGTCCGCCGCAGCCTTGGCGGAGGTGGAGTAGCCCTTTTCGAGCAGGTCGAGCGCCGCGACCGAAGCCACGACGGTGTCGGCCTTCAGGACGTCGACGAGGCTGATGGCGCTCGCGGTGACGGTCCAGAGGTTCTTGAGATTGCGGGACGCGCGGACGGCCATCGGATCGGACGAGGGGAGGACGAGCAGGATCTTGCGTCCGACCGGGAGCTTCCCCAGCATGCCGTACATCGACTTGGTCTTGCCCGTCTC
This sequence comes from Patescibacteria group bacterium, assembly GCA_038062835.1. Classification (GTDB taxonomy): domain Bacteria; phylum Patescibacteriota; class Patescibacteriia; order SG8-24; family DYFX01; genus DYFX01. Next base: position 3,055 of record JBBTWH010000018.1, on the reverse strand, counting down.
CATGGAGAGCGACTCGAGGCCGATGATGGCTTCGTTTTGGACCTTGTCGGTCAAGGCCATGGCGAGAGCGCCCTTCTTCGACTTTCGGTTGAGCTTCTTGGAGAAGTTGCGCTCGGACTGCGGACCGAAGGTCACGCCGCCGCCGCGCCAGATCGGGGAACGGATGGAGCCGTGGCGGGCGCGGCCGGTGCCCTTCTGCTTCCAAGGCTTCTTGCCGCCGCCGCGGACTTCGCCGCGGGTCTTGGAGTGGCCGCCCATGACGCGGGAGTTGGCCATCTGCGCCTCGGCGGCGAGATGGACAAGGCCCTCGTTGATCTTCACGTCAAACAGCTCCGGAGCCATTTCGCGCTCGGAAACCACCTTGCCCTCCATGTTGTAGACTTTGATCTTCGACATATGATTAGGCGTTGGCGGCGGTTTCAGCGGCCGGAGCTTCCGGCGCGGCCTCGGCGGCCGGAGCCTCGACGGCTTCGGTCTTCGCCGCGACGAACTTCATGTCGCCCGGAGCTTGGATGAGGAGGGTCGCGCCGCGAGCGCCCGGAACGGCGCCCTTGATGGCGAGAAGACCCTGCGAAACTTCGACGATCTCGAGATTCTTGACGGTGACCTGGTCGCCGCCCATGCGTCCGGCCATCTTGAGGCCTTTCAGCACGTGCTGGATGCCGCCGGAACCGATGGAACCAGGCATGCGCAGGTTGTCCTTGTGGCCGTGGGAGGCCGGACCGCCGGCGAAGCCCCAGCGCTTGACGACGCCCTGGAAGCCCTTGCCCTTCGAGATGCCGGTGACGTCGATGACGTCGCCCGACACGAAGGATTCGACTTCGCAGACGGCGCCCGGCACGATCCCGTCGACGGAGTCGACGCGGAATTCACGGAGGGTCGCGAGGTTCTCATGACCGGAGGCCTTGAGGTGGCCGACCTGCGGCTTGGCCAGGCGGCGCTTGGAGCCGGTACCGATCTGGAGGGCGGCGTAACCGTCCTTATCGACGGTGCGGACCTGCGTCACGACGCAGGGTTCGACCTTCACGAGGGTCACCGGCACCACTTCGCCCGTCGGGCGGTAGCGCTGGGACATTTCGAGTTTTCGTCCGATGATGAATTTCATACGATCCATTTAAGGCAGAGGAACACTTTATTATGTTCGATGCCTGTCTCCGTTTCGCTTGGGATCCTCCCCCGACCGGCGCAATAACAGAAACAAGAAGTCTCGGCGCGATCACTCCCCGTCGCATGACGGGGCGATATCACGAAGAAACTTCTTGCGTCTGTCTCTACGCGTGGCTTGGCGTGTTCGAGACAAGTCGAGTTGTATCGGGAACTCTCCGTCCAGCTAAGGCTTCATCCAGAGGTTTTGGCGCCGTAGGCCATTCGATAGCATGCCATCTTTCTCTGCCGTTCCTTGACCGGACTGATTGTCGATAAGGGTCTGGCCGATGCGCCGCTGGATGACCCCGTCGCATGACGAGGCGACCAACGGCCCATCGGAAAAGGTTACATCTTGATCTCCACGTCGACGCCGGCGGGGAGGTTGAGGCTCATCAGCGATTCGACCGTCTTGGGGGTCGGATCCATGATGTCGATCAGCCGCTTGTGCACGCGCATCTCGTACTGCTCGCGGGCGTTCTTGTGGACGAACGTCGAGCGGTTGACGGTGTACTTGTGCTTCTCCGTCGGAAGCGGCACGGGACCGCGGATCGTGGCGCCGGTGCGCGTGGCCGTATCGATGATCGTGCGCGTGGACTGGTCGATGACCTTGTGGTCATACGCGCGGATCTTGATGCGGACGCGGGAGCCGGCTTCTTCCTTGGCTTTCTTTTCCTTTTCCATAAAGGGCGTTTTCAGCAGGCAACCCCGGCCCTCTTAGGTGAGGGTCGGGGTTCTGCGTATTTACTTGAGGATCTTCACGACGGCACCGGCACCCACGGTGCGGCCGCCCTCGCGGATAGCGAAGCGCATGGAGTCTTCCAAGGCGACCGGGGCGATCAGCTTGACGACGCAGTTCTGCGTGTCGCCAGGCATGACCATTTCGACGCCGGCCGGCAGTTCGATCTCGCCCGTCACGTCGGTCGTGCGGATGTAGAACTGGGGCTTGTAGCCCTTGAAGAACGGCTTGTGGCGGCCGCCTTCCTCCTTGGTGAGGGCGTAGATCTGAGCTTCGAATTCGGTGTGCGGCTTGATGGAACCGGCCTTGGCAAGAATCATGCCGCGCTCGATTTCTTCCTTCTTGGTGCCGCGGAGGAGCAGACCGGCGTTGTCGCCAGCCATGCCCTTATCGAGCTGCTTGTTGAACATCTCGATGCCCGTGACGACCGTCTTGCGCGTGTCGCCGAGACCGACGATTTCGACTTCGTCGTTCAGGTTGACGGTACCGCGCTCGATGCGGCCGGTGACGACCGTACCGCGTCCTTCGATGGAGAAGACGTCTTCGACTGGCATGAGGAACGGCTTGTCCGTCTCGCGAACCGGCTGGGGGATGTACTCATCCAGCTGCTTGAAGAGCTCGCGGACGGGGCCGGAAAGGGTCTCGTCAGCGGGGTTGTTGAGGGCCTGGAGGGCGGAACCGCGGACGATCGGGGTCGTGTCGCCGGGGAAGCCGTACTTCTTGAGGAGGTCGCGGACTTCCTCTTCGACCAAGTCGATCAGCTCCTTGTCCTCGACCATGTCGCACTTGTTGAGGAAGACGATGATCGAAGGGACGCCGACCTGACGGGCGAGCAGGATGTGCTCGCGGGTCTGGGGCATCGGGCCGTCGGTCGCGGAGACGACCAAGATAGCGCCGTCCATCTGGGCGGCACCCGTGATCATGTTCTTGACGTAGTCGGCATGTCCCGGGCAGTCGACGTGCGCGTAGTGGCGCGCCGCCGTCTCGTACTCGACGTGAGCCGTAGCGATGGTGATACCACGCGCCTTCGACTCCGGAGCCTTGTCCAGGTCGTCGACTTTCTTATCCTGGGCGACGTTACCCATAGCCTTACCGACCGCGAGCATCGCGGCGGTGAGGGTGGTCTTGCCGTGGTCAACGTGGCCGATGGTGCCCACGTTCACGTGCGGCTTG
>JBBTWH010000017.1:0-5832 GCA_038062835.1 Patescibacteria group bacterium | reverse complement strand
TCTCATTCTACCCACCGCCCGGGGGTGTTACCGATGTATCTCATCTTCTCCAGCCCTTACCCCTTGTCAGGATACGGCATTTTTGGTAACGTATCGCCTGTAATATCCGGTACGGAACCCCGTGGCGGGGTAGCTCAGTCGGTCAGAGCGTGGGACTCAAGTCGCCTTCGGCGACAAGCGTAAGGTCTCGTCCTCGTGATCGCTCCGCTTCGCTACGCCCCGCTGAAGCCCAAGGTCTCGTAAAATCGGAAATCACCCCGTGGCGGGGTAGCTCAGTTGGTTAGAGCGTGGGACTCATAAGCCCAAGGTCGAGGGTTCGACCCCCTCTCCCGCTACCAAGAAAAGCGCTTCATTCGAGGGAGCGTTTTTCTGTAGGCGACCTTGTCTGCGCGGCAATTCGGTGCTATGGTATTCGGGTATGTTCGTAACCACCCATGCCGCCATCGGCGCGCTCGTCGGCGCAGTCGTCCCCAGTCCGACGGCCGCCTTTTCTCTCGGATTCCTGTCGCATTTCCTGGTCGACCGCATCCCGCACGGCGACGAGCACATGCTCGACGGCTACAAGTCGGGCGACAAGATCAAGCGCGCCGTCGCCTATGTGACCATCGACTCGGTCATCGCGATGTACGTCACGCTGCTGATCCTGTCGAACGCCCCGGCCCATCTCCATGGCGCGATGAAGTGGGGCCTCATCGGCAGCATCCTGCCGGACCTGCTGGTAGGAGTCTACGAGATCACGAAGATTTCGCCGTTCTTCCGCCGCTTCACGGCCTATCACCACAAGAACCATCATCACTGGATCGGCAAGTACCGCAAAGGCAAGGACATCCCCTTCAAGTGGGGCGTGGCCTACCAAGTGGTCGCCGCCATCGTGCTCGTGAAGATCGCCGTCATCGGCTGAACGAAAAAAAGTCCCCCGTCGCGGAAGCGGCGGGGGATTTCGGTTCAAGGAAGGTGCGTCGAGAGGTAGTAGGCCTCGACCAGCGCGCGTTCTCGGCCGCGACGGTAGTCGTGGATTCGGAGGTTCGTCTTGCACATCTCCTCGGCCTTGGTCGCGAGGACCCTGAAGAGCGTACCGGCTGGACACATGCCCGGGAAGGGCTGGACGGTACGTCCCGCCGTTCCGCGGTACTCCATGAGGACGTCCCATCGCTCCGCGCTGATCGCGACGATCTTGACGCTGCCGTCATCAGGCAAGATGCACTGATCGCCCTCGGCATAGCCCATGATCGGGTCAGGATTGACCACCTTGACCGTCACGGGTTCCGCAAAGGGTTTCTCCCATAGACCGTTCATTCGAACGATGCCGTACTGTCCGACCTTCACGTCGGGCTCAGGTTCGCGCGCGATGCACATGGGCGTGATGATGGCGACGGCGATGTAGGCGACGGTCAGGCCGATGACGATGAGCAGGACCGGCTCGAGGATGGCACGCTTGAAGACAGGCTTCTGTTCGGACATCGGTGGTTCCTTTCTCGGGGTGGAAAGTGCTCCTGCCATTCAGCCACTTTCGTCGGTCTCCGTCAAACAAAAACGCCCGAAGGGTTCGGGTGTCTTTGGTGCCGCGGGAGGGACTTGAACCCTCATGACCTTGCGGTCGGGGGATTTTGAGTCCCCTGCGTCTGCCATTTCGCCACCGCGGCTCGTCGCTTACCCGACCCGCTGCCGGTCGCGCAGGCCGAGCCTGCGCTCCCTATCGCGTGTCGGCCGCTCCTCTTGCGTCGCTTCGCTCCTTATCATTCGGACAGAGGTCGCTCCTCCTTCGCGGCTGGGCAGGCCCAGCCTTGAGTGCAGTCTAGGGAGTTTTGCGCGGTCGCGCAAAACGACGTGCGTATGATAGCGGGACGAGCCTCAAAAATCAATGGGAACGGAGCCTCTTGCCCGCCTCGACCCCCTCGGCTACACTGGTTCCGTATGGCCCTCATCCTTTCCGTCGTCAACCAAAAAGGGGGAGTCGGCAAGACCACCACGGCGGTCAACCTCGGCGCCTACCTCGCCCGCCGCGGCAAGTTCGTGCTGCTGATCGATCTGGACCCGCAGTGCAACGCCACCTCCGGCCTGGGCATCGACCACACGCAGGTAGAGAACGGCGTCTACGAAGCGATCATCGGCACGGCGAACTTCCGCGACATCATCCTGCCGACCTCGATCGAAGGCTATCGCATCGCGCCGGCCACCAAGAACCTGGCGGGCGCCGGCGTCGAGCTGGTCAACATGGAACGCCGCGAGTTCAAGCTCGCCGACGCCATGATGGGCGTCCGCCACGACTACGACTACATCCTCATCGACTCGCCGCCCTCGCTCGGACTTTTGACGATCAATGGCCTCATCGCCGCCGACCAGGTGCTCATCCCGGTACAGGCGGAATATTTCGCGCTAGAGGGCCTCAGCGCCCTCATGGGCACGATCAATCTCGTGAAGGAGCACGTCAAGCCCGATCTCAGCGTCTTGGGCGCGGTCATCACCATGTTCGATTCTCGCAACAAGCTTTCCAACGAGGTCATGGGCGAGTTGTATAAGTATTTCCCGAACAAGATCTTCCGCTCCGCCGTCCCGCGCAACGTCCGCCTGGCCGAGGCGCCGTCGTACGGCAAGTCCATCGTCGATTACGATCCCGGCTCGAAAGGAGCCAAAGCCTACGAGCGCCTCGCCGAAGAAGTCGCGGCCGCCGTCGAAGGAGCTGAACTGTCCGTCGTATGAAAGGGGGACTTGGGAGGGGCCTTTCATCGTTGATACCGAGCAAGCCTGCCGAAACGGCGCAGGCCGCTTCTTCGGTGCCGAAGACGGCCGTCGCCCCCTCGGAACCTCCGAAGGGCGCCGTGGAGGTCTTTCCGGCGGGCGACCGCATCCTGCACGTTTCGCCGACGGACATCGTGGCGAACCCGTACCAGCCGCGCCGTGAATTCCATCCCGACGAGCTTGAGGAACTCGTCGCCTCCGTCAAGGAGTTCGGCATCCTCCAGCCCCTCGTCGTCACCGAGAAGGCCAACGGGATGTTCGAGCTCATCGCCGGCGAGCGCCGCCTGCGTTCCGCGCGGGAGGCCGGACTCAAGAGGGTCCCCGTCATCGTCCGCACCGCCACCGAGCAGCAGAAGCTCGAACTCGCCCTCATCGAGAACATCCAGCGCTCTGACCTGTCGCCTATCGAGGAGGCGCATTCGTACGCCAAGCTCATGGAAGAGTTCGGACTCACGCAGGAGAAAGTCTCCGAACGCGTCGGCAAGAGCCGGTCTTCCGTGGCCAACATGCTGAGACTGCTGAACCTTCCCGCCGACATGCAGATCGCGCTCTCCGACGCGCGCATCTCCATGAGCATGGCTCGCGTGCTTTGCGGAATGGACGACGCCAAGGAACGCAAGGCGATGTTCGAACGCATGCTCCAGGGCGACTTCAACGTCCGGCAGGCCGAAGCCGTCTCGCGCGAGCGCAAGGGCGCCGGCAAGGGACGCAGTTCCGTGAAGGACGTGAACCTGATGGCGGTCGAGGAAGAGCTCCGCCGCGTCCTCGGTACCAAGGTCGCCGTCCAGAAGAAGGGCTCGAACGGACGCATCACCATCGAATTCTACTCGGACGAGGAGTTCAAGGATCTGGTCGGAAAATTGCGAGGATAATGGAAGGAAAGGAAAACGCCCCGGTTCACCCGAGGCGTTTTTTCTTGGCGTACATGCGGATGCGGTCCTTGGCGTGGTGGGTCTTCACGAACTTCAGCCAGTCCGGATTCGGGCCTTTCCGGTTCTTGTCGATGATGATCTCGCACATGTCGCCGGAGTACAGGCGCGTGTCGAGCGGGGCGATCTCGTTATTGATGCGCGCCGATGAGCATTTGTCGCCGATGTCGGAGTGGATGGCGTAGGCGAAGTCGACGGTGGTGGCGTCCTCGGGGAGGTCGATGACGTCGCCGCTCGGCGTGAAGACGAAGATGCGCTTCTGGAAGACGTCGATCTTGAGCTTCTCGAACGATTCGATCAGGTGCCCCTTGTCCTTCAGCGATTCCTGCTGGAGCTTGATGAGATCCTTCACCCAGGCGATCTGCCGGTTCAGGCTCTCCGGGGATTCTTTGCCCTCCTCGACGTAGTGCCAGTGCGCGGCGATGCCGTACTCGGCCTCCTCGTGCATCTGCTCGGTGCGGATCTGCACCTCGACGATCTCGCCGCCGTCGCAGAAGATCGTGGTGTGGAGAGACTGGTAGCCGTTGGGCTTCGGCTGGGCGATGTAGTCCTTGATGCGGCCTTTGAGCGGCTTCCACATCTGGTGGATGATGCCCAGCGTGGCGTAGCAGTCGGCGACGGAGGGCACGATGACGCGCAGCGCCACCAGGTCGTAGATCTTGTCGAGATTGCGTTCGTACTTCAGCAGCTTCTTGTAGAGGCTGTAGAGGTGCTTCATGCGCCCATGGACGTCGATGGTCTTGATGCGGTTCTTCACGAGCTCCGCCTCGATCTTCTGCCCGACCTTCTTGAGGTAGCGTTCCTTGGCGCGGTAGCGGTCCTTCACCAGTCCGGAGACCCAGGTGTACTCCTTCGGGAAGACGTACTTGAAGGCGAGATCCTCGATCTTGCCCTGCATCAGGCCCATGCCGAGGCGGTTGGCGATCGGCGCGTAGATCTCGAGGGACTCAAGGGCGATGCGGACGCGTTTCCGTGGCGGCAAGGCGTCGAGCGTCGAGAGGTTGTGGAGGCGGTCGGCGAACTTGATGATGATGACGCGGATGTCGGAGGCCATCGCCACGAACATCTTGCGGAGGTTCTCGACGTAGCGCTCCATGCCGCGGTACTTGATCTTGCCGAGCTTGGTGATGCCGCCGACCATCGAGGCGACGTCCTCGCCGAACTCCTTCTCGATGTCCCTGAGCGTCACGGCGGTGTCTTCGGGCACGTCGTGCAGGAGGCCGGCGAGGATCATGTTCTCGGGCAGGCGCAGCTTGGCCAGCGTGATGGCCGTCTCGACGGTGTGGTTGATGTACGGCTCGCCCGAGGCGCGCATCTGGCCTTCGTGGGCCTTGGCCGCGAAATCGTACGCCAACTCGACCGTATCGAGATCGGTCTTGGGCGAATGCTCCTTTACGGCTTCCAGCAGGCGGGCGAGTCCCATAGATGCGTCCAGCCTAAACCAAAACCTCCCTTCGGGGGAAGGGGGGCCGCTTCAAGAAAAAAGACCGGGGAGCGATTCCCGGTCAGGGCTTGAACTTGCCTTCGTAGCGCTTCTCGAACTCGGGCCAGCTGTCGATGTCGCCGCGCTTCTGCAGGATTTCCTTGAACCGCTCCCTCGTGACCGGCGCGGTGCGCATCATCGCGTCCATAATGACATGGCCATCGTCATCGATACCGCGGGCGAGCCTTTGTTCGTAGGGCTCATCACGCATCGAGCGGACCCATGTCCAGGCGTCCTGGAGCGTCCTGAAGGGCTCCTCCGGTCCGGAGCCGAATCCCATGCCGTCCGCCTGGTGGGAGAAGTATCTCTCGGCCTCCGATTCCGAAATCTCCAGGAACACCGCTTCAGCCCGACCGGAATCGGCTTCCGATTCCGCTTCGAGCGACCAGCCGCGATAGCGTCGATGATAACAGTAGAAGCGTACATCCTGACCGCTGCCTTCCTCCAGAAGGACGACGTCGTGATCCTCCGAGATGCGCGTAGCTCGATACATCGCGTGCCTCCTTGGTGACCGACGCCCAGTGAACCATTGGAGTGACGCGCTTGTCAATAACAAAACCTCCTTCGGGGAAAGGGAGGTTTGTTTTTTATTCCGCCCTCTCATGGCGGGCGGAGCGGCGCCCTGGAGCGAGCGAGGACTGTCTGAGGCAGGCGAGCGCGCGCTGACGCGCGAGCCGGTTC
>JBBTWH010000016.1:0-7063 GCA_038062835.1 Patescibacteria group bacterium | reverse complement strand
AGTTCGGAGAGGAGTTCCTCGATCTGCTTGCCGAGCGTCTTCAGCTTCTCGGCGGCCTCCTGCGCTTCTTCGAGCGTCTCGGCGGAAAGGATGGAGGCGACGAGCTCGTCATGGCGCTCGGAGATGGTCTCGATCTCCTCGACGATGCGGGGGAGCGGCATCGGCAGCGCAGGGGCCGAAGCGGCCTGCGCCTTCATCTGTTCCATCCGGATCTGGCTCTTGAGCTGGATCTCCTTCTCGCGGAGCGCGTTGCGTTTCTCGAGCTCGCGCTCGTATTCCTTCTGAAGCATCATTAGGCCGTCGGACTTCGTCTCTTCCGTCTCCATGCCGTCGAGGCTGGCACGGACGGCTTCGATCTCCTTCTCCTTTTCCTTGCGGCTCTCCTCGACGGTCTTTGTCTTGGCGTCGATGGCGGCGAACTCCGCCTTGATCTTGGCCCAGTGCGAACCGAAGTAGGTGAACTCGAGCTCGCGAAGCTCCTTCTCAAGCGTGGCGCGTTCCTCGAGGCGGCGGACCTGGCGCGAGAGCGAGCGCATGCGCGGTTCGATCTCGGCGAGGATGATCTCGGCCTGCTTGAGGTTCTCGCCGGAAGCGTCGAGCTTGCGGACGGCGGATTCGCGCTTCAACTGGTACTGCTTCACGCCGGCGGCCTCGTCGAAGAATTCCTTGCGCTCCTTGGGGGAGGCGACGAGGATGGCGTCGATCATGCCCTGGCCGATGACGGAGTAGGTGCGCTGGCCGAAGTTGGCGCGCGCGAGGAGCAGGAGCACGTCCTGAAGGCGGACCTTGTTCTTGTTGACCAAATATTCCGATTCGCCGTCGCGGTAGATGCGGCGGGTGATGACGACTTCCGTAAATTCGATCTCGTTGCCTCCCGCCTGGTTGTCGAGCACCAGCGAGACTTCCGCGAATCCGGAGCGGGAGCGCTTGTCGGAGCCGCTGAAGATGACGTCCTCTGACTTCTTGCTGCGGAGGAGCTTGAGCGACTGTTCGCCGAGCACCCAGCGGACGGCGTCAGCGATGTTGGACTTGCCGGAGCCGTTCGGGCCGACGATGCCGGTGATGCCGCGGTCGCCTTCCTTCGGGGGGAGGAACTCAAGGAGCGTCCGGTTGGCGAACGTCTTGAAGCCCTGCATTTCGATGCGCTGGAGGTGCATGTGGGGTCCGGTTATTGCCTCTTTAAAGTACCCGTTACGGCTTGACGTATCAAGCCTCAAGATGGAAGATCCGGTCACGCCCCTTCCGGAGGATGAAAGATGATCACGAACCTTGAGATCTTGGACGACGAGACGGCGCTGGCGTTCGGTCAGAAGTTCGACGTTCCGCGAGTGCTTGAGGCGATGATCGCGTTCCTCAGGACATTCGCCGCCGACATCGTCGCGGCCGCTCCGCATGTCCGGCCGATCATCCGCTTCGTGGGTGACGGCGACCGTACCGCGCCGTTGGACGAAGACGGGTACGCCCGCCTCCGACGTGAGACGATCGCATACGCCCGCCACTGGGACGTCCTAGGCTACGTCGGGCGCGCGGACATCGGCACCTTCCAGCTCAGGCTGTATCCGCTCGGGCTGGACGACATCCAACGCATCGGCGATTGCGAGCCGACGATCATCCCCAAGGAGACCTGGCGCGATCTCGACCCGACCCCGGTCATCTGTTTCACGCCCGATGCCGGCATGCCGATCTTCCGTCCGACGGCCCTCAACCTCGTGAAGCAGCTCATTCTCCAGCGTGCGCCTACGGGCACGAAACCCGACTTCGCCTTCGTCCCGACCCTGCGCTTCCCGCATCATACGTTCGGAGCAGGCTTCGGAACCTTGCGCATCCGGCTGCTCACCATCCCCATCGAACCTTGATGGGGATTTTTTATACGTCCCGTTGACAGATGGGCTTGGGTTCAGGCACGGACCAGAAATGTCCAAGCAAGCAAAAAGACGCGACCGATTAAAATTGACCGCTTTGAAGAAAGCGGCCGATTTGGGACTGCGCGTCCTGGAGGCCGTCGATGACGGGCTAATCTTCATGGAAGGGACGCGACGGTATCCGCACGTGGCCATCGGTCAGGGGATGGAGGGTTTGCGGCGCGTCTTTAGGGAGGAAGAGGCGCGAGTCGCTGCGCAACGCCTGCGCGATCTTCGTCGTCGAGGCCAGGCCAAGGCGAGGAAAATCGGGCACCGGTCGATGCTGGTCCTGACCGATAAGGGGAAGGTCGCTAAACTGCGCCTTCTAACCCGTTCTGCGCCGCGACGGCCTGATGGGAAACGCCTCGTCGTCGCTTTCGACATCCCGGAACGGCAGCGCGCGCTTCGGCAGACGTTGAGGAATTTCTTGCGGAGCTGCGGATGCGTTCGGTTGCAGGACAGCGTTTGGGTCTCAGACCGCGAAATCGACGCGCCGCTCTCAGCCTGGTTCAAGCGTCTGCCGACGCGGTCCTCGGGCTGGGTGCGCCTCTTCCTGGCAGAAGAAATATGATGCAAGCAATAATGCACGGTCGGATGCTTTTTGCCTGCGGTACTCGGCGGCCTTCCCGGGATATTTTCGCGGGTGCTGACCTTGACGGGTCTTTTCTTTTCTCATAAGGTACCCGGCTGTCCGTATGAATCACGCTGCGCCGACGAAACTCATCTTCGAGAAGCTGCTTGCCGCGCGGCGGCCGCTTTTGGTCTCGCACCGCAAGCCTGATGGCGATACGCTCGGCGGGATGATGGCCGTCTACAACTGGCTGCGCGACCATGGCCGCGAGGCCTATGCCTTCTGCGTCGACGCGCCATCGTCGGCGTATTCGTATTTCCCGCGCATCCGCGACGTGCAGACGAATCCCGAGATCTTCAACGACGAGGCCGTCGATATGGTCTGCGTCTTCGACGCGGGCGACCTCCAGTACGCCGGCATCGACGCCTGCGTCGCCGTCATGCCGAAGCGGCCGTTCATCGCCAACTTCGACCACCACGTCACCAACGCTTCCTTCGGCGACGCGAACCTGGTCGTGACGGACGCCTCTTCCACCGCCGAAGTCGTGCACGCGTTCTTCGTCGCCAATGGCGTCGAGATCAGCCGCGCGATGGCGACTTGCCTCATGACCGGGCTCCTGACCGACACGTCGAACTTCTCGAACCCCGCCACCACGGTGAAGAGCCTCGAGATCGCTTCCGAACTCCTGCTCAAGGGCGTCTCCATCCGCGACATCACTCGCCGCCTGATGCGCAACAAGCCGGTCGCGGCGCTGAAGCTCTGGGGCCTGGCGCTCGAACGCCTGCGCTGGGATGAAGGCAAGAAGACGGCGACGACCGCGCTCTTCCGCAAGGACCTCGCGGAGCATCCAGTCGATGACGAGCATCTCGAAGGCCTCTCGAATTTCCTGAACCGCATCCTCAGAGCAGACGTCGTGCTCGTCCTCAAGGAGACGAATGACGGCAAGGTGAAAGGCAGCTACCGTAGCGCGGCCGACGTCGACGTCGCCGAACTCGCCAAGGCGTACGGCGGGGGAGGCCACAAGAAAGCCGCGGGCTTCACCGTCGCCGGCGCGATCGGGGAAGACGCCGGCGGTTGGAAGATCGCTTCGTAAGACTCACCCCGGCCCATCTCTTGCAGAGAGTGGAATCTTGAAAAAATCCTCCCCTGAAAGGGGAGGTTGGATGGGCCTTACGGAAGCTTCCTCGCGCTCCAGAGGCCGCTCATGGTTTCACCGTTCGTCCAGATGCCTTCGATGGCGTCGCGTTCCGGGAGGATGGCGCCTTCGAGGGAGAGCGTGCCGACGGGGCTCTTGAGCCGCGCTTGGTCCGCGTGAATCTCGCCGGCGGAGCATTCCGACCGCGGATCGTCCGGCGCGCATTCCGACCAGCGGATGTAGCGGCCGCTCTGCGAGACCGGGAAGTCCCCGACGGTCAGGTCGTCGACCGTGATTTCCCACGTGCCGACGAGATCGACGACGGCCATCGCCTGCCATCGTTTCGTCAGCGCTCCGTTCGAGACCAGCATCGTCGCCGAAGGCTCGATGAGCCCGTTGTCGAACGCGTCGCGCGTCGCGATGACCAGGAAGTCGTTCCCGTCGGCCGCGGAGGCGAAGTCCTCGCTCCCGAACGTCACGCGCGTCTGCGCGGGGTCGCACAGTCTTCCGTCGTCGTCGAATACGCGGACTTCGAGGCGTGTTTCCCTGTACTTGGGGATGGCCAGGCCGGGACGGTCGCACGAGGCGTCTTCGGCGTCGCGGCAAGCCGAATCGATTTCCGCTTCATTGAAGACATAAGCGTGTTTCGGTTCCAGGCAGCCGTACTCGATCGGCGGATCATCGTCGGCGGCGTCGGGACTTTCGTCCGCGCAGGCGGTCAGCAGGGATACGAAGCAGGAGACGATCAGGATGCCGAGCTTCATCGCGCACCTCCTATAAGGATCCGTCACCACCCTAGCCGACTTCCGGCCGGGGGACAAATGCGGTATTCTTGCGATATATGACGAACCCCTACGCCATCACGTCCAAGCTCGAGAATAACTATCTCGTCCCGACCGTCATCGAGAAGACGCCGCAGGGCGAGCGCGCCTACGACATCTATTCGCGCCTGCTCAAGGACCGCATCATCTTCCTGGGCGACGGCATCGACGACGGCATCGCCAACGTCATCATCGCGCAGCTCCTCTTTTTGGAAAGCCAGGACAAGGATCGCGACATCAAGCTCTACATCAACTCGCCCGGCGGCTCCGTCACGGCGGGCATGGCCATCATGGACACCATGAACCTCATCAAGCCGGACGTCTCGACGATCTGCGTCGGCATGGCCGCCTCGATGGGCGCGTTCCTCCTGGCCGCCGGCGCCAAGGGCAAGCGCTTCGCCTTGCCGAACTCCGAGATCATGATCCACCAGGTGCTCGGCGGCGCCGAAGGGCAGGCCTCCGACATCAAGATCCGCGCCGAGCGCATCCTGAAGATGAAGGACGACTTGAACCGAATGCTCGCGCAGTTCACCGGCCAATCGTTCGCGAAGGTCGAGAAGGACACCGACCGCGACAACTTCATGAGCGCCGCTGAAGCGCAGAAGTACGGCCTCATCGACAAGGTGATCAAGAAATAGGGACGTGAAAAGCCCCGCATCCATACAGGCATGCGGGGCTTTTTCTGAGCGAATCGGCTACATCGTTCAGCCGATCCGGCCGTGCGGGCGACTGCGGAACTCGGGGACCTTGCGGACCTCGGTCTCCGCGTCCTCCCAGTCGTCGTCGTTGACGTTCTGGGCGACGATCTTCTCGGTGATCTCCTCGGGCAGGGCGGCGGGGACGCCGTCGAAGACTTCGGCGTCGGTCGGGGGGAGCTCGAGGTCTCGCTGCGCGATGTGGTTGATGACGGCGGAAGCGATCGTGTCCGGGTCGGTCATGGTCTCTCCTTCTTTTCGGTGCGGGGTGGAAGTTTCGGGAAGAGTTCCCAGTAGAGCGTAGGCCGGGTCTCGTGGCACTTCTCCGACAGTTTCCATCGGTGGCACAGCATGATCGCTTGCGCGTCCACAATGGCCGCGTGCATGCGTTCGAGGATATCGAGCTTGCGCTCTTCATCCCAGAAAGACTCGTACGAGTAAGCGTGCAAGACCGCGAGGCTGAACTGCTCGATATCGAGCAGGTGCGCCAGGAAGTCCCACGCCGCTTCGCCGATCCGTTCACGTCCGGCATCGGCGTCTTTGAGTCTTTTGAGGATAGACTCATGCTCCTCCGATGATGCGCCGGAGCGCGTCACAGCGCTGTCCTTGATCGGAACACGATCGGAACGTCAGCCCGTTGGACGGGCTTCGGGACCCAGACCTCCCTCTCGGCAGGGCCATCGTAGCGGCTCAGCTCCTGGCCCGCGGCGACGCCGAGAGCATGGATGCCGGCGACCGGCAGCATGACGCAGAAGACGCTGATGAGGACGCTGAAGAATGTAGTGATGATCCAGGTGTTGAATTCCATCGTATGAAAGAACGAAGGCTTTTCGGTCTCGTCCATCGGAGGACTCCTTGTTTGGTTGGGTGAGGCGGTGTCCCTCCTTGAAAGCGCCGCTTCGCCGAGGGAGACGAAGCGATGCTCTCGAGGAGAGGGCCCAACGCGAGATGCGTTGGGCCGTCGAGAGGCGGGATCAGTCGGGCGGGTTGAGGCAGACGAGGTCGCCGTCGCGGTTGAAGGCGAACTCGAGCCCCGCCATCTCCCTGAGCCGTTTCGCGATGAGGTCGCGATACAGCCTGCGGGCATGGAGGACGCCGGGATTCTCGGTGTCAGGTCGGAAGACCAATGGTCCGTTCTGGGGCGGGGACAAGGTGCGTGCGTCGCGCATGGATCACATCCTTTCACTCGTTCGATTGGCGTTCAGGCGAAGAGCTGGCGTGCGGCCTCGAGGTCGGCCGGGCACTCGATGGTGAGTCCGTGGACCTCGGCCATCCAACGGATGTCATCGTCGGTGGGTCCCTTGGAGGACTCCTCGACGGCGGGCGGCGCCTTGTGCGCGCAGGCCTTGCGCTTGTTGTCGCGCTTCTCCTGCCGGTTGCGCAGGTGGTTGACCGTCTTTCGGAGGAGCTTGATGGTCTCCTCCAGACGCTTCTCATGATCGGTGACGGCCTTGCGGGCCTCGCCGATCTTCTTCGTCAAGTTGGCGGCGCGGGTGGCGACGCCCTTGCGGTTCGACTCGGCCTTCTTGGCCGCAGCCTTCGCCTTGGCGAGGTCGTCCTCCGCGGCGAGCATCTCCTTGCGGAGACTATCGACGATGTCCTGCCGCGATGCGGGCAGGTTCGGAACGAGGTACGCCGCCGTCCTGCTGACGGTCTTCGTGTCTTCGTTCGAGGCGGCGAGACGGTTGCGGTCGATGCTCTCGCCCAGCTTCTTCAGCTTGGCTGCGAGCATGGCGACCGCGTGCCTCGCCTGGCGGACGGCCTTGTCGCGGGCGGGCACGCTCGCCTCGGCCGAGGCCTTCTGGGCCTCGAGCTTGGCGAGCGCGGCGGGCAGGCGGACCATGTCGGCCGCGTACTCGCCGACCTTGTGGATGGCCGGGTGGATGTCCTCGGCCAGCGGCAGGTCCTTGTCGACCTTGAGGACGACGTCGTCGAGGGTC
>JBBTWH010000015.1:0-24185 GCA_038062835.1 Patescibacteria group bacterium | reverse complement strand
AAAATGAAGGCTTCTGCTAGGACCCGGGCGTTGATTCATCACTGATGCCTATGCACCGTTTCCTGGCCGCGTGCTCGCTGCTGTTCCTGCTTCCTTTCTCCGCCCGCGCTTCCGGTTCAGTGTTCATTTCGGAAGCCGCCTGGGCTGGCTCGACCGCCTCGCTCGCCGACGAGTGGTTCGAGCTCTGCGGACCGCCCGGCGCGGACCTTTCAGGCTGGAGCGTCTCAGGCGCTTCCGCGTCGCCCATCGCCCTGCCCGAAGGAGCCGTCGTTCCGGCGTCCGGCGCGTTCCTGATCGCGAACTACGCGGCCGACGATGCTAAGTCGACGCTCAACGCCATGCCCGACCTCGTCACGACGACCGTCTCGCTCTCCAATTCCGCGCTGTCGGTCGCGCTGAAGGACGCTTCCGGAACATCCGTCGACGCGGCCGGCGACGGCGGCGCGCCTCCGGCCGGCGCGAGCGGCGCGGCGAAGGCTTCGATGGAGAGGGTCTCTGCCGAAACGTGGATGACCGCCGTGACGTCCTCCGGCTTCGATGAAGGCGCGGCGGAATTCGGCTCGCCGGGAACGTGCGCCCCGTTCGCGGACGCGCCGACGGAAACGGCGGAGCCGGAACCGGCGGCTTCCGCGACGACAAGCGAGGAAACGCCTCCCCCTCCGGCGAGCGCCAGCGCCTCGACGGCTCCGCCGCCGGAACCGCTGGCCGCCGTGCGCGTAACGGAAATCTTTCCTTCGCCGGAAGCAGGCGCGCGCGAGTGGATCGAACTCGCGAACCTTTCCGGCATCGGCGAGTTCCTCGACGGCTGGTCGATAGAAGACGCTTCCGGCGCGAAGACGCCGCTCAGCGGCCTGCTGATGCCTTGGGCGCGCGCGGTGATCGAATCTCCGAAGGGGGCGCTCAATAACGACGGCGATACGGTCATCCTGAAGGACCGTTTCGGACGCATCCTCGATCGCGTCGAATATCCGAAGGCGCGGAAAGGCGAGGCGTATATGCGCGTCGAGCTCCGAGACGCGTTCGCGGTGACGCGCACGCCGACACCGGGCGCGGCGAACGTCTTAACTCCGACGGAGGACGCTCCAGCGCCCGCGCCGCCTCCGCCTGACGTTCCGAACGAAGCTGAGGTCGTACGTCCATCTCCTGTCGCCCGCGCATCCGCGGCGGCTGAAATGCCGAAACCGGCGGCGGTCGTGAAAGAGCTGGCGGCGGCGCGACCAGCTCCAAAAAAGCCGGCGCCGAAGCCGAAGGCGGCGCCTGCGCCGAGGTATAAGGGCGATGGCTATGTCGCGACGGTCGTCACGCCGCCGGGCGTCTATTCCAAGACGCGCGCCTACATCCAACGGAACGGGGCGATCGAAGAGCTGCGACTGTCGAAAAGCGCGTCCTTCAAGTGGAGCGTCGGCGACGAGATATCGTTCATCGCGCAGTCGAAGAGCGAAGGCGCGGTCGAGTTCCTGCTGGCTAACCCGAACTCGGTGCGTACGATATCTTCCGCCAGCGCGACCTTCGCGACGACTGAAGCATGGCCGGAGGAGGCGGGCGGCTATCGCTTCACGGCCGAAGTCGCTTCCGTCCGGGGAGACGCGCTCGAAGTGAAGCTCGCCGGCGTCGAAGGCGACGTGCTGGCGCCCTCGGGAAGCGCGGCGGCCTTGAAGCCCGGCGACACGGTGAGCATCGAGGGTTTCATCGAGCCGGGCGCGCGTCCTCGCGTCGTCCTGCCGTACACGCAGGCGCTCCGCCTGTTCAAGGCCTATCTTCCTGAAGACGCCGGCGGCGTGAACAGGAAGCTTCCGGCTCCGTTGGCCGCCGGCTTGACCGGCGTCGCCGGCGCGGTGGGGCTGATCGCCTATCTGAGATCGCAGCGACTCAAACGCTTGGCGCTGGCGCAGACGCCGATCGAGGAAGGCGCGTGGGAGTGAACGTGAAAAACGTAAAAACACCGGACGAGCCGGTGTTTTTACGTGGAGCGGTAAACCAGATTCGAACTGGCGACCTTCTCCTTGGCAAGGAGACGCTCTACCAACTGAGCTATTACCGCACGTCGCTACCTGACACGCTGCCGTTCGGACGCGCTCCGCGGTCCTCACTATCGCATGTCCGCCGCTCCTCCTTCGCGCCCCGACGTACGTCGGGGCTTGATGGCAGTTTATGGAGTTCCGCGCGGTCGCGCGAAACGATTCGAACTTTCTAGAACGTTGCCATCCTATAACTGCGGCTGAGGGCTGTCAACCTGGATTCGTACTGGACGTTTTTGAAGCCTTAACGTCCATTTGACTTAGGCAAAAAGTTTCAGCCCGCACCACTGACGCGGTGCGGGCTGGCAGTGTCTAAGCGCTGAACTAAGGGCGAAGTGCCCAAGAGACCGAGGGCTACTTGCGAACGACCAGGAACAGGCCGACCCCGAGCCAACGGCACTCGGGGCTGCCCCAGTACAGGAGCAGCAAGCGGCCGCCGTCGCCCTCGAACAGATACGGGACGCCGCGGAAGCCGCCGGGGCCCACCCAGGAGGAACCGAGAGCCGCGATCCAGTCCTTGCCGTTCCACTTCTCTTTGGCGTAGACGAGCTGTTCGGCAAGGGTGGCGGGGCGGAAGCCCTTCCTATCGATGGCGGCCTCGATCTCGGAAGTGGTCATGTTCTGGCCGCCGAGATCCTTCTGACTGACCGTCAGCATGTCCGCCACGTCCGCGACCGGGCTGCCGGTGAGCGGGAAGTTCCGCTCGTTGATGTCGGGGTTAGGCGGGCGCGTGAACCGGCAGGCGGCGATCATCGCGGCGAGGGTCAGGCTATCGCCCGGCGCGATGGAGAGGGAGCCCGTTGACATCTCCGACGAAGAGGGCTTCCACATCATCTCCTCGATCACGCCGCAGAAGCGTTTAGTGACGCTTTCATCGGGGATATCGTCGTCGGACTTCGGAATGGGATTCGACATCGTCGTCTCCTTGTCGCGGACTGTTTCGGCGCTTCATCTATACGCAAAAATAACGAAATTGTCAATACCGCGTCATCGGAGGTTCTGGGCTTTTTTCTTTCAGGAATCCCTGCTAGAGTGAAACCGCTTTTTCATGCCAACTATGAACATCAAGAAATACTCCGGCCTCCTCGTCACCCTCGCGGCCGTCATCGTCGTCATCGGAGGCCTCGTCTATCTCTCCAACCGCGAGAGCGGCGCGCCCGGACAATACGACGGCCTCGCCCAGTGCCTCACCGAGAAGGGCGTGAAATTCTACGGCGCCTCGTGGTGCCCGCATTGCGCCGAGCAGAAGCGCATGTTCGGCAAGTCGATGAAATACGTGGACTACGTCGAGTGCGCCGTTCCCGGCAACCAGCGCGGACAGACCCAAGCCTGCGACGACGCCAAGATCGAGAGCTATCCGACCTGGGTCTTCCCGGGCGACGTGCGCGTGACGGGAGAACAGCTGCCGAAGATCCTCGCCGAGAAGGCGGGCTGCGATCTGTAGGCGACCGGACCGGCGTCGCCGCGCCGGTCTTGATTTTTACGCGCGGATGCGCTTGAATCGAGCCATATGATCCGAAAAAACGCCTACGCATTCCTGCTGTTCTTCATCGGCGCGGGACTCCTCGTCTCGCTCTACGCCCTGAAGCAGCACTACGCCCCGCTCGGCGGCGGCGCCTGCAACGTCAGCGCGACGTTCAACTGCGACCTCGTCAACCGCGGACAATACGGCGAGATATTCGGTTTTCCGGTCGCCGGTATCGGAGTCATCGGCTACGTGATGCTGGGCATCGTGGCGATGCATTTCTCGCGTACGAAGGATCCGGTCATCGGCAAGGCCCTGCTCGCCATGCTCGCCGGCGGCGTCGTTTTCTCGGTCTACCTCACCTATCTCGAGGCATTCGTCATCTACGCCTGGTGCCTGATCTGCCTGGCATCGCTCTCGAACGTCTTCGGAGCCTCGCTCACCGGGCATATGGCCTACAAGCAGTTCTCGGCCGCGCCGCAAGAGGCGCCGAAAACCTGAAAAAGAAAAGACGACCCTCAAGGGGGTCGTTTTCGGTACGGTTGAGTCCTGCTAGCTTCAGGGCCTGTGTTACAATCGTCGTATGAAACGCCTTTCGAACGAGGAAATCGCGGAACACCTGAAGGAGACCGGACTGCTTTACGCCATGCTCGGCGTGCAGTTCAAGCCGCGCGCCTATGGACGCGCCGCCGAGGAAGCGGCCTCGTTCGGCCAGGAGATCGCCGCGCTCTTCAAGGAGAAGGGCGAGAAGGGGTTGAAGGAGATTCCCGGCGTCGGACCGGGCATCGCCGCGCATGTCGCGTCGCTCCTCAAGACCGGCACGTTCTCGGAATACGAGAAGCTCCGCAAGAAGCTGCCGATCGACGTCCTCGGCCTCACGCGCGTCGAGCATGTCGGACCGAAGACGGCGCTCCTCCTGTACAAGAAGCTCGGCGTGAAGGACGTCGCGGACCTCGAACGCGCCGCCAAGGCCGGCAAGATCGCGAAGGTCCCGGGGCTCGGCGCGAAGACGGAGGAGAACATCCTGAAGGGCATCGGCTTCGTGAAGAGCGACACCGGACGCAAGGTTCTCGGCTACGTCCTGCCGCTCGCGCTCGAGATCGAGCACGCGCTCCGCAAGATTCCCGGCGTGCGCCACGCGGCCGCGGCCGGTTCGGTGCGGCGGCGCCAGGAGACGATCGGCGACCTCGACTTCCTCGTGACTACCTCGAAGCCCGAAGCCGCGATGGAAGAGTTCGCGCACTTCCGCGAGGTCGCGAGCGTACTCGAGCACGGACCGACCAAGATGGTCGTGCGCCTCAGGAACGGCATGCATGCCGACCTGCGCGTCGTCGAAGACGCTTCTTTCGGCGCCGCGCTGCAGTACTTCACCGGCTCGAAGGACCACAACGTCTTCGTCCGCACGATGGCGATCAAGAAAGGCCTGAAGCTCAACGAGTACGGGCTCTGGAAGGGCAGGACGCGCGTCGCAGCCCGCACGGAGGAAGAGGTCTACAAGAAACTCGGGCTTCCCTACTTCGAACCGGAACTCCGCACCGCCGAAGGCGAGATCGAAGCGGCCAAGGCCGGGAAGCTTCCGAAGCTGATCCCGTACGGTTCGGTGCGCGGCGATCTTCAGGTGCAGACCTCTTGGACCGACGGTGCGGCGACGATCGCGGAGATGGCGGCGGAAGCGAAGAGGCTCGGCCTCGACTACATGGCCGTCACCGATCACACCAGGGCGCTCGCGATGATCGGCGGCCTCGATGAGAAGCGTCTCGCCAAGCAAGGAAAGGAGATCGATGCGCTGAACGCGAAGTCGAAAGGCTTCCGCATCCTGAAAGGCACCGAGTGCGACATCTTGAAGGACGGTTCGATGGACTTGACCGACGCCGCGCTCGCTTCTCTCGACTTCGTCGGCGGTTCCGTGCACTCCCACTTCAACCTCCCCGAAGCCGCGCAGACCGCGCGCGTCATCGCTGCGATGAAGAATCCGCACGTCGACTGCATCTTCCATCCGACCGGCCGCGTCATCGGCCAGCGCCCGCCGTACGCCATCGACATGCTCGCGGTCCTCAAGGCCGCCAAGACCACCGGCACCGCGATGGAGATCGACGCCTATCCCGACCGCAGCGACCTGCGCGACGAGCACGTGCGCATGGCCGTGAAGCTCGGCGTGAAGCTCATCATCGACACCGACGCGCACCATCCTTCGCACCTGCGCTACCTCGACCTCGGCGTCGCCATCGCGCGGCGCGGCTGGGCGGAGAAGAAGGACATCCTGAACGCGCGGCCGTTCAAGGAGTTCCTGAAGTGGCTGAAGACGCCGAAGGGTAGGCGCCGCTGATGGACAGCGGCGTTTCTTTTTGATGTGATGCCGGAATCGTCCTTTTGCAAGGAGACCGTATGCAGGATTTCGTCCCTGAAGATATCCGCGGCCTGATCGCGTCGATCGAAGCCAAGCAGGATGCCGACTTCCAGGCGCGCAAACGCGCCGAGGAGGCGGAAATGGCCCGACTGCGCCGAATCGAAGACTTGCGCGAAACGCGACGCGACGAGCTTGTCGCCGCCTGCAGGACGATCCACGATTGGATCGAAAGCTTCGAGGCGACTGCGGGTCCCCCGCTCTGGCGTCTCGAAGGATCCGGCGTCGTGATCTTCAGCGCTAAGTTCCATCGGGGCGAGCCTGCCCCGGACGACCGCAGGGCCACCGCGCAACTGCGCGTCGGCCCGCCGGGCAAGCCCGCGATGGGACGGTTGGTCTATGAGGAGATTTACGCAATGGTACCGGCGGCATCCGTCACCAAAATACCGCTGCTCATCGCGACGCACCTGTGGCAGAAGTTGCATCCTGACTTCGTGATGCAGTGTGCCGCACAGCTTTCAGGCCCCGATGCGTGGAAGGACGTCCGCATCGCGCTCGAGCGCATGACGCAGGCCGGACTCGCTCGCCGCTGACAAACGCGGCGTTTTTTGTTAGCGTGATTGCGCGCGCCGGAGTGGTGGAACGGTATACACGGGGGACTTAAAATCCCCTGCCCGCAAGGGCTTGAGGGTTCGAAACCCTCCTCCGGTACCAAAAGCGCCTCTTGACCGAGAGGCGCTTTTCGATTGGGATGGCGGCAAGCCCTTTCCAAGGAGAGCGTATGGGAGGATATCCCCCGCCTGATGACTGCGGTGGCGGCGCGGTGTTCGATGGCACACCGTCCCACGCACGCGCCTACCGCTTCCACGTGCAGGAAGGCGACCGCGTGCGTCTTCCTGACGGCCGTGAAGGCACCGTCTACATGGTCGAGATCAAGCACGGCCACTTCAAGGTCGTCTCGATCCGCCCCGACAAGCCGAAGCGCCGCCTCTTCGGCCTCCTCCCGCCCATCCCCTTGCGGTTCGCCGATGAGGAGATCGATCAGATGATCCTCCTTCCGTCGGAAGAGGAAATCCGGCGCATCATGGACGACCCGGTCGAGCTCGGCCTGGACCCTTGACGGTTCCGGGCTTTTTTGATACGGTCGCGCGTCCCATCCCACACCCCACTGGAGGCAGAGATGGCCGTACCTTCAAACGTCGTCGACCGCATCAATCGTCTCGAACAGGAGCGGAAACGCGTCGAGACGCGCAAGAAGGCGGATTCCGCCGAACAGACGCGTCGCATGGCGGTCGCCGCCGACCGGAACGCCCGTCGCCAGCTCCTGATGGAGCTCGCGAAGGACATCCTCGACTGGCGCGACGTCCTCGTGAAGTCGCGCGACGGGGAGCGGCTCTGGAGCCTGATCGGCGCCGGCACCCGCGTCTTCGTCTACGAGGACTGGTTCTGGGACGGCTTGCCGATCCAGGCCAACCATCCGACAGGCGCGCGTACCTGCGTGTTCCTCGACGGCCCGCACCATCACTTCCTCATCGAGGAGTGGCGGAACGGTCCCGACGGGGCGCTCGGCATGCACCGCGAGGTGTTCCGGCTGAAGTCGCAGATCGAGATGGTCGATCATCTGCATCCCCTCATCATCGAGGGACTGCAGACGCACCTGTCCGGCCCCGAAGCCTGGCAGACCGTCCTCGACGAGCTGGATCGCCGGCTCGCCCGCTACGTGACCGCACCATGACAGGTAACCCCTGTCTTTTTTCGTTGCCGCAGATTTTCACGGTCGTGGAAAACTGCGGCTTCCTTCGCACTTGCGGTGTTCGCCCGTCAGCCCCTACGATGGAAGCGATATGGCAAATGAACTGGATCCCGCCGGAGTTTACCCCGGCGAAGGCCGGGGCCGGGATGACATAAAGCGCGACGTCGCGCCGACGGCGAGCGCGGAGGAGACGACCTTCGATGCGCGGCTCCGGCCCAAGCGGCTTTCGGAATTCGTCGGCCAGCAGAAGCTCAAGGATCACTTGGCCGTCTTCCTCGGCGCCGCCCAGAAGCGCGGCGAACCGATCGAGCACACGCTCCTCTACGGCAACCCCGGCCTCGGCAAGACGACGCTCGCGCACATCATCACCCGCGAGATGGGCGCCAACATCAAGACGACCTCCGGCCCGGCGCTCGAGCGCGTCGGCGACCTCGCCGCCATCCTGACGAATCTCGAAGAAGGCGACGTCCTCTTCATCGACGAGATCCACCGGCTCAACAAGCTCATCGAGGAGGTCATGTATCCGGCGATGGAGGATTTCGCGCTCGACCTCGTCATCGGCAAGGGGCCCTCGGCGCGCACGCTCCGCATGGACCTCCCCCGCTTCACGCTGATCGGCGCCACCACGCGCCTCTCGCTCCTGACCGCGCCCCTGCGCGACCGCTTCGGCGTCACCTATCACCTCGATTTCTACGAGCCGTCCGACCTCACGATGATCATCGAGCGCAACGCCGTCACGCTCGGCTGCGCCATCCGCCCCGACGCCGCCGCGCGCATCGCCGAACGCGCCCGCCGCACGCCTCGCGTCGCCAACCGCCTGCTGAAGCGCGTCCGGGACTACGCCGACTTCCATGGAGATGGTACGATTACCGTCGACATCGTGGACCGCGCCCTGCTGATGCTCGAGATCGACGCCATCGGCCTCGACTCGGTCGACCGCCGCATCCTCGAGACCGTCGTCTCGAAGTTCGCGGGCGGCCCCGTGGGGCTCAACGCGCTCGCCGCCGCCACCTCCGAAGAGATGGAGACGATCGAGACGATCTACGAGCCGTACCTCATCCAACTCGGCCTCCTGCACCGCACCCCGCGCGGCCGCATGGCGACCGAAGCGGCCTACAAGCACCTCGGACTCGCGGCGCCGCAGCGGACGGAAACCATGATCTAGCGACATGCTCTCGCTCCCGACGTACTTCCTGCTCTTCCCCTATGCCCTGTTCCTCCTGGGCTACGTCTTCTTTTCGTTCGCCAACGTCATCAGCCTCGGCAAGTACGGCGCGCGCAACGCCGTCGGACTCATGGCCAGCTTCATCTTCGTCTGCGGAACGGCCATCGTCGTCTTCATGACGTGGCAATCGCTCTCCGCGGTCGATTGGACCGCCGTCGTCCCTCTGACCGCCATCCCTGTCCAAGCCTTCTGATATGTCGGTCAGCCAGCTGTTCCCGCAGAATCCAGGCGAGAAGATCGAGTTCTCGCTCCGCCGCCACCCGATCGTCTTCCTTGGACCGATTTTCGTCTTGCTGATCCTGGCCGGCCTCCCCTTCGCGGGCAAGGCCGTCATCTTCGGCGTCCAGCCGATCGTCCTCCCCCATCCGATGCTCGACATCGGCATCCGGCTGCTCGCCTCCGTCTACTACCTGAGCATCTGGATCTTCTTCTTCAGCCAGTTCACCGACTACTATCTCGACATCGACATCGTCACCAACGACCGCATCCTCGACATCAACCAGAAAGGGCTGTTCGGCCGTTCCGTCTCCGAACTCGACCTGACGCGCGTGCAGGACGTCCACTCCGAGATCAAGGGCATCATCCCGACGCTCCTGAACTACGGCACGGTCGATGTGCAGACCGCCGCCTCCGAAGAGAATTTCCATTTCGAACAGGTGCCCGACCCGCACAAGGTCCGCCAGCGCATCCTCGAACTCGCCGCGCTCGACAGGAAGCGCGAGGCGCGCGAGATCATGGACCAGCCCAAGCAGGCGCCGGATGCCGCGGCGGCCGGACATGACGAGATGAAGAATCAGGGATTGGGATGATTGACACGAGACGAAAAAACCTCTAGGCTCGTCCTGGAGGTTTTCGTATGTCAGACATCGAATGGAAGGGCCTGGGAGACGCTGACGTAGGGTTCTCCGAACCATGCCGAGGCGATTACGGCTGGCGGCGCTTCAGCGACCCATGCGTCGCCGACGACCGTGACCACGGACACCTGCATCTTTCGGATGACGGCCTGGTCGGCCGCCTGCCATTCTGCTGCCGTTCGCAAGAAGGCGCGCTTGCGCTCGTCGACCTGCTGCTGAAACGCGGCAGCCTCGATGCCGAGCAGGCCGCCGGCGTGAAGGATTTGGAGGCCTTCAAGCGGTTGCCCGTCGCATTGACCGCGATCGAACGGGCCGAGCTGGCGGATCCGTTGGGCATGATACCACTCACGCGTTTCTGCTACGTGGGGGCGTAGATGCCGGACTCAGAGTGGCCATGCCGTCGCGACGCGCTGGCCAAAGAACTGCTGGCCGCCTGCGCGACCGTCCTTCCGGGCGCCGAGATACGTATCAAGGACGACACGACGGACATGCTCGCTGCGGAAGAGGATATGAACGTCGTACCGTCCTATCGCATCGGGACCATCCACAGCTTCTGCGTGCAAGAGCGGCGGACGCGTCACCTGTTAGGACGGCGCTGGATGCCGTGGCGTCATTGGGCGACGATAGTTTCCTTCCATATGGAGGAGATGTGGAACGCCGCGCACTGGACGGCGGAACACGGCATGGAGTGCTACGTCACCGACGCGCGCGTCTCGTCAGCGGCCATGCCGATCCTTGAACGCTTCGCCCGCGATAACCGCCTGCTTTTCCGAGCCGTTCAGGAGAAGCCAAAGGACCCCTGACAGGGTCCTTTTTTCATCGCGCAGCCGCCGTCTTCGATCGCGCCCAGGACTTTTCGGCGAGAACCTTGGCGTCGCGGAACGATAAGTTCTTGGTGTCCGAACCGAGCACGACGACGAGCAGCTCCCGCTCGCCTTCTTTCTTCAAGCGCGTCACGAGCGTGTAGCCCGCCTCGTTGATGAAGCCCGTCTTGCCGGCCGTGACGTCGACGGTGGCGTCGGAGACGAGCTTGTTGGTGTTCTTGATGAGATGCGGGCCTTCGGCCGTCGCGACCCGGTACTCCGGCGCGGCGGCGAATTCCGAAATCCACGGATCATCGAAGCCGGCGCGGGCCATCAGCGCGACGTCAGCCGCGGTCGAGAGGTTGCCGACCTCGATACCGGTCGGGTCGGCGAATGACGTGGACGTCATGCCGAGCGCTCTGGCTTTCGCGTCCATGCGCGCCAGGAAATCTTCGCGCGAGAGGCCGGTCGCGCGGGCCAGGGCGTTGGCGGCGTTGTTGGCGGAACCGACGATGACGCTGGCGACCAGGTCGCGGACGGTGATTTCCGTGCCGACGGCCACGCGCAGGCGTCCGCCGCCGACCTCATCCTCGCGCGCCAGCCTGACGACGGCGTCCGGCGAGATTCCGCTTTCGCGCGCGACCATCACGGTCATGAGCTTGGTGATCGAAGCGATGCTGCGGACGTCGGCGGCGTTCGAGGACGCGAGCGTATCGCCGCTCTCCGCGTCCATCACGGCGTAGGCCTTGGCGTTGACGGACGTTTCGGCCGTGACCTGTTCGGGCACGACCTCGATCTTCACGCGCGCGACGGATCCGTAGATCCAGGCGACGTTCTCGACGGCCAGCTGGAACTGTTCCGTATACGTGCCGATCTCGAGCGGTGCGTGCAGCGTGAACGTGAGGCTTCCGGTCTGCCCAGGCTTCACCGTCGCCTCGTTCAGACGGTCCGCCTGGTAACGCGTCGGCCAGGCGGAGTGCCAGAAGACGCTTTTGCGCTTATATGGGCCGGTCGCGTAGAGCGAGACGTACGATTTGCCCGTGCCGCGCCAGGCGTAACTGCCGGCGTTCTTGAATTTCAAAGTGACCTCTTTCGTCTTCCCGGCTTCGACGCGGACGACCGTGTCGCCCTGCGCCGCTCCGGATGCATACGCGCGCGTAGCCGCTCCCGCGGAATGCGGCGCGGCGAGAAGAACGAGCGTCGCGATGAGGAGAAGTCGTTTCATGTATCCTCAGTACAGTTTCTTGAGCTCCGTCCCGGCGTAGTAGTGCTTCAATATCGTATCATAGGACGCGCCCGCATTCGCGCGGCCGATGGCGTCCCAGGCCGAGAGGCCGACGCCGTGGCCGAAGAGCGGGCGCTTGGCGGCGGCGTCGAACGGCGCGGGGACCGAAACGAGCCAGGGCTTGGCCGCGCCGCCCCAGACCTCCGTCCAATCGCGCGTGCGGCCGTCGCTCGAGCTGAAATACGGCGTGACGACCGCTTCGCCGCCGTAGGTCACGACCATGCCGCGCGTGGCGTCGACGGCGGCGTTCATCACCGGGTTCCACGTTTCCGCGACGTAGCCCTTGTAGACCTGGTCATAGACGGCGTCGACGGTGAAGTGCCAGTGCTTCCCCGGGTGCGCGAGGTGCCAATTCGCGTACGAACGCGCGGCCACGGCCATCGTCTTCTGATACTCGAGCGGCGAGGCGGCCGAAGTTTCCTTCATGCCTTTGAGGTACTGCTCCATCGGCAGCTCGTTGATGATCCAGACGTATTCGTTGCGGTCGTTCTTGCGGATCTCGATGCCGCCGCGGAAGCGGTTGTAGTCGACGGAGGAGTTCCACGACGGGCGATCCTCGACCGTGAGCAGCGTGAAGATGCCGCCGGCGGCGTCGGGAGCGAAGCGGATCGGCAGCGAAGACGCCAGATTCGTGATGCCGTCGGTCGCGCGATACGTCCGCGCCGCGCGGTCATACCAGAACTGAACCCTGGAACCGGCCGAGAAGCTTCCGAGCTTCGTGCCGACCGCGTCACGCGCGGTGAAGGCGCCGTCATAGGCGATTTCCTCCGTCTTTTCGGTCGTGAACAGGCCGACGCGGAGCAGCGGCTCGCCGGAAGCGACGGTCGGCGGCAGGATCGGCAGCGGCGCGGGCGAAGGCGCGGGTTCCGATGGAATGATGGTCGCCGCGTCGGCGATGACCTTGATCGGCAGCAGGACGGGCGACGAGGAAAGCTCCGCGCCGTCGACCGCGAAAGCGAGCGTCATCAGGTAGTCGCCGCGAGAGCGCGGCGTCGCGAACGTGAAGGCGAGATCGACGGATTGTCCGCGCGGAACGTACCGATCGATGACGACCGGGATTTCGGGAGAGGCCCAAGTCGGGTCGTCGATGGACGCGTCGCCGCCCGAAGGCGCCTTGAAACTTACGAGATGGAGGGCGATCTTCTTCCAGGCCGCGTCGCCGTCGTTATGGAACGTCACGCGCATCGTCATCGGCAAGCCGCCGGGCGCTTCGACGCGTTCCGCACTGCGGTAGACGAGCGAGGCCGCGGGAGGAGCCGCGATGTCGGCCGAAGCGGCCGCGGCGGTCGGAACCGGCGCGGGCGGGGCCAGGGCCGAACTCGCCACGGGCGGAGAACCGGAGACTTTCACGGTCAGTGTCGTCCAAGCACCCCACATCCACGAAGTGTTTTCCGCCGCCAGCTGGAAAGTGTCGGTATAGGTGCCAGCCTTTGCCGGCGCCGTGATCGTCAGGCGGAGCGTGCCGGTCTCCCCCGGACGGACCGAAGGCGTCAGGAGACGCGGAGACTGGCTGGATGAGATCCAATCGATGGAACGAAAAACGCTCGCGTGATAGCGAGGCTTGATGGTATAGGCCGAAATATAGGCTTTCCCGGCGTTTTTCCAGGTGGCACGGCCGGTGTTCTTGAAGACGAGGTCGACGATCTTCACCTCGCCCGGAACGGCCGTGATGACCGGGGCCTTCCCAACGAGTACGCCGGTATACGAGACGTAATCGGCCGCATGAGCCGTGCGGATGCCGAAGACGAAGCGAAACGCCTCCGAAAGCTGGCCGGAGACGGAAGAATCAAGCTCTCGTGCCGGGATGGGCACGTAGCGCTCAGGCGACGTCGTGAGGCGATGGTCGATCCAACGCAGCCCGTAGGCGAAACCAGCAAGGAAGAGCATGACGAGGACGAGCGAGGGTCCAAGGCTGTTTTCCTGGGGTTTCGAGCGCAAAAGGGCATTCCTCCGACGCCGCAAGATATAGGGATGAACCCCGTAGAAACCCTGCGGGTTCACGGGGCGGGCTCCTCCTGCGGCCAGCATTTTTGTCTTGGTTTTTGGCTCAAGTACCTGTAAATAGTACCATTTTTTCGGCCTTTGGTCAAATGCCGAACAACGGTTACGGCTGAAGCCGCCACCCTGGCACCCTGGCATCAACGCCACATTCAGCTACACTGGAGGCGCTATGTCCCGCACCAGCGCCATCGCCAAGAACACCGTCGTCCAGGCCGTCGGCCGCACCATCGGCACGATCCTGGGCCTCCTGACTCTCGGCGTGATGACGCGCTATCTCGGCGCGACCGGCTACGGCGCGTTCACGACCGTCACGAGCTTCCTGCAGTTCTTCGGCATCCTGGTGGACTTCGGACTCTCGCTCACGACGGTCGCGATGCTTTCCGAGGCGGGCGTCGACCGCGACAAGGTCTCGGCCAATATCTTCACGCTGCGCGTCGTCTCGGCCGCCGTCTTCTTCGGGCTCGCGCCGCTCGCCGTGCTGCTCTTCCCGTACGACGGCGCCATCAAGGCCGGCGTCGGCATCGCGGCGGCGTCGTTCTTCTTCCTGGCCGTGAACCAGGTTCTCACCAGCGTCCTTCAGAAGGAGCTCCGCATGGCGCGCGCCGCGTCGGCGGAAGTGCTCGGACGTCTCGGTCTTTTCCTCGGCGCGTGGTTCGTGGCGAAGGAGGGGCTCGGCCTCGAGTGGATGCTCGGCGCGCTCGTGCTCGGCAACCTCCTGACCGCCTTCTGGAACTGGCTGCTCGTCCGCAAGCTCGTCGATCTCGCCTGGCGCTTCGACTGGGCGGTCTGGAAGGACATCGCCGAGCGCTCGTGGCCCATCGCGCTCTCCATCACCTTCAACCTCATCTACCTCAAGGGCGACGTCATCATCCTGTCGCTCACGCGCTCGCAGGCGGAAGTCGGCATCTACGGCGCCGCCTACAAGATCCTCGACGTGCTGACGGTCATTCCCATCATGTTCATGGGGCTCGTGCTGCCGCTGCTCGTGAAGGCGCGCGCCGAGGGTTCCTCGAACGACTGGAACCGCATCATGCAGAAAGCCTTCGATTTCATGGCGATCCTGGCGCTGCCGCTCGTGGCCGGCGCCCTCGTCGTCGGGCGCGACTTGATGGTGCTCTTCGCGGGCGAGGGCTTCGCCGAAGCCGGGCCGCTCCTCGTCATCCTCATCATCGCCTGCGCGGCGGTCTTCTTCGGCTCGATGTTCGGCCACGCCGTCATCGCGGTGAAGAAGCAGAAAGCGATGGTCTGGGGCTACGCCATCGATGCCGTACTGGCGACCGTCCTCTACGTCACGCTCATCCCGATTTACGGTCCGACCGGCGCCGCCTGGGTGACCGTCTTCGCGGAGGTCTTCATCGCCTGCGCCACGTACTTCATGATCTGGAAGACGACGCGCTTCGTGCCGAACTTCCGCGCCGCCTTCCGCGCCGCCGTCGCCGCCGGATTCATGGCGGCCTTCGTCGCCATCCTCCCCGAGATGCACGTGCTTCTCAGGGTCATCCTTGGCGCGGGCGCGTTCGCCGCGCTGGCGCTCATCACCCGCGCCGTCGACCCGCGCATGCTGCGCGAACTGACGCCCAAGAAAGCCTGAGATGCGC
This sequence comes from Patescibacteria group bacterium, assembly GCA_038062835.1. Classification (GTDB taxonomy): domain Bacteria; phylum Patescibacteriota; class Patescibacteriia; order SG8-24; family DYFX01; genus DYFX01. Next base: position 8,839 of record JBBTWH010000015.1, on the reverse strand, counting down.
GTCCTCTTCTTCTCGTTCCCGTACGAATCCGCTCCGGGCGGCGGCGAGCGCTACACCGAACAGACGGCCGATGGCCTGATCGCCGGCGGACATGCCGTGACGCTCGTCTCGTCGTCGCGCGCGCTTCTGGGACTCTTCTTCAGCCGCGGCTGGAGCGCGTTCCCGCTCTGGGGCGGCGTCGAACCGGTCACCCAGATTTCAGCCGCCATCTTCCCGCTGACGGCGCCGGTCTTCCTGACGCTTCTCGCGCTCACGCTCGCCTGGTTCCGTTTCCGCGGCGCGCGCGTCCTCGTCTGCCTCTCGCTGACCGACAAGCTGCTTGCCACGCTTCCGGCGCGACTCCTCGGCATGCGCGTCGTCTGGATGGAGCACCTCGTGGCTGGGCGCTCGCTGACGCAGAACCCTTTCCGCGGGGCGTACGCGGCACTCTCTCGCCTTGCGGATGTCGTGACCGTTTCAGCTGCCGCCGCCGATTCCCTCGCCGCCGCCGGCATCCCGCGCGGCCGCATCTCCATCGTTCCGCCCGGCATTTCGCCGCGCCCCGCGATCTCTGGGAATCCCGGCGCCCCCGTCATCGGCGCCATCTCACGCCTCAGCCGCGAAAAGAACGTCGCGCTGCTGCTCAAGGCGTTCGCGCTCGTCGCCAAGGAGATTCCCGAAACGACGCTCCGCGTCTTCGGCGACGGCCCCGAACGCGAGACTCTGGCGACGCTGGCCGAAACTCTCGGCATCGCCTCCAGGACGTCCTTCCTCGGACACGTCCCCGACGCCGGAACGCGCTGCGGCGAGTTCGGCGTCTTAGCCGTGCCGTCGTCCCGCGAGTCGTTCGGACTCTCCGCGCTCGAGGCCATGGCCTGCGGCACGCCTGTCGTCGCCGCCAGGGTCGGCGGCCTGCCGGAATTGATTATCGACGGCGAAACAGGCATGCTCGTCCCGCCCGAAGACGAGCGCGCCATGGCGGACGCGCTCATCAAGATCCTCCGCGACCGCGAACTTGCCGCCAGACTGGGCGAGGCCGGACGCGCCCGCTCCGCCGCGCATTTCAGCGAAAAGAAGATGCAAGCATCATGGATAGGATTGTCGTCACCGCGTTGATCGCCGTCGCCGCGCTTCTCCCGTTCGAGAGGCTCGGAGGCTTCGACGTCGCGGGATTCAACGTCCGCCCCAGCCAGGTCGCGCTCGCCGCGGCGTGGCTGTTTTTCGCATGTACCGTTTTGCGTCACGTGTCGCAAAACGGTACATGGACGATTTCGTGGCGCCGTCCGGCGTTCCTGGCGCTGGCGGGGTTCTTCGCGGCCGCCGGCCTCTCGCTCCTGAACGCCGAGAACTTCGAGCGCTCCCTCGTCGTGCTGGGCTTCACGATTTTCACCGCCTCGCTCGCCTTCCTGATGCCGAACGCCCTTCACGCCGAGGATCTCCCCCGCGTCCGCAAGGTCGTGCTGATCGCCGCCGCGCTCGTCGGACTCTTCGGCCTCTGGCAGTTCGTGGGCGACATGCTCGGCGCGCCGACCTGGATGACGGGCCTGCGCTCCACCTATTCCCGCGCCATCCTCGGCTTCACCCGCGTGCAATCGACCGCCGCCGAACCGCTGTATTTCGCGAACTATCTCCTGCTGCCAGTCGCGCTCGCCGGCGCGTGGCTGCTACATGCTCCGGAGAGCAGGACGTCCAGACTCCTGATCGTGCTGCTCGGTCTCCTGACGCTCTGCATCTTCCTCACTTCCTCGCGCGGCGGCTGGCTCGGCCTCGGCGTGACGGCGCTCGCGCTGCTCTGGCTCGAACGCCGCCGTCTCAAGGACTGGAAGCCGCTCGCCTCCGGCCTCGGCGTCGGACTCGCTGCGCTCGCGCTCGGTGTCTTCCTGCTCGGCCGCTTCTTCTCCCCCACGCTCTCGAGCGTTCCGGAAACGTTCTTCCGGCATGTCACGACCATCACCGACGGTGCCGCCTTCGACGACCGCACGAGGACGATGTCCGCCGCCCTCGACGCCTGGAAGCGCCACCCCTGGATCGGCGTCGGCTACGGCGGCTACGGCCCCTACGTCGCCGCCTCCGCCTTCTCCGCCCCTGACGCCGGCTGGCCCATCGCCAACAACGAGACGCTGGAACTCCTCGCCGAGACCGGCATCATCGGGCTTGCGACGTTCCTTATTTTTCTCTTCACCCTTTTCCGCGAGGCCGCGTCGTCCGGACGGCGCGGCCGCGTCCCCGCGGAGTACCCGTTGGTACGGAGCGGGGACGCGGCGGAAGCCGTCCGGGTGGCGTGTCTCGCCGCCCTCCTCGGCATGCTCGCGCAGTACCAGACCTTCTCGACGTTGTATATCATGCACGTATGGTTCACCGCCGGACTACTTCTGGCGACATTGACGAGAAGGGCGGGAAACTGATACCTTTGGGTTACTATGCTGGCTTTTCTCAGGCGAATCTTCAGCAGATTCTCCCGCCACCCTAAGATGGCTGATTTCGCGCACTTGAACGAAGCTGAGAAAGAGCGCTTGCTCGCTCTCGAGGCCAAGGAGTTCGCAAAAAGATACGGCGGCGTCATCAAGACCCTCGCCAACGAGTGATGTTGAATTTTCCGGGCGAAAGGGATTTGCTCTCTTGGCTGAGAAAGCTGGAACATACCGATCTCGAACCGTTCCTGCCGGGAATCGATGAAGCTTGGTTCCGGCAGATGCTTTCCGCTTTCCAAACGACGGCGCTGAGGCCGGACTGCACATCCGATCCCTGTCTTTCAGGCGCCGTCATCTTCCACAAGATCATCAAGAACCATTATCGTATCGACGGCAATAAGCGCAGTGCCGTCATCTGCACGTATCTTTTTTTCGTCGCGAACAGTCGGCACCTGCGCATCGCGCCCGACATCCTCTATGAACTCGCGCGAGCCGTGGCAGAGAGTCATGTGGCTTCCGAAGAGGTCGTGAAGCGTATCAGGATGCGCTTTTCAGAAGCCTGCGATCTCCCATGACCTTCCTCCCCCTCGTCTTCCTCGCCTACGCCGTCGTCGCCTTCGCCAAGCCGCGCTGGGCCTTCCTGCTATTCGTCGGATTCCTGCCGACGTATCTCATCCGCTTCCCGCTCGGCGGCGTCCCGACGACCGCGCTCGAAATCCTGTTCGCCATCCTCGCCGTCGCCTGGTTCCTGAAGCGCGAGAAGCGCCTCATCGACATCAGGGGCTGGGGCGCCTTGCTCATGCTCTGGCTCGGCGTCGCGACGCTGCAGATGTTCGTCTCCCCCGACTTCCGGGCGGCGGCCGGCGTCTGGAAGGCATACTTCATCGAGCCTGCGCTGTTCTTCATCATGGCCTGCGACTTCCTGCGCACGCACGAGGAGCGCGACCAGGCGCTCCGTGCGCTCGGAAGCACGGCGTTCGCGATCGGAGGTCTCGCCCTCATCCAGCGCTTCACGGGCTGGGGCGTGCCGCCGCCGTTCAACGGCGTACCGATCCCACCGGCGACCGAAGCCGAATTCCGTTCGACCGCCTTCTACGGCTTCCCGAACGCCATCGGCCTCTTCCTCGCGCCGCTCATCCCGCTCTTCGTAGGCGGAATCTTCCTTGCTACAAATATTCACGATCGGAAAGATTTGAAGATTCGGCTGGCGCACGGGCTGTACGTCGCGGCGCTCTGTTTCTCGCTGCTGGCGCTTCTTCTCGCCGAATCCGAAGGCGCCGTCATCGGCGCGGCGGCTGGTATCGCCGTAGCCGGCATCCTCGCGCCCAAGACCCGCAAGCTCGCGCTCGGACTGTGCGCGCTCGGACTCCTCGTCATCCTCGCCGTCGCTCCGCTCCGCCATCTCGCCGTCGAGAAGGCGACGCTCTCGGACTGGTCCGGCCGCGTGCGCAAGGAGATCTGGACCGAAACCTTCGAGATGCTGAAGGACCGTCCGCTCCTCGGAGCGGGACTCTCGGGCTACCAGGCGACGTTCGCGCCGTATCACAAGGCCGGCCACATCGAGATCTTCCAGTATCCGCACACCATCCTGCTGAACCTCTGGACGGAACTCGGCATCGCCGGCATCGCCGTCTTCGCCCTCATCATGGCGCGCTTCTTCCAACAGGCGCTCGCGACGAAGAGCTGGACCTTGGCCGGCGGCGGCGTTGCCGTCCTCGTCCACGGACTCGTCGACGTCCCGTATTTCAAGAACGACCTGGCGATGCTCTTCTGGCTCCTCATGGCCTTCGCCGCCTCGCACGCGGCGGAAACGCGACGCGTGTCATCTTGACCGCGGGTCGGATATCGGCTACGCTTCGGCCGCCGACAAGGAGGAAAAGATGCGACCGTATATCGGCATGACCGACGTCCCGAGTCCCGAATGGCTGTCTGCCAGGCTGAACGCTTTCCAAGAAGCAGGCGGAGGCATGCTGCCCCATCAGCTGCATTCCGGAGTGATGATGAGCTTCAAGTCGCTCAACGGCATACGGACCAAATGGGCCGCCGTCTGGCCGAAGAACGCCGAGATCGAGAAGATCTTCGTGCGGCATGCGGACGTGCTCAACGTCCTGCACTACGCCGACTACGACGGGCATACGGGGCTCGACGACCTCAGGCACGCCGTCATGTATGGCGGGCCTCGACTCGATGGGCTCCAGCTCGACATGCCCTGGCCCAGCCCGAAGCTCGTGGCGGCCTTGAAGAAGGCGCACCCGGAAGTGCGGATCATCCTGCAGGTCGGAAGGAGGGCGCTCGACCAGGTCAGCGACGATCCGAAGCGGTTGCCCGAGCGTCTGGAAAAATATCAAGACGCCATCGACGACGTCCTGCTCGACAAGAGCGGCGGCGAGGGGCGAGGCCTTGACGCCGCGGTCCTGCGCCCGTTCGTCGAAGCCGTCCGCAAGCGGATGCCGCGTCTTGGCGTGACCTTGGCCGGCGGCCTCGGCCCCGACACGCTCCATCTGGTCGCGCCGCTGGTGCGCGACTTCCCTGCCCTCGCCATCGACGCGCAGGGACGACTCCGTGCCAGCGGCAGTGCCATGGACCCGATCGACGCGGGCCGCGCCGACATCTACCTCCGCGGCGCCATCGAGATGTTCCTCGGCGTCGTCCCGTCCGGCGCCCCGATCTGATCCCGGATTACCGGGATTTTTTGATTTGAACGGCGTCCCTTATGCCGCCCCGGCGGAGCCCGGGGCGCTAAAAAGGTTCAGATACGAAAAAGACCGAGACATGCTCGGTCTTTTATGGCGGAGAGAGTGAGATTCGAACTCACGAGACCCTTGAGAGGTCTAACGGTTTTCGAGACCGTCGCCTTCAACCGCTCAGCCATCTCTCCTCGTCGTTGCGCTCCTTATCATTCGGACTGACGTCGCTCCTCCCTCGCGTCCACGCAGGCGTGGACTTGAGTGCAGTCTATGGAGTTTTGCGCTGGCGCGCAAAACGATTGTTGCGACCGGCCTAAAGTAGCACGAATGCCTTTGCCTGTAAAGAAAAGACCTCACGAGGAGCACTTCTTTCCCTTGTGATATACTGCCCCATATGAAGATCCGCAAAGCCATCCTGCCCGTGGCCGGCATGGGTACCCGCTTCCTGCCCGCCACCAAGGCCCAGCCGAAGGAGATGCTGACGGTCGTCGACAAGCCCGTCATCCAATACGTCGTCGAGGAAGCCGTCGCCTCAGGCATCGAGGAGATCATCTTCGTCACCTCGCTCACCAAGCGCGCCATCGAAGACCACTTCGACCGCAACTTCGAGCTGGAGGCCCGCCTGAAGGAGAAGGGCAAGAAAGACGAACTCGACGGCCTTCGCAGGATCTCGAACATGGCGAAGTTCGCCTTCGTCCGCCAGCAGGCCCCGCTCGGCGACGGTCACGCCATCCTCTCCGCGCTCCCGTTCGTCGACGCGCACGAGCCGGTCGCCATCCTCTTCGGCGACGACATCTTCGACGCCAAGCTGCCCGTGACCGCCCAACTCATCTCCTCGTACGAGAAATACCACGACCCGGTCATCGCGCTCTGCGACGTCGGCCGAAAAAACGTATCGAGCTACGGCATCGCGAGCGGCGCGATGACCTCGAAGGACGTGATGGAAGTGAAGGGCTTCGTCGAGAAGCCGAGCGTCGAGGATGCGCCCTCGAGCCTCGCCGCCGTCGGCCGGTACATCATCACGCCGGACATCATGGACATCCTGAAGACGCAGAAGCCCGGAAAGGACGGAGAAATCCGGCTGGCCGACGCCTTCATCACGCACCTCGCCCGCGGATCCGCCATGTACGGACGCATCGCGGACGCCGTCCGCTACGACTGCGGCAACAAGTCCCAGTTCCTGCTCGCCAACGTCGCCTACGGCCTCCGCCACCCCAAAGTCGCTCCGGAGTTCAAGAAGGGCCTCAAGAAACTTCTCGCCAAATAACATGGAATTCCGCACGCGCCTCGCAGGCTTCCTCCTCCTCGCCACGCTGGTCGTAAGCGGCCAGGGTTGCGGCACGCCCGATGCCGCGCCGGCCAGCGCGTCCAAGCCGGTCACGCTCGACTACTGGCGCGTACTCGACAACGGCGACGCCTTCGACCAGATCATCCAAAGCTACCGCGCGCTGCATCCGAACGTCACCATCAACTACCGCAAGCTGCGCCTCGATGAATACGAGCGCGAGCTGCTGAACGCGCTGGCCGAAGACCGCGGGCCGGATATCGTATCCATCCATAACACCTGGGTCCGCTCCTACCAGTCGAAGCTCCTGCCTGCGCCGGCCAGCGTGAAGCTGTCCTTCCGCGAGGTCCAGGGCGTCCAGAAGAACCAGGTCTGGGTCGAGAAGACGCTGCCCGTCATCACGCCCGCGCAGGTCAAGACGCAGTTCGTCGACCAGGTCGGCCGCGACGTCGTCATCAAGGGACAGGACGCCGACCCAAAGAAAGGCATCGTCGACCAGCTCTGGGGACTGCCGCTCTCGCTCGACACGATGGCGCTCTATTACGACAAGGACGTGCTGAACGCTTCCGGCATCCCGACGCCGGCGCAGGACTGGGCGGAGTTCCAGGACCACGTGAAGCGCATGACCAAGTACGACCAGGGTAAGCTCGTGAAACCCGCCGCCGGCATCGGCACTTCGCGCAACGTCGAACGCTCCTTCGACATCCTCTCGCTCCTCATGATGCAGAACGGCGCGCAAATGACCGACGCCAACGGCATCCCGACCTTCAATCGCACGCCGGCGAACCTCGAGCGCGAGATTCCGCCCGCCGTCGAAGCGCTGATCTTCTACACCGACTACGCCAACCCGTCGAAGGAAGTCTTCACCTGGGACGACGCCCAGCCGAACTCCTACGACGCGTTCATCGCGGGCAAGACAGGCTACTTCTTCGGCTATTCCTACCACTTGTCGCGCATCAAGGCGCAGGCCCCCAAGCTGAACTTCTCCTTCACCAGCATCCCGCAGATTGACCCGGCCGCCAAAGTGAACTACGCCAACTACTGGGTCGAATCGGTCTCCAAGAAGAGCGAGAATCCTGAGTTCGCCTGGGACTTCCTCCAGTTCGCCGCCGGCGCCGACCGTGCCAAGACCTACCTGGCCAAGACTGGCAAGCCGACCGCGCTCCGATCGCTGGTCAACGAACAGCTGAACGACGCGGACATCGGGGTCTTCGCCTCGCAGGTGCTGACCGCCAAGAGCTGGTACACGGGCATCAACGTCGCCGCGACCGAAGCGGCCTTCAACGAGATGATCGACTCGACCCTCCAAGGCGTCGACCCGAACCGAGCCGTCAACCTGGCCGTCCAAGCCATCGCCCAGACCGTACGATGACGACAAAAAACTCCCCTGTGCTCAGGGGAGTTTTTTCGTCTCCTTCTTAACGCGTCTTTTCAGGCTTCCATAAGATGATGCGGTCGCACATCATCTCGATACCGTTCGGATTCATCCATCGCGCCGCTTCCTCGATCGTCACTTTGATATCTTGACGTTTGAGCTCCTCGAGTTTCTGTTCGATCTCATCATTCGGTTCCTTCCTGCCGCGTACCAAAGGGAAGAGGCGCGCCTCGCCGCCGGGCGTGAGCACCCGGACGACTTCATCGAGAGCATCGCTTATTTCCTTGCGAATCTCCTCGAAGTCCTGATGTTCGAGTCGCTCGCTTCCCGGCATCGCGCCATGGTTGAGAAGCAGATCGACGCTTGCGTCCTGAAGAGGGAGCGCCTGACGGCCGGCTTCAAAGGTCATCGCGTCCAACTTCTCCTTCAAATCGGGGGAGAGCGTACGGGCCAGCTGTTCCTGCTCTTCAGGAAAGGCTCCCGCGACGTCCGGTTCGATGGAATACATCCGATCGGTCAGGCCTTCTCGAAGGACGTGCGCGCCGAACATCCGTGAACCGGCGCCTACGTCCGCCACGGCCTTTCCACGCATATCGTCCTCGCTGATGCCTAAATCGTCTAAATAGGCCTTGAATTTGACCCTTTCTTCTTCAAGCGCCTTTTCCTTGTCGGAAAGCGGATTTTCGAAAGTATTTCCTCCGTGGAAAGCCATATTTTACGCTTCATTTAGAAATATCTGGGATAAACGTACCACGAAGCCGAGGCTCGCACTTTATCCCCCTTCATAGGCCGAGGGGCGTGTGTATGACTTTATGCTACAATATCAACGATATGAAACGCATTTCCAAGGTCGCCTTGGCGGCCATCTTCGCCCTCGCCCCCATCGCGGCCGGAGCCGTCACCCTGCTTCCGCCCTGCACCGCGACGGGCGACTGCGGCATCAGCGATATCCTGGCGGTCTTCATCAACCTGGCGGAGTTCCTGCTCGGCATCGTCGGCGCGGTGGCCCTCGGCTACTTCGTCTACGGCGGATTCGTCTTCATCCTCTCCCGCGGCAGCAAAGGCGAGGTCGACCGCGCCTTCGGCATCCTCCGCAGCGCCG
>JBBTWH010000014.1:0-47155 GCA_038062835.1 Patescibacteria group bacterium | reverse complement strand
CCTTCCCTTTGAAGAAGAAGCCGTCGCAGGTGGCGCAGGCCGAGACGCCTTTGCCGTAGAGCGCCTTCTCGGAGTCGAGCCCGAGTCGGCGCGCCGAAGCGCCGGTCGAGATGATGACCGTCTCGCCTTCGTACGTCTTGCCGCTTTCCGTCATGACCTTGTAGGGTCGCTCCGAAAAATCGACGGCGTTGACCGTCTCTTCCGCGACGCGCGTGCCGAACTTTTCGGCCTGGGCGCGCAGCTTCAGCACGAGGTCCGGCCCCATCACGCCCTTGTCCTCGCCGGGCCAGTTCTCGACTTCCGTCGTGGTGGTGAGCTGTCCTCCGGGCTGCGGGCCGGCCAGAAGCAGCGGCTCAAGATCGGCGCGCGAGGCGTAGATGCCGGCGGTGTAGCCGGCCGGGCCGGCTCCGATGATGATGACTTTTTCAGCCATAAGGTCTGAGGTTTGAGTGTTGAGGTTTGAGTCAGACTTCAAACCTCATGCCTCAAACCTTCCCATTACATCAGCGCGGTGAGTTTCTCGATCAGCTTCTCCTTGGCCTGCACGCCGACCATCTGTTCGGCCGGTTCGCCGTTCTTGAAGAGGATGATGGTCGGGATGCTCATGATGCCGTACTTCACCGGCGTATCGGGGTTGTCGTCGACGTTCATCTTGCCGATCTTCACCGGCTTGCCTTCGAGTTCCTTGGCGACCTCCTCGATGATCTGCCCCATGATCTTGCAGGGGCCGCACCAGGGCGCCCAGAAGTCGACAAGGACCGGGACTTCGGACTTCAGGACCTCTTCGTTGAAATTCGTTTCGTTCAGGACGATCTCGGCCATAGGAGGAAATAAGTGGGACAGGGAGCATTTTCACTGTAAATGAAAGCGGTCAGTCTGTGAAGACTGCTCACTCACACGTCAGTCTCAACGCTCCCCCTTCCCGCTCACGACGACTCCTTTGGCTTTGAGGTCGGCCGGGTTGAGCCCCTTCTTTCCGGCGAAATCCTCGGTCATGCTGGAGGGGATGTTCCGAAGCAGGCGCTCGACCTTGCCCTTGTGACGAATGGTCAGCTCGACAGCCGCTCCGCACTCCCAGCAGCTTCCGATATCGGTGAGGGTGAACTGCAGGGCCTTGTAGTCGCTGTTGACTTCGGTCGTGAGGGAGTCGTGGTCGACGGTGAATCCTTCCGGCGGCGTGACGGTCACGGTGAGGCCCCAGTCGCCGTCAGGCGCGTCGAAGACGAAGGGATAAAGTTCCTGCGTCTGGTTCCACTCGATATATTCCGGCTCGATGACGTAGAGGAGCGAGCCGGTCCGTTTCGTCGTCTTGGCTGGGACGGAGGTGCCGTCGGCGCGAACGATGACCTGGAGGAACTCGTCGTCGGAGGCTCCGGGGGCGAGGGTTCCGGAGGAGACGCCGGCTACGACCGCGGTCTGGGGATCGCGGGCGAGGGTCAGGTAGTCGCCGGGGGCCAAGGAGAGGGTCGTTGCGCCGTCCGCGTCGGTCATTCCCTGGACATCCGCAGCGCAGGTATCGAGAATCGTGCCGTATTCGTGCGGATTGAAGCCGATCTGGGACGCGCATGTGCCGCTCGTTTTGGAGAAGGCTTTGACTGCGGCGTCAGCGATCGGGGCCTTGGTCGAGCCGGGCTGGGTGCCGTTTTGGACCGTGTGGCGCTGGAAGGTCACATGAAGAGACGCTGGAGCCGGACCAGGTGGCGCGACGGTCCAGTCGTGCATGGCTGGGGTCGAGTCGACGTTCCCTGCCGAGTCGATGGCACGGACGGAGAAGTCGTGGGCCCCTGTCGCAAGGCTCACGAGGACGAGAGGGCTGGCGCAAGGCATGAAGGGCACCGCGTCGAGAGAGCACTCGAAGAGCGCTGTCGCGTCGGGGGAGCTGAAACCGAAGGAAGCGGATGTCGAGGAAGAAGGGTCGGATGGAGCGGCGTCGATCGTCGTCTCGGGAGCAAGCCGATCGATCCTGACCGTGATGGTCTTAGGCGACTCGGCGTTGCCGGCGATGTCGGTCGAGAAGAATGCGACGGTCCGCTCCCCTTCCACCGTGAGCATGATCTGCCCGGGGTATGGGACGTATGTGAGGCCGCCGTCGAGCGAGTAGCGGGTCGAGAGGACGCCGGAGTCGGCATCGTTCGAGGCAAGGGTCACCGTGACGTCGGAGACGTACGTCGTCCCGTCGAGGCCGAGGGTACCCGTGGCCGAGGCGGTCGTGACGGGAGGTTCCGCATCAGGAACGCCAGGCAGGATCGAGATGTCGGAGGTGCCGGTGGCGGCGTGGAGGATGACCTCGCCGGGCTCGATGACCTGCTCAGAGAGGGTCGCGGAAGTGAAGATGCCGCTCGCGGGGTCGATGTAGCGGGCGTATATCGAGTAGGAGTCGGTGGCGCTTCCGAGGACGGAGGCGAGGTCTGGGTTGGCGTCGAGGAAGAGCTGGTTATCGTGGGCGGAGACGGAGTGGATGCAGGAGGCGTTCTCGGGAGTGGCGGGGACGTAGATCCACTCGTGGCTTCCCGGCTCGTCGCCACTCACGATAGCGTCCGCGACCTGGTTCTCGAAGACGCCGGTCGAGTAGTTCATGCCGACGTGGCGGCCGTCGGAGCAGTACACGTGGAGGTCGAGGTCTGGTTGGGCGACTTCGACGACAGACGCGTTCAGGTATCCCTTTAACGGCCAAGGCTTTCGATGGCCGGCGGGATCAGTGACACGCAGATACGTATCGATCGCGTAGAGCGCGATAACGGCAATCAGGGTCAGGGAGAGCAAGACGAAGAAGACGTGTCTGGATTTATTATAGATACGGAGGACTTTTTCGTATCGTGCCGGAGGGAGAAGATGCGGCACCCCGTATTTATGCAGTAGCCAGAGGACGACGCTGATTGCTAGGACGCTTCCCAATACGATCAGAAGTCGCAGGATAACTGCAGTCAAGAAGTCTTGAAGCGTAGGCTGGTATGGAATGATTCCAGGCGATATTTCCGGCTCCCCCGTCACCGGATTCAATCGACCGCCGTACTCCAATGAAGGCAGGTCGGATTCGAGAAAGCGCTGCAGCGATTCAAGCGGTCTCAACACGACTCCCGCGAAGCCGTCCGCGAAGGAATCAGGATTGATAGGCTGGATGCTCGCCTGGATTTGATACTTGGTATCGTTATCTACGAACCGCTCTGACGTGGCGGAGAACTTCACCATGTGATCGAAGTCAAAATACGTCCGCGCCTCGGCCGGCAGCAGCGCGGTCGAGAGGATTCCGGTGTTGAAGACGATCGGAGATGAAGTGGAGTTGCCGGGGATCGTCAGCTTTCGAAACTGGTTCCACATCAGCCGTCTTCCATATCCATCTTCGTAATACCCATATTCCGGCAGATTTTTTGTGTCGACATAATACAAGACGAGATTGCGCGGATTCGCCATGCCGGGCAAAGAAGAATCCCAAGTCCTCAGGTCTCGGTTGCGCGCTTCAAGAATGTAGTACTGGGATGTCGAGGTCGTGGCATCGTCGATAAGGTTGTAACGGAAGATGGAATCGCCGAAGCCGCTCGTATCCAGAGAATCGATCCAGTGCGTGCCGTACTGCGACCTAGGGCGAATATCCTCATTCAACAAGCCTAGAAACTCCTTCGTGTAAGAGCTCAAGCCGACGGGATTGGTGCCGTCGCCGGGAAGAATCGATATGTCAGAAAAGCCCCCGTTCTTGTCGCCATTCGCCATGACATCCCATTTCCCGACCGACCCCATGTCATACAAGTCGGGGATGGCCGTACCGTCCATGGTCACAAGCATGCCGACAGCGTGTCCTAGTTCATGAACCCAAGCACCAAGCGGATCGCTTTCAGCAACGACCACTCGCGCTGACTCAGGAGATGGCGGTGGAATAGCCATCGCCGTCCTTATCTTCAAGATTTGGTCCTCGTTCTCCCTAGAATCTCCTGCATGGACCACGATGACCACGTCAAATGAGTTCTCTGACACCCCTGAAAGGGCCATAACATCGTCGACGAGCGATCTCGTAGATTGTTGGGCGTACCAAGATTCTGTTTTGGTCGAATCGAGCTCGGATTGCCACGCCCCATCACCCACCATCGTAAACTCAAACCCTATCGACCCATAAGAATTCTCATCATAGTAATCCTTCACGCAGTAAATGAGGTCCTCGTAATACTCCCTCGAATGACCGTTCGCATATTCCCGAACGGGTGTTTCAGACAATTTGCATGGTCGTACAGTGATCGGGCCAGATTCATGCTGGACGTCTGCCAGGTCAGCCAGAATGACGGCGACCTTAATCGGCATAGGACCGGTCGGGACTTCGGGTCCATACGTCCTGAACCACAGGTCGCTGCCGGCCTCGTCCGCGAAGGCGTCGCTCCAATATCCGTAGCGATAGGAGCCTGCGGCGTATCGGTCGGCGATCGAGAGGAGCGTCGAGAGGCAGTTCTGGCAGGCGTCGGTCTGGCGGATGCCGAGGTAGTAGGTCTGTCCAGGCGTGACGGCGACGACGCCGGTGTCCCAGCGGAAAAGGCGAGCCGGGAGCGGCAGGGTCGTCCCGCCGGAGAGCGTGTCGTATTCGGTCTGGGTGAGCGCGTGCGTGGCGACGGCGCTCGCGCCGGACTCGCCTTGGCAACTTCCGGACGTCAGGAAGAGCTCGACGTCATGCGACGTATTGTAGGTGCCATACGTGCCAAGCATCAGGTCGACGCCGGTGATCTCCGAGGAGGCCGGGACGAAGGATTGGCAGGCGGTGCGCACCCCGCCGCCGTTGGTGGCGGTGCCGAAACCATATTGCGAACCGGCCGTCTGCTGCTGATCGACGACGCCCGGGAATGGCGTGAGTGAAACCTCGAAATCGAAATTCCCGGCCGTGCCGTATTCATGCCAGGCGGAGCCGTCTCCCGAACCGTCGCCGGCGCGGAGGCGATAACGGTAGAGGCCGTCGGCGGGGAGCGGGATCGTGACGGAGGCTTCCGTGCCGCTCGCGACAAGGCCCGAGACGTGCGTCGCCGCTCCGGTGAAGGGCGTGCCGAAGGGCCGGAGCTCGATTTCCAAGGCGGCGAAGGAACCGTCGGGGGACGTCGTGACCGCCTTGATGACGAGATCGGATGAGATGGTAGCGGACTCGGCGACGGGCGTCGTGCCGTCGGCGGCGTATTGGGTCACGGGGCCGAGCGAAAGGCCGGTCGCGTAGGTCGCGAACCAGAGGTCGGATGAGGATGATTCGTTGTAGAAGTCGGACCAGGTGCCGGCGCGGAAGGAACCGGGGGCGTATGCGCTCGGAGAGGCCACCAGGGTGGCGAGACAGCCGGAGCAGGCATCAAGCTGGCGGATGCCGAGATAGTAGGTCTGTCCGGGGGCGACCTCGACGGTCGGGAAATCCCAGTGGAGCAGGTGCTTCGTAAGCGGCTGGGAGGTGCCGCCGGAGAGCGCGTCGTATTCGGCGGGCGTCAGCTGATGGGAGAGCACGGTCTGGGAACCGGACGCGCCCTTGCAGCCGCCCGAAGACAAAAAGACCTCGAGGTCACGCGAGGTCGAATACGTGCCGTATGTGCCGAGCGCGAAGTCGATGCTGGTGAGCTCGGAGGCTGTCGGGACGAAGGATTGGCAGACGCTGCGGGTCCCGCTGCCCGTGAGCGCGCCGAAGGCGTAGTGGTCGCCGGAGGTCTGCTGTTGGTCGACGCTGGCGGCGCGGACGGTGGAAGCAGCTGAAAACCACCAAAGCAACGATGCCGCCACGACCAGAAACGAAAGGGTTCTGATGCGATGGTCAGTAGTGTGCATACGGCTATGTGTAGAAGTTTATCGCACCCAGCGTATCACGGGGGGGGCTCAGAACGCGAAACGGGGCCGCTAGGCCCCGTTTATCGTCGCTAGAATCCGAGCAGCTTCTCGCGCTTCTCTTCCGAGAATACCTCAAGGACGTCGCCGAGCGCGATCGTCTGGCCCTTGCCCTCGAAGCGGATGCCGCATTCCTGGCCGCCGTAGACTTCCGCCACGGACTGCTTGTGGCTCTGGAGGTCGGCGATCTTGCCGGAGGCGATCGGTTCGCCGCCGCGGAAGACCTGCGCCATGGCGCCGCGGACGATCTTGCCGTCGGTGCAGACGCCGCCGACGATCTGGCCGTCCTTGCCGGAGCGGAACACGCCCTTGATCTCGAGCTTGCCGAGATCGGTGCGGATGACTTCCGCCTTGAGCTTCTTCTTGAGCTCTTCCTTCACGTCGTTCAGCAGGTCGTAGATGACCTTGTACTGGCGGATGGCGATGTCCTTGTCGCGCGCCAGCGTGCCGGCGCTCGGGGTGGAGTTCACGTGGAAGGCCAGGACCATCGCGCCGTTCGATTCGGCCGCGAGGATGTCGGAGTCGGTGACGTTGCCCAAGCCTTTGCCGACGATGCGCACGCCGACTTCCGGATGCGTCATGCGTTCGAGCGAGCCGAGGATGGCTTCGAGCGAGCCGAGCACGTCGGCGCGGACGATGACGTTGACCCAGTCCTTCTCCTTCGAGGTGCCTTCGTCGCCCGAGGCGGACGGCGACGAGGATCCGGAGACGGTCGGCTGGGTGGAGCTCTGCGAGTGCTTGATCTCCTTCCAGTCCTTGAGATCCTGAGGACGCTCCGGGACTTCCATCACGTCGCCCATGGTCGGCGCGAGCTTGAAGCCGAGGATCTTGACCGGCATGCCCGGCGGAGCCTCTTCGACGTTCTCGCCCGTCCAATCCTTCATCGCGCGCACGCGGCCGTAGTTCACGCCGCCGATGCCGAGGATGTCGTTGCGCTTCAACGTGCCGCCCTGGATCAGGACGGTCGCGACCGGGCCTTCGCCCTTGTCGACGTGCGATTCGATGATGGTGCCGATGGCGCGGCGATCGGGGTTCGCGCGGATCTTGTCCTTCTCGATGTCGGTGACGAGCAGGATGGTGTCGAGCAGGCCGTCGATGCCCATGTTCGTCTTCGCGGAAATCGGGACCATGACGGTCTTGCCGCCCCAATCCTCGGGAATCATGCCGAGGTCCGAGAGCTGGCGCTTGACCTGGTCGGGGTTGGCGCCTTCCTTGTCCATCTTGTTGATGGCGACCACGTACGGCAGCTTCGCCGCTTCGATGATGCGGACGACTTCGACGGTCTGCGGCTGGACGCCGTCGTCGGCGCCGACGACCAGGATGGCGACGTCGGCGACGCGGGCGCCGCGCGAACGCATCATGGTGAAGGCCTCATGGCCGGGAGTGTCGATGAAGGTGATGTGGCGCCCGTTCTTCACCGCCTGATAGGCGCCGATATGCTGGGTGATGCCGCCGGACTCGCCCTTGGCGACGGCGGTGGCGCGGATGGCGTCGAGCAGCGTCGTCTTGCCGTGGTCGACGTGGCCCATGACGACGACGACCGGCGGACGCGGCTTGAGCTTGGCCTCGTCCTCGGACAGGACGGCTTCCTTCAGCTGGTCGAGGGCGCTCGAGACGGTCTCTTCCTTCTGTCCGGCGTCCTGCTTCACGGCCTGGTAGCCGAGGTCCTCGGCGATGATGGCGGCCGTGTCGAAGTCGACGCGCTCGTTGATGGACGCCAAAATGCCGCCCTTCATCAGTTCGCGGATGACGTCGGTGACGGGGCGCTGGAGCTTGTCGGCCAAGTCGCGGACCGTGATGGACGGCGGGATGGTGACCTGGCGGTCGGCGCTGACTTCGCCGGCCTGGATCTTGCGACGCAGCTCCATCTTGGCCTTCTCGTCGGCGAGCTGCTTCTGTTTCCAGGTGTATTCCTGCCAGCGGCGGACGATGCGGTCGGCCTCGCGCTGATCGACCTTGATCGCCTTGCGCCCGATGTCGAACCCGAGAACGGGGAGCTTCTCGCGGAGTTCGTCAGGCGTGACGCGCAGGCGGCGCGCGATTTCGGTGATGTTCATGGTATTTCGGAGAATACGGGACTTCCCCCCGCTTGTCAATGAAAAAACCCCGTGCCATAGGCGCGGGGTCAGCCGTTCTTTTCGAGGCCGTCGTCGATATCGACTTCGAGCTGGATGTCGAGCGAGGCGATCTCGCGGAGACGTTCCAGGATGGACTCCAGGCGCTCGGCGGCGGCGGCGCGCTCCTCGGACGGAAGGCTCTCGATCTGGGCCTTCAGGATCTCGAGTTCCTCGCGTTCGCGGGCCAGCTTCTCCTCAAGACGGACGAACCGCCGTTCGAGGCTGAGTTCCTCGTCGAGCTCGATGCGGCCTTCGCAGACGGCCTTGTCGGTCTCGTAGACCTTCGGCGCTTCGCGGATGAGGATCTGTTCGTACGGCACGTCGAGCCACAGGAGCGACGCGGCGGTGACGCTGGCTTCACCCGCTTCGCCGCGATCCTCGCCGAGGAGGTCGTTGGTCTGCAGGCGATCGTCGTGCTCTTCGAGCTTGCGAAGGTCCATGAAGCCGATGGGCTGGAGCTCCTCGAGGATGTGGGCGACTTCCTCGAGCCGCGGGCGCACTTCCAACAGCATTTCAGTCATGCCGTCGGCGGTGTCCGACAGGATCCTGGCCTTGTCCGCAGGCATCTTGTCGCGCGCGAGCTCGATGCGGATGCGGTTCACGACGTCCACGCGGACGTTGTAGCCCAGGCTGAGCCGGATGAGCCGGTGCGACAGCCGCACCCACTCGTTGTTGAACTCCGGCAGGTCGGGCAGCTTGCCGCGCAGGTCGATCTTGGTCGGAAGGTCGCCGATCATCTCATGGATCATCATGCGTACCTCGGCGCCGGCCTTGCTCTTGCCGGGCGCGATCTCCTTGTGGCGGCCGCGGCGGAGGCGAAAGACCTCGATGACGTTGCGCGTCATGGCGCCCACGACGGCGACGACGAGGCCGACGACGGGGTCGATAGCCATACTGACGACCGCGCCCGCGCTGGCCGAGGCCGTCCAATCCTTCCAACGGTCGTTGGCACCGTGGCGGAAGGTGTTCTTCGCCAGCGCCACCGGAAGGCTGCGCGCGCGCTCCTGAAGCACCGCCTCGATGAGGTGATACGTCCTCATCATCGACGTCTGTTCGAAGTCGATGACGTGGAGCTGGAGGACGCGGCGGCCGCCGATATAGAAGCATCCGTCGTCGGGAGTTTCGGGCTCGCCCGACTCGTTGACGTTCAGGACGCGGGGGTCTTGCTTGGCCCCTTGAGCCTTTCCCTCGTTCC
Organism: Patescibacteria group bacterium; assembly: GCA_038062835.1. GTDB lineage: Bacteria > Patescibacteriota > Patescibacteriia > SG8-24 > DYFX01 > DYFX01. The sequence goes on along the minus strand of JBBTWH010000014.1, from coordinate 38,014 downwards.
CGAGGGGCTTCTTGCCTTTGCCTCGAGAACCCATTTTGAACCTCGCTTGCCACGTGGGACGCAAAGCGATCTTTACGTGGCTTGTGGAAGGAACGCGTTCGGACTAAGCTCAACCTACGCACGAAATCGCCTGTTGTCAACATGAACGCCGCAAGCGACAGCCCGTCCGGATTCCTGCTGGTCGACAAGCCCGTCGGCCCCACCTCGCACGACATCGTCGATGTCGCACGGCGCACTTTGCGCACCCGGAAAATCGGCCACGCCGGCACGCTCGATCCGTTCGCGTCGGGGCTCCTGATCCTGGCCGTCGGGAAGATGACGAAAGAGATCTCGAAGTTCGTCGGGCTCGACAAGGCCTACGAAGCGACGCTCCGCCTCGGCGCATCCAGCGACACGATGGATCGCACCGGCGTCGTCACCGAACAAAATGATTGCGCACCCGTAGCGCGCGAGACGTTCGCGCTGGCGCTTGAAGGATTCCGCGGGGGCATCGACCAGGTCCCGCCGATGTACTCCGCCAAGAAGGTCGGCGGCAAGAAGCTCTACGAGCTGGCCCGCGAAGGCGTGGAGATCGAGCGGAAGCCCGTCCGCGTGACGATCCACGAACTCGAACTCGTCGACTACGCCTGGCCGATCGCCAAGATCCGCACGCGCGTCTCGTCCGGCACCTACATCCGCGCCCTCGCCGACGACATCGGGATGGCGCTCGGGTGCGGGGCGTATCTGGAGGAACTTCGACGCACCAAGATCGGGAATTTCGACGTGAAGGACGCCGTGAAGAAGGAAGACATCGCATTGACGTCGCTCCGCGCTTCCTTATAAGGTACGCTGCGTACCGCCAAGGAGATCAATCGTGGGACACAAACCGAATCAACGAGCGAGGAAGAGGCGGCGGGAACGGACGGCCAGGAAGGAAGAGGCGGGGCGGGACGAAATCGCCGACCTCCGCCGGAAGATCGCCGTCGCATCGCAAGCGACACAGGACATGTACCGCCGATGGCTGGACAATGCCCTTCGTGTGACCCCCGCCGCCTGCCGAGCCGGAGTCATCATCGGGTCCGATACTCTCTTCTTCGAGAAGGTGCCGTCGTGGTGCCACGAAGCCGCAGGCTTGCTCATGCATCCCGCGCATGGCAGCTGCGTCGTGAGCCTCGAGATCGTGAATGCGGAGCACGGCAACATGCTTCGCGCGCACCTCGTCGGCCGCATACATCCCGTCACCTGATCTTCCAGACCTCCGCCTCGGCGTCCGCGTAGACCCGTTCGAACGACGGGTCTTTTTTGATGAGCGAGCGGAGCGGATCCGGTCCCATGCGCAGGGAGACGTAGCGTGCGCCGAATTCCTGCGTAATGAGTTCCGCCAGAGCTTCGCGGCGACGGCCTTCGCCGATGTCGCGCCAGAGCCAGTACTTCCGAGGATCTTTCCGATAGAGGAAGAGCGCGTCGAGCCCGGCGACGTAGGCGTGGCGGGAATCACGATAGAAGAGCTCGGGGAAATCGTCCCATCGGGCGTGGAAGATCGTCTCCCCTTCCGGCACGTGCGCGCGCGTCCACGCGCCCATGCTTTCGAAGCGCGTGAAGGCCGGACGGTCGACGTAGGCGAGGCGCGGCAGCCAGAGCGAAATAGCGGCGAAGATGCAGGCGACCGCCGATAGCGCGAAGGCGGACGGGATGAACAGCCTGCCGAGCCTCGCGCCCAGTCGGACGGAAAGGGCGCGGAGGTCGACGGCGGCGAAGGCGGTCTCGGCGACGAGCGTGCCGGCGAGAAACGCGAGCGGCAGGAAATATTCCTTGTGGCGCGCCTGGCGCAGCGTCATCAAGAGGAAGAGGAGCGCGAGCGCGGAGGTGAAAACGATATCCTTGCGGCGTGCGGCGCTCGGAGCGGATTCGGCGCGGGCGGACTGTCCCGTCCAGATGGCTGCCGCGAACGCAGCGACCGCGAGCGCGGGCGGCAGGAAGACGGACGCGTTTCCGAGAAAGACGGCCGCGAACTCCGGCGGGTACCACTCGTTGCCGACCAGCACCGCGGCGTCGCGCCGACCGATGACCGCGATCTGCACGATCTGCTCCCAATAGAAGGAGAGGTTCTCGGGGAAGAACGGGTTGATGACCAGACCGATCAGGAGACCAAGAAACGTCGCCGCCGACAGTTCCCAAATCTTCATTTCTTCACGATCGTGAATTTTTGTAGGTTTGAAAAGAAGGGCATGAAGGAGCGCGACGACGGCCAGGATCGGCCAGCCTCCGTGGAGCCAGACGTACGCGCAGGCGATGCCGAAGACGGCAAGGCGGTTCCTTCGACGAAGCGCGACGAGGTAAAGGAAGAACGCGACGAGCGCAAGCGCCGTCGCCTTGGTCAGCAGCAGGCGGAACACGAACCCGGGCGCGAAGAACAGGAGGGGCGTCCAAAGGAACGGCCGATTCGCTCCGTACTCCTTCAGCAGGAACGCGAAAATCGCGACGGCGAGCGCGGCGAAAACGACGGTCGCGATCTTCAGTCCGAGAAAATCTCCGAACGCGACGATGAACGGGATGAGCGCGACGTGATACAGGAAGTGGTGGTCGGCGAAATGCTCCGAGAGCGTCGTGAACGGCAGCCAGGGGAACTCCAGGACGGGGCCGGAAACGGCCGTACGCCGCGCCATCTCCAGATGGTAGTAGGCGTCAGGGTCGCCAAATGCCGGTGTCGCATGCACCCAGCCGAAGAAGGCGGCCGCAAGGAGGAAAATCAGCGAATACGGGTGTTTCGACATGGGGGCAGTATACACCTGCGACCGTGAGCCGAAGGCTTTTACGGGGCTTGCCTCCGCCTCCGCCTCGTGGTACGTTCAAGTCAGTTCATCATTAGCGATCCGCTCGTTCCGTTCCGGTCGACTACGAGAGTTGCGCCACACCAACATGAGACTTTTGCCCCAGTTTACGGTTGAAACGAAAGAATCCGCGCGCGCACCGAGGAAAGCCTGAGGCTTTCCGGCTTTTCGTCGCTCGAACAACCCGGCCCGGAATGACGGTATAACCACCTTATGTCCGTCCAGCTTTTGTCGCTCGCCTTACCCGCCCTGGCGCTCGGTCTCGGCGCCGGCTACTACATCCAAAAGAAGGTCACCGCCGACAAGATCGCGTCCGCCGAGGCCAAGGCCGTCGCCACCGTGAATGAAGCCAAGGCCAAGGCCGTCGAGATCGAGCTCCAGGCCAAGAAGAAATCCGTCCAGATCCTCGACGAGGCCAAGCGCGACGAGGCCGAGCGCCGCAAGGACCTCAACGCCAACCAGCAGCGCCTCGAGAAGCGCGAGTCGATGTTCGACAAGCAGCTGCTCGACCTCCAGGAGAAGAACCAGAAGACCGACGAGCGCGCCAAGTCCATCGAGGCCGACAAGGCCGAGATCGAGATCCTGAAGGCTTCCGTCCGCGAGCGCCTCGAGAAGATCGCCGAGCTCCCCCGCGAAGCCGCCAAGGAGCAGCTCTTCAAGGCCATCGAGGACGAGGCCCAGGACGAGATCCTCTCGCGCATCCGCAAGATCGAGCGCGCCGGCACCGACGAATACGAGATCAAGGCGCGCAACATCCTCTCCACCGTCATCTCGCGCGTCGCCTCCTCGCACTGCGCCGAGACGACCACCACCCAGGTCCAGCTCCCCAGCGACGACATGAAGGGCCGCATCATCGGCAAGGAAGGCCGCAACATCAAGTCGCTCGAACAGCTGACCGGCACCGAGATCATCGTCGACGACACCCCGAACGCCATCACCGTCTCCGGCTTCTCCCCCATCCGCCGCCAGGTCGCGCGCCTCGCGCTCGAGAGCCTCATCAAGGACGGACGCATCCAGCCGACCAAGATCGAGGAGGCCATCGAGGAAGCCAAGCGCACGCTCGCGCTCGACATCAAGAAGGCTGGCGAAGACGCCATGATCGAGTGCGGCATCCCGCTGGGCTCCGTCGACCCCAAGCTCATCTCCATCCTCGGCCGCCTGAAGTACCGCACCTCCTACGGCCAGAACGTCCTGCGCCACTCCATCGAGGTCGCGCTCATCGGCAACTTCCTGGCGAAGGAAGTCGGCGCCGACGCCGCGGTGCTCCTCAAGGGCGGGCTCTTCCATGACGTCGGCAAGGCCGTCGATCACGACGTCCCTGGCGCGCACCCGGAGATCGGCTACAACATCATGAAAAAGTTCGGCTTCCCGGAGGACATCGCCTACCATTCGCTCTCGCATCACGAGGACCGGCCGCGCAACATCGAGGGCTACCTCTGCAAGGCCGCCGACGCCATCTCCGGATCGCGCCCAGGCGCCCGCAAGGACACGCTCGAGAACTATGTCCGCCGCCTCGAGGACCTCGAGAAGGTCGCCACATCCTTCGAAGCCGTCGACCGCGCTTACGCCATCCAGGCCGGCCGCGAGATCCGCGTCTTCGTCTCGCCTCAGCGCATCGACGACCTCGGCGCCTGGCAGCTCGCCAAGGACATCGCCAAGAAGTGCGAGCAGGAGCTCCAGTATCCCGGCGAGATCAAGATCAACGTCATCCGCGAGATGCGCGCCATCGAATACGCGCGCTAAAAAACGAAGCGGTGCCTGGCTCCGCCACCTTGTTACCGTATGTCAACCTTCCTCATCTTCGGAGACGTCGTCGGCAAGATCGGACGAGAAGCGCTCAAACGAGCGCTTCCTCGTTTGAAGGATGAATTCAAGCCTGACCTGACGATCGTCAACGCCGAAAATATCGCGCACGGCAAAGGGCTGACCAAGCCCATCATCGCCGATATGCATGCCGCCGGCGTGGACTTCTTCACCTCCGGCAACCACGTCTTCTCGAACCAGAGAGGTCCGCACGACGTCTGGGCCGACCCGGAACTGAAAGACCTTCTCATCCGCCCCGCCAACTTCCCCGACGGGACGGCCGGCGATGGCGAAAAAACGCTCAATCTTGGCGAAAAAAGAGTCCTCGTGGTAAACTTGATCTGCCGGGTCTTCATGGGCGAGCCGTACGGCGACCCCTTCGATGCCATGGAGACGATCTTGAAACGGCACGCGGGCGAGAAGCTCGACGCCATCCTGGTCGACCTCCACGGCGAAGCGACCTCCGAACGCATCGCCTTCGGCATCCACTTCGACGGACGCGTCTCCTCGGTGACCGGAACGCATACCCATGTCCCGACCGCCGACGCCCGCATCTTGCCGAAAGGCACCGCGTATCTCACGGACATCGGCATGACAGGCGCGCGTTGGTCGGTCCTCGGCGTGAAGCCTGATGGCCCCATCAGCCGCTTCACTTCCGGCGAGACCGTCTCGTTCGAGATTCCCGACGAAGGCGCGGTCGATCTGAACGCCGTCGTGGTGACGGTGGAGGACGGCCCCGTAGAGCTTCGCCACGGGGCAAGCAAGGCCGTGAAGATCGTCCAGATTCAAAAGATCATCGAATAATATGAACAAAGCGGAACTCGCGGTGAAACTGGCGGAAAGGATGGAACTCCCGAAGAAGCGCGGCGAAGAGATCGTCGAGACGCTGACGGACCTCATCATCGCCGAACTCAAGAACGGCGGCGAAGTGACCATCGCCGGCTTCGGCGCCTTCTCCGCCCGCACGCGCGCCTCGCGCATGGGCGTGAACCCGCAGAACCCCACCGAGAAGATCACCATCCCGGAAGTCCGCGTCCCCAAGTTCAAGGCCGGCAAGACGCTGAAGGACTCGTTGAAGGGCAAAGCGTAAGCCGTTCGCTGCGGAACTCGGCTTCACGGCTTCCGCTTCACCCTTCACCTCGCGGGTGGAATAAAAAAGAAAAGACGCTCCGACGATATCGGGGCGTTTCGCGTTTACGGATCCTTCCCGGACTCCGACGGCGCAGGCTTGCCGTCAGGCGTGCCGGCCTCTTCCCACCGTTCGATGATCGAACGGGCGATGTCGCCGCGCTTGCCCTTCTCATGGCGGGCGGCCAGGATCCGGCGTCGCCAGAACTCGGTCCTGGCGCTCCGTCGCACTCGGCGCAGGATCTCCGCGTCTGAGGCTTCGGAAATCGGCAGGCCGCGCTGCGGCTTCTCGTCCGCCTTCTTGGTGAAGCGGTAGACGTGGCTCGCGCGCAGCAGGATGAAGATCATCCCGTAGCCGAAAACGAGACCGGCCACCGGATGGAGCTGGAACAGCAGGAAGGACGCGCAGAAGAGCGCCCCAAGGCCGACGGCCACGAAAGTGAGCTTGTGGAAGCTCAGCGGATATCTGTCGAGCCAGCGGAAGATGCGCCACATGCGAGCCTCCTAAGAAGGTGCTGGAAGTATGGCACCAAAAAAGGCGGCCTTCGGTCAAGGCCGCCTTCGCGTCTCCTTAGGATTTCAGCCAGAGCGCGATTTCGGCGCCGAGGCCTTCGAGCGGGACGCTCTTGGCTTCCGACGCCGCGCGCTCCTTCCATTCCACGCCGCCGGCGGCGAGGGATTTCTCGGAAACGACGAGCCGCAGCGGGATGCCGATCAGGTCGGCGTCGGCGAACTTCTCGCCCGCGCCCTTGTCGCGGTCGTCGACGAGGACTTCGATACGGCGCTCGGCGAGATCACGCTCGATGGCGGCGACGGCAGCTTCGACGAGCTTCTGCTTCTCCTCGTCCTTGGACTTGAGCGGCACGAGATGCACCTGGAACGGCGCCACGCTCTTCGGCCAGACGATGCCATTGGCGTCGTTGTACGCCTCGACCACGGCGCCGACGAGGCGCGAAGTGCCGATGCCGTAGCAGCCCATCAGGATGCGCCGCTGCTTTCCATCCTCCGTCATGAAGTCGAAATCGAAGGCGTCGGAGTACTTGGTGCCGAGGTCGAAGATGTTGCCGACTTCGATGCCTTTGGCTTTCACGAGCTTCCCGCCGCAGTCCGGACAGTCGTCCCCCTCCTTCAGCGTGGCGATCTCGCTATTCTGGCCGAACGAGCACTTGGAACATACGATCAGCATGTCCTCGCCGGATTCGGTGAGCGCTTGGAACTCGTGCGTGATCTTGTCGGTGAAGACGCCGCCGCCGGCCTGCACGACCTTGACGTCGAGGCCGCAGCGCTTGAAGACGCGCAGGTAGGCTTCGATCGCTTTGGCGTAGAAGGCTTCCAGATCGGCCTGGTCCGCATGGAAGCTGTACATGTCCTTCATCCGGAACTCGCGGCCGCGCAGGACGCCGGACTTGGCGCGCAACTCGTCGCGGAACTTGGTGTTGATCTGGTAGACCGCGAACGGCAGCTCCTTGTAGGAGCGGATGAACTTGCGCGCCAGCGGCGTGACGACTTCCTCGTGCGTGCAGCCGAGCGCGTATTCCTTGTCGGTCTGCGACTTCAGCTTGAAGAGGACGTCGACGCTGTCCCAGCGCTTGGTCGCCATCCAATATTCCTTCGGCTGGAGCGAGGGCATGAAGATCTCCTGACCGCCGAGCGCGTCCATCTCCTCGCGGACGATCTGCTCCACCTTGCGGAGGACGGAGAGCCCGAGCGGTAGCCAGGAATAGACGCCGGCCATGACGTGCTCGACGAAGCCGCCCTGCTCGAGCAGGCGGGCGTTGGGTGAATCCGCGTCCGAGGGGGCGTTCTTGCTGGTCTTTCCGAAGAGGTGGGAATAGCGCATATCAGGCTCAAAGTATCGCGGAAACCCGCCCGGGTCAAGGAACGTAAAAAGCACGTGAACGAAAATGCGACACCTGACGCAAATCCGTCCATCGAGGCCGGGACGAAAAAAGACCCGACGGGGGGTCGGGTCAGGTGGAGGTCGGCAGGAGCTTGCGGGCCGCGATGCGCGGCTTGGGCAGACGCTTCGGCTTGAGGCCGCGAGCGACGAGCGCCGCGCGCTCTTCCTCGAGCTCGCCGCGCAGGCGCTGAGCGGCGACATAGGGGGAAAGCTCGACGGTCATGCCGGCTTCGACCGATGAGTCGAGGCCGTCCAGGCTGCGCTCGACCCAGGCGAGCTGGCGCACCTGGTCGGCGAACTCCGACAGCTCGCGGTTGCGCGGGGTGCGAGGCTTCTTGCGCGCCGCCTCGAGCGCGGCGACGCGAGCGCGGTCATCGACCGTCGCCGCGGCGAGCTCCGAGAGGTACGCTTCCTCCTCCGCGGCGTGACGCGCGCGGCGTTCCGAGAAGTTCGCGGCGACGCCTTCGTTGACCTCGTCGCCGGCGCGTTCAGGCAATCCTTTGAAGACGTCGAGCGCGAGATCGAAGGCTTCCGCATCCTCCAGCAGGCGCTCGCGCCGGTCGGCGGTCGCGAGGAAGAACCTGCGGGCCTGCGGCTCAAGGAGATACGGCAGGAGCTTGCGGTCCGACGGTTCCAAGTAGTGGAGGAACGTCACCACGAAGGCGGCGACGGTCCCGGAGAACCCGGTGATGAACACGAGAGCAGCCAAGAACACGTGCACCGCAGCGATGGCGAAGGTCGCACCTATCATGGCGCAGCCACCCGCGACTATGACCGTGCCCGAGGCCAACATGCCCGTCACGCTGCGCAGGGCGTCGGACTGCGCCGCGCGGCGCTTCGTGATCGCCTGCCATTCGGCCTGGCGGAGCCGTTCGCGGAACGAGAGTTCTTTGAGATCGAGCTTGATAAGGTCCATCGTGCCCTCCTTGCAGACGCTCCATCTATATCGAAAACGGCCGCCCTGTCAAGCCCGCAAAGGCGCTTCGCGCCCACGGGCCGCCGGGGCGGCCGTCGTCTTGCTTACTTGCCTGCGGCGCGCTTGCGCACGTTCGAATCGAGGATGGTCTTGCGGATGCGGATGGTCTTGGGGGTGATCTCGACGAGCTCGTCGTCGCCGACGTACTCGATGGCGTCCTCGAGACCCATGACGTGCGCCACGTCGAGCGCTTCGGCCACGCCATCGCCCTTCGAGCGCATGTTGGAGAGCTGTTTCTCCTTGCAGACGTTGACTTCAAGGTCTTCGGGGCGTGCGGTCTCGCCGACGACCTGGCCGGCATAGACGTCGATGCCCGCGCCGATGAAGAGCTGGCCGCGTTCCTGCGCGCCGAGCAGGCCGTAGTTCCTGGTGGTGCCGTCCTCGAAGGCGATGAGCGAACCGTGCGGACGGCCTTCGAACTCGCCGCGGTAGGCCTCGTAGCCCTTGAGCAGGCTGTTCATCAGGCCGAGACCGCGCGTGTCGGTCATGAACTCGCTGCGGTAGCCGATGAGGCCGCGGGTCGGGATCTCGAACTCGAGGAAGGCGGTCGGTCCTTCGACCTTCATGTCCTTCATCTCAGCGCGGCGCTGGCCGAGCTTCTGGATGACGGAGCCGGAGTGTTCCTCCGGACATTCGATGGCGAGCAGCTCAATCGGTTCGAGGGTCTTGCCGTCCTTCTCGTGGAAGATGACCTGGGGGCGGGAGACTTCGAGCTCGAAGCCTTCGCGGCGCATCTTTTCGATCAGGATGGCGAGGTGCAGTTCGCCGCGGCCGGAGACGACCCAGCGGCTCTCGACGTCAGTCGAGGCGACCTTCAGGGCGACGTCGGTCTCGAGCTCGCGGTCGAGGCGCTCCTTGATCTGGCGCGAGGTGGTGAACTGGCCTTCCTTGCCGGTGAAGGGGCTGGTGTTCACGCCGAAGGTCATCTTCACGGTCGGCTCCTCGATGTCGATGACGGGGAGCGGGCGCGGGTCGTTGATATCCGTGATGGTCTCGCCGATCGAGACGCCGTCGATGCCCGAGATGGCGCAGATGTCGCCGGCTTCCACCGACTCGACGTCGACGCGGTTCATGCCGATGTAGCCCATCAGGCTCACGATGCGCGTCTTCTTGCGCGCGCCGGTGCGGTCGATGTGCAGGACGTCCATGTTCTTCTTGAGCGTGCCCGAATACAGGCGGCCGATGGCGATCTTGCCCTTGAAGTTATCGTAGGCGAGGGAGATGGAGAGGAACTGGAGCGGCGCCTCCGCGTCGATGGTCGGGGGCGGGATGACGTTCACGATCGTGTCGAAGAGCGGCTCCACGTCCTTCATCTCGCTGAGGTCCTCGCCGAGACCGGCCTTGCCCTGCACGCCGGAGGCGTAGATGACGGGGAAATCGAGCTGGCGGTCGGTGGCGCCGAGTTCGACGAACAGGTCGAACGTCTTGTTGAGCGTCCATTCGGCGCGCGCGCCGGGCTTGTCGATCTTGTTCACGACGACGATGGCCTTGTGGCCGGCCTGGATGGCCTTGCGCAGGACGAACTTCGTCTGCGGCATCGGGCCTTCCTTGGCGTCGACGACGAGCAGGACGCCGTCGACCATGCGCATGATGCGCTCCACCTCGCCGCCGAAGTCGGCGTGTCCGGGGGTGTCGATGATGTTGATCTTCACGTCCTTGTAGTTCACGGACGCGTTCTTGGAGAAGATGGTGATGCCGCGCTCGCGCTCGAGGTCGTTCGAGTCCATGATGAGCTCCGTCACCGCGTCGGCTTTCTGCTTGAAACCGGCGCTCTGCTTCAACAGGGCGTCCACGAGCGTAGTCTTGCCGTGGTCGACGTGGGCGATGATGGCGATGTTGCGGAGATTCATATGTGTTTTCGGCGAAAATGAAAATCCGACGTGGTCGGATTCTCGACGCTTCACCCTAACCCGAAAGCCGTGTCCTGTCAACGTTTCGTGCGACCGATACCCAGTTTCTTGGCGCGCAAGGACATCTTCCGAAGGTTGGCCGCGAACGATCCCAAGCCATGCGCTTTCCGGCGCGCTTCCAGCCCTTTCCGATCGCGGATGGGCTGCGGGATGAGCGTTTCGCCTTTGCGATGGAATTGCGTCCCGAACAGCTGCTTCTTGCCCTGCGCGACGAGTACCCGGTCCGTCAGCAAGGCGAGATCCTTCGGGTGCGCCTGCTTTTTCACGACGGCCTCCTTGAGCAACCCGAGACATTTTGCCTGAAAACGGCGCTCCAGGTCGGAATGCTGGACGATGAGCCAAAACGCGTGCGAGGCTTTCTTGCCGATCATGTCGAATGTCGGCCAACCCATCCTGCGGACGATCGATTTCGCGGCCTCGGTATTCCTCACATCGATCTTCTTGATCTTGAGGCGGAGGTTCCAGTTCCCAAGATCCTTCATCGCGGCATACCGAGCGTCCTGATCCTCCTGGAACATCGCGAGAATCCGTCTTGCCAAGTGAGGATCTTTCATATAGTCGGATGCTAAAAGAAAAGACCGCTGCAGTCAATGCCGCGGTCATTGGCCTGTCATGGCGCGAGAAGGTCGGCGATGGCCGCTCCGATCGGGAGTCCGGTCTTCTCCTGGACCCAATGCCATTGGCCGTTCGGGTTGATTTCCAGGAAGACGTGGCGGCCTTCCGGCGTGCGGATCATGTCGATCCCGCCGTAACGGAGGCCGAGGCGAGCGACCAACGAGACGCACTTCTCGGCGATGTCGGAAGGGATGGTGGTCGGTCGGACCGGAAGGGAGGCGACGGGATGTCTCCAGTCAGTGGAGGTCTCCTCGGCAACCTGGCTGTCAATCGCCGCCGCGAAGACGTTTTGGCCCACGACCGTGATCCTTAGCTCCTCCCTCTTCGGGACGAGCTTCTGGAAGATCGCTGGTGAACTCTTCACGCGCTCGATGCCGGCAAGATGCCGTTCCTCGAGGACGTTCGTGAATACGGCCTTGTCGTCCATGGGGCTTGATGCCAGCAGTTTCACGACCGCCGATCCGCCGCACGCGCGCCAGAATGAACGCACTTTGTCCGGCTCCGAACTGATGAGCGTGTCGGGAAGCTCGAAGCCGATGCCCGCCGCCGCGTGAAGCTGGTACGGCTTATTCTCGGCCTGCCGCACGTTGAGGTGAGGACTGATCCATCGACGATCCGCGAGGATGCCCGCGAGGGCGTGCCAGACGGCCGTGAACTGGCGGTGGATGAGCGCCCGATGCTCCTCAGGCTTGTACGTCCGGAGCGTTTTCGGAAGCATCGGCTTGAGATACCAGATCGCCTCGACGTCCTCGAGGTCGATTTCCTCGCCGCCGATGACGGCGTACAGCTTGGGCTTTCCTGCCGTGACCCCGAAGCCGACGACATCGCCTTGGAGGCAGCGGTCGGCATTGAAGCGGATGACGCGCTTGCCCTTCTCAGCGAGGATATCCTCGACCGGATCGGTCTTATCGTGCTCGTTCCCGATGATAAAGATCATTCGTCGCCTTTCCTATGAAAAACGAGGGTTCGATCCCCCGTGATGCCCTATTCCGAGACGTCGCTCGCGTCGATGTCCGACCACGTACCCGTGGTCGCGCCGTTGGTCGCTCCCGCCAAATCCTGGACGAAGTCGAGGATGAAGGGGGTCTCGGTTTCGGTTTCGTTCTGCAGTGCCGTTTCCATAGCCATTCTCCTTGCGAAGATCCTTCGCGTCGTTGGCCGACGACGCATCAGCGATGACCATAGCCGATTTCCCGAAAAACGTCAAGACTCCGCTCTGCGGGGTCTTGGGCGTCGAAACGTTCAGGAGCCGTCCTCGTCGCGGGTCTTGGTGGCGGCGATTTGCATGACCTCCGGGGAGTTCGCCTGTTCGGCGGTCTGGCCATGGGCCTCCATACCGTGCTTTTTGGCCATCTCCAGGACTTCCTCGACGGTCGCGCCACGGAACTCTTCAGGACAGTCGACGCCGAAATCGCTGCATTTAAGAAGTTTGTGCATCATAGACTTGTCCACACTCTATCAAAAACGCCTAATAATTCAATGCGGCCGTTCTGGGCGGCTCAAAACGAAAACCCGCCCGTTCAAGGCGAGTCTTCCATGGTGCGTCGGCTGGGGGTCCTGCTCCCCCGCGCCTCGCGGCTCCCTTCGGTCGATCGCTCGACGCTCCTCCGCAGCCCGGGTCGTCCGGAACGTGAAGCAGTTCACGTTCCGGACGTACCCTTCGACCCTCCCTCAAAGAAAAAATCCCACAAACGTGGGATTTTTTCTGGTGCGTCGGCTGGGGGTCGAACCCAGGACCTTAGGCTTAAGAGGCCTCTGCTCTACCGGCTGAGCTACCGACGCACGTCGCTCACGGACACGCTGGCGGTCGGACAGGCTGAGCCTGTCCTCCCTGTCGCGTGTCCTTCGCTCCTCCTTCGCGCCCACGCAGGCGTGGGCTTGATGGCGGTTCAAGGTGTTTTGCGCGGTCGCGCAAAACGCGTTTTCTCACAAGGGGCAATCTAACGCAATCGCCGAAAAGAATCAAGACCCTGGCCTGCCACGTGGCCGCCGCAGGCTGCTTTACGTGGTGCGGGCGGAGGGAATCGAACCCCCATGGCCGGTTTCGAAGACCGGTACTCTATCCGTTGAGCTACGCCCGCCAGCCATCGAACGATAGCCTTTTCCGTCTTTTCCTTCAAGCATAAGAAAAACCCGCGACCGGAAGGTCACGGGAAATCGAGCGGTCCGAGCGTGACCGTGGTCCCGAGGAACTGTCCCGTGGGACGCGCGCGCGGATCCGTCCGAGCGAGGATGCCTGTCAGGTCGTTCGGATTCGGCGGGTCCGGCAGGAAGGCCGGCTCCCAGTCGTATTCGGGAGCGTAGCGGGCGACGGCATCGACGTCCCAGGCGTGGACGCATGAACCCCCGTCGGCGTCGAAGTACCTGAACTCCAACGTGTACGAGAGGTACGGCGGGTCCGACGTCCCCGTGAACGTCGCCACCTGCCCATCCGCTTCGCTGCCGTCGGTCTCGTAGAACGAAGCGCCGTCGGCGTCGATGAACCAATCGCCCCAATCGTCGTAGAACTCGAGCTCGTCCGGACCCTGGCGGATCGCGGTGAGCGTGGATTCGTACGAGGCGACGGTCCCTTCGCATTCGTCGCGGAGGCGATAGACGGCGACATAATCTCCGCCGACCTCGACCGGCTCCGCAGCGCGCTTGTCGCCATGCAACAGGTACGCGTGGAAGCACCCCGCAGCCTGATCGGGCGTACGGAACGCCAGCTCCGCATGCAGGCGCTCTGCGGTGAAGACGCCGCGCAGCCCGCCTTGAAGCTCCTCTTCGCCTTCGACGCCGGAGAGCCAGACCTGGCCGTCCCAGTCGACCGTGCCGTCGGGCGCGGGAGCGGGCGGCTCGATGAAGACTGCGCCGCCTAGCACCATCGCCACGCCGGTCGAGCGCGGATGCGCGTCGAGCACGTAGACGCGCTCGCCGAGCGGCAAGGCGGGCCACGGATCGCTTCCGCAAACCTCGCCGTAGTAGGACGTCATGATCTCGTACCGGCCGTCGAGCGACGAGGCGTCGCGGAAGCCGCGCGGCCTCCCGACGATCCGCACCTTGCGGAGGCAATCCGAGAAGTCCGGCGTGCGGTACCAATGCTCGATCAGGGTCAGGTCGAGGCCGTCCATCGTGAGCGCGCCCTCGATGCGGTATGGATACGTCTTGTCCGGATAGGTCGAGTATCTGTTCGCGTCGTAGTCGACGACGCCGTCTCGCGGCCGGACGTTCGGGAAGATTCCCGGACCGGGAATCAAAAGGTCCCATTCGAGGAGCTCCACCGTGCCGTCGGCCGCGCGGACCGCGTCGATGAAGACCTCGCCGGCTTCCGTCAACTGACGGTCGTCGCAGGTGTTCTCGAGTTCCGTGACCTCGGCGACGAACGTCATGTCGACCGGGTCGACGGGCTTGAGGTCATCGCCGCAAGCGGCGAAGAGGATCAGGACGGACAGGCGCTTCATTCGGACCTCCTATCAGAAAGAACGGCCCTACCCTACCCGCAAATCACGGCATCGTCAAAAAAGCGGCCCGGGAGTCCGGACCGCTTCGTCTCACTTCGAGTTCTCGTTGCTGGCGATCAGGTAATTGTCGCCCGTCTCCGGCGTGATGAGGCCTTCCTTCACCAGGCGCTTGATGTCCTGCGAGTAGGAGACCATACCGAGCGCGGCGCCGGTCTGGATGACGTTCTTGATCTGCTCCACCTTGTTCTCGCGGATGAGGTTGGCGCAGGCCGGCGTGTTGACCAGCACTTCGCGCGTGGCCATCAGGCCGCCGCCGACGCGCGGCAGGAGCTGCTGGGAGACGACGCCGCGGAGCGTCATGGCGAGCTGGAGGCGGATCTGCGTCTGCTGGAACGGCGGGAAGACGTCGATGATGCGCGAGATGGTCTGCGGCGCGCTGTAGGTGTGGAGCGTGGCGAAGACGAGGTGACCCGTCTCGGCGAGGGTCAGCGTGGTGGCGATGGTGTCGAGGTCGCGCATCTCGCCGACCATGACGACGTCGGGGTCCTGGCGCAGCACGTGCTTCAGGCCTTCGGAGAACGAGACCATATCCGACTCGAGCTGGCGCTGGCGGATGATGGACTGCTTAGGCGTGAAAAGGAATTCGACGGGGTCCTCGAGCGTGATGATGTTCACGCGGCGGCTCTCGTTGATGTAGTCGACCATCGCGGCGAGCGTCGTCGATTTTCCGGCGCCGGTCGGACCAGTCACGAGGATGAGTCCGTGCGGCAGGTCGGTGAAGCCCTGGATGACGGGAGGCAGCCCGAGCTGCTGCATCGTCGGGATGTCCTGAGGGATGGTACGCGCGGCCAGGCCGATGTGTCCTTTTTCCCAGTGCAGGTTGACGCGGAAACGCGCGCCTTCGACGCCGTAGGCGAGGTCGAGCTCCTTCTCGATGCGGAAGCGCTCGAACTGCTCGGGCGTGGCGATCTGATGGATGATCTTCTCCATCGAGGCCTCCGTCAGGACGTCCTCGCCCTCGAGGTCGAACAGCTCGCCGGTGACGCGTAAAATTGGCTTATGTCCGACGAGCAGATGCAGGTCGGAAGCGCCTTTGGCGGCGGTCGTGCCGAAGAGTGACGAGGCCGTGAGCATATGGCGACAGTATATCACGACCCCACACACTACGGATAACCCCTCCTGCCTCCCCTTGCTTCAAGGGGAGGATTCATACGTGCTTGCGTAAGAATCCCCCTCTTAGGGTAAGAGGGGGCAGGGGGAGTTATATTACCTATGTACAACGATCAAAAGTTGAAACCGCTACGGCAGGACTTGCGTAAACGAGAAACCGACGCCGAAAGGAAGCTTTGGTATTTCCTTCGCGGCCGACGGATGGCTGGGTTGAGGTTCTTCAGGCAATACAGTGCAGGTCCTTATATCCTCGATTTCTTCTGTCCGAAGATGCGAGTGGCGATTGAACTCGACGGCGGACAGCACAACGATCCTGATCGGAAGGAATATGATGCAGCGAGAACGAGTTTTCTTCAGGGCTTGGATATTCAGGTCGTCCGTTTTTGGAACAGCGAGGTCAGCCGAAATATCGAAGGCGTGCTCGAAACCATCCTGGCGATAACCCCTCCTGCCTCCCCTTGCTTCAAGGGGAGGAGAATTTAAATCCCCCTCTTGAGGCAAGAGGGGGCAGGGGGAGTTGTTCGGAGAAAAACGAATCCCCCTCTTGAGGCAAGAGGGGGCAGGGGGAGTTATTGTCTTGGGATTTACCAGCCTTTGACTTCCAAAGCCTTCCTCGCCGCTTCGATCTGCGCATCCTGTTTGGACGAGCCTTTTCCGCTGGCGACGAGTTCGGAGCCGAGGAAGACGCCGACGTCGAATTCCTTGGCGTGGTCCGGGCCGGTCTCGGAGAGCACGCGGTACGAGGGCGTCACGCCGGAGGTCTCCTGCGCGGCTTCCTGGAAGCGGCTCTTGGGGTCGACGTAGAGCTTGTGCTCGAGGATGTGATCGAGCTTCGAGATGACGTACCGCTTGATGAAATCGCTGACGACATCCATGCCCCGGTCGAGGTACATCGAACCGATGAGCGCCTCGATGGCGTTGGCCAGGATGTAGGAGCGCGCCTTCGAGCCGGCGTCCTTCGCCTCGCCGCGGGAGAGGTACAGGTATTCCTCCATGCCGAGATCGTCCTGCGCGATCTGCGCGAGCGTGTTGGCGTTGACCAGCGAGGCGCGCCAGTTGGTCAGCTCGCCTTCCGGGTTCGGATAGTTGGCGTACAGGTATTCGGTGACGACGAGCTCGATGACGGCGTCGCCGAGGAACTCGAGCCGCTCGTTGTGGCCCAGCCGGAAGTCCGGATGCTCGTTGAGATAGGAACGATGGACGAACGCCTGGACGAGAAGATCCTGGTCCTTGAAGCGGACGCCGATCTTCTCCTCGAAAACGGAGAAGTCTTTCATGGTGGCTTGCCACGTGGACGCGTAGCGTCTTTACGTGGGCGGTGCGCGCCTTTCCGTAGCGACATGTCCCGTCAGCCTCGACAGGTACGTATCGCAACAGAAACGCGATGAGTTAATGGCGGGTCAGGCCGGTTCGGGCGGCGCGACGGCTTCGGCCTTCGCGTCCGCTTCCTCGCCCACCTTCTCTTCCTTCTTCTTCGGTTCCTGCTTGTCGACTTCCTTGATGGTGCCGGACGCGATCGAGTCCTTGAAGATGGCGCCGAGGACGCCGTTCACGAACTTGCCGGAGGACTCGCCGCCGAAGGTCTTGGCGAGCTCGATGGCCTCGTTGATGGCGACCTTCGAGGGGACGGTGTCCGAATGCTTGAGTTCAAAAACGCCGATACGGAGGATGTTCCGATCGACGATCGTGATCTGCGGCAGCGGCCACGCAGGGGCGTACTTGGTGATGGTCGCGTCGATGTCCTTCTGGTGCTTCAACACGCCGTCCACGAGCTCCTTGGCGAAGCCCTTGTCGTCGAGACCGGGCGCGAACTCTTCCAAGTTGCGCCGGACGGCCGCGTCGGAATCTTCCATCTTGCCGCCGTGAAAATCCCGTTCATACAGGGTTTGCATGGCGACCGTCCGGGCGAGATGGCGGTTGGACATAAAGGGCTGACGCTTTTACCTCACGGAAAGTACTTACTTCTTGGAAGCCTTGGTCTTGAGCACCTGGCGGCCCTTGTAGGTGCCGCAGAAGGCGCAAGCTTTGTGGGGCTGGACCGGCTTCTTGCACTTGGCGCACTCCGTGAGCTGCTTCTTGCCGAGGGCGAAGTGAGCGGCGCGGCGGCGCTTGTGCGAGGAAGTCCGGCGATGTCCGGGGAGACCCATAGTCAGTATATGCTAAATGACAACGGCAGTGTAGCGGAAGGGGCCATCTTTGGCAAGGCCCTGACCGTATGCTACAAGGTACTGGTACGGATGCCCTTTCATAGGAGGCTCGCATGCGACCGACGCGGATTCTGCAGTGGACCCACCCCGACGAGTGGAAAGACGAGGCGGTCGAGCCCGGCTGGTACGAGGTCATGGAGGACGATTCCATCCGAAATCTCCGGCTCGTCGGCATCGAGCTCGACTATCCTTGGAAGGACTTGACCGGCCCGAAGCTCGTGCGTGGCGTCTACGCCAACGCGACCACGGGCCGGCGCGTCTACTTCCCGAAAGAGGACGGCATCCGGCCGTTCAACCCGCCGAAGCGGGAAGGCTGCATCCTCCTGCATGAGCATCCGCTCACGCCGATCGAGGAGCTGCAGACCCACTGGGTCAGCGTCTACGGGCATTGCCCCGGCGAAGGCTACGGCAGGGACTTCATCCCGATCGATTCGTGCGCGGTGCGCGTCGATGACGTGCGCTACGTCATCGGCCGCTTCGAGACGGCGCGCGCCAGAACCATCCTGGACCGTCTCCCGCCCTCGGCGCCGGTCGGGACGCATGCCTTCCTCGGCTGGCTGAACGAGGCGAGGAGCCGGCGAAGCGAGTCGGCGCGGGCCGAGTGGTTCGCCTGCGAAGCGCCGGCCGTGCTGTGGTGCTGCTCCCCCGCCGAAGCCGATGCGCTCAAGTACGGCATCCGGCAGATGCTGGAGGAAGAGCTGATCGGCGCCTTCGCCAAGGACAAGGGGGCCGAAGGGAAATACGACATCGAGGACCCGCGCACGGTGATGGCGGAGCACCTGGACTGCGTGACGAAACCCGGCGATCCGGGACGTTATCTGGCGGCCGCCGCCTTCCGTCGCCTGAATCCCGCCAGCTATCGCTTCCAACTCTCGCTGATGCATTCTGGCAAAGGCCTGATCGCTCCGGAGAAGATCACTCCGGAGTCGCTCAAGAAGCGCCTCGGCCTGACGGACGACGACCTCCTCCGGCTCGCGGAGGCGGAACGCATGCTCGGTCTCTGACCGGGCTTTTTTCTTACGACGACGAAAAATCCCGGCGCGATGGCCGGGATCAGCTGATGACGAACCGGATGTACGGACCGGTCTGGATGACGACCGTGCCCTGCGGTGAGCCCGCGAGGACGCCGTCGGGACTGCCGAGATCCTTCAAGGGGTAGAGCTCGCCGTCGATAGTGTGCCACCGATCTTCGGTGAAACGGATGACCATGCGGTCAGTGATCATGTCATGGACGTCGCCGATCATCGGGTCTCCGCCGATTATCGCCCGCAGGTTCAGCGCGGTGCGGAAGAAGCCGTTGTTAAGGCCCAGGCCGTGGAAGCAGCCGAGGCGCTCGCCGGCGCGGTGCGTGACCTTGACCCACGGGTTGATCTCTCCCAGGGAGGAGGCGACGAAACCGTTGTACTCCCGCATCGGACCGTCCACCATGCTCCGCTCGGCGTCGCGCCAGGAGACCCCGGCCTCGAAATGCCGGAAGATCGACGGGCGGCGCCAGGGATTCAGGCGGCCGATGGTCTCGCGCATGATGATGCCGAGTCCGGTCTTGAGAACCCGACGCGGTCCGGGTTCGAATCGCGTGTACTCGTCGGCGAGCACGTTGACCGCGACGCCGGAGGCATAGATGAAGCCCAGCCGCCCGTTGACCCGCAGGATGGGCTTGCAGACGGTGTCGCGCGGGATGCCGCGCGCATACTTCTGGCAGACCGTACGGAAGAACGCCAGCCGGATCGCGTCATCATCGCCGCCTCCGAGAAGGTTGAGCGCCTTCTGGATGACGATCTGGCTCCCGGTGCCGATAAGGACGACCTCGCAGGCGTTCTCCGGATCGGAGGTCAGGTATTGCAGGAATACCGGATCTTCGCCGAGAGTCTTCTGCACCGTACCGTCGCCGCCGAAGACGACGGCGAAATCGGGCGGATCCTCGCGCATGGCGGCTTCCTTGGCCTCGCCCAGCTCCTCGAGCGAGCGGGTCATGTGCACCTTGACGCGGACGTGGTGACCGTCGGCCGAGGCCGACCCGAGCTCCTCGTGGATGATCTTCATCGCCGCATCGAAGAGTTGCTGCCTCCCCATGTTCTTGCCGGCGTTGGCATTGCCGAAGACGACGCCCTTCTTGAGCTTCTTGGCCTTGCGGCCGCGGCGGCCCTGGTGCGGACCCGGAGTTGACTCGGCCATGACGGCCTCCTTCCAAAGGACTGACCGCACCATAGACGAAAAAAGACCCTCCTGGCAACCCCGTAGGACGCTTCGCGTCACGGGGCAAGAGGAGGGGCTATGCTTTGGCGGCGCGGAAGAGCGTGCAGGCGACGATCGAGGTCGGCAGCCGGTGCGATTCCGCGTCGAGCGCTCCGTCACGCAGGATGCCGACGATGCGTCCCGAGAGCGCCTCGACGATGAGATACGACTCGTCGCCGCGGACGGCCTTCGGATCGACGTATTCGGCCGCGATGCGCCCGTCCCGATCGACGCCGAGATACATCTGCGACGGCGGAGACCCGAAGGCGCGCCGCCAGTCGTACATCGCGCGGGCGACGGATTCAGGCAGGATCATGCCGATCGCCATGAGGGCGGTCGACGACGGCTTCTTTCCGCTCATGCGAACCTCCTCTCACGTAGGCGTCATACGCTATCCAGGCGATGAATCCCCAATAGACGACGTCCGGCAGCGCCGAGAGCCGCGTGAAGCCCTGGAGCGCCAGGCGCAGGACGATCGATGCCGTCGCCGCGTAGGCCGCGGCGACGAACGCCTCGCGCCAGGCGCGCGGGCGCTTGATGACCTTGAGCAGCAGCCAGAGCGCGAAACCGTGCAGCAGCGCGTTCAGCAGGACGCCTGACCAGAACGCCAGGAACATGAAGACGAGCACGAAGAGCGATCCGAGGAAGAGCGTCAGGGGCGCCCAGCGGCCGATCTGGACCATCAGTCCCTCGCGGTCGACGCGGAAGTCTGGAACGTCCTTGAAGTCGACGGAGGCGTCGCGGCCGTCTTCGCGCTGCGCGATGCCCGTAGCGCCGATGACGAGGCCATCCTCCCCTTCCGACAGCGTCAGAGTGGAACTCGCCGTGTTGACGATGATGACGCCGTCTCGCACAGGGAAGACGAGCGGTTCTTGGAGGTTGTTGGAGAGCGCGTGATCCTTCATCTCGAAGACCGTGCCTGGCGGGATGCTTGATTTCATTCCCTCGGCGACGCGGATCGAGACCTGGCGTAAGCCCGCGAAGAACATCGCCGAAAGCGGCAGCGTCCAGAGGAACGCGAGCATCGCCAAGTGGCCGACCGCCTCGCCCGTCTTGCGCTCGCCGGCGCGCCGGTAGAATTCGACGCGCGTCGAGGCTTCGAGCGCGGTCCTGGCCCAGTGCTTGATCCAGCCGAAGAAGGCGGACATGTCAGATGAGGGTCACGCTTGAGACGGAATCCTTCTCGGCCTTGAAGCGCATCACGCGGACGCCCTGGGTGGCGCGGCTGAGGCTCGGGATGGTCTTCGAGGAGAAGCGGATGGTCTGGCCCTTCTCGGAGATGATGATCATGTCGCGGTCGTCCTTGGAATTGATGAGCATGGCGGAGACGATCGGGCCCGTCTTGGCGGTGACTTCGGCGGTCTTGATGCCGGAGCCCGCGCGGCCCTGCGTCTTGTATTCGCTCAGATTGGTGCGCTTTCCGAAGCCGTGTTCCATCACGACCAGAAGGTCGAAGGCTCCTTTATCGGCGGCCTTGGCGTCCACGACGTCCATGCCGACGATGAAGTCCTTGCCCTTCATGCGCATGCCGGTCACGCCGGCGGCCGAGCGGCCCATCGGGCGCACGTCCTTTTCGCTGAAGCGGATGGACTGGCCCTGCGCGGTGACGAGCATGATGTCGTCGGCGCCGCCGGACGGCTTGATCCATTCGAGGTTGTCGTCGGGCCTGATCTTGATGGCGATAAGGCCGGAGCGGCGGACGTCCTTGAACTCGGTGAGTTCCGTCTTCTTGATGACGCCATTCTTGGTGACCATCACGAGATACTTCGCGTCGGCGAGTTCGGCGACGGCCATGACGGACGATACTTTCTCGTTCGGAGCCAGCTGGAGGAAGTTCACGATGGCCTGGCCCTTCGAGGTGCGCGAGGCGACCGGGACGTCGTAAGCCTTGAGCTGGAAGACGCGTCCGCGCGTCGTGAAGAAGAGGAGGTCGGCGTGGGTGTTGGTGGTGAACATCTGGCTGACGATGTCCTCTTCCTTGGTGGCGATGCCGGCCACGCCCTTGCCGCCGCGCGACTGCGACTTGAAGGTGTCGGGGTGGACGCGCTTGATGTAGCCGTCGGTCGTGAGCATGACGAGCGCCGGCTCGTTGGCCACGAAATCCTCGGCCGAGAATTCCTTCACGCCGTGCGCGACGATCTGCGTCTTGCGCTCGTCGCCGAACTTCTCGCGGATGCCCTTCACCTCGTCCTTGATGATGCCGAGGATGCGCTTGGGCGATTCCAGGATCTCCTCGAGCGCCTTGATGAGCGCGAGCTTTTCCTTCAGTTCGTCGGTGATCTTCTTGGCTTCGAGGTTGGCGAGCTGCTGGAGGCGCATGTCAAGCACGGCCTGCGCCTGGATGTCGTCCATCCTGAACTTGGCCATCAAATTCTTCTTGGCCTCGTCCTTGTCCCTGGACGCCTTGATGGTCTTGATGACGGCGTCGAGATTGTCGAGCGCGATCTTCAGGCCCTTCAAGATATGGGCGCGTTCCTTGGCGCGCTTGAGGTCGAACTCCGTACGCCTGCGGACGACTTCCTGACGGTGCTTCACGTAGGCCTCGAGGATGACCTTGAGGTTCATGACGCGCGGCTGGATGCCGCCGTCGAGCGCCAGCATGTTCACGTGGAAGGTCTCCTGCAGCTGGGTGGCGCTGAAGAGCTTGTTCAGGACCTTCTTGGGGTACGCGTCGCGCTTCAGCTCGATGACCACGCGCACGCCGTCCTTGTTGGACTCGTCGCGCAGGTCCTTGATGCCTTCGAGCTTCTTCTCGCGGACGAGGTCGGCGATCTTCTCGATCAGCGTCGCCTTGTTCACCGCGTACGGGATCTCGTTGATGATGATATGGAAACCGTTCTTGGTCTCGACGATCTCCGTCTTGGCGCGCATGACGATGCCGCCGCGGCCGGTGGCGTACGCCTGGCGGATGGCCTTCACGTCGTAGATGATGCCGCCCGTCGGGAAATCAGGGCCCTTCACGAATTCGCAAAGGTCCGCCACCGAACATTCCTTGTTCCCGATGAGGTGGATGACGGCGTCGCAGATCTCGGTGAGGTTGTGCGGCGGGATGTTGGTGGCCATGCCGACGGCGATGCCGAGCGTGCCGTTCAAGAGCAGGTTCGGGAGCGCGGCTGGAAGGACCGTCGGCTCCTTGTGGGCGCCGTCGTAGTTCGGGACGAAGTCGACGGTGTCGCGCTCGATGTCGCCGAGCATCTGCTCGGAGATGCCGCGCAGCTTGGCTTCGGTGTAGCGCATGGCCGCGGCCGAGTCGCCGTCCATCGAGCCGAAGTTGCCCTGGCCGTGGACGAGCATGTAGCGCATGGCGAAATCCTGGGCCATGCGGACCATCGAATCGTAGATGGCCGCGTCGCCGTGCGGGTGGTACTTGGCCATGACCTCGCCGACCACGTTCGCCGACTTGCGGAACTTGGCGCCGGGGCGCAGGCCGATGTTCCACATCGCGTAGAGGATGCGGCGATGCACCGGCTTCAGGCCGTCGCGCACGTCGGGCAGGGCGCGGCTGACGATGACCGACATCGCGTAATCCAAATAGGATTCCTGCACCTCATCGACGATGGAGCGCGCTTCGATCTTTCCGATGTTCATCTCGTCCAGCGTCGTCTGTTCGGGGGGCTTCTTCATATGGGGCGTCAGGGCGTTTCGGGAGTTTCAGGGGGTGTTGCCGTTTCCGGCGTACCGCTGGCGGCGGCGCGGGCCTGGATCTTCGCTTTCAGGATGGAGGCGGCTTCGGCTTGGGTCACGCCGGCGGCGGAGAGGCGCATGAGCGTCCGCTTCACGTTCGCCAGCTCGTCCTTCACCGGCCTGACACGCGAGAGGATGTCCTGATCGAGCAGGCTCCAGCGCGGAGAGTCGACGTCCGAAATCCGCATCGCGTTCCGGGACTTGAACGACGCCGCGTACAGGCTGACGATGATCAGCATCGTGAAGCCGACCGCGACGGTCAACAGCGCCTGCTGTTCGAAGCGTCCGCGACGGCGCTTCACGGGCGCGTGCGGCACGTCGCTCGTGAGCATCCTTCGCGCCTTGTGCGTGGCATGCGGCATGGAGTCAAGTCAAAAACCGAAAGTCACGACTTCGACAGGAGCACGATGAAGGTCTCGTCCTGGGGCAGATCCTTCTTCAAAACCTTCCACTTGTCGGTCTCGATGGCCTTGGTGCCGAGCTCCTTCACGAACGGCTCGACGCCGCCGGCCGAGAGCGTCAGGTCCTTCATCTTATGGTGCATCGGGATGACGACGCGCGGTTCCATGCGGGCGACGAGGTCCGCCGCGGCCTGCGCCGCGAGGACGTCTCCTCCGCCGACAGGAATCATCAGCACGTCCACTTCGCCGAGCTGCGCGAGCTGTTCGTCGGTCAGCGGCTTGTCGAGTCCTCCGAGATGCGTGACGCGCATGTCGTCGATCGTGAACTGGAAGATCGTGTTCTTGTGATAGTCCTTCGGCTCGGGCTTCTCGTGCGTGGCGGGGATGCCGTAGATGGGGATGCCCTTCACTTCGTACTCGCCCGGATGTTCGACGACGAAGGCGCCTTCCGCGACCGCTTCAAGATTGTTGTGATGTTCGTGCGAGCGGCGGCTCAGCGTGACGATGTCGGCCGCGAGATTGCGCGGCAGCTTGCCGACCTTGTCCGAATACGGGTCGGTCACGATCGTCACCTCGTCGTTGCCGATTTTCGTGGTGATCTTGAAGCAGGAAACGCCCAGGAACTGGATGGTCATGCAGTGCGGAGTGAAGGCCGCGTAAAGGGCGCGACGCCCCACGTGGCAAGCTGTTTTACGGGGTCAGCTTAGCATCGGGGGGCGTGTCGGGCAAGGGGCCGATGGAACGAAAAAAGACCCCTGCGCCGGCGACGGCGAGGGGTCGAGAATCGAACGGACTAGATGTCGCCCGGGCACCACGCACAAAGGGTCACGTGGGACAGGGCTTCAAGCAGCCGTTCGATCGAGGGGGCACGGAATTCATCCGGCGTGAGATTCACGTCGTTCCACCGGAGGTGGGCCGACATGCCGAAGCACTGGCTCTCGTCGCTGTTTCCAGCGTCGAGGTCCTCGACTTCGTCATCCCAGGCGGTGAAACCGAGCGCGGTGGCGTCGGAGATCCAATCCCCACCCTTGCAGGTGAGGTTCTCGTCCACGACGACATAGCGCCCGTACGCGACACGTTCGACGACGATCCAAGGATCGTCCGAGCCGGCCGGAGCCGAACCGGACAATGCCATGATCATGCCGCTGACCGTGCGCGAGTGCCCCGAGTTGATGCAGATGCGAAACTTGATGTTCTCCATATTGGCCGTGCTCCTGACAGAGCGGGTGATTCCGCTTCTGTGGAACGTCACCGAATGTCAGCAAGCCTTGCTGGAGGAGGACGCAAGCCGTCGCGACAGCACAACCCTTAAAAAGGACGAACCGCGCACAGTATCACGCTTGCGCCCTTTTGTCAATGGCCCGGGACAAATTCCGTGTGACAGGAGCCCCGGAAGGCGGACTTGCCAAAACTCCGGCTTTTCCTTATACTCCCCGTGCCTTTTTAAAGGAGCCACGGGCGGCTCCGGTAACTCTTAACCCAGCCCGATTTTAAGTATTAAAAGGCTAAATAGTAACTTAATTCTTATGTCCAACACCAAAACCGCGGCCGTCGACCTGAAGACCCTCCTTGCCGACAAGGAATGGCTGAAGATCCCGAAGGTCGCCGACGTCGTCAAAGGCGCGGTCATCTCGATCTCCAAGAACGAGATCCGCGTCGACATCAACGGCTACAAGACCGGCGTCGTCCGCGGCCGCGAGATCTTCGCGGAAGCCGGCGAGTACGAAGGCCTGAAGCCCGGCGACGAGGTCGAAGCCACCGTCATCGAGATGGAGAACGAGCTCGGCGAGGTCGAGCTGTCCTTCCGCTACGCCGGACAGCAGCGCGCCTGGGACACCCTCCGCAAGATGATCGACACCGGCGAGCTCATCCCCGCCAAGATCGTCGAGGCCAACAAGGGCGGCCTGCTCGTCCGCGTGAACCACGTGAACGGCTTCCTCCCGGTCTCCCAGCTCTCCCCCGACAACTACCCGCGCGTCTCCGGCGGCGACAAGATCAAGATCCTCGAGAAGCTCAAGAGCTTCGTCGGCCAGTCGATGAACGTCAAGATCATCGACGTGAACGAGCGCGAGGAGAAGCTCATCGTCTCCGAGAAGGCCGTCTGGGAAGAGGCGCAGAAGGGCGTCCTCGACAAGTACAAGCTCGGCGACGTCGTCGAAGGCGTCATCACCGCCATCGCGGACTTCGGCGTCTTCGTGAAGTTCGACAATCTCGAGGGCCTGGTCCACATCTCCGAGATCGCCTGGCAGCGCATCGACCACCCGCGCGACATCGTGAAGGTCGGCGAGACGGTCAAGGCCGAGGTCATCGGCATCGAGGGCTCCAAGATCTTCCTCTCCATGAAGAAGCTGATCCAGGACCCGTGGAAGCGCGTCAGCGACAAGTACAAGATCGGCGACACCGTCGAAGGCAAGGTGCTCAAGGTCAACCCGTTCGGCTTCTTCGTCGAACTGGACCGCGACATCCACGGCCTCGCCCACATCTCCGAACTCTCCAAGAAGCCGGTCAAGAACGTGACCGACATCGCCAAGATCGGAGAGACCAAGAAATTCAAGATCGTCTCGATCGAGCCGGAACAGCACCGTCTGGGCCTCTCGCTGAAGGCGCTGGAAGATGGCGGTTCCGAGGAGGCCGAGGCCAAAATCTCGCCCAATGCCTAAATACGTCGCCCGCAACCTCATCCTCTTCTTCGTCGTCCTGGTCGGTTTGGGCGTGCTCTTCAGCACCGCCTCGCTGAAAGGCGACAAGCCGAAAGACGTCGACCTCTCTACTCTCGCCGCCCAGATCGGGCAGAGCGAGGTGAAATCCATCGAGATACGCGGCGACGAGCTGCGCATCGAGATGAAGGACGGCGCCAAGCAGGCGGCCGTCAAGGAAAACGACGGCTCGCTCGTCTCGGCGCTGCGCGACTTCGGCGTCGCGCCGGAGAAGCTCCAGGCCGTCGAACTGTCCGTGAAGGAACCCGGCGGCTTCGGCTACTGGATGTCCATGCTGATCCCCGTCATCCTCCCCTTCCTGCTCATCGGCGGCTTCATCTACCTGATGATGCGCAACGTGCAGGGACAGAACATGCGCGCGATGATGTTCGGCCAGTCCTCGGCCCGCGAGGTGCCCAAGGACGGCAAGAACCGCGTGACGTTCAAGGACGTCGCCGGAGTCAAGGAAGCCAAGGAAGAGCTGGCGGAAGTCGTGGACTTCCTGCGCAACCCCAAGAAGTTCTCGGCGCTCGGCGCCAAAATCCCCAAGGGCGTCCTGCTCATGGGCTCCCCCGGCACCGGCAAGACGCTCCTCGCCCGCGCCGTCGCCGGAGAGGCCAACGTCCCCTTCCTGCACATCTCCGGCTCCGAGTTCGTCGAGATGTTCGTCGGCGTCGGCGCCAGCCGCGTCCGCGACCTCTTCGCCAAGGCCAAGAAGACGGCGCCGTGCATCATCTTCATCGATGAGATCGACGCCGTCGGCCGACAGCGCGGCACCGGCATGGGCGGCTCGCACGACGAGCGCGAGCAGACGCTCAACCAGATCCTGACCGAGATGGACGGCTTCGAGCCCAACGCCGGCGTCATCGTCCTCGCGGCGACCAACCGTCCCGACGTGCTCGACCCGGCGCTGCTCCGCCCCGGCCGCTTCGACCGCCGCGTGGTCATCGATCCTCCTGATTTGAACGACCGCGAGGAGATCCTCAAAATCCACGCCAAGAAGAAGCCGCTCGCCTCCGACGTCAACCTCCGCAAGCTGGCCGAACGGACGCCCGGATTCTCCGGCGCGGACCTCGCGAATCTCATGAACGAGGCCGCCATCCTGGCCGCGCGCAAGGACAAGACGGAAGTCTCCGAAGCCATGCTGCTCGACTCGGTCGAGAAGGTCATGCTCGGCCCCGAGCGCAAGAGCTACATCCTGAACGACCGCGAGAAGAAAGTGACGGCCTACCACGAGGCCGGCCACGCCCTCGTCGCCGCCTTCTCGAAGCACGCCGACCCGGTCCACAAGATCTCGATCATCTCCCGCGGCTTCGCCGCCGGCTACACGATCAAGCTCCCGAGCGAGGACAAGCGCATGCACACCAAGAGCGAGTTCGTCGACGACATCGCCGTCATGCTCGGCGGCTACGTCGCCGAGCGCGAGATCTTCAACGAGCTCACGACCGGCGCCTCGAGCGACCTCCGCAAGGCCACATCGCTCGCCAAGGACATGATCACCCGCTTCGGCATGTCGGACGTCCTGCCGCCCCGGACCTACGGCGAGCACGAGGAGATGATCTTCCTCGGCAAGGAGATTCACTCGCAGCGCGACTACAGCGAGAAGGTCGCCATCCAGATCGACGAGGAAGTCGCCGCCCTCATCCAGAACGGCAAGGCGCAGGCGGAAAAAGTCATCCGCGAACAGCGCGTCAAAATGGATAAGGTCGTCGAGGTCCTGCTCAAGAACGAGACCATCGAGAAGGAAGAGTTCGCGGCCCTCATGGCGTGATCCGTCGGCGCTTTCGGGGACGTCCGCTGCGGAACCAACGGGTTCCTCCGCGGACATCCCCTACGCGCCTACCACTCGAAGGCCGGCTTGGCAGCGAGCCTGTGGCTCGCGTCGGGCGGCCACGCGCAGGACCTCTCCTTAAGAGTGGAAGAAAGAAAAGACCGGCTCCCGTAAAGGGGCCGGTCTTGCGTTTCACTGATCAGAGAATCGACAGCCTACCCGAGAGATGATCGTCTAGACAGTCCGTGATGTTCCACATCATGGAACCGCGCTCGGCGCAGTCGGAAACCCAGGAGATGCTGTAGGCATCGAAAGAGATTTCCGCGTCCGTGACCCATGCGCTGGGGTCGGCCTTGATCGTCAACGTCATGCGGACGTAATCGGTGTGAGCATCGCCCCTCGTCTCCGTCTTGTGCCCGACGATGACGCCGCTCACGGCTGTGATGGGGTCCCCATCGCGCAGACGAGCCTTCGTCCAGATGTCATCCCAGTCGGGTTCGAATCGGAACCGCTTGCCGATCAAGAGGTCCGGATCCGGGAATCCGCCAGCCTGCCAATAGTCGAGCTTCCAATCTTCCATCGTATGCCTCCAAGGTGCGTAGGCGTACGTTACGCTTACGCTTCGGGCTTGGCAAGCAAAAAAGACCGGCTCCCGAGAGGGGCCGGTCTTGCGGTTATACGTAGATGCCGCGTTTTTCATCTTCGGTGATGACGCCTTTTTTCTGCAGGACGTTCGTCAGGGCGCTGATCTTCCCGCCGACGACGCCCAGTTTTTCATCGAGGTAGTTCTTGGTCACCATGCCTGTTTCGATGGCTGTCGTCCTTTTTTCCAGCCGATCGAAGCGCTGATCGATCGCGTCAAAACGCTTGTCGACAGCGTCGAAACGTTCGTCCATCTTCATGAATCTCTCGTCTATCTTCATGAACTTCTCGTCCACCTTCATGAATCTCTCGTCCATCAAGCCAAAACCATCTTTCACGGCTTCCAGGACCTCGCTCAATTTCGGTTCTTCTTCCATAGGATGACTTCGTAAGGAATGATAGCATGGACGTATCAAAGGGCGCTTTCGCCTGTCAATACGAAAAAACCGACCTTCTTGGGGTCGGTACTGCGTTTCAGAGTTTGCGATCGGGCAGGGCGGCCAGCTTGCGGGCCTGGTCTTCGCCGCCGAGCGCCTTGGCGGCTTCTTGCTTCTCGAGGCGCGTCGCGTCCATCTTGGCGTGCAGTTCGCGTTCGCGGCGGTCCGCGTCGAGGTAGCGGCGCTCGGGCGGGGTCGATTCCGGTCGGGCGGCCTCCGGTTCCGGCAACGCCTTGCGGTCCGCGGGCGGAAGCAAAAGCTGTGACGGCCAGGCCGTGAGCCAATTGACGCCTTTGCCGACGCCGATTCCGAGGCACGCGAACGAGCACCAAAGGAGTTTGACCGACCAGAACGCCGTCGTTCCCCAGTGATAGAGCATGACGTCGATGGAGTCCAGCGGATCAGTTCTAGCCGCGATAAGGCCATATCGATCCAACTTCCCGAACTTTTTCGGATAGAGCCGGGACTCGTATGGAAAGAGGAAGCGCGCGGACGTCGTCTTCGGGTCGCCTTTCGTCCAGGTGCGCCAGGACGCGTCGGCGACCGTGCGGCCGATGGTCAGGTAGCCGAGCAAGGAACCGACGATGATGAGGGCGGTGAGCATGGTGCCTCCGACTCGGTCCTATCACACGCCGCTGGCCGCGTCAAGAGAACGGAGATGATGAAAAGAACCGCCGCTCCCGTGATGGTCCGGTATCGCATTGACGCGGGCGGCGCGGACTGGTTCACTTGCGCCGGAGGTGAAATATGTCCGCGACCTGCGATTGCAGGCGGGGCGGGAACGCGCCGTCGATCCCGTGCCACGCCGTCCATTTCCTGTGGTACGCCTACTACGACTGGGCGGGTATGGAGGGCTATGAGCTCTGCGCCCGCCTTGGCATCCCGATCAATCGTATGAAGAAAGCGGAGCCGTTCTGTGCCTACCTGTTCCCCGACAAGTTCGTGAAGGGCGGCTCGCGCGTCCAGCTGCCGCCGGTCGTGCCGAACGACATGTCGGCGCGCGAAGGCCTGCTGATCTATCACGAGCTCGCCCATCATGTCCTGAAGCGCGACCACCCGTTCTTCCGCCACAAGACGGCAAGGGTCAGGACGGAATTCGACGTCCAGGAAGAGGCCTGGTGCGATTCCTTCGCCCTGGCCATGCTCCTCGCCTTCTTCGGCTGGGAACCGCTGACGAACGATCGCCAAGCCCACGCCTTCCTCCGCTACGGGGAACTGATCGGACGACCCAGGAACGACATCCTGCTGGCCTGGCGCATCCGCCGCGAGATGCGCCGCCCGCGACGGAACCATGACCTCCCGCCCGCGCCGCTGATCCTCCTTTCCAAGGCGCTCCTCGCATGCGCCGAAGCCGCCAAGTAGGCGGTTTTTTCCTTGACCGAAAAAGACCGGCTCCCGTAAAGGGGCCGGTCTTGCGTTCAGCGCGGCTTGAGCGTCAGCGCGTGGCTCGCGGCTGGGAATTGCTGTATACTTAGGGCACGATGTTCGACTCACTAGGAGGAACTATGACCAAACCGACCGGCGCGTTCTACCGCCACATCTTGGCGGACGCCTGGAAAACCGTGCGCAAGAACAAGGCGCTCTGGCTTCTGGGCTTCTTCGTCTCGTTCCTCGGCAACGGGGGCGTCTACGAAATGCTCATCCAAGGCACGGGTCGCCTCGGCCTCGACGAGGACTTCGGCGGTTACCTTTCCTCCGGCATGCTGGCGTTCGGCAGCGGCTGGGAGGGCGCTATGGCCTCGATCGGCGCGCATAACCTGGTCGTCTTCCTGCTGATCGCGCTCACGGTCCTCGGACTCGCGGCCGTCGCGGCCTGGGTCGTCGTCTCCGCGCAGGGCGGCCTCATCGCCGGCGCGCGCGACGCCGAACGCGGCCGCGCGACGGCCTTCGGTTCGCTCTTCGCGGCCGGCAACGAAGTGGCGCTCCCGCTCTTCGTCCTGAACGTGCTTTCGCGCCTGGCCATCATGGCCTTCTTCTACCTCCTGCTGTCGCTCACCGTCCTGTACCTGGCGGACGCGAACCTCTGGAGCTCGTTCTCCTACCTGGCCGGATTCGTCCTCCTCACGCCGCTGACCCTGATCATCGGCTTCGTGACTATCTACGCCGCCTGCTACGTCAGCCTCCAGCGCCTGCCGCTCGTCGCCGCCATCGAGTCCGCCGTCGCGCTGTTCCGCAAGTACTGGCTCATCAGCCTCGAGACGGCGCTCGTGCTCTTCGGCGTGAACCTGCTGGCGGCCTTCGGCATCGCCGCGGCCACGGCGGTCGCCGGCATCATCCTGCTGCCGCTCCTCGTCGGTGCCTCGCTCGTCCAAGGCGGCGCCGCGGTCGCCGTCATCATCGGCATCGCGGGCCTTGCCGCCGTCGTCCTGCTCGCCGTCATCGGCGGAGGCCTGGCCGCCTTCCAATACGCGGTCTGGGTGCACCTATTCAACAAGCTCCATCAGCGCGGCCATGGCGGCAGATCCAAGATCGCGCGCTGGTTCGAGAAGCTGCTGAAATAATTGAAACGGGCCCCGGCCTCCGCCGGGGTGACGACGGGAATGCCTGGCGACTTGCCCAACATCAACGACCTGCTCAAGAAGTCGAAGCTGCCGAACCTGACATCCGCCGATTCGCAGGCGAAGTTCTCGGCCAAGATGCGCGACCTCGACATGCAGGCGAAGGAGCGCGAGACCGCCAAACGCGGCGCTCTCTTGGGCTTTTCCTACATCAATCTCAAAGGCTTCCCGATCTCGCCGGAAGCGCTGGCGCTGCTTTCGCATGAACAGGCCGCGGCGCTCAAGACGGTCGTCTTCCTGCAGACGGGCGACGAGGTGCGCGTCGCCGCCATCGACCCTTCCCGGCCGGACGTGAAGGAGGCCGCCTACCAGGTCGGCGAACGCGCGCACGCCAACGTCGGCATGTATATCATTTCCGAGGAGAGCTTCGGCCTCGCGCTCAAGCTGTACGACACCCTGCCGAAGATCCACAAGATCGTGAAAGGCGTCGAGATCACCGAAGCCGACCTCAAGAAGTACCAGGACCAGATGTCCTCCTTCAAGGACCTCGACAAGATGCTGAAGGGCGCCGACATCACGAACGCGGTGACGATCATCATCGCCGGCGCGCTCAAGGGCGACGCTTCCGACATGCACGTCGAGGCGGAGGAGAAGGACGTCGTCATCCGCTACCGCGTCGATGGCGTGCTGCAGGACGCCGCGCGCCTCGCCAAGGACGTCTGGCCGCGCATCATCTCGCGCATCAAGCTGTTCTCCGGGCTGAAGATCAACGTCGCCGACATCCCCCAGGACGGCCGCTTCACCATCTTCGTCGCCGGCAAGAAAGTCGAAGTCCGCGTCTCGACGATCCCGACCGCCTACGGCGAGTCCGTCGTCATGCGTCTCCTGAAGCCGGGCACGATCGCGCTCAGCTTCGACGACCTCGGCATCCGCGGCAAGGCGTACGAACAGCTCAAGACCCAGGTCGAGCGTCCGAACGGCATGATCATCACGACCGGTCCGACCGGTTCCGGCAAGACGACGACGCTCTACGCCACGCTGAAGAAACTGAACGACGCCGAGACGAAGATCATCACGCTCGAAGATCCGATCGAATACAGCCTGGAAGGCATCAACCAGTCCCCTATCGACCTTTCAAAGGACTACACCTTCGCCAAGGGCCTGCGCGCCATCCTGCGCCAGGACCCCGACGTCATCATGATCGGAGAAATCCGCGACCTTGAGACGGCCGAGACCGCCATCCAGGCGGCGCTGACGGGCCACCTGATGATCTCGACCATCCATACCAACAGCGCGGCCGGCGCCATCCCCCGCTTCCTCTCGATGGGCGTGAAGCCCTTCTTGCTCGCGCCGGCGCTCAACGCCGTCATCGGCCAACGCCTCGTGCGCCGCATCTGCAAGGACTGCAAGGGCGAGACGGCGCTCGAACCCGACCAGCTGAAGAAAGTGACGGACATCATGTCGACGCTCTCCGCCGGCGACGGCGAAAAGCCGGACATCGGGACGGCGAAGTTCTACAAGGGCAAGGGCTGCAAGACCTGCGGCGACTCCGGCTATAAGGGACGTCTGGGCATCTACGAGATCTTCACGATGAGTCCCGAGATCGAGAAGCTTCTGCTGACCGGCAACGTCTCCGAGTATCAGATGCAGGACCTGGCCATCCAGCAAGGCATGGTGACGATGGCGCAGGACGGCATCCTGAAGGCCCTCGACGGTCTCACCACGGTCGAGGAGGTGCTCGAGGCGGCGGAATGAGGAAAAAGACCCCGCACCATGTGGTGCAGGGTTTTACGTCTTCTTCGGAACGGGAGGGAGCGGAGGGAGCGGAGGCGGCTCGACGTCGGAATCGGTCTTCAGATCTTCCCAGTCGAGTTCCCAGCTCGCTTCCTCGCGGCGACGGAGCTCGAGCAGCAGCTCCGTCATGTCCTCGTCCGCGCGGCGCATGAGCTCCGGAGTACCGTCGTACGCTCCGGTCCGAATATGCCGGTACTCGTGGTTGAGCGTGCGAAGCGTCTTGCGGATGTCCGCGAGACGATCGCGCCGGAGGAAGACCTCCTTGAACGGCGGCACCGGCGGCAGGCAGAAGCCGGAGGCGAACCGTTCGGTCGCGGCATCCAGCGCCTCGTAGACGCGCACTGGGGTGTCGCGCGTCTCCGGGAACCGCTGGAGCAGGATCGCCCTGGCCTCGGCCAAGACCGACTTCTCCGGCGGCGATGGCGTGATGACGCGGTAGCCAATGCGGTCCGCCGCGGGGATGATGTCGCTCGACTCCTGCACGCCGCAGAGCTTCAGGAAGTTCTTGAGGCTGTGCGAGGCGACGACGACGGGGGTCTTCTCGAAGCTGGCGCGGACGTGCTGGTCGGACCAGGTGCCGCTGGCGATGACGGCATCGTCGCCGTGCATCGCGTGCCAGGCCGCCTTCCAGACGGATTTGGACGGGATCGGCGACATCGCGTTCAACTGGGCGAGCGCGAGGCGTTCGAGCTCGGCCCGGCCTTCAATCATGGCGCGGAGCAGGTCAAGCGCCAGGACGGTGCTGGGACAGGCGGACAGCATGCCGGCGAGCTCCAGGTAGACCTTGCCCATGTTCTCGAACGTCCGCTCCTCCGACATCAGCGCCTTCTCGTCGAAGTCGTAGTCGTAGAGCGTGGACCAGCCGGTGCTCTTGTTGCAGAGCGCCATCGTGCCGAGCGAGAACATGCGCGTGACGCCCGCCTGCGACTTCGGCCAGATGCGGCCGGCGCCCGGGCAGGCGAAGATCGGAGTCGCCTTCAACAGGTACTTGAAATACCTGTCGACGTGCTTCCAGATCGCCTCGAATTCGGCGGTGCGGGTGAGGAAGACGCGCGTCTCCCCGGGCGGGGCCGGGCCGACGCTCTCGACGCCATGGACATGCGGGGCGTCCTTGTCGGCGTCGCGCGCGTTGCGGAGATACTCGCGCCAGACGCGGAACTCCTTCACGTGGTCGTCGCCGATCGGCTTCGACCAGTTCATGAAGCCGTCCGGCGAGAACTGGGTGATGACGTCGTACGTCCTAGCGCCGGAGTACCGCAGACGGACGCGCGGGTCGTCCTTGCCGCCGGGACCGTCGACGACGTCGTAGGTCACGAGGTAGGCGCCCAGCTCGTCCATCGAGCAGATCCGGACTTCCATGCGGAGCATCAGCGCGGCGATGGGGGCGATCTTCGTCCCCGAGCCGAACCAGCCGCCCTGCGACGTATCGTCCATCTTGTCGCGCTTGGACGACGAACCGACGCTTTCGAGGCGCCATCGCGGGAAGATCCCGCGATTCGAGATGCGAATCAGGCGGCTCTTGCCCATGCGGGCCTCCTTGTGTCGTACGGGATTGAAAGGGCTTACATCGAAGCTAGCAGGCCCGCGGGATTATTTCAAGCCCCCGACCCTGACCTCGCGCCGGTCGCCGCCGAGATGCTTCAGGCGCACGGTGACGCGTTTCTTGGGAAGAAGTTCCTTCACGCGGTCGGCCCACTCGATGAGAACGACGGCGTCGGGGCGGCCGAAATATTCCTCGATGCCGATGGAGCGCAGTTCCGCGACGCCGCCTCGATAGGCGTCGGCGTGCACGAAATACTTCGGACCGTTTTTTCGCTTCAAGCGGTGTTCATGCATGAAGATGAAGGTCGGGCTCTGGACGCGCTCTTTGACGCCGAGCGCCTTGGCGAAGGCCTGCGCGAAGGTCGTCTTACCGGTGCCGAGGTTCCCGATGAGCGCCACGACTTCGCCGCCCTTCATGCGCTTGGCCAGCGCGGCGGCGATCTTCCTGGTCTCGGCTGCGGTCTTGGTCTCATAGCGTTCCATATCAGCGTCCGAGTTCCCAAGAAGGGTCGGGCTCCATCCCTTTCCAGCCGTCCTGCTTTTTCTTCGACAGCCGGAAATAGCCGGCCATGGCGATCATGGCGGCGTTGTCGGTGCAGTATTCGAGTCCAGGAATGACGGCTTCCACTCCATCGAGATCCTTCTTCACCGCCGCGGCAAGCGTGTCGCGAAGCAGGCGGTTCGCGGCGACGCCTCCGGCCAGGAAGACGGTCTTGACCTTCTTGGCGCGTGCGGCACGGAGCGTCTTGGTCACGAGCGTTTCCACGACCGCGGCTTGGAAAGACGCGCAGATGTCGTTCGTCTCCTGCTCGTTCCAGGCTTTCTTACGCTGCAACGTATACAGGACGGCCGTCTTGAGGCCCGAGAAGCTGAAATCGAAATGCGGCTTATTGAGAAGCGGCCGTGGGAACGCGAACTTCGACGGGTCGCCGGCGAGGGCGCGCTTGGCGACTTCGGGGCCGCCCGGATAGCCGAGGTCGAGCATCTTGGCGACCTTGTCGAAGGCTTCGCCAGCCGCGTCGTCGACGGTCGAACCGATGCATTCGTATCTGCCGAAGCCCTTCATCAAGATGAGTTCAGTGTGGCCGCCGGAGACGACGAGGATGAGCGCCGGGAGCTTGTAGGCCGCGCCATCCTTCGAGACGTCCTTGCCGATCCAGTTGGCCATGATGTGGCCCTCGATATGGTTCACGCCGACGATGGGCAGTTCCCAGCCGTAGGCCAGAGCGCGAGCGAAGTCGGTGCCGACGCGGAGCGAGGTGACGAGACCGGGGCCGCGGGTCACCGCGATGCCGTCGAGGTCCTTGCCCGCGATGCCGAGCTCGTCGATGAGGAGCGGGAGCGTCTCGGCATGGAGGCGGGCGGCGACTTCCGGCACGACGCCGCCGTACTCCGCATGCTTCAGGACCTGAGTAGCCGTCAGGTGCTTTTCGATGCGCGAAATCCCCTTCTCCACGCGGAGCAGGGCGACCGACGTCTCGTCGCAGGATGTCTCGATGCCGAGGATGCGCATATTGACCTGGATGATTTCCTATGCTACAACGGAACGTCAGTCCTTTCAAGAAAGGTGGTCGTCCGATGTCGACGCTGTCTGATACCAAAGGCTTCACCGCCTTCTTCATGGCGTACCGGCCGAAGCTCATCGGCCTCCTCATGCGCACGCTGAACGGTTGCCGCGAAGACGCCGACGACGTCCTCCAGGACGTCTGGATCAAGGGTGCGCGAGCGTGGCCGCCGCGCGACGCTGCCTACGCCCGCGCCTGGCTCGGGAAAATCGCGATCAACGAAGCGGTCACCTGGCAGCGACGCGCCAAGCGACGTCCGAAGACCGTCTCCGCGGACCGCGGCGGGAACGCGTTGGGCATGACGTCACATGACGTCCCTGCCGACGACTTGGTCGCGTACGAGGAACTCTGCGCCGCCATCGCCGCGCTCGAAGGGCGGTACCCGCGTCAGATCGCAGCCTTGCGGCTCGTACACCTCGAAGGCTTCACCTACCTGGAAGCGAGTCGCGCGCTCGGCATCGCCGAAGGCACGGTCAAGTCCATGGTCCACCACATCACGGAACGTCTCCGCGTCTCCCTCACCCCGCCTAAAGCGGCGTGAGGGTTTTTTCATGGACGACCCAGCGCCTTGACGCACCGTGGTTTTTCCTATAGATTAGCCGTGTTCAAAGGGACGTTTTACGCGACCGCGTAAAACGCCTTGAATGCCATCAAGCCTCGACGTACGTCGGGGCGCGAAGAAGGAGCGGCCGACATGCTGTCGGGTAAGCGACGCGGCCTCATCGTCTAACGGCTAGGACGGCTCCCTTTCACGGAGCAAATAGGGGTTCGATTCCCCTTGGGGCTACCA
>JBBTWH010000013.1:0-13490 GCA_038062835.1 Patescibacteria group bacterium | reverse complement strand
GTTCCTTGACGCGGACGCTCCAGCGTGATACAGAAACATCCGTACGAGAGTCCCACCCCGCACGAAAGGTCCTTTCATGGAAACGCAAGAGACGCACAAGCTCAAGAAAGTCGCCGAGGGCGCCCAAGGCTCCTTCTGGCTCCGCATCGCCCCGCTCTTCCTGACGGCCGTCGCCGTCTGCTCCATCTTCATGAACGTCGCGCAGTGCGCCGGGGAGTCGATGGTGGAGAATGTGCGGGATATCTACTACGAAAGCAAGGTCCGGGCGCAGGACGAACGGGATGCGGCCGAAACCAAGTACGCCGAACTGCGTCGGGATATCGATCAGATGTCGTCGAAGGACATACCCGGCGGCCTGGAAAGCCCGGCCGCCCGGAAGTCCTT
The DNA here is from genome assembly GCA_038062835.1 of Patescibacteria group bacterium. Lineage (GTDB taxonomy): Bacteria > Patescibacteriota > Patescibacteriia > SG8-24 > DYFX01 > DYFX01. The sequence continues at coordinate 13,106 of JBBTWH010000013.1, read as the reverse complement.
CGACGACTGCCTGAGCGATCCCGTCGGCCTGACGCTGACTCCGGAGTCGCTCGGCCTGCGCGAGCTCCGCAGCAATTGGATCATCACCGTCCATAACGCAGAGCCGATCATGGACGATGGCTTCACCTTTGCCGTCGGCGACGATTGCAGGATCGGTCCGTACGACCACCTGCGGGTCGGTGCCGTCGTCGCCGGTTCCTATCTGCTGCGCCCCGTCGACGCGTCCTCGGCCGACTACCGATCCTGCCCGCCCTCGGCCATCACGTACGTCTCGCGCGTCAACCAGCTGGTCGAACGCGCGGTCATCCAAGGCTGCCGCGCCCGCGCCAAGACGCTCGACATCCCGCCCGCCGCCCGCTGATCCTCCGATCGCCGGCCCGTCCCCCGTAGCTTCATGCGAAGGGGGATTTTTTATGCGCAACCTGGTCCTGTGCTATACTGTCTCCATATGATTGGACGCGTCATCGGTGGACTTCTCGGGGCCGGACTCGGCTTTGTCATGGTATGGAAGGCGAACTTCTTCTCGGAGACGTTCGGCTCGCTCTCGTCCTGGGCCGACTCGCATCTCGGCGGCATGCGCGTCGTTTACAAGATCCTGGGCTGCATCATCATGTTCATCTCGTTCCTGGTCATCACGAACCTGCACGTCAAGTTCTTCGTCAGCGTGTTCGGAGGCCTCTTCGGCGCTCCCGCCGGGCCTGGAGCCTAGTATGGACTACCTGCCGACCGGCCGCGCGCTCATCGACCCGTTCAATGCCCTCGAAAAGGCGGGCATCCGGGAAGAGATGCGCGTGGCCGATTTCGGCGTCGGCGCGGTCGGCCACTTCCTGTTCCCGGCCGCCAAGCTCGTCGGGCCGAAAGGCCACGTCTACGGCGTCGACATCCTGAAGTCGGTCTTGCAGGCCAACCAGAGCCGCTCGAAGCTCACGGGATTCGACAATGTCGAGATGGTCTGGGGCAACATCGAAAAGCCGAACGGCTCGCGCCTGCCGGACGCCTCGATGGACATGGTCGTCGTCGTCAACGTCTTGCACGTCGTCGACAAGGCGGGCGCGTATGCGGAAGCGTCGCGCGTGCTCGCGACCGGCGGCATCCTGCTCGTCATCGAATGGAAGCTGGCAGGCGCCGTGCTCGGCCCCTCGCCGGAACGGAGGCTCACGAAGGACGACGCGGCCGCCGCCGCCGTGAAGGCGGGCTTCCAGCTGCAGAAGGAGTTCGACGCCGGCCCGTACCACTACGGACTGGTCCTCAAGAAAGGCTGAAGCCGCCCCACTTGCGCCGGGGCGGTTTTTCATTTAGCCTCATGATGATAACGCACACGCATTTATGTCGAACATCCTCTCCTGGTCGTATTGGTTCTCCCTGCAGGCCCTCGAACTCATGCCGTCCGCGAAGCTCGGACTCCTCGCCCTTTTCGTCGGACTCGTCGTCGTCGGCCTCGCGGCCCGCACGCTTTCGAAGACCCGCTCCGGTGACATGTTCTGGGCCGAAGGCGGCAAGCGCGTCGCTTCGATGGGCCTCTGGATGGGCGTGACCGGCCTCCTCATCGTTTGGTGCACCCACGAACTCGTCTATTTCTTCGGCGCGCGCTTCTGGTTCCTCGTCTGGCTGCTCGTCGCCATCGTCTGGACGGCATCTATCCTCCGCTTCCTGATAGCGGTCGTGCCCAAGCAGAAGGCCGAATACGAAGAGAAGGCGCGCATCCGCAAATGGATCCCCAAAAAGTCCTGAACAGAAAAAAGAGGCCGCTAGGCCTCTTTGCTGTCCGCTAAAACCCCGGGCCTTGGCCCGGGGAGCGTCATTTTCTCCAAATCTTCACGGCCGTGAAGAATTGTAGATTTGCGGCGTCCGCTTGACGTGTTCCCTGCGTTTCTGTCAGGACACGGTCATGCGCACCGAGAAGAGGAAGTTCGGCGACGAAGGCGAGGAATTGGCGGCCGCGTTTCTGGCGCGCCGTGGTTTCCGCGTGGTCGCGCGCAACGCGAGGATTTCGAGGATCGGCGAAATCGATATCGTGGCCCTCGATCCGCGCGGCGCGCTCGTCTTCGTCGAGGTGAAGACGCGGCGCGACCGTTCCTTCGGCCCGCCGGAAGAGGCCGTCACACCGTCGAAGCTCCGCACGATCGCCATGTGCGCCGAAGCCTGGCGGACGGGGAAGGGCTGGACGGACCGCCCCTGGCGCATCGACGTCATGGCCGTCGATCTCGCCTCCGGCACCCCCGATATTCGACATCTCGAGAACGTCGCGTTAGAGTGACCAGACGTCCATTAGGAGGTCTGCATGTGGTTGCTTCATGACGTCGGGTATCTGCTGCTGTTCGTCGCCATCCTCGCCGCCCTCGCCTTGCCGCCCAGCGCTTTGTGGGTACGGCGTTGGAACGGTGCGCAGGAGGCGCTCAAGAAGTCCGATCCGCAGGCCTACGGCGAACAGGCCTACCGCGCCCGCCTGCGCTTCGATCGGGTCGACATGACGATCGTCATCGTCTGCATCGTCGCGGCCTTCGTGGTCTTGCGCCGCTGCATGTCATGGTGGGGCGGTTGACGCCCCGTCCTGACCCGTGCTATCCTCAGTTCGTAATGATGCCAGCCTTGAAATGAGGCTGGTGTTTTTCTTACCTCTCTCACTCAACCCATACAGATGGGTGGCGTGCGACTGCCGTGAAGCGAGGACTGTCTGAGGCAGGCGAGCGCGCGGTGATGCGCTCGCCGGTTCCCCGGCGAAGGCCGGGGAAGCCGAGTTCCGCAGCGAACGGCAGACGCACGACACTCATCTAGCCACACATCTATGGCAAGCCCCATCGTCCAAGCCATCCAGCAGATCTGCGAGGAGAAGAACATCCCCTACGAGGTCGTGCTGGAAACCGTCGAATCCGCCCTCGCGGCCGCGTACCGCAAGGATTTCGGAAACAAGAACCAGAACCTCAAGGTCGAGTTCGACCCCGAGACCACCAAGACGCGCGTCTTCGACGAGAAACTCGTGGTCGAGGATCAGGAGCTCCCGACCGAGGAGGAGATCGCCGCGCTCGAGGCCGCGGCCGCCGCCGGCGCCGTCGAACCTGAACCGGAACTCGACGCCGAAGGCAACCCGATCAAGCGCTTCAATCCGAAGCTCGAGATCATGCTGACCGAGGCCAAGGCCGTGAAGCCGGACGCCGAGCTCGGCGAGACGCTCCGTATGGAGCTCGAAGTTCCCGGCGAGTTCGGCCGCATGGCCGCCCAGACCGCCAAGCAGGTCATCATCCAGAAGCTCCGCGAAGCCGAGCGCGAGAACGTCTTCGGCGAGTTCAAGGGCCGCGAAGGCGAGATCGTCTCCGGCATCGTCTCCCGCAAGGAAGGCCGGCTGGTGCTCGTCGATCTCGGCCGCGTGATGGCCACCATGCCGCCGGAGGAGCAGATCCCGATGGAGAACTACGCTCCCGGGCAACGTGTGAAGGTCTACGTCAACTCCGTCACCATGACGACCCGCGGGCCGATGGTCATCGTCAGCCGCGCGCATCCCGACATCGTCCGCAAGCTCTTCTCGACGGAGATTCCCGAAGTCGCTTCCGGAGCGGTGAAGATCCACTCGGTCGCCCGCGAAGCCGGCTCCCGCTCGAAGGTCGCCGTCTCCTCCGACGATTCCAACATCGATCCGATCGGTTCCTGCATCGGACAGCGCGGCACGCGCATCCAGACGATCATCAGCGAGCTCGGCGGCGAGAAGGTCGACGTCATCCACCACGACGAGGATCCTGCCGTCTTCATCGGCAAGGCGCTCGCGCCTGCCAAGGTGAAGCAGGTCGACCTCGACACGCAGAACCGCGTGGCCACCGTCCGCGCCGACGCCGATCAGCTCTCCTTGGCCATCGGCAAGGGCGGCCAGAACGTCCGTCTCGCCTCGCGCCTGACCGGCTGGAAGATCAACGTCATGGACGTGAACGAAGGAAAGCCGGCCGAGGCTGCGGAAGCTCCCATCGAGGAATCCGCTCCCGCCGCCGCGTCCTCCGAAGCCTCGGCGAAGGAGGAAGAGGAGAAGAAGGACGATGAGGGACAGGAGAAGGGCGAATAACGTCACGAGTAACTCGCATCCATGCTTGCGATCTTCAACGAAGCGCTCTACCGCCCGATCCTGAACCTGACCGTCGGGCTCTACGACCTGCTCTTCAACGATTTCGGCCTGGCCATCCTGGCGCTGACGGTCATCGTCCGCCTGGCCATCTGGCCGCTCACGCACCGCGCGCTCGCGAACCAGAAGGCGATGATGGACCTCCAGCCGAAGCTGAAGGAAGTCCAGAACAAGCACAAGGACAACAAGGAAGAGCAGGCCAAGGCCATGATGGCGCTCTACGCCGAGCACAAGGTGAGCCCGTTCTCGTCGTGCCTGCCGCTCCTGATCCAGCTCCCGCTTTTCATCGCGCTCTACCAGGTGCTCTCGGCCGGTCTCAAGTCCGAGAAGCTCGACATGCTGTATGGATTCATCTCGAATCCGGGACACATCTCGACGATGTCGCTCGGGTTCCTGGACCTGTCCGCGCCCAGCATCGTGCTGGCCGTGCTGGCCGCCGCCGCGCAATTCGTCCAGGCCAAGATGATGCAGCGCAAGGACGTGAAGGTGCATGTCGAGGGCAGCAAGGACGAGGACACCATGGCCATCATGAACAAGCAGATGCTCTACATGATGCCGGCCATGACGCTCTTCATCGGCTGGAAGCTCCCGGCGGGGCTCACGCTCTACTGGCTGCTCACCAACCTCGCGATGATCGCCCAGCAGAAACTCGCCTTCAAGAAGAAGGAATAGCCCACACCACGAAACGGCGCATCCGGGATATACTGGAAGCGCCGTTTTCGCATTCACGTGTATGGCCTTCCTGGACGAAAAGACGCTGCTGAAGCTTCCCGTCGAGACCAAGAGCGGCGTGCCCCTCGGGCGCGTCGCCGGTTTCGATTTCGACGTCGAGACTCATGCCATACTGCGATACCGAGTACGCCCTAGGGGCTTGGCCTCGGGCATGCTCAAGAAGCCGCTGCTCATCTCGCGCGAGCAGGTGCTTTCGATCGACGCGGAAAAGATGGTCGTCGACGACAATGTCGAGAAGGCGATGGAGCTGGCGAAGGCCAAGGCCATCGGATTGGTCAGCGAGGCGAAAGCATGAACCGCATCCGCGAAGGCGTCCTGGCGGCGCTGGCGTATTACGATGCCTTCGATTTCCCGCTGACCGCGCAGGAGATCTTCCTGGCGCTCCCGGCATCGGAAGGAGCGCGCCCGTCGTTCGAGGACATCGAGCGCGTACTTTCCGAATCCGCGAATTTTCACGACCGTGAAAATTCGCGGCAAGCATGCGTCATCGGGCAGGCGGAAGGCCTGTATTTCCTGGCTGGCCGCGATGCGATCGTCGCGTCGCGAAAATCCCGCTACCTTCTGGCGGAAGGCAAGTACGCGCGCGTCCGCGGATTCTTCCGTCTCGCGCGCTTCGCGCCGTACCTGCGCGCCGCCTTCGTCTGCAACACGCTCGCGCGCTCCTACGCCCGCGACGGCAGCGACATCGACATGTTCGTGGTCGCGGCGCCCGGCCGCATCTGGCTCACGCGCCTCTTCGTGACGGGCCTCGCCGCGCTCATGCGCGTCCGCCCGACCGCGACGGAGTCCGCCGACAGGATCTGCCTGAGCTTCTTCGTCACGGAAGACGCGCTGGATCTGAAGGGGCTCGCCATCGACGGCGACGTCTATCTTCCGCACTGGCTGCAGGAGCTCTATCCCGTCTACGACGAGTACGGCGCCGCGCGCGCCATCTTCGCCAGGAACGGCTGGCTGCGCGACGTCCTGCCGGGCACGCGCGTGCAGTCGCCCTCGCGCCGCCGCGCCGTCGTCCCTCGGCTCGTACGGCTCAAGCGTGCCCTCGAACGCTCGCTCGACGCGCTGTTCGGAGACTGGCTCGAGCGCTGGGCGGAGCGGCGTCAGAAGTCCTGGATGCCTGCCGCGCTCCGTGCCGCCGCCGACTCTCCGGAATCCGACGTCGTCCTCTCCGACCGCATCCTCAAGTTCCACGATCACGACCGCCGCGCGGAAATCCGCGACGCTTACCAAGAGAAACTCTCCCATGTCCTTCGCCCGCTGGCGTGACCGCCTCGTTCTCGTCATCCTTGCCCTGCTGCCGTGGCAGGCCCGCTACATCAAGGAGCCGGCCGAACTTTTGGGCGCGCCGTGGGAGCAGGGGACGGCTTCGCTCTTCGCGCTCGAAATCGTCGTCCTCGTCGCGCTGGGCTCCCATCTTCTCGCGACCGCGGCGCGCTGCGAGCCGAAGAAGACGGAGGCGCCCATCTGGCTACAGATGGCGGCGCTCCTGCCGCTCTACGCGTTCATTTCCGTCTTCTGGTCGTACGACACCGTCGGAGCGCTCTTCAGCGCCATCCACCTCTTCGAAGGTTTCGCGCTGACGTATCTGATTTGGGTCTCTGGCGTACGACTCGCTCCCGCGCTCGGAGCCTTCGCGCTCGGAGCCGCCGCGACCTCGGCGCTCGGCCTCTGGCAATCGTTCACGCAGTCCGGCTTCGACTCGACCCTGCTCGGCATTTCCGCGCATCCCGCCCAGGATGCCGGCGTTTCCGTCGTCGAGACCGCTTCCGGCCGCTATTTGCGCGCCTACGGCAGCCTGCCCCATCCTAACGTCCTCGGAGGATACGCGGCCGCCGGCCTCGTCGCCGCGTTCGCGCTGGCATCCGAGACCGTGAAAGGCCGTCGCCGACTTCTGCCTCTCGTAGCGGTCATCGCCGCCGCTCTCGTCGCGTCATTCTCGCGCTCGGGATGGATCGCCGCGCTCGTCGCCGTCGCCATCTCTTTAACAGTGCCTCGCGCCGTCGACGCGGCCGGACGCCGCCGCCTGCGTCCCGCCCTGGCTTGCGCCCTGCTCGCCGTCGGCCTCGTCGCCGCGCTGTCGATGCCGGCCCTGACCGCCCGGCTCACGGCCCAAGGCCGTCTTGAGACGATGTCGTTCGATGAGCGCGCTTCGTCGTTCTCCGAGGGCTACGGCATCCTGAAATCATACGTCGCGACCGGCACCGGCGTCGGCAACTACTTGCCGGCCGCCTTCCTGGAGTTCGGCTTTCCGGAAGATCCCTTCGCCGTCACGCCGCCGCACTTCGTTCCGCTGCTCGTCGGTGCCGAACTCGGCTTCTTCGGCCTGGCCATCCTGCTCGGCTTCGTCGCGGCTTGGTGGCTCGATGCCGTCTGGCTGATGCGCCGTACCCGCTCGCCGCGCGTGGCCATCGCCGCTGCCCTGCCGATCGTCATCATCGTCGCCGCGATCTTCGACCACTACCCCTACGACCTCTTCGCCGGCACGATGCTGTCCGGCGCCCTCTTCGGACTGTTCCTGAAGGCGGGGGAGGAGAGCGGGGATTGACGCGCGCGCCTCGTAGGAGTACATCCTCCTGAGGAGGTGCCACATGCTGCGACAGGAAGTCAGTTCTCCCAACAAGGTTCCGTTCTGGATCGCCGGCGTTTTCACCGTCGGCATGATCCTCGGGATGGTGACCCAAGCGGTCATCAGTCATGCCATGGACCGGATCGTGGCGCGAGCGCAGATCACGCACAGCGACGAACTCGATGTCGACCTGATCGGCTGGCGGAGCGATCCGTATCGCGGACCGTCCGAGGTGCTCGGCTGTCTGTACGATGGCGGCGTCTGCATGACCCGCTGGCTGCCCTACGCTGCGATCGAAGAGATCGCCGATCGCGCGCTCGACTCTCACGCCACCCGCTTCCCCGGCCGCCTCTACGTGAAGCGTCATGACGGACTGCACTGGCAAGAGCGCGTCTTTCTCCTGCCGTAGCTTCTGCCTCGACCGCGCATCCTCACGCTCATCCGGTGAGGATTTTTCTTTCGAGAGAAACGAAAAACGCCGTCCATTCAGACGACGATGGTGAGCTGGAGCACGGCGAAGGTGATGACCCAGGCCGTCGAGAGCAGGATCGTCATCAGGATGAGCGGGACCATTCTCTCGACTAAGACCATGTGGGTCAGCGCGATGCCGACGAAGCCCCAGATGCACAGGAGCACGCCGTTCGTGATCAGGATGCCCTGGAGCGGCATCGCGAGCTGGAGCACGCCGAGCGTGCCTTGGGCGGCGGCGATCAGGAACGAGATCGGGTTGAAACCGTCCCAGAAGGCCATGACGAGCCAGCCGGTCGTGATCAGGAACAACAGGACGGAAACGGCGATGGTCATGACGCAACTCCTTGTGTTGCAGAGCCTACCGTGAAGCTAGCAGGATTCGACAGCCCTGTCAATGGCCGAGAGCGAGTTTGACAGTAAAAACGGCCTTGCCTACACTACTGCTGGCACTCTTTTGACATGAGTGCTAACATCACATTTCACCTAAGTATCCATAAGCACCTCACGGTATGAAACTCCGACCTCTCGGCGACCGCGCCGTGGTCAAGCCGCTTCCCCAGGAAGAGGTGACCAAGTCCGGCATCATCCTGCACTCGGCCGACAAGGAACGCCCGGAACGCGGCGAAGTCGTCGCCATCGGCAACGGCAAGCTGCTCGACGACGGGCGTCTCGCGCCCATGAACGTGAAGGTGGGCGACCAGATCGTCTTCAAGAAATATTCTCCCGACGAGGTGAAGATCGACGATCAGGAATATCTCGTGATTTCAGAATCGGACATCATGGCCGTCATCGAATAAAATTATGCCAAAGCAAATTTTCTACGGAGATGACGCGCGCCTTCGCCTGAAGGCCGGCGTCGACAAGCTGGCCGACGCGGTCAAAGCGACCCTCGGCCCCAAGGGCAAGAACGTCGTCATCGCGCGCGGATATGGCGCCCCGATCGTCACCAAGGATGGCGTCACGGTCGCCAAGGAAATCGACCTCTCCGACAAGACCGAACAGATGGGTGCCGACCTCGTCCGCGAGGCGGCTTCCAAGACCAACGATTCCGTCGGCGACGGCACCACCACCGCCACGCTCCTCGCGCAGGAACTCATCAGCCTCGGCTTCGAGCGCATCAAGAACTCCCGCTTCGAGGTGGACGTCCACGCCATGCGTGCCGGCATGCATGAATACGTCGAGCAGGTCTCGAAGAACCTCGAGGCCCAGGCCGAACAGATCGCCGGCAACCGCGACCGCATCGCCCAGGTCGCCACCATCTCCGCCAACAACGACGAGGAGGTCGGCAATCTCCTCGCCGACCTGATGATGAAGGTCGGCAAGGACGGCGTCGTCACGGTCGAAGAGTCCCAGGGCGTCGGCATCGAGACCGAGCACGTCGAGGGCATGCAGTTCGACCGCGGCTACGTCTCCGGCTACATGGTCACCAACAACGAGCGGATGGAAGCCGTCTTCAACGACGCGCAGATCCTCATCACCGACAAGAAGATCTCTTCCATCCAGGAGATCCTGCCGTTGCTCGAGAAGATCGCCGCTACCGGCCGCAAAGAACTCGTCATCGTCGCCGAAGACGTCGATGGCGAAGCGCTCACGACCCTCGTCATCAACAAGCTGCGCGGTGCCTTCAACGTCCTGGCCGTGAAGGCTCCGGGCTACGGCGACCGCCGCAAGGAGATGCTGAAGGACATCGCGACGCTGACGGGCGGAAAGCTGGTCTCTGACGAGATCGGCCTCAAGCTCGAGACCCTGGAACTGGCCGATCTGGGCCATGCTTCGCGCGTCTCGGCCACCAAGGACAAGACCACCGTCGTCGGCGGCAAAGGCGCCGAGGCGGACATCAAGAAGCGCATCGCCGAGATCAAGAACGAGCTCGACGCCGCGACCTCCGACTTCGACAAGGAGAAGCTCCAGGAGCGCCTGGCCAAGCTGACCGGCGGCGTGGCCGTCATCAAGGTCGGCGCCGCGACCGAGTCCGAGATGAAGGAGAAGAAGTTCCTGATCGAGGACGCCGTCAACGCCACCAAGGCCGCCCTCGAATCCGGCATCGTCGCCGGCGGCGGCTCCGCCCTCCTGCGCGCGAAGGTCGAGCTCGGCGAGGAGAAGGCCAAGGACGCCTCGTCCGTCGCCGCCTCGCGCCACGTCGGCCGAGAGATCGTCGCTACTGTCTTGGAGAGCCCGATGATGCAGATCGCCAAGAACGCCGGCAAGAACGGCCTGGACATCGTCACCTCCGTGGCCGCCAAGATGGGATCGAACAAACGCGCCGGCTACGATGCCAAGAGCGAGACCTTCGTCGACGACATGCTGGCCGCCGGCATCGTCGACCCGGTCAAAGTCACCCGCAACGCCCTCCAGAACGCCGTCTCGGTCGCCGTCATGTTCCTGACGACCGAAGCCGTCGTCGCCGAGCTTCCCGAGAAGAAGGAAGCCGCCTCAGTGGGCGGTGGCCATGGCGGAGGCATGGGAATGGACTTCTAGTCCGCACGAAATCGGCCCACGCGGGCCGGTTTTTGGTATACTGTCGGCATGCACGATCCACACCACAAGATGAAGTCCCGCCGCGCCGCGCTCCTCTCGGCGCTCTTCGCGGCATCCGTCGTCGGTGCGCTCGCGTGGATCGTATCTTCGCGCGGCGGTTTCGTGGCGGCAGTGCCTGGCGCACCGATCTCGGCTTCCGGAACGGTGGAGCGGACGATCGACTCCGGCCGCTTGGCTGCGCCCGAAGAGCCCGGCATCAGCCTCTACCTCGATGCCGAGCATGACCTCGTCCTACGCTACCCGGCGGATATCGTCCCGCTTCATGAACGCGAAGCGATGGCCAGCTTCGGCTACATCCCGGTCTGCGACCCGCTGCACGCGCTGGCCTGCTTCCCGTACGACCCGCCGGCGTACGAAGACACGAATTTCGAGGCTTCCGCCTTCTCCGTGCATCTTCGCGACGACCTCGGTGCGGAAGCCGAATGCCTCGCGGCCCAGCCAGCCGAAATCGCCGAAGGCGCGGTGATGCTCGGCGAAACGGTCTTCTCTTCCTTCTCGTTCAGCGACGCCGCGATGAGCCACCGCCTCGACGGCCGCAACTACCGCGCCTTCCGTGAGGGGGACTGCTACGAGCTCGCCACGCGCATTGCCACGTCGGTCTTCGAGGTCTGGGAGCCAGGCTCCATCAGGGAGTTCACGCTCGCCGACGAAGCCGCCGTCCGCGCGGTCCTCGAGAAGATGCTGATGAGCTTCCGTTTCCAAGCCGACCTCGAACTGATCTAGGAAAATAAAAGACGAGGCCGCTGGCCTCGTCGCGTTCATCGATAGGGAGGCGTTTGCCGCTCTCTCCATTTCTTGTAGTTCGGCAGGTCCCCAAACGGTTCCCCGCACGGCATGATTTCACCGCAGCACGGACAGACGAATGAGCTGACCTCGACAATGCACAGGCCACTTTCCGTCTCATGGATGAAGAGGTCCGCTTTCGTGACCTCCAACACGGCTCCGCACCCCTGCTTGTCGTACCCCATGTCGCCCAGAGCGCTGGAGGAGCACTCCACCTCGCGCTTCCATTGGGGGTCTTCGCGATTCGGCCTGATGACGCGCATGAGTACCTCCTGCGCGACTCTGTATCACGAAAGAAGCCGCACGTCAAGGCTGCCCCAGGGTTTTCCCCTTGGCACGTTGGTCGCGACCGACGTGCCTTGAAAAGAAGGCTGAAAAATGATAGACTGTCCGGGTATGAGCCAGGACTCCAAGGACCATCGCGTCACTGCGGCGCTTTCGTACGTGCTGCTGCTCTTCCTCGTCCCGATGATGAAGAAGGACAGCGCCTTCTGCCAGTTTCACGCCAAGCAGGGCATCGCGCTGTTCGTGGCCTGGATCGTCGTCTCGTTCTTCGCCTGGATCCCGCTCGTCGGCTGGGCCGCCTGGATCTCGATGCTCGTCGTCAACGTCATGGCGCTCGTGAAGACCCTGAACGGCGAATCGTGGGAACTTCCGATCCTGGCCAAGTACGCCAAACAGATCAAACTCTAGCTCCGGCTTATGAAAGATATTCTTGAACGGGTCGAAACCCTCCGCGCGAAGATCGTCTCCACGCGGAGGTTGCTTTGACGATTCCGCCACGCGGGACGAACTGAAGAAGTACGAGGAGCAGATGCAGGATCCGGCCTTTTGGAGTTCGCCGGACCGCGCCAAAGTCATCGCCCAACAGGTCGCGGAAATCCGCCGCGAGCTCCAGACCTGGGACGAACTCGAAAAAGGCGTCGCCGACCTGGTCGGTCTCGCCTCCGGCCTCCAACCCGACGAAGAGGCCGAGTTTCGCCCCGAAATCGAGAAGCAGATGGTCGAGATGGAGAAGAAATTCACCGATCTCGAGTTCCTGGTGCTCTTCAACGGCCGCTACGACGCCCACAACGCCATCATCGGCTTCCACTCCGGTTCCGGCGGCACCGAAGCCCAGGACTGGACGGAGATGCTCTTCCGCATGATCACCCGCTTCTGCGAGAAGAAGGGCTGGACGGTGCGGATGCTGAACGAGGCCAAGGGCCAGGAAGCCGGCCTCAAGGGCGCGACCATCGAAGTCATCGGACGCCACGCTTTCGGCTGGCTGAAGAGCGAACACGGCGTGCACCGCCTGGTGCGCATCTCGCCCTTCGACGCCGCCAAGGCGCGCCACACGTCCTTCGCGATGATTGAAGTCCTGCCCGACATCGGCGATACTGAAGACGTGAAGATCGACCCGAAGGACCTCCGCATCGATACCTTCCTCGCCGGCGGCCACGGCGGCCAGGGCGTCCAGACGACGTATTCCGCCGTCCGCATCGTCCATCTCCCGACCGGCATCATGACGACCTGCCAGAACGAGCGCTCGCAGATCCAGAACAAGGAGAGCGCGATGAAGATGCTGAAGGGCAAGCTCGCCGCCATCGAGGAGGAGAAGCATCAGAAGGAGATGCAGGGCCTGCGCGGCGAGTACCACAGCGCCGAGTGGGGAAGCCAGACGCGCTCCTACGTCCTCCAGCCGTACCGCATGGTCAAGGACCACCGCACCAAGCACAAGTCGAGCGACACGGACGGCGTCCTCGGCGGCGCGATCGAGCCGTTCATCGAGGCCTACCTGAAGTGGTTACGCGATCCCGAAGCCTATCTCGCCTCCCATGCCCAAGAAGATGACGATGAGGAGTAGTGGGCGCGGCGGGATTCCTCCGCTCCCTGCGGAACTCGGCTTCCCCGGCCTTCGCCGGGGAACCGGCT